>JBCCDD010000006.1:0-155604 GCA_039033175.1 Planctomycetota bacterium
GCCCCGATGGGCACGCGGGGGTTTGTGCGTCTATCACGCGCACCCGGCTGGCCGTGGGGGTCATGCGGGGGCACCCGCCAACGAGTCAGCGTTGACCCTCACCACGCGACGTAGTGCCGCAGCAGCCACCAGATCGAACCACAAGCAGGACGGTCAGCAAGAAGCCGGTCGCCACACCGATCAGGAACGGGCCGAGGAAGCCCGTCGAGCGACCACGGCCCGCGTCTTCACCGATCCAGTTCCGCCGCCACGACGTTGATCGACCCCAGCACCGCGACGATGTCCGCCAGCATGTGCCCCTCGATCATCTTCGGCATCAGCGAGTAGTTGATGAAGCTCGGCGGCCTCGTCCGCACGCGCCACGCCCGCGGGCCGCCGCCGCTGACGATGAAGTAGCCAAGCTCACCGTTGGCCGTCTCGTTCGCGCCGTAGCTCTCGGCGATCGGGGGCTCCCACCCGCGGTTGCTCATGATCAGCTCGAAGTGCTGGATCAGCCCCTCGATCGACCCGTACACGTCGCCCTTCTTGGGCTTGACCATCTTGCTGTCGGCGAAGACGTCGATCGGCCCGCCGGGGATGTTGTCGATGAGCTGGTCGATGATCTTGATCGACTGCTTGGCCTCTTCGAGGCGCACCTGGAAGCGCGCGTACACGTCGCCCTCGCTCGCCAGCGGCACGCTGAACTTCACCGCCTCGGCGCCCTGCCCGTCCCAGTTGTCCTTGTAGCACAGGTAGGGCTCGTCCTTGCGCAGGTCGCGCCGCACGCCGCTCGCACGCGCCACCGGCCCGGTCGTGCCCCACGCGATCGCGTCGTCGTGCGCAAGCGTCCCCACGCCGCGCGTCCGGTCGGTGAAGATCCGGTTGCGGCTCAGCAGCTTGTCCAGGTCGTTCAGCGCGACGGGCAGATCGTCGTGCAGGAAGTTCTTGACCATCCGCTTGAAGACCTCCTCGTCGGGCAGGTCCTGCATCGCCCCGCCGACGCGCGTCCAGTCCGGGTGGTACCGCTGCCCGGCGATGAAATCGCAGATGTCGTAGATCTTCTCGCGCGGGTTGAAGCCGTAGAGGAAGCCCGTGAATGCGCCGAGGTCCAGCGCCGCGGCGCCCAGGCACAGCAGGTGGTCCTGGATCCGCGCAAGCTCCGCCATGATCGTCCGCAGCACCGTGCACCGCGGCGTCAGCTCGATGCCGAACAGCTTCTCCACCGAGTGGTGCCACGCGATGTCGTTGGCGATCGGGCTGAGGTAGTTCATCCGCGACACGATCGTCACGTACTGGTTGTAATCCAGGTGCTCGCCCAGCTTCTCAAAGCCCGAGTGCAGGTACCCGATGTGCGGTGTGCAGCGCGCGATCCGCTCGCCGTCGAGCTCGAGCACCAGGCGCAGCGTCGTGTGCGTCGCCGGGTGCTGGGGCCCGAAGTTCAGCACCCACCGGTCGCCGGTATCGACGTGGTCGTTGAGGTAGCTGGTGCGGTCGATGTCAGTATCAAGACCCTCGTCGGGTCGCAGCGTGTAAGGCATAGCTCGGCGGCCTCCCCGGGCGGTTTCGCCAGGTCACTTCGTGGGCAAGGCGATGATAGAGGCAGCCGCCCCGCCTCGACGGGCCAAACCCCGCCCGGGGCGGCTTGGCCCCGGGCAAGACCGAGTCGAGATCGAGTCGGGATCAAGAAAACGCCGCTCGAGCGGCCCCGGTCAGCCCTCGCGCCGGCGCCGTGCCAGCAGCCCCAGGCCCATCGCCAGCGCCGCGACGCCGCCGGGCGCGGGGATGAACTCGATATCGCTCAGCCCGCCGAAGCCGAACGGCGCGCCGTCGAGCCCGGTCGAGCCGACCAGCGTCATCTCGCCCGTGAACAGGTCGGCGGTGTAGAGGTTGTTGGTCCCAAACAGGTCGCCGTCGGCGATGAAGAGTTGCCCCGTTGCGGGGTCAAAGTCCATCCCGCCCACGGTGCCGAGCGCGACGCTGAGCGTCACGGTCTCGAACACGTCGCCGCTGGTGCGATCGACCCGCAGCAGCCGGCTGACCCGGTCATCGCCGAACTCGAAGCTCGTGTCCAGCAGCCAGAGGTCGCCCCCGTCATCGAACGCCATGCCGCTGATGTCGCTGCCCGGCTGCTGGACGATGCCGATCTCGCTGTTGGCCCCGGTGGTCGTGTCGATGGTGAACAGCAGCGAGACGCCGTTGTTGCTCGTCACGCCGAACAGATCTCCGGTGATCGGGTCGAAGTCGATATCGCCCTCGGCCGACAGCGCGCCCGAGTTGAACGGGCTGACATCGCCGATCAGCGTCGTCGCGCCGGTCGCGCGGTCGATCGTCACCAGCGCGCCGTCGACCGCGCTCCCGTTGACGTTGGCAAACTCGTCGGCCCAGCCGAAGAGCGTCCCGTCGCGGCGCAGCGCGATGCCGCTGATCGCGTCGGCCCCGGTCAGGCGCGCGTTGCTCGCCAGCCCCGTCGACGCGTCGACATCAAAGAGCCGGGTCGCGGGGCCGAAGTTCGGATCACGGAACGCGATGCCGATCAGCGGCGTCGAAGCCTGCGCCACGCCGCACCCAACCGCCAGCGCACCGAGAGCCCATCGAACATCGCGCCGGGGATCGCACAGAGTCTGCATGTCTCGTCTCCTGTTCTGTTCTCGCTCGCGGGCCGGGCCTCCACCCGAATCCCGCGGCGGGTGTCTCACGCCCGCCTTTTCCAGCGTACCGCGGCCCCAACGCCCGCTCCAAGCCTTTCTCCGGCCCCGCGTGCGCGCAGCGCTACCCTCATCCCATGACCGCATTCCTGCTCGATTGGGGCGTCCAGACCTGGGCGATCGTCGTCGAGTCGGGCGTCTGGCTGGTGCTGGGCTTCCTGCTCGCCGGCGTCGTCCACGCGCTCGTGCCCAAGGGCTTCATCGAGCGCCAGCTCGGCGGGCGGGGCGTCCTGCCCATCGCCAAAGCCAGCGCGCTCGGCCTGCCCATGCCCCTCTGCTCGTGCAGCGTGATCCCCGTCGCCGCCGGCCTGCGCCGCGGCGGCGCGGGCAAGGGCGCGTCCGCCGCCTTCGCGATCAGCACGCCCCAGACCGGCGAAGAATCCATCCCGCTCACCTGGGCCCTCTTCGGCCCCGCCTTCGCGCTGGTCCGCCCCGTCGCTGCGGTCTTCACCGCCTTCACCGCCGGCCTGCTGATCGACCGCTTCGAGACGCGATCCGAGAAGCCCGATCAGACGCCCACGGGCGAGGCCCCATCCTGCGGCTGCGCTCCCAAGGACGCCCCGCCCGGGCCCTCCTCCTGCTGCTCCAGCGCGCCCGTGCAGCTCGGCGTCGAGTCGTGCTGCGCATCGAAGGCGGACACGCCGGATCGCCCGGCCCTCGGCGCGCGGATCCACGCGGCGCTCCAGCACGCCTTTGTCACCATGCCCCGCGACCTCGCGCTCTGGCTCACCATCGGGCTGATCCTCGCCGGCCTGGTCTCCGCCGCCGTCCCCATCGGCTGGTTCGAGCAGGTCACCGGCGAGGGCTGGTGGGGCGCGCTCTGGCCCATGCTCGCGATGCTGGTGGTGGGCGTGCCGCTGTACATCTGCGCGACGAGCAGCACCCCGCTCGCCGCGACCCTCGTCGCCGCGGGCCTCAGCCCCGGCGCCGCGCTGGTCCTCCTGCTCGCCGGCCCGGCGACCAACGTCGCCACCGTCGCCTGGGCCCTCAAAGACCTGGGCCTGCGCGCGAC
Organism: Planctomycetota bacterium; assembly: GCA_039033175.1. Lineage (GTDB taxonomy): Bacteria > Planctomycetota > Phycisphaerae > Phycisphaerales > UBA1924 > JBCCDD01. The sequence continues at coordinate 3,697 of JBCCDD010000006.1, forward strand.
CATCATCTACCTCGTGACCATCGCGGTCTGCGCGCTCGCCTGCGGCATCGCCGTCGACCTGCTCTTCAGCGGCATGATCTCCGTCACCGCCGGGCACGCCCACGACCACGCCAGCACACACCCGATCATGCTCGCCGGCGCCGCGGCCTTCGTCGCGATCATGCTCCCCGCCCTCGCGTACGCCCTCTGGAAACGCCTGCCCAGCAAGCCGAGCGGCACGATGACCTCCGCAGCCGCGTCGAGCGCCTGAGGGTCCCGGCGATGCTCCTCGACTGGTGGCGATCCACACCCAGCCGCAAGGAAGCCCCGGCGCTCTGGCGGGTGACACGCGGCGACGAGCTCGCCCGGCTCGCCATGGCGTTCTTCATGGTGAGCGGTATCGTCGTCTCGCTCGTTTTCTTCGGGAACCATTGCGTGAACGTGCCGAACCCGGGCGTGCTATGCGACCTTTTCTACAACACGCGGCCCGCTTCGGTGCTGCTGCCGTTCCTGCCGTGCATCGTCCTCTTCATCTGGAACCTCTTGCGTCGCTCCCGCATCGAGCGCGCGGTGCGGCATACCAACGGCCTCGCCTGCCCCGGCTGCCGCTACGACCTGCGCAAAATCGCCCACAACACCGCCGACCACTGCCCCGAGTGCAACTGCGACCTCCGCCGCTGGCCCGTGCCCGAGTCGTGGCCCCGCGAAGTCGGCGGCGGCAAACGCAAACTCTGAGCCCCCGCCCCGAAACCGCGCCGACCCACTCGGGTGCCACGGCTTGACCCGAAGGGCAAGCCGTGTCCTCCCGAACATCACGCACGCACGGCTTGTCCCTGCGGGATCAAGCCGTGGCACCCCGGCTGGGCGTCGCCGCGATGTTGAACGTTCCGTCCTTTCCCCTCCCCCGCGCCCCGCGGGGGAGGGGGCACGCGCAGCGTGACGGAGGGGGGTTGAGCTTCGGACAGGCGGGACGCCTGTCCCACGGTTGTGCTTGAGACGTTCCGCGCCCGACACCGAACCAGTGGGACAGGCGTCCCGCCTGTCCGTTGGCCTGCCATCATTCCACGGCCCAACCCCCCCTCCGCCCTCACCTTTGGCTCGCCCACCTCCCCCCCGGGGCGTGGGGCAGCGGAAGGGAGAAAGGGAGGATGCGGATAAGGCAACCGCAGCAGCGGCCGCGGCCCGCCGGCCCGCAAGCCCCGCCGCCCGCCTCGCTACCCTCCCGCCATGACGCACTGGGCCTTTGCCATCATCGCCGCCTTCGCTCTGGGCTCGATTCCCTTCAGCCTGCTCGTCGGGCTTGCTCGCGGCGTCGACATCCGCACCGTCGGCAGCAAAAACGTCGGCGCCACCAATCTGGGGCGAACCCTCGGCGGGCGCTTCTTCGCGATCGGCTTTACCCTCGACACGCTCAAGGGCTTCGCCCCGGTGCTGATCGCGGGCCTGGTCGCCGGCGTGCTGGGCGAGGTCGAGCTCGCCCCCGCCGACGCGTGGCTCTGGCTCGCGACCGCAGCCGCGGCCGTCTTGGGCCATACCTTCAGCCCCTGGGTCGGCTTCAAGGGGGGCAAGGGCGTCGCCACGGCGCTCGGCGCCGCGCTGGGGCTCTTCCCGGCCCTCACGGTCCCCGGCGCCGGCGCGCTGGTTGTCTTCCTGGTCGTCCTCGGGCTCTGGCGCTACGTCTCGGCCGCGTCGGTCACGGCCGCGGTCGCGCTGCCGGCCTTCACCTACCTCTTCTTCGGGCAGGTCCGCGAACTCGTTCAGGCCCGGGCCGTGCGTGAGGCCGAGCAGGCCGGCCCGCTCACCATCGAGGCCGTGCGGATCATCCGCGATCGCGCGAGCGCCGGGGTCGACCCGATCCCGTTTCTGGTTGTGACGATCGCGCTGGGTCTGCTGGTGATCGTCCGCCACAAGGCCAACCTCGCCCGCCTCGCCGACGGCACCGAGCCCAAAGTCGGGACCAAAGCCCCGCCGAGCGCTCCCGCCCAGGCCGAGACGACACCCCCCGCCTAGGCCCCCCTCCTTGCGCTCTTGCGCACAAACTTCACCGAACGCGACCCGCGTGCCGATATGCGGACCACGCGGGGTTTGCGCAGGCTGCCCCATCCGTCCCTCCAGCCCTGCGTGAAGGCACTCTCATTGGTTGTGCGCTCAACTAGCAAACGTTCCCGACCGATCCCCTTGCGAGCACACGCTTTGGGTCCGGCCAGGCCACTCGGCCGCGTCACTCGATCAGGCGGTCCCGGCGGTGCAGCGAAGGAGTCGAGCCTCATGCCGACATTCCCGCGACTGAGCCTTGATGACGTGCAGGCGCCGCCGACGCCGATCCCGTTCCAGCGCCGTGAGATCGACCGATCGGCGCCCGCGCCGCTCGACGCCGCGTCTGAGGCGCTCAGCGCCATCGACCGCGTGCAGAGCAAGCTCGACGAGCTCGAGGGCATCGTCGACGAGGGCCTCTCGCCGATCCCCTTCAGCCGCAACGAGCCGCGCCACGACGACGGCCCCGGCGGCCCCCGCGCCGCCTGAAGACCAACGCCCCCGGCGTTGCCCGAAGATCCGCTCGCCCCTAAGCCGTGTCGCGGGCCGTGTCCCGCCGCACGACGACCAGCGTGAGATCGTCGGCCTGCGGCGCGAGCCCCTGGAACTGCCGCAGCGTCCACAAGAGCCGCTCGAGCACCTCCTGCGCCGGCCGCCCGGACAGCTCGCGGCAGACCTCGCCCACCACGCCCCGAAACCGATCACGCCCGAACCGCTTGCCCGCGAAGTCCTGCGCGTCCGGCACGCCGTCGCTGTACAGCACCGCCGTGTCGCCCGCGCGGAGCGCGATCGCCTGCCCGCCGTAGACCTCGCCCGGGTCGACGCCCACGACGAGCCCGCCCGGCTCGAGCTCCTCGATCCGGTCATCACCCGCGCGATGGATGATCGCCGGCTCATGCCCGGCCGAGCAGCAGACCATCGACCCGGTCCGCGGATCGATCTCACCGAAGAACAGCGTCGCAAACTCCGACGCCGTGGTGTCTCGGCACAGCGCCCGGTTCACGTCGCCCATGACGCGGGCGACGTCGCCTTCGCCCTCGGCGTGGGCGCGCAGGGTCGCCCGCACCGCGCTCATCAGCAGCGCCGCCGCCACGCCCTTGCCCACGACATCGCCGACGACCACGCCCAGGCGTCCGCCCCGCTCGAAGGCGTCGAAGAAATCCCCGCCCAGCTCGTAGCTGGGGATGAAGCGTGCCGCGACGCTCAGGCCCGACAGCTCCGGCATCCGCCTGGGCAGCATCCGCTGCTGCACCGCGCCCGCGAGACGCAGGGCGCGCTGCGTGCGCCGCTCGCGCGCCCGCATCTGGAGCAGCCGCCCCTGCTCGACCGCCGCCGCCGCCTGCTGCCCGATCGACCGGATCAGCCGCCGATCCGACCCGCGGAAGTTCCGCGCCGTGCGCCCGTACAGGCGGATCACGCCCAGCGGACGCCCCGCAAAGACCAGCCCGGCGTTGAGAAAGCTCCGCACGCCCTCCGCCTCGCAGCGATCCCGCCCCAGCACGCGGCTGTCCAACAACAGGTCGGGCACCGCGACCACTTCGCCCGCCAGCGCGAGGCGATCGAACACCCGGTTGGCGCTCAGCGGCAGCGGGTTGCTCAGCCATTCTTCGCTGAGCCCGAAGCTCGCCGACAGCGCCAGGTCCTCTTCACCCTCCGGCGCCGCGAGCCCGTCGGCGTCCTCGGGCAGGAGCACCACGCTCCCGCAGTCGAGCCCGAGCACATCGAGCGCGCTCGACAGCGCCACGACCAGCGTGTCCTCGACCCGCCCGCCGTCGGCGATCATCGCGCTCAGGCGGTACAGCAGCGCGATCTCCGACACGCGCGTGCGCAGCGCCGTGACGTCCGTGCACAGCTCGGCCGCGGTCTGCCCCAGCAGCGAGACCGCCGTCTCCAGGTGACGCCGTCCCGCTTCGTTGAGCGTGCCGAGCCCGGGCGCGATCGAGATCGAGCCGATGCGCTCGCCGTCGACCACCAGCGGGACCGAGAGCGCGCCCTCGGGCAGCGGGTCGGCGATCCCGGGGTCATCGGGCGCGGCGCCCGCCGCGAGCACCAGGCCCCGCTCGTCGCGGAGCTGCACGACCAGCCCGCTCAGCCCCCCGAGCTGCTCGCACATCGCGCCCAGCGAACCATCGGTGATAAACGAGCGGATGGACAGGCGCGTGCGATCGGCGCGCGCCGTCTCCGCCCGCTCAACGAGCGGGCCGGGCACGTCCGAAGGCACGCCGGGCGAGGTCATGGGGTTTGATCGGCCTCCCCGCCCTCTGTCCCGCCAGAAGCCCCGCCCGACCCCTGCACTCCGAGCCAGATGCCCTCGAGCAACTCCAGCAAACGCTCGTCGTTGAGGTTCGCGCGCCCAGCGCGCCGTTCGCTGTTGAGCGACTGGCCGAACGCCAGCAGCCCGTCGCGCACCAGGCGCCCCTCGCCCGTCTGATACCCCAGGTACGCCAGCAGCAGCCCCGCCTCGCGCTCGACCAGCGGATCGGGCGGCACCGTCCCCTCCGCCCGCTCGCGCAGCCCGACGTACTCGCGCAGCAGCCGAACCAATTGCGCCAGCCTCGCCTGCTGCGGGAGCAGCGACCGCTCGTACCGCGCGCCGAGCACCTCGGGCATGTTCAGCGCGATCTCGCGCAGGTTCACCGACGCGCTCAGCAGCAGCCCGCCGCCGAGCTGGGCGTGCAAGCGCGCGACCAGCGCCGAGGGATCGCCCTCCTCGACCTCCAGCGCCGACGTGAACCGCTCCTCGGCGTCGAAGTACCGACCCTCGCCCAGCAGGCGCTCGCCCGCCTGCATGCTGCGCACGTACGCGTCGTTCTCGCTGTCGCCCTCGCCCACGAAGCCGTCCAGCGGCGTGCCGTCGCCCCGGATCAGGCGCAGGGTCTCGGGGTCGAACCGCGCCGACCCGGGCCCGGCCCGCAGCGCCGCCTCGACCGCTTCGGGGTCGCTGGGGTCGAAGGTCTCGCCCTCGCCTTCCTCGTCGACGGGCGCTTCCGCTTCGTCCAGCGGCGCTTCCGGGCGGAGCAGCCGCTCGCGCAGCTCACGCAGGCGGCGTTCCCACGCCGGCTCGACGGTGTTGGTGCTCGAGCCGGGGTCCGCCGCGGGGTCGGCGCTCTCGAGGTCGAGCGACGCGGCCTCCTCGCGCAAGCGGCGCAGCGTTGCCTCGTACGACGTGTCAGCGCGCGTGTCGAGCCGGCTGTCGATGCGCGAGCCCTCGCTCAGGTCGCCCGCGGCCCGATTCTCCGGTCGGTTGTCGGCCCGGTTGTCGGCCCGGTTGTCAGCCCGGGTGTCGATGCGGTTGTTGTCGGCGGTGAGGTCGTTGACCGGCGTGGTGCGCACGCCCCGCAGCCCGCTCGCGGTGATCGCGCTCGAGCGGGTGTCGTCCTCGTTCTGCACGATGCCCAGCACCCGCGGCGCCTGGTTGCGTGTGAGGCTGTAGGTCGCGGTCGAGCGCAGCCCGCCGCGGACATCGCTGACCCCGTAGACCGCCGCGTCGCCCACCACCGCCTGATTGCTGCTGCGCAGCGCCGCGCTGCTCGAGCCCGGGGCCCGCTCCAGCGTGAGCCCGAAGCCCGCCTGTCCCGGGCGACGCCCCGTCGCCCGGCTGAACTGATAGCTCAACGCGTCGGTCCCGCGCACGCCCGCGGCGTTGAAGGCCGAGTAGAACGAATCACGCCTGAACGTGAACGTGTCGTCCCCGGCGACCGTCCCGCGGAAGTCGAACGGCGCCGTGTACCCGACATCGCCCCGGAACGACCGACCGCCCCCGGCGTTGCCCGTCACGATCGCGTTGCGCAGGCGCACCTCGTTCGCGACCGATCGGTCCTTGGAGGGGTTGTACCGCGAGCGCGAGTTCAGGCTGTTGTCCAGCCCGCGCCCGTCGCCCAGCGCGTCCTGGGCCGTCGCGGCCGCGGGCGTCAGCGCCAGGCCGGCCAGCGCGGCCAGCAGCACGGGTGCGGTCGTTGCCAGTGAGATGGATCGCGTGCGCATCGCTCGTCTCCGGTCGTTTCGGGGGCGCCGGGCGCCCCGCCGGCGTCCGCCGCTCAAATGCGACGCCGCCCGTGCCTGCATTGTTCGCAGGCCCGGGCGGATCGGGTCGGTCTTCGGGCGTTTGGGGACGGATCGTCCGAAAACAGCGGTCTCAAAGGGCCCCGGTCCCCGCGCCCGCTGCGGGACGCAGATCTCGGAACGAGATCTCGGAACTAGATCTCGAAGCTGGGCGAGCCCAGGCCCATGGTCTCCAGCACGCGGTCGCAGCCCTCGCCCTCGTCGATCTGCTGGACGAGGTAGTACGCCACCTCGCCGTCGAGCCAGCAGAGCACCCGCGTCCCGGCCTGCCCGCAGGGCTCGGTCTTGAGCTTGTAGACCACGCCCTCTTCCAGGCCCAGATCGGCCCGGGCCGGGCTGACAAACAGGCTCACCGCGACCTCGCGCCCGTCGCGCGAGATGTTGAACAGCGCGTGCCCGCTCCGGGCCGAGGCCGTCCCATCGGCCGCCGGCACCTGGCAGGGGCCCGCCCCGCGGAGCTTGATCGTGCCCAGCGGGCACTCGGGCAGGCGGACCGCATCGCCCACGCGGGCCGAGAGCGCCGCCTCGGCCTCCGCCTGGCTCTCAAAGGCAAGCTTGATCTCGAGTGTCTGGGCGCGTGCTTCGGTCGTCCCGCCGACCTGTCCGCCGACCTGTCCGGCGAGCTGCTGGCGGTGCTCGCTCGCGAAGTGCTGGACCAGCTCGTCGCGGGCCGAGGTCTGCTGCACGGTGACCGCCCCTTGCGTGGGCGTGAACGCCACGCCGGTCGCCTGCCAGAGGAAGACGCCGACAACGCCCATGACCAGCGCCGCCGCCATCGCCTGGAAGGCCCGCTGCCCGCTCCAGAACGAGCGAGACCGCGTCGCCGGTGCCTGCCCGGCGATCGCGTCGCCGAGCTCGTCGAGCCGCCCCGCATCGCGTGCATCGGCGATGACGCTGCTGGCGCCACCCAACTCGGCGCGGCGCTCGGCGGCCATGGCCCTGATCTTGGCTTGCAACTCGTCCGGGCAGGTCACCCCGCCCATGCCGCCGCCCATCGCCTGCCCGCACGCCCCGCGGAGCGCACGCTCGAAGGCGATGCGCTCGCGGTCGCCCTCGCGCAGCTCACCCGCGAGGCGCTCGGCCTGGGCCGGGCTCAGCTCGCCGTCGGCCGCGGCCCGCAGGGTCGCGCCCCGGCTGCCTTCGCACGGACAGTCCTGCGTGTTGCCCGCCGAGCACCAGCTCTCGATCGAGTCGCTCGCGCTGTTGTCGCCCGGGCTGTTGGGATTGATGCCGTCTGCCATCACTTCGACCGCCTCCTACCGCTTCGTCTGATCGTGCCCCGTCCCGGGTCGTCGTGTGCCCCACGGGTCGATCGTTTGTTGCATCCGGGTTCGCACCGAGACGCTGGTTGTTTTCGGGCCTTGAAGCGAGAACCGCCGGCCGACCCGTGGGATTCGTCTCTTTCCCGGTAACACCAACCACGCCCGATGGGCTTTTCTGCCCGATCCGGGCGGGGGATGCACGATTTTTTGCCCCGCGGGCGAACCCCCAGCCCGCCCAGGTCGTCCAGCCGCCCCGCCGACGCCCCGCCGACGCCCAACCGGCGCGACGGCGCGCCTGCTTTACTCGCTCCGCAGCCCGAGGCGTTCGATCGCGTCGGCGTTACCCATCAGCCCGTCGGCCAGCACCTTGCGGGCCCGGTGCAGTCGGCTCATGACCGTGCCGATGGGGATCTCCAGGATCTCGCCGATCTCGCGGTACTTCAGCCCGTCGACGCCCCACATCAGCAGCACCTCGCGGTACTCGGGCTTGAGGTCCTCGATCGCATCCTTGAGCGTCTCGTCGACCTGCTCCCAGTCGAGCCCGGCCCGGTCGTAGACGGGGGGCGCTTCGTCCGGCGCGGGCCCATCGGCCGCCTCGCCGTGGAACGCCTCGACGGCGGTCGGTTGGCGGTTCTCCTTCTTGACCCGCGTGTAGAAGACATTGTGGGTGATCGCGAAGAGCCAGCTCCGCATCGCGCCGCTCGGGTCGGCGCCGTCGGATTTATCCTCAAACCGCTCGATGGTGTTGGGTCGGAAGGCTCGGGCGAAGACCTCCTGCACGATGTCGTCGGCGTCCTGGGGCTTGCGGGCCAGGTGCATCGCCATGCGATAGACCGAGTCCATGTGCTCCAGCGCGAGGCGTTCAAAGAGATCTCGTTCCACGCCGCTCCCCAGAGCCGCCGGGCGGGCCTCGGGCATCGGCCCGGGCCGCGTCGGTGGGCCGATCACGCAAGCCGGGCATGATAAACCCCTTCGTTGGGCGTTGTCTCGACGGCTACCGTCAGGCGTCCGACCACTTCCGCGAGGCACCCCATGCAGCCCGACCCGACCACGCCCTATTACGTCACCACGCCAATCTACTACGTCAACGACCGCCCCCACATCGGGCACTGCTACACCACGCTGATCGCTGACGTCGCGGCCCGGTCGCAGCGCTTGCTCGGGCGTGACGTCTTCTTCCTGACCGGGACCGACGAGCACGCCGAGAAGGTCAGCGCCGCCGCGGCCGAGCGCGGGCTGAGCCCGCTGGACTGGGCGACCCAGAACGCCGAGCGTTTCCGCGAGGCCTTCGCGTTCATGGGCTTTTCCAACGACGACTTCGTGCGCACGACCGAGGACCGCCACAAGTCCCGCGCCAGCGCGTACATCCAGAAACTCGTCGACCAGGGCGACATCGAGCTGGGCGACTACGAGGGCTGGTACGACCCATCGCAGGAGGAGTACCTGACCGAGACCGTCGCCAAGGACAACGATTTCAAGAGCCCGGTCACGGGCAGGGCGCTCGAGAAGCGCGTCGAGCAGAACTACTTCTTCCGCCTGGACAAGTACGAGGGCTGGCTCAAGGCGCGCCTCAACGACGGCTCGATGCGAGTCCTGCCCGACGCGCGCAGGAACGAGGTGATGGGGCGGATCAACCAAGGGCTCAACAAGGTGCCCGTCTCGCGCCGGATCAAGGAGGGCGACGCCGACTGGGGCGTCTCGATGCCCAATGACCCCGAGCACCGGGTGTATGTCTGGATCGAGGCGCTGTGCAACTACCTGACGACCGTCGACACCGACGATCGCCGGAAGTACTGGCCCGCCGACGCGCCGCTCGGCGTCCACCTGATGGCCAAGGACATCCTCTGGTTCCACGCGGTGATCTGGCCCTGCATGCTGCACGCGTTGGGTGAGCAGCCGCCCGCGACGGTGTACGCGCACGCGTACTGGATCGCCGAGGGGCGCAAGATGAGCAAGAGCCTGGGCAACTTCATCGAGATCGACCAGCTCCGCGCGTACGCCGATCGGTACAGCCTCGACGCGGTGCGCTGGTACCTGACGACCCAGGGCCCGCTGGGCGCGACCGACGCCGACTTTGCGCACGCCCGCTTCGTCGAGGTCTACAACGCCGACCTGGCGAACGGGATCGGCAACGCGACCAGCCGCGTGTCGAACATGATCGAGAAGTACCTGGGCGGGGCGTGCGAGCGGACGTGCAACGGGGAGTTCGGCTTCCCCGACGGCAAGAGCCTCCAGCTCGCGCTCAAGGCGCGCGAGGCCGCCGGCAACCCCGCCGCCGACCCGGGCCGCACGTTCGACTTCGCCAAGCTGTGCGCCGAGGCGGTCGCCGAGTTCGAGCGGGCGTGCGGAGAGGTGGCGCTCGACGTCGCGGCCCGCCAGGGGCTGCGGATCGTGGGGGAGGTGGACGAGTTCATCAGCCACGCCGCGCCGTTCACGCTCGCCAAGCGTCTGGACGAGTTCGAGCACGGGATGAAGGCGCTCACCACGATGCTGTACAGCTGCGCCGAGGCGTTGCGCATCGCGAGCCTGCTGCTCAGCCCGGTGATGCCGGGCAAGACCGCCGACCTGTGGCGCCGGTGGGGCTGCACGCACCTGAACGACCCGGGCGACCCCGGCTCGGGCTTTGTCGCCCCGCTGGGCGAACTGGCGGCATGGACGGGCGGGCACAGCATCAAGGCGGGCCAGCGGATCACCAAGGGCGACGCGCTGTTCATGCGGGCGGACCCGGCAGAGGCCGCGCCGGGGGTCTCTGACTGATGATCACGAAGCAGCAGGCGGCTGAGGCCGGACGCATGATCATCGAGCACGGCGAACGGATGTGGGGGGCCGAGCGCGAGGTCTCCGAGCGCTATGCCACAAGAACCCGGCTGCTGGTGACGCTCGCGGTCACGCTGGTCGGTGGTAACGGCGTGCTGCTGGTGTCCTTGCTCCAGGTTGTGGTGGATGCTGATGTTTCGGGCTGGAAAACCGCGGCGATTTTGCTGCTGTCGTCGGTGCTCTTTGCCGGGGCGATCTGGAACCTGGTGGGTGTTGTCGTGTTCTTGTTGAACTCTCGCGCCTTTCCAGCACCCGCCGCGCGCGCAGTGCTCAAGGATCATCGGAAGGCCAATGTGCCAGAGGTGGCCACGCCCGTCGAAGGCGATGCGTTTATCGAAGCCGACCGCAGGCTGACATCCACGGCCAGCCTTGAACTAGCTCTCCCTGATGAGTTCATCGAGTGGATAGAAAAAAACGCGGATCCAATGGCCGTGATCATCGCTTCGCAAGTTATTCATGCGGCTCAGGATTTGCAGCGGCGCAACGCAAAGGAGCGGTACCGACTTCGCGCAGGAGAGGAATCCCTCGTGCTTGGCATGCGATTCACGTTGGGCTATGCGCTTGCCTTTGTGACGCTTTTTGGGCTATTATTGGTGTTGGGAAGTAGCGTATGACGACTTCAGCACAAATGCCAGATAGCACTCACGACCCACTTCGGGAAATCGCGCGGCGCGAGTTGGAAAGAGTTCGCTCCAACCAGCGGTCTGTCCATTTGCTCCTGAGACAACTCGCGAATGCGCGGACGCCCCGGCTTCACAGTGTGCTATTCCGTAGGGCTCTGGCGCGTGATGGGCAGGCCGAGCAGGCTGAACGAGGTGCGGAGAGCGTAAGCACGCCGTCAAACACCGATCAGGGTGTCTGATTCACGCGATGCCTTCGTCTAGCCTGAGTTCGATCCGGGTCTGGCGTTTGGGCGTCGATGCCGCCTCGTTTCCCTTGTTTTCAAAGCTTAATCGATGCCCAAAGTGCTCGCCGAGGGACACGTTAGGGCACAACGTCATAAGCATCGAACAGGCGGGTTACGCTTGGAGAGACCGATTTCAAGCTTTGTGGCAATGCCAATCTCGCGGGACAACAATCGGGTGAGTTTGCTTGAGAGGCCCTGACTTATGCCGCACATCATCGCCGAGCCCTGCATCGGGACCAAAGACACGAGCTGCGTCGACGCCTGCCCGGTCGATTGCATCCACCCGACCAAGGACGATCCCGACTTCGAGACGGCCGACCAGCTCTACATCGACCCCGACACCTGCATCGACTGCGGGCTGTGCGTGGACGAGTGCCCCGTCCACGCGATCTATCAGGACGAGGACCTGCCGGCCGAGCACAGCAAGTACGTCCAGATCAACATCGACTACTTCGCCGGCAAGTGATCGGGCCCGCGCGGGCCTGATCCGCGGGAGGCCGATCCTTGCGGGCCCGATCCGCGGGAGCGTTCATGGCCCGTCGCCTCAGTGATGTCTCGCCCGGCCGCGTGCGCGAGCTGAACGCGGGGGCGCCCGCTTCCAACCTCATGGAATCGCTGACGGTCGACTTCGCCAAGCTGCTGCGCGGCGCGGTCCCGGGGCTGCCCGCCTCGGGCGTCGACACGATGCGCGCGGCGCGGGGCGAGGGCTACACCAAGCGCATGCGCATCGCCAGCGCGATCCTGCTCGAGCACGCGGGCGAATCGGCGATCGAGGCGCTCGGCGCACACCCCTCCGACACCGTCCGCGGCTGGGCGTGCTACGCCGTTGGCTCGGTCGCGCCGGACGTCGACGACGCGCTGCGTCGCGTCCGCGTCTTCGCGGGCGATGCGCACTACGGGGTGCGCGAGTGGGCGTGGCTGGGTGTGCGCGCGCACGTCGTTGCGCAGCCGCGTCGCGCGCTCGATCTGCTCGAGGCGTGGGCGACCGATGACGACGCGAACATCCGGCGGTTCGCCAGCGAGGCGACGCGCCCGCGCGGCGTCTGGTGCGCGCACATCGCCGAGCTCAAGAGCGACCCGTCGCCGGCCTTGCCCCTGCTCGAGGCGCTGCGCGCCGACGACCACAAATACGTGCAGGACAGCGTCGCCAACTGGCTCAACGACGCGAGCAAGACCAGGCCCGAATGGACGGTCGGTGTATGTGAGCGCTGGCGCGCCGGGTCCCCCGTGCTGGCGACCGAGCGCATCTGCCGGCGGGCCCTGCGCACGCTCAGCCGCGATTGACGACGAGGGCCTTTGGCCCGCGGGGCGAGGGCGGTAGGCTGAGGGGGACACCTCAGGGGGAGGCCCGACCATGACACGCCCGCTCGCCGCGCTCGCCTGCGCGTCCACGCTCGTTTTCGCCGCCGGCACCGCCGCCGCCCAGCCCAAGGGCTACAGCGACGGCACCGAGGACTACTACGTCTTCATCGACCTGATGATCGACTTCGACCAGCTGCGCGATGAGAACCAGGTCTTCGGCCGTGTCGGCCTGCCCGAAGACGACGACGGCGACGGCGGCGGGATGTACTGCGTCCCCACCAGCGCCGCGGACATCCTCGCGTACGCGCAGGCCTACGGCGACTTCTTCGTCCAGGGCCCGGGCGTCGGCGACTGGCAGAGCTCCGACCCGGGCATCTACAACTTCGCCAGCGTCTTCATCAACACGCTGGGCAACGAGATGAACACCTCGCCCACCGGCGGCACCAACAACAACAACAATCAGATCCTCAACACCGTCCGCGACCGCGTCCCGCTCGACAAGTTTGACGTCATGTATTTCGGGCGCACCAACACCTGGGTGCCGCGCGCCGACGACCTCGCGGGCGTGCTCTTCCAGGGCGGCATCGCGATGTTCTGCTACGGGCGCTGGGACGTGGACAGCAGCCGGTTCCCCGCCAAGCTCCTCGACCGCAACGGGGGGCACTGCGTCGTCGTCACCAAGGTCGACAACCGCGCCGGCTTCTACAACGACAGCATCTTCGGCGACCAGGGGCGCATCAGCTACCGCGATCCGGGCACCTCGATCAACGGCCCGTTCAGCCAGTCAACCTTCAGCAACCGCGTTCAGGACATCACCACCACCTTCTACGAGAACGACGACACCACCGACCTGATCGAGATGACCCGCATCGAGATCAGCGCGACCGGCACCGCGGAACGACTCATCGACAGCATGCTGGTCATCATGCCCCAGCAGGGCTTCAGCACCAGCCCCGACGACGACTCCATCTTCGTCTTCGGCGGCGGCTTCTCGACCGTGCCGCCCAGCGACCCCGACCTGCCGAGTTTCACCCTCGACGTGGGCGGGCCCATCGGCGGCTGCCTGCCCAGCCCCGATCGCGGCACGCTGGGCGTGCTCGTGCCCGCCAACCCCGACGCGGGCACGCCCGGCACGTTCCGGCTCGCCGACCCCGGCTCGCGCGAGGTGAGCATCGTCGCGACCTTCGCCGACCCGCGTTCGTTCGTGTGGGGCAACAACCGCTTCGCGTACGTGCTCGACGGGCGGACGCTCGTGCAGATCGACCCCGAGCCCGACACGCGCGGGGGCGAGATCGTCGGCACGCAGGTGCTCAACGGTCCCGGCGAAGCGCCTCTCGCCTTCTGCGACGAGGACCCCTCGCTCTGGCTCATCGCCGCCGGGGCCGGTCCGCGCACCGCCGAGCGCGTGGAGATCAACCCCGACGGCTCCTTCGGTGCGCAGCGTTCCGTCCCGCTGCCGGCATCGACGGCATCGTTCTCCGCGATCGAGGCGCTGGACTGCGACACGGGGGATCTGTTCGCGTTGCTGGGGCGCGACGCGGCGGGCGCGCAGGTGGTCCAGCTGCTCGCGTACGCCGGGCCGACGCCCGCGCTGCCCGCGGGCTCGATGAACCTCGTCGCCTCGTACCGCCCGGGCCCCGGCAGCGTGCTCGAGGGCGTGAGCATCGGTGACATGGGGCACGTCTTCACGATCGAGGACGGGACCGTGATCGAGCTCGAGCCCGTGCCCGGCGGGGCGCTCCGCCCGGTCGTCGGCGCGTTCACCGGGCGCCCGGCGAACGGTTTTTTCAACATCGGCAAGAGCCGCACCAACTTCGACCCGGTGCTCCACTCGGGGCCCACGTGGCGCAACCTCGATGCCGCGGAACTCGCGCAGGAAGTGGTGATGGCGACCGAGGCCGACTGCCGCGTCGACCTTGCGCGCCCGTTCGAGGTGCTCGACATCTTCGATGTCATCGAGTTTCTCAGCCGCTTCGAGGGCGGCGACTTCTTCGCCGATTACAACCTCGACGGGCTGCTCGACATCTTCGATGTCATCGAGTTCCTGACCCTGTTCGACATCGGCTGCTGACGCCGGCGTCGGCTCAACCCGATCAGGCGGCCCGGCGGTCCCAGCCCTCGGGGCGCACGCCCGCGGGCGTGTCGCCCGGCTCGGTCCAGTCCTCGGCGCGGGGCAGGTTGAGCTCGCTGCTGCGCACCTTGCGGTAGCCCAGCAGGCGGATGACCTCGAGCACGTCGCTCCAGGCGGGGTAGGCCTTGCCGTTGGACCGCTTGAACTCGTCGATCGCGACGAGGAAGAGGAACTGCTCGGGCGTCATCTCGCCCTCCTCGGCGGCCTTGGTGAAGCCGCTGAGGCGCTTGCCCGGCCCGCGCCGGCGCGCCAGCCCGCTGTCGCCCACACGACCGGCGATCGCCGGGCCCTGCTCGGGCGACTCACTCGACCGACAATCCGTATCCGCCATCGCGACGTCCCTCCCGGCCCGTGTCCCCGGGCCTCGGCAAGATCGGGCGGCGCCCCCGGCCCGCCCTCGCTCGCTTAGAGATCGTCATCCTCGTCGTCGGTCTCCTTCGAGTCGTCGCGGTCTTCTTCATCGTCGTCGTCGTAGTCGTCGTCGAGGTCGTCGTCGTCGTACTCGACCTCATCGTCATCATCGTCGTCGTCGGCCTCGAGGAAATAGCTCTCGTCCTCGTCCATGTCGTCGTCGCGGGCGATCGGGCCAGTTGCCGGACCCGTTGCCGGACCTTCAAAGGGGGCCACGCCTCCGGCGCCCCGGTCCGCAAACACGGCCGGCGAGCAGCCCGCGGGCGCCTCGACCCGCGCCCCGCCTTCGCTCATCAAGACCGAGAACCCGCCGGCGGGCTCGCCCGCCCACGCCTCGCCCGCGATCTCCGCCACACACCGCGACATCGTGGTTACCGACATCTGCAAACTCCCACCAACGGGCCCGCGGCCCGGCGCTCCCGAGCGTCGCGGGCGTGGTCTCGATCCAGCCGCGCAACGCGCGGTACGGTAACGCCCCGGGCGCATCTGTCAACGGGTGTTTGCCCGCGTCGCACCGACTCGGTTTCGCGCTCGCTTGCCCGCCTCCCCGCGTCCTGCCCCCGCCCCGCCCGCACTCCGCCGGCGCCGCCCCCCGAACACGCCCGCCCGGGGCCCCGTAGACTCGCCCGCCCCGAGCGAAAGAGACCGACGACCGCATGACCGAGCCCGACGCCCACCAACCACAGCAAAGCCCCCAGCCCGGCCCCCAGGCCGCCACCGATCCCGGTCCCGAGGCCGAGGGCCTGAACATCCCCGCGGGGATCGCTGCGCTGCTCCTCCCCGGAGCCGGGCAGGCCGTCCGCGGCGAGCCCAAGCGCGGCCTGCTCGCCGGCGTGGGCGTGCTCCTCCTGTTCTTCGGCGGCATGCTCATCGGTGGCATCGACAGCATCGACAGCAAGGAAGACCGCATCTGGTTCTTCGGGCAGGCCCTCGTCGGGCCGATTGCCTTCGTTGTCGACGGCGTGCACCAGAACGCCTTCAAGGCCTTTGACGAAGCCAACCCGAGCGGCCCGCGCCGCTCGGGCCGCCCCGACGAGCACCGCGTCCGCGACGCCGCGGGGCGTCCGGTCTGGGCCCCGCTGACGCGCGAGCAGATCGACTCGGGCATGGGCCCGCCCAACGTCAAGAGCGTCGGGCGGATCAACGAGGTCGGCACGCTGTTCTGCACCATCGCCGGCATGCTCAATCTGATCGTCTTCCTCGACGCGCTGATCCCCCCGGTCTGGCGTCGCGGGGCGGGCGAAGCGGGAGGTGGCGCGTGATCACGCTCGCCTACACGCCGTTTATTGATCCGCTGCCGATCCAGTCGGTCTGGTACCTGACGTTGCCTCTGCTGGCGCTGGGCGTGGCGATGGCGTACAAGGCCGTCCGCGTGCGTGAGCTGTCGCGCTACCCGGCCCAGGTCGTCATGTTCACGTTCCAGATCCTCGGCGGCGTCATCGCGCTGGGCCTCCTGGCGATCCTGGTCATCGACATCCTGCTCCCCCTGATCAGCCCGATGCCCGGCGCCTGAACGGGCGCGCACGCCACGGGTGCCACGGCTTGACCCGGAGGACAAGCTGTGCTGCCTGAACGCGTGAAGACACGGCTTGCCCTCCGGGTCAAGCCGTGGCACCCGAGTTGTGGTGACGGTTCGGCCGTTGCACGCAGCCTCTACAAGTAACTCGACGCCCGCGCACCCGGCGGGCGCTCGGCGTTCTGGATCAGGTACCGCAGCGCGTCCACCGCGTGATCGCTCCCGTCCTTGATCGGCTGCAACACCTCCGGGCGATCCGCGGGATAGCGGTAGGTCTCCAGGCACTCGATCAGGCGCTGGCAGCGTTCGTGCACGAACAGGCGGGGCTCGCCCGAAGCGGGCGCCAGGCGCGCACGCAGCAGGCGGATCCCCTCGGCCAGCCCGATCCGCCGATCGCGCACCCGCAGGCCGGCGCGCCGCAGCGCGTCGGCGTCGCTCAGCCCGGTCTGCAACGAGCGTTGGCGACCGGCGGGGTCGACCCCGATCCACGCCGGCTCGCCGAACCGATGCTCGCGGATCGCGTCGGCGTGCTCGCCCAGCACGACGTCGCTCGCCGAGCGCTCATCCAGCACGGTGATCACGCCCTCCTCGTCGATCCGGGCCCAGAGCGTGACGGTGGGCGAGCGGATGCCGAAGTCCATCCCGCAGACCAGTTCGCCCGTCGGCGCGGGGTCGCCCGGGGCGTCGCGCACGACGTGCTTGTGCGGGTCGAACTCGGGCAGCACGCTGTCGGTCCGCCTCGGGCGCAGGCAGAGCATCTCGGCCCGCCAGGTGCTCAGCCCCACGCGGGCCTTCATCGAGACCGCGTCGCGGACGCTGACGTGCCCGGCGGGCTTGCCCGCGCCGTCGCGCTGTTTGGCGCGCCCCGCGCACTCTTCGCTGAGCGCGCACGTCGCGCACACGTGCTCGTCATCGCGGCACACATCGAGCACGTCGACCACGCCCCAGCGCATCAGGCGGCGCGTGGGCGTGTCGCCCCGGCAGCTCTTGACCAGCTTGTGCATCAGCCCGTACGGCAGGTGCATGGTGCTCAGGCACTCGATCGAGCCGCGCACGAGCACGCCCCCGCAGTCTTTCTCGCGCGTGACGAGCTGGGCCGCCTCCCACACGCGCTCGTCGAAGAGCTCGACCTCGTCGCAGCGGAGCTTCTGCACGCGTGTGCCGCGGACGCTGGTCTGGCTCTGCGCGAGCACCTCGACGCACGAGCCGTTGGTCAGGCGGACGCGCCGCTCGGTGATGCGCCCGTCGATCAGCGGGCGCATGGAGGGGCGGTCCAGCAGCGTGCGCAGGTGGGTGTGCATGCGGCGCCCCTGCTCGACCGAGCCGGCGAGCACGCGCACCTCGATGCCGGGCTTGAAGAGCATGTCCAGCAGCGTCGCGACCGCGGCGAGGAAGGTCTTGCCCCCGCCCCGGTTGGCCCACACGACGCAGTCGCGCGGCAGGCCTGCCTCGAAGCCCGCCATGCCGGGCTCGAAGAAGGCGTGCGCCAGGTACTCCATCGGGGCCTGGTGCCCGCGCACCAGCGAGCGGTCCGGCACGGTCAGCTCCAGCTCCTGCTCAAGCCATGAGGCCAGCTCGGCGCGCGACCGCGGGCACGCGCCCGTGCCCGGTTCGCGCGCGGCGTCCATCCCTTGTTCACCCATTCGCCTGTGCCTCCAAAGTCCCTACGCGTCCGGCGAGCGATCCGTGGGCCGGGGGGCCAGGCCCAGCGCGATGAGCAACGCCTCGCGCCGGTCCGCGTGGTGCGCGCGGAGCGCACGCAGCGCGTCGCGCCGTTCGCCCCGGCTCAGAAAGAACGTCAGCCCAGCCGGCTGGCCCGCGCTGCGACGCATCGCGTCCGAGGGCGTTCGCGGTGCCGGCGGGCGGGCGTCCTTGCGCGGGGTCACGGGGCGCTCCACGCGAACGCGACGCCCGGCGCGATCAGCGCCGCCGATGCGAGGCGGATCGCGTGCGCGTCGTCGGTGCACGCGGGGCGCCCGCGCCCGCGGCTGGTGCGCCAGCGGTGCGCCTCGCTGGCGATCAGCGGGTCTGCCGCGAGGGCGGAGGCTGCCGCGGGCGCGCACGCGCAGCGCGGCTCGATCCCGGCGTGGGCGAGGGCATCGCCGAACCGCAGGGCCGCGGGCGTGGGCAGGAGCGGGTACGCGGTCATGCCCGCGCGCTCGAAGAACGGGCATGCGGCGCCCATCGATGCGATCGACTCGGCCGCGGGGGCCGCGGGGTCGTTCAGGTACGCCTCGACCAGGCGTTTGGCGATGCCGAGGCCCCGGCTCGCGGGTTCGACCACGACGCGCGAGATGCACCGCAGCTCGCGGTTGATCCGGGCCGCCTGGGCGCGCTGCTCGTCACGCGCGGCGGCGCCGTGGTACCGCCCGGGCCAGGCGAGCTGTCGGTGCGCGCCGTTGAGTGTCGGGCGGCTCACGACGAGGGCGCCCGCGATGCGGGTCGAGCCGTTGGGCAAGCGCCGGTGCGCGCACAGCACGCGTTCGCGCGTCGCCGGTCGCCCGGCCCGGTAGTGGTGGTGCGCGAGCGAGGCGTAGTCGTCCCAGGTGCCGTCTTCGATGCGCACGCGCGGCGGGCGGGCCGGTTTGCCATTGCGGATCACGCAAGTCGGCATCTGGACGACGCAGTCGGGCCCGAGCAGGCGCGGGAGGTCCTCGTGCGCACCCGCGGCGAGCAGGCGGATCTCGCCCGCGTCGCTGCGCACCCAGCGCGCCAGTGTGTGCGCGACGCCCTGGGCCGTCGCGCGGTCGAGCACGCTGCAGCACTCATCGATCACGAGCCAGGCGCGGCGCGTGCCCGCCGGCTGCGCCGCGCACGCCATGGCTCGGGCGAGCGCGAGGCGATGGCGTTCGCCTTCGCTCAGCTCGGCGGGGGTGCGCGCGAGCAGGGCCGCTTCGCTCAGCCCGGCCCGCGCGAGGCGCCCGAGGCGCTCGTCGACCGAGCCTTGCCCGACGCACTCGATGACCGGCCTGGTGCGCTCGGCGGCGAGCGGCGCCGGATCGGCCACGATCACACGTTCGCCCGCGGCCAGGCGTTGGCGGACGAACGCGCCGAGGAAGCGCGACTTGCCCGAGCCGCTGTCGCCGCTGAGGAGCGAGATGCGGGGGTCGCGTTCGGCGAGGGCTGTCGCGGCGTCATCCCAGCGCGGGCTTGCCGCCTGGGCGGGGCCTGAAGTGGGGGCGGGGAAGAGCCCGAACCGCGCGCACGCCTCGGCGCAGTCGGGGGTGATCGCGGCCTCGCCCGCGCGGGGGCCCATCAGCGGGCCTGCTTGGCGTGGCGCCACTCGGTCTCGGCGCCCTCGAACTGGTTCTGGATCGCGTCGACCTGGCGACGCACGGCGTGGAGGCTGATCGCCAGCTCGCGGGCCACGGCTCGCATCGATTGCCCGCGCAGGACGACACGCTCGGCGACGATGCGCCGCGTGCGCGGCCACTGCTCGCGCCGTGTGGCGACGAAGGCCGTCCGCGGGTCGAGCAGGCGCTCGACCAGGCGCTTCACGCGCCGACGCACGCTGCGGGCGGGCAGGCCCAGCAGCGCGCCCAGCTCGACGGCGGTCTGCCCGCGGCGATAGACGGCGTCGATGAGCTGGCGGTCGGCGTCGGGCAGCCAGGCGGCGCGTTCGAGGAGGTGGTCGGCGAGCTCGGCCCGACGCCGACGGCGGAGGTCGCCCGCCCGCGCCGGATCAACACCCCGCGGCCCGCTGGATGTTCCGCCTCTTGTGTGTGTGCCCAGTCCGGTCATGTGTTGTCCTCCGTGGATTGTGGGCCGGCTTTGACACAGGCCTGTGTCCGATGTATGGTAAACGTACAGCCATGTGTTTTACATAGATAGAGAACATTCTGCAAGGTCGATGTATGGTACAACCACAGAGTGGCGCACAAGGCGGGCAGGTGCGGCGTGATCACGCTCGCGGGCGGTCCGCGGCGAGGCGGCCCAGCCCCTTCGCGCCCTCCGGGCATGAGGCGATGCAACAGGACGGGCCGGTCGGTGAAGAGGAGCCCTTGGGCGTGGTCGAGGGTGAGACGCTGGGCGCGGTGATCCGGGCTCGGCGGTCGGCGCTGCGGCTCTCGCTGGCGGAGGTCGGCGATCGCGTGGCGTGCGCGAAGTCGTACCTCTCGCTGATCGAGACCGGGCGCAAGGGCCCGCCGTCAGACGACATCATCGAGCGGCTCGAGGGCGCGTTGTCGCTGCCCGCGGGGCGTCTGGTCAGGCTCGCGGCGCTGGAGCGCACGCCCGAGCCGGTGCGCCGTGATCTGGAGCGATTTGAGAGCGATCGGCGACGCCTGCGCGAGCTGCGCCGGCTGGTCGAGCGCGGGGGGCTCGATGAGGCGTTCCGGACCGGGAGCCTCGCGCGGCTGATCGGGGATCAGGTGCGCGAGGCGAGCGGCGCCGGGGCGGGCGAGGCGAACGCCGCGGTGGTTGCGCTGCCGCTGGAGGTGCCGGTGATCAACGCGGTGGCGGCGGGGTACCCGCGCGACTTCACGGACCTTGGGTATCCCGCGGGTGTGGCCGATGATTACGTGCGTTGCCCGGACATCGACGACGCCGACGCGTTCGCGGCGCGGGTGGTGGGCGATTCGATGGCGCCGGAGTATCGCGAGGGGGACATCGTGATCTTCAGCCCGGCGCGTGAGATCGAATCGGGCAGTGATTGTTTCGCGCGCCTCGAGCCGGACCACGAGACGACTTTCAAGCGTGTGTATTTCGAGCGTGATGGGGCGGGGGCCGAGGTGATCCGCCTGCAGCCGATCAACAACGCGTTTGCGCCCAGGGTGCTGCCTCGCGAGGAGGTCGCGGGGCTGTACCGGGCGGTGCGTGTGCTGCGCAAGCTCGCGTGAGCGTTTACCAGGCCAGCAGCGTGCGCAAGGTGGCGTCTTCCGGGCGCTCGCGCGCGGGGCGGGAGTTGTCGGCTGTGCGCAGGGTGTAGACGCAGGCCTGCGGCGGGCAGTTGATGCGCAGCGCGAGCACGGTGACACCGATGCCGCGCGTGATGCAGCAGATGGTGTCGCGCCGGGCGATGGCGCCCGTGGCTTCGTGCCCGCGGAGGTCGGTGGAGGTGTGGAAGAGTCGGCGTGGGCCGGTGCGGATCTGTCCGCCGTGGGTGTGCCCGCTCAGGACAAGGGGGATGCTCAGGTCGCTGGCGGGGAAGATCGCGATGGGGTCGTGGGCGAGGGCGATGGTGAAGCGCGGCGGCCCGTCGGTCGTGCCGTCGGGCGGGCCGCTGAGTGTCGCGGCGAGCAGGTCCTCGGGCTCGCCCGTGCCGATGAGGCGGAGCGGGGCGATGTCGGCGTGGGCGTTGTCGAGCCATCGCACGGCGGGGACGCGCCGGCGGAGTTGATCGCGGGCCCGCTGGTGGTCGTGGTTGCCGAAGCTCCCGGCGACGCCGAGGCGGGCGTCGATCGCGCCGACCAGTTCGAGGACGAGGTCGGCGGCGGCTTGCCCATCGCCCGCGCGGTCGGCGTAGTCGCCCGTGAGGCAGGCGAGGTCGACCTTGAGCCCGCGCAGCCCGGCGAGCAGGGCGTTCGTGGCCCTCGGTCGGCGCGGGCCGCGCAGGCCGCTGCGGGCCCGGGCGTGCAGGTCGGCGATGTGGAGGATGCGGAACCCGTCGAGACCCGGGGGAACCGCGGGGTGGGTCAGCTCGAAGCCTTGGAGCGGCGGCGGGAGGGTGTCTGGCAGGGCCCGGGCCCCGAGGCCGGGCGATTCGGATGGGTCGGCGGCATCTGGGGTCGGCTCCACGCCCGGAGCCTACCCTTGGCGTTGCCCTCGCCCTGGGGGCGGCTCGAGGCGGGGGAAGGCCCCCCGCCCCGGCGCGGGATGTCGAAGCGGAGGATAGCCCGATGGCGAAACTGTTCTACACCGTCGAAGAGGCCGCTCAGAAGCTCGGCATGAGCGAGGACGAGATCAAGGCGCTCGGCGAGAGCGGCCAGATCCAGGAGTTCCGCGACCGCGACCGGTTGATGTTCAAGAAGGATCAGGTCGACCTGCTCGCCGGCGACGACGGCGACGACGACACCGACATCACGCTCGCCGAGTCGGGCGAGCTGGAGCCGATCAGCCTGAGCAGCTCGGGGTCGGGCTCGGCGTTCAGCAGCGGGACCAACCTGGGCGGCAGCGCCGCGGGCGACACGGGCGTCAGCATCTTTGACCCCGATGAGACCGAGGCCGCCGACGCCAACTCTGACACGCTGGTCTCGGGCAGCGGGCTGAGCCCGCAGGAGCTGCTCGATTCGGGTGCGAGCGGCTCGGGCCTGGCGCAGCTGAGCCTCGAGCCGGACGACACGTCGCTGGGTTCGGATCTGTTGCAGGACCTGTCGGGCGACGACGCGGGCGAGAGCGCCGTGGGGGCGCCGGCGATGGCCGCGGGCGGGGCGGTGTTTGAGACCTCGGGCGGCGACAGCGACTTCGCGGCGCCGGCCGCGGCGGGCCCGATGCCCGGCATGATGGCGGCTTCGCACTACGACGGCCCGTGGTCGGGGCTGGGCGCGGGCCTGGCGCTGGGCGCGACGGTCGCGCTGCTGCTGGGGCTCGCGGTGATGATCCTGGGCATGAGCGGGGCCGGGTCGGCCGCGCTGCTCGAGGGCATCACGAGCACGACCGTTTATATCGTCGCGGGCGGGCTGTTTGCGCTGACGATCATCGCCGCGGGCGTGGGTTACGTGCTGCTGCGCAAGAGCTGAGCGCGACAGCGAAGGCCGGCGCCGGCGGACCATCGATCGAACGACTCTCGCTCCCTCGCCCAGGCGGGGGAGTGTTTGTTTTGTCGCTCGGGGTGCGAACCGGGTGACACGGCTTGAACCGGATGGCAAGGCGTGGCGGTGTGCGCGAGCCAGGACACGGCTTGCCCTTTGGGCCAAGCCGTGGCACCCGGGGTGGGAAGCCTCAGTGCGGCGATGTCGCGTGTGTTTGAGCGGTTCAGCCCGCGGGCGCCAGGCCGGCGATCTCGTACATCCCGCCGGCGATGCCGAGGGTGGCGAGCAGGCTGGTCTGTGCCCAGATGACCGGGCGCTCGGCCGCGGCGGATTCGTCGAGCGTGGCCCGCAGCAGGTCGCCCGCCTCGACCTGGGTGAGCGGGCCCTCGCGGGTGATTGAGGCGTTGTCGACGGGGGTGTCGATGACTTCGCGCACGCCGGCGGGCGTTTGGAGCAGGGCGCGGATGCGGGCGGCGCCGTCTTCGCTGCCTGCGGTGTGCAGCTCGACGGTGAGCGTCGCGTCGGCCGAGGCCCGGTGCCCGTTGGCTTCGCCGATCGCGTGTGTCGCGGCCCGGGCCGAGACGGTCCAGGCGATCGCGATCGCGTCGCGGGTCGCGGCACCGCCCCCAGGCCGGCGACGACTGGCACCGCGGCCGGTGGCCCGATCAGTGGCCCGATCAGCAGCCCGCTCTCCGGTCCGGCGGTCGAAGGGGCGGATGTCGAAGGCATGGGTCATGACGCGCCCTCCCTGTCCACCGGTTGGCTGGCGGCGTGGTTGCCAGATTGGTTGCCGGCCTGGTTGCCGGACTGGTTGCCGGGCTGGCTTGGTGATCGCCCCCCCTTGCCGATGGGGAGCTTGATCAGCAGCTTGGCGGCCTGCTCCAGCCCGGCGCCCTTGGGCCCGGCGAACCGGGTCGCCAGCGTGCTGAGCAGCTCGAAGACCTCCTGCACCGCTTCGAGGCGTGCGTGCAGATCGCGGAGGTCTTCGGGGCCGCCTCGCCCGGCTTCGGGGGCCAGCTCGCGGATCTCACCGATGGATTCGATGAGCGGGTCGACCTCGCGCTTGATGCGCTCGCGGGCGATGGCGCGGAACATCGCCCAGACGTCCTGCTCGGCCCGGAAGTAGTCCTTGCGGTCGCCCCGCTTGTGCTCGCGTGCGACGACGCCCCACTCGAGCAGGGCCCGCAGCGACATCGAGGCGTTGCCGCGGCTGATCGCCAGGCGTTCCATGACGTCGTCGGCGCAGAGCCCGTCGCCGGTGACAAAGAGCAGGGCGTGGACCTCGGCCATGGTGCGGCTGATGCCCCAGGCCGACGCCATGCGGCCCCAGCTCTCGACGAAGCGATCCTGGGCCTCGCGGAGGGCCGCGTCGGCTTGCTGGGTGTCGAGGACGGGTGTTTCGCGTCGGGACATCGCCTGTAGTATCGCGTCGCGGGGGGCTGAGTTCCATATGGATTTCAGAAATGTTTGAAATCCGATGCGGCCTCAGGGCCTGTGGCGGGACCTCCACGGGGGTCTGCTAGTGGACGCGGCCCGCTACAGGATCCCCGACCGGCCGATCTTCACCGCGATCCATCGGAGCATGGCCGCCGCCGCGAGCGCGGGGAGGATCACGACGGCGCACCGCCACAGCCATCCGGGCCGGCCGCCGCCGAGCGCCAGCCGGCCGGTGTTGAGATCCAGCGGGTGTTGGTCCCCGGCCGTGAGCGGGTGCATGGCCAGCATGTTCTGGCGCAGCAGGTCGCGCAGCTCGGGGTCAGCCACGGGCTGCTCGAGATGGTCGGGCAACGGGTTCGCTGCGGGACCAACGCGTTGTTCTTGCAGGAATGACCGGACCGTGGTCGTCTCGCCATCATCGGTTGAGATTGGCCAATCGAACGGGTGCGGCTGCTCAGCGAGTGCGGTCCCTGCGAGCACCGCGTCATCGACCTGGAACTCGATCGTCAAGACGTCAGACGGCTCCGTCCTCGGGGCGGGGCGCACGAGGCTGAACTGCGCCGACGCGTCACCGACGGTACCGGGCGGGCTGGTGAACCGGGACGGGTAGAAGCGCTGTGACCACCAGGCGTCGGAGGCCGCGACCGCGACGAGCAACGCCGCGACAGTTCCTGTGAACGCGACGCCGATAGGGCCGAACATGTGTCGAGATCGGGCCGTTGTCGGCCTCTGCTGGTGCGGCGTCTCGGCCGGCCCGCACTCCGGGCACAGCCGGTCGACGAGCTCGTAGCCGCACGCCGTGCAGGCGCCGGCCTTCGGTCGGCGGACGCGCCGGTCCTCGGCCAGCGCGACGTCGCAAAGCTGGACGAAGAACAGCGCCACCACCGCGACCAGCGCCCAGATGACCACGGGGTCGTCCATACGCCGGTCAGCGTAAGACCTTACATCAGGCTGTCAATGCAACCCGCCGCCCCGAGCACCAGGCTGACGACTCCGTTGAGCGTGAAGAAGGCCATGGGGATGCCGGCCCGCCCACGTTTGGCGAGGATCGCGTGCTCCCACACCAGCAGCCCGGCGACGGCGGCGACGCCGATGAGGAAGATCACGCCGAAGGTTGGCTCGGCGCGCCAGGCGAAGACCAGGCAGGCGAGGGCGCCGACGTGCAGGGCCCGGCTGATCCACACGGCGCCGCGCCAGCCGAAGGCCGCGGGCATCGAGTGCAGCCCGGCGCCGCGGTCGTAGTCGAGGTCTTGCAGGGCGTAGATCACGTCGAACCCGGCGACCCAGCAGAGCACCATCCCCGCGATCCAGAAGACCGCGGGCGATTGCATCAGTTGATCCGGCCCGACGGCGATGGCGGCGGCGATCGGGCTGGCCGCGAGCGCGCCGCCCAGGAAGACATGGCAGAGCCAGGTGAAGCGTTTGGTGAAGGAGTAGAACGCGATCCAGAGCAGGACGGGCAGGGCGAGCATCGCGGGCAGCCAGTTGCCGTACAAGACGCCGAAGAGCGCGCAGCAGGCGATGAAGGCGAGCGCGCTGGCGGCGAGCAGCAGCGCGCCGTCGCGGGTCGACAGCTCGCCCGAGGCGAACGCCCGGCGGGCGGTGCGCGGGTTGGCCGCGTCGAGGCGCCGATCCGCAACGCGGTTGACCAGCATCGCCCACGTGCGCGCGAACACCATGCACAGCACGACCAGCACGAGCATCCCCGCGAGCGTGCCCCACGCGATCGAGGCCCCCGCCCCGCGCGGCACGACGAGGAAGGCCCCGAGGATCGCGAAGGGCAGCGCGAAGACCGAGTGCGCGAGCTTGATGTCGCTGAGCGCCAGCAACAGGCGGCCGACCATTCCTCGGGCTGGGCCGTCTGTGTGGAGAGGTTCGGTTGTCGCCGGTGTGCCTGACATCGGTGTCAGGGTAGATCGGCGGGCGGGCGCGGGCTGGCGGGGCTGGTTTAGCAGCCGGCGTCGAAGATCGAGAGGTACTCGAGCACGTCGAAGAAGTCGAACGACCCGTCGTTGTTGAGATCGGCGGCGGGGTCCGAGGCGTCGAACTGTGCGAGGAAGGCGAGCACATCGAAGAAGTCGAGGCTGCCCTCGCCGGTGAGGTCGGCGGCGCACTCGGGCCCGTTGAAGAACGACGTGCTCTCGATGACGCCGAACTGCCCGCTCGGCGCTTCCCACGAGACGACGAGCGAGGCCTCGCCGGTGGCCTCGAAGTATTCGACGCGGAGGTCGTGGTACCCGGGCTGGAGCCCGATCTGCCCGGAGATGCTGCGGGTGTTGTGCAGCCCGTCGTTGTCGACGACCATCTGCCCGCCGACGTACAGGCGCGAGCCCTCGTTCGACGAGGTGGTGAAGGTGTAGACGCCCGCCTGCTCGGCGAAGACGTAGCCCTCGAACAGCGCGGCGACGTTGTCGCTGAAGAGCGAGCCCGCGGCGAGGCTCGAGCTGTTTGGGAAGTTGATCTGCGAGACGATCCAGCCCGAGAAGGGCGTGAGCGTGTCGAAGTCGGGGAGCTGGGTGAGCGTGCCGTCGGTCTGGTAGAACTCGAAACGCAGGCCCGGGCTGAGCAGCGCGGAGTCGACCGGTGCGGGGTCTTTGAAGAGCTCGACGGTGACGCTGACGTTGCCGACGAGCCCGCCGGTGGCGGTGTAGCTGAAGGTGTCGACGCCCCCGAAGCCGGCGGGCGGTGTGTAGCGGAGGAGCGGGCGGAGGGTGCCGGGCAGGTTGATCTCTTCGATCGTGCCGCCGTTGGCGCTGGTGGTTTCGAAGGTTTCGACGTCGAGCAGCATGCCGGAGCAGCCGCCGAAGAGGTCGTTGGCGATGACGTCGACGTCGACGGAGTTGCCCTGGAAGACGCGTGCCTCGTCGTCGATCGCGGCGAGTTCGCTGGTGTAGCTGAGGTCGCAGGCGCGGGTGTCGAGGTAGTTGACGACGTTGTCGATGACGCGCGGGTGGAAGCCCAGGCGGATGTTGCTGAGCCCGCCCGAGCAGATGTGGCAGTAGCTCATGATGGTGGAGGTGCGGTTGCCGGTGCAGTCGATGCCGCATCGGTCGATGACGGGGGTGTACCCGTCGTGTGTGTGCCCGGTGCCGAAGTTGTGGCCCAGCTCGTGGGCGACGACGACGAGGTCCCAGTTGCTGAAGCTGAAGTCGGTGAGGGGGTAGGGGAAGGAGGCGTTGAGGTACGCCGAGACGCCGAAGCCGGTGGAGCCGCTGCACAGCCCGCTGAGGTAGGCGACGCCGCCGTAGGGCAGGTTGGTGCGTCCGCTGAGGAGGTGGACGACGGTGCGTTGGGCGTAGCCGCCCTGCCCGCCTTGCCACGCGCTGACGAGCTGGTCGAGGGCGTCGCCCGAGTTGGTGTAGGGGTCGTTGTTCGCCGAGAACGTGCGGAGGTAGGAGACCAGCAGGCGGACGCCGAAGTCGCGTTCGTAGATCTCGCTGATCGCGGCGATGAGGGTCTGTGTGTATGCCGCGGCGGCCGCGGTGTTGCCGTTGAACAGGCGGCTGGTGTACTCAAAGTCGGTGTCGATCGCGATCAGCGCGATGCGGCAGTCGCCCTCGCGGGCGCCCGTGTTTCCTGAGCCTTCGCCCTCATCCTTGGTCTCGCCCGCGACGATCTCCTCGGGCAGCAGCCCGGCGTTGAGGCCCGGGTTGGTCGGGTCGTACCCGCAGCCGGGGCGCTGCCCGGCCTCGAAGCGGATGTCGTCGAGCGGGGCGATGCTGATGGGCAGCCCGCCGGCGTCGGCGTCGACGGGGCCGGTGGTGATCACGCGCGTGCTGCCGAAGGCTTCGATGTGCCCGTTGGTGATGTCGGGCGAGACGCCCAGGACGACGGTGCTGTCGAGGTCGCCGCGCACGATGCCGCGGAGCAGGACGAGCTGCTGCGGGCCGGCCGCGCGCTCGACGCCCTGGGCGTCGACCTCGATGATTTCGGCGCCGGGCGCAAGCACGCTGATGCGTTCGAGCTCGAGGGTGATGCTCTCGCCGCCCTCGATCGGCAGATCGTCGACGGTGACGATCTCGCCCAGGGCGAGGTTGCTGAAACGGTCGAAGGCGAGCAGGTCGGCCTGACGCTCGGCGACCGCGAGGCGCTCGGCGAACCGGTCGCCGGCGAGGCCGGGCCCATCGCCCGGCTCGATCACACGCGGCTGGGTCGCGCCGGGCTGGTCCGTGTCCGCCTGATCTGCGTCGGCGGGCGAGGTGGCGGCGATTGCCAGGGCCGCCGCCCCGGCCAGGGCGACAAGCGGGAGAGCGAGCGAACGGGCGGCGGGCCGGGCGGGTCGCCCGCTGAGCATTCCGAGCATCGGGATCATCTGAGTCGACTCCATCTGCCCCGCTGGGTGGGGCGTCTTGCGTGCGTTGCGGTGGGGCGGGGGGCCGGGTCTGGCGCACCGTTGGCGTGCACGTCATCGCTCAAGCCGGCCGGGGTCGCGCCGGCGGGATCGCCCTCGTCACGTTGCCCCTCGGCGGTGCCCCTCGGCGGTATCGTTCTGAGCGGCATCCGCGGCCGCGTGGCTCCACATGGCTCCAGACGGCGGCCCGAGAACCGGACCGCGACCACCCCACACGAGTGAGCCTACCAGAGATCCCCCCGGGACCGAACCGGAATCATGCCGAACAGGGTCGGTTTTCAGCCCCCGGCGCGTGTTTCGATTGGGTTTGATGAGGACAAAAACTCGTTGGAGGCGACGGTGAAGTCGTCGCTGAGGACGAGCCCGCCGGCGTGCAGGCGGATCGCCGCGTCGAGGGCCGCGACGTCGTCGGCGGCGTTCTGGGCGGGGGCGAGCGCGTCGATGGCGCGCTGGAGCCCGAACATGTCGCCGTCGAAGTCGGCCTGCTCGACCAGCCCGTCGCTGAACAGCACGACGCGCGTGCCGGGCGTGAAGGGGACGGTCTCGGTCTTGTAGGCGTAGGTCTCGTCGAGCCCCACCGGCAGCCCGCCCTCGCAGTCGACGGTCTCCGGCGCGCCGCCGCCGGGGCGCATGAGCCAGTGCCCGTGCCCGGCGTCGACGAAGCGCAGCGTCTGCGAGGCGGGGTCCATGATGCCGACCCAGAGCGAGACAAACTTGCCGCCGGGCAGGCGGTTGAAGAGGTACGCGTTGGCCTCGCGGACGATCGCGCCGGGGTCGGGCAGCCCGCCGGTCTGTTGCAACCCGGGCTCGTGCAGTGCGGGCTGGCGGAGCGCGACGCGCAGGTGGGTCTGGAGCGTTGCCATGGTCATCGCGGCCCCGACGCCCTTGCCGCTGACATCGCCCAGCAGGCAGGCGACGGGGCCGTTCTCGTCGTCGCTGAGCGCGATGACATCGAAGAGGTCGCCGGCGACGAGTCGCCCGGGCCTGGTCTCCAGCGCGTAGGCGTGCCAGCCCCGGGTGCCCTGGTTGGGCGGCATGATGAGGCGCTGCGCGTGGCGGGCCGCGGTCAGGTCGCGCTCGAGGTCGAGGCGTCGCAGGTTGGACAGGGCCAGACCGGTGATCCGCGCGACGGCCTGGCAGAACGCGGCCGCGTCGTGCTGCACCGTGTGCTCGCTGCCCCGGGCGTCGAGGTAGAGCACGGCCTGGGTCTGGTCGCCCACGAGCACCGGCGCCGCGAGCGCGGAGTGGATGCCCAGGCTGACGATGGATTGCCCGTAGGCCGCGGCGTTGGGCGCCGGCGCGCCGCCCTCGCCCGCGAGGCGCACGATCTCGCCCCCGGCGACCGCGGCGGTGACCAGCGATCGGCTGATGGGGATGTCGCTGGGCGCTTCGCCCTCGCTGGTGCGCACGCCGAGGGGCTCGACATTGCCCAGCTCGTCGGGCGCCCGCACGAGGGCGGCCCGCGCGTAGCCGGTGCCGGCGAGGACGGCGTCGAGCGCGAACGCGGCCATGCCCTCCTCGTTGCTCGCCGAGTGGATCCGCGCGGCGCACTCGACCAGCACGTCGAGGCGGCGCTGCGCGAGCGAGCTCAGCTCGACCTCGGGCACGCGCTGCACGCGCGAGCCGGCGCTGCCCGTGTCGTCGGTGGTGCTCAGCCCGCCGCCCCCGCGCCCGCTCCCGGCGATCTTGAAGAGCCAGGGCCCGATGCGGAGCTGATCCCCGTCGGCCAGGCCCGCGGGCTGGTCGGCGTCGAGGCGGTTGCCGTTGAGGAACGTCCCGTGGCGCGAGCCGAGGTCGATCGCGTACCACGCCGGGGCGTTGCCATCGCCCCGCGCGGGCATCGCCTGCTCGATCGCCGTGTGCTTGCGCGAGACGGCCCGGTCGGTGAGCTGGATGTCGGTCTCGCTGGCGCGCCCGATGATCGCGGGCCTTCCCGGGCGGATGGGCAGCTCGCTCATGCCCCCGGGCAGGGGCGGGCCGAACAACGGCACGAGGCGCAGATCGCCCGTGCCCGTGGCGCCCGCGGCGCTGCGTGATTCGGCCCGGCTGTCGTCGGTGCGTTCGCTCATCGGCTCAGAAAACCCCGAGGGCAGCGTAGGGAGACGGGCGGGCCCGGGGCCTGGGACTGCTGGCTGACGCGCCTATTCGGCGACGGCCGGCTCGTCGTGCGTGATCGTGCCCGGGTGGGGCAGGGGCTCGAGCCCCGCGGCCTGGCGGGTGATGTTCTGCACCGCGAGCATGCCGTCGAAGTTGGCCCGGTTGATCGTCGTCGCCCTGCCCAGCTCGTCGACCATGACGAACGTGTCCCAGGATTGCGGGGCGTGCTGGTCGGGGTCGGGGGCGAGGATGACGACCCAGACGCCGTTGGCGGGGCCCGTGAAGTCGACGCCGTGCCCGGCGAAGACGAAGTCGCCCAGGCGGTGGGCGATGACGTCCTCGGGCAGCGGCTCGATGGTCTCGAGCAGGCGGTCGATCTCGTCGGCGAAGAGCTGTGGATCTTCAAGATCGGCAGCGCTCTGGAGCGAGACATCGGCGATGGTGATGTCGCCCGGGAACGTGTCGGTGTAGCCGGCGACGGTGTCCCACAGCGTGATGCGCTCGTCGCGCACGAGCACGAGCAGGTGGTCGTTGCCCCAGGGCTCGTTGAGCGTCCGCCCGTGCGCGCTGGCGGCGTCGGCGATCAGCGTGGCTTCGTCGCGCTCGGCGACCATCGTCTGGTTGGGCGTGAAGCTGTTTGTCGCGTTGATGATGTACGCGATCCACCCGACGTACGCGCCGACAAACAGCACGATGAGCGTCAGCGGCGGGGTGAGCACGGCGAACGCCGCGCGCCCGCCGTGCACGCGGTGGTGGGCCTTGACGATCAGGACGCCGCTGACCAGCACCCACACCCAGCCGACGTATTGCCCCAGGCAGGGCACCGCGTTGATGACGCCCGCCCCGTGCGCATAGGCGAGGCACGCGCCGGTATCGCCCAGCGAGCCCTCGGGCTTGCCGCCGATCTTGAGCAGCGCGTGCGTGCACAGCGCCCAGAGCCAGAGCATCACGAGCGTGGCGATCGCGGTCGCCGCGACCACCCCGGCGAAGACGCCCAGCATCGTCGCGATCCATTGAACCGGGGTCGGGCCGCCCCCGCCGGCGCCGGCGAGAAACGGCGCGCCGATCAGGAACACCAGCATCAGCGCGAAACCCGCCAGCGTGTACGCCGTCCCGCAGATCACCGCGAAGAGCTGCGCCCGCCATAGGCTGCTCTTGTGCGGCAGCGCCTTGCCCAGCACGTGCGGGCGCACGAGGGACATCCCGATCGTTGAGAACAGGCAGCGCAGCAGGCGGAACTTCCGCTGGCGGTCGCTGCCGTCGAGCCAGGGCACCGCCTCGGCCCGGGTCTGGTCCTCGCTCACGCCCGCGGTGGGCAGGAGGACCATCTCGTCCATCTCGATGTGCTGCCCGCAGCGCACGCAGTCGAAGGCGTTGGGCTCGAGGTGGCCCCGGGCGCCGGTGCCGTAGTAGTCCTGTCGGCAGTGCGGGCAGCAGTAGCGCACGCTGTTGAGGTTGAACTCGAAGTCCGAGGGCTTGAAGCCGGTGCCGCACTCGGGGCAGGTGCGGCTTGTCAGGTCCCAGAGCGCGTAGCCGCAGGTCGTGCAGTTCATGGGTGTGCCTCCGCGCCCCGCCAGCGATCGATCTCCGCCCGCGACTCGCCCTTGCCCAGCCACCAGAGCACGACGATGGGCAGGGACCAACCCCAGACGAACTGCCAGAGCGCGCCCACGAACGCCATCGCGACGCCAAGGCTCCCGAAGAACGCTCCGGCCGGGGCCGGCATGTTCGGGTCCTGCGCCATGAGGGCGCCCATCGCGTCCATCATGTGCAGTTGCAGCCACGCGTAGACGACGCCGATGACCAGGAAGAGGGCGATCCGCGCGAAGGCCCAGGCCCTGAGCACCCCGATCGAGTCCGCCCGACGCTTGATGAGCTTGGCCCCCGCGACGACGCCGACGGTGTGCAGGGTCAGCAGCATGAGCGACGCGAAGAGCCCGATGATGGCTTGCAGGCGGTAAGCGCTGGTGATCGCCTCAGACCCGGCCTGGTCGAGCTCTTGTGGCGCGCCGGGCTGCATCGCGATGGTCGCGAACAGATCGGACGCGAAGAACGTGATCAGGGCGCCCGCTACGCCGAACAGCCCGCCGAGGATGCCGATGCCGCTGAAGATGATGACGAGCGTGCCGATGACGCCGGGCCACGCGGGTCGGCCCGACATCGCGGGCCTGGCGATATCGCCGGCGGCCGTCGGCGGGGCCTGCCGCGCGCCCGCGTTGCCCGCGCCCGGATCGCCAGCACCTGCATCGCCAGCGCCTGTCTCAGTCGTGTCCATCGCGTGCCCCCTGCGGTCGCATCCGCCCGGTCCGTGTTCGATCTTATCAGTAGTTGCGCTGCCAACGCCCCTTGATGTCCGGTTGATTGGTGGAGGCTGCCTCGGGTTTGCGGGCGGGCCTACAACCTGCCCATGGCAGCAGACCCTCCCGGCGCACAGCCCGCGCTCCAGATCGATGACCTGACCTATCGCTATCCGGGCGCGAGCGAGATCGCCACGCGTGTCGCGGCGCTGCGCGTCGCCCCGGGCGAGCGGGTGCTGCTGGCGGGGCAATCGGGCAGCGGCAAGAGCACGCTGCTGCACCTGCTCGCGGGCCTGATCGAGCCGACCAGCGGCAGCGTCAGCATCAACGGGCAAGACATCCACGCGCTGCGCGGCGCCAAGCGAGACCGCTTCCGCGGGCGCCACCTGGGCATGGTCTTCCAGACCTTCAACCTGCTGCACGGGTTCAGCGCGATCGAAAACGTCATGGCGGCCCTGATGTTCAGCGACCGCCCCAGGAGCGGGCACCGCGCGCGGGCGGGCGACCTGCTCAAGGAACTCGGCATCGAGCGCCCCCAGGCGATGCCCGACCAGCTCAGCGTGGGGCAGCAGCAGCGCGTCGCGGTGGCGCGGGCCCTGGCGTGCGAGCCGAGCGTCGTCCTCGCCGACGAGCCGACGGCGAGCCTGGATCCGGAGAACGCCAAGGCCGCGGTCGACATGCTCCAGAGCGTCTGCACGCGTCACGGCGCGGCGCTGGTCTGCGTGAGCCACGATCCGTCGTTGAACGAGCGTTTCGAGCGTGTCGAGCGCCTGGAAGCGCTGGGCGGGCGGGCGCTGGCCGGGGGGGCCGCGTGATGGCGATGACCGATCTGACCATCGTGCGCCGCAGCCTGCTCGGGCGTTCGTTCAGCAGCGTGACGACGATTCTGATCGTCGCGATCGCGGTGGCGCTGATGCTGGTGCTGGTGGGCCTGAGCCGATCGGCGCAGGCGGCGTTCACCCGAGGCACGGGCAACGCCGAGATGCTGGTGACGCGCGAGCCCAGCCCGCTGGTCAGCGTGCTCAACAGTGTCTTCTACGCCGACGCCCCGGCCGTCGCGATCCCCTACAGCGATTACGAAGAGCTGCGCTCGCGCTTCCCGCTCGCGTGGACGGTGGCGACGGCGATGGGCGATAGCTTCGCGGGGCGACCGGTCGTCGCGGCCGAGTCGTCGTTCTTCGAGTTCTTTCAGCCTGTGCCCGGCGTCGCGTGGTCGATCAGCGAGGGGCGTTTCTTCGAGCGGGAGCTCGAGGTGGTGGTGGGGGCCGAGGCGGCGCGGACGAGCGGGCTCACGATCGGCGAGTCGCTCTTCCTCACCCACGGCGCGCCCCGCGACCCGGACGCCCACGTCCACGACGAGTACACCTTCACCGTCGTCGGCATCCTCGAACCGACCGACAGCCCGCACGACCGCGCGCTGTTTGTTGATCTGATGAGCAGCTGGATCCTGCACGCCCACGACCGGCGCGTTGCTGAGCTGGGCCCGGGCGCGCCGCTGACCCGCCCCGAGGACATCGTCGAGGGCGACAAGCTGATCACGGGCATCTACGCCTCGATGGGCGCGCGCAAGGCGGCGCTGCCGCAGATCCTCGCGGCGATCCGGGCCGACCCGCGGTGGACCGTCGCGCAGCCGGCCCAGGAGGTCAGCGCGCTGTTCGCGATCGTGAGCAACGTCGACCTGGTGCTGCGCGCGATGGCGGGCGCTGTGTTGCTCAGCAGCGCCGCGTCGATCCTCATCGCCCTGACCGGCTCGATGGAGCAACGCCGACGACAGATCGCCACGCTGCGGGTCCTCGGCGCGAGCCGCGGGCGGATCTTCGGGCTGGTGCTGACCGAGAGTGCGCTGCTGGGCGTGCTCGGCGCGGCGCTGGGCGCGGGCCTGGCTTGGGCGGGCATCGCCGCGGCTGCGGGCCTGGTCGAGGCGAGCGTGGGCGTGGGGCTGAGCGCGACGCTCGGGCTCGAGCCGGTGCTGATCGTCGGCGTTGCCGCGATCGCCCTTGCCTGTCTGGCGGGCATCGTCCCCGCGGTCATGGCCTACCGGACCAGCGTGATCCGCAACCTGCGTCCGCTGGGCTGAGCGGGCGGAAACCATACTGTCGCATCCGTTGTTTCTGCACGAATTCGTGCCCGCGACTGCGACCGATCGGGGCCGGTCGGCGTACAACTCGTGCACGGGCCGCGTGTTCTGCGTCGGGCCCGCAGGAAACTTCCTACAGGAGCGAGCCGGCGATGAAGCTGTTCTGGTCGTTGATCGCGTTGCTGGTGATCGCCGCGGGTGTCGTGGTCTTCCGTCCTGCGTCGAGCCAACAGCCTGACGGTGGGATCGCGCCGAGCACCTCGCTCGCGTTCTCGCGGACCGGTCCGAATCTCGAGGTCATCGCGCCGGTGCGGACGGTCACCGGAGGCGACGGCCAGGTCCAGAACGTCCAAGCCGAACCCGCCGTCACGCCCGCCCCGATCGCCAAGCCGGTGCCTGACCCCGTCGTTGATCCGGTCATCGAGCCCGAACCAACCGTCGAGCCCGCCTCCGAAGCCGCTCCAGCCCCCGTAGCGTTCGCCGAAGTTCCGGCCGATGCGCCCGCTGTCGAGCCCGCGATCGCGGACGAGCCGGCCTCCTTCGTGGCCCAGCAGCCCGCGGCCCAGCCGTCCGTCCAACCCACTGCGCAGCCCGATGCGCAGGCCGATGTGCAGGCCCAGTCCGAGCCCGTCGTCGCTGAGCTTGAGCCCGAGCCCGAGCCGGCCGTTGACCCCGCCGCCGCGGCGTACCAGGCCCTCGCCGACGCCGCGGCGCCCGCGTCGTCATCCGGCGCGCAGCCCGAGCCGGACCTCGGCGTCGAAGCCCCCGCGCCCGCGGCGGCCCCCGTGCCGGGCAGCTTCGAGCTGAATGAGGACGGCTCGCTCGTCATCGTCAACGCCAGCGGCACCCGCACGACCGTGCCCGGCGACGGGACGCCCGCCGCGCCGTACGAGCTCGACTGGCGGCTGCTCACCTCGATCCAGCAGACCTACGCCCCGGACGTCGGCAAGACCGAGCTGCCCGAGTGGACCGCCCCGCTGGAGGGCAAGCACATCCGCGTCACCGGGCACCTGCTGCTCCCGCTGGTCGCGACGGGCACCAGCGAGCTGCTGGTCATGCAGAACCCGTGGGACGGCTGCTGCCTGGGCGTGCCGCCCACGCCCTACGACGCCGTCGAGGTCCGCCTGACCCAGGCGCTCAACATCGACAGCACCTGGGCCAACTACGGCACCATCGAGGGCACCCTCACCGTCGACCCGTACGTCGTCAGCGGCTTCCTCCTGGGGCTGTACCTCATCAACGACGCGAGCCTCGTGCAGGCCAGCGGCGTCGGCTCGCAGGGGCAGTGAACCCCCGCATCGTGCGCACCCCAGCCGCCTCGGCTTGACCCGCCGCCCCGCGAGGCAACGATCAGCACAGATGTTCACCCAGCAGCACCATCATCGGCATCATCACGCGTCCGCCGGGCGCCGGTGACCTCGCCGAGATCGTGCATCCGGGCCGCCCGAAGTGGGCCTCGCCCGGCCTTGTTCGGAGGCGACGCCGGCGACGACCGGCGTCGCGGTCGTTTTGGGTGGCGCCCGCTCGTCATCTTCAGCGCCCTGCGTCGGACCCGCCCGCGTCGGCGAACCGCTCCGCTCGCCCCGCTTTCACCGATTGAGATCCCGAGGAACGACCCATGACCCGCGTGCAGACCCAGCCCGATCCGACGACGCGGCAAGCCGACGCGCCGCAAACCCCCCTGCGGCTTGCGCTGCCAAAGGGCCGCATGGCTGAGGGCGTGCGCGCGCTGCTGGCCGACGCGGGCATCCGCATCGGCTCCTCGAGCCGCGGGTACCGCCCGCGCGTGAGCCTCGCCGGTGTCGAGGCCAAGATCCTCAAGCCCCAGAACGTGCTGGAGATGCTCGACGCGGGCAGCCGCGACCTGGGCTTCGCGGGCGCCGATTGGGTCGCCGAGCTGGGCGCCGATGTGGTCGAGGTGGTCGACACGGGGATGGACGCCGTGCGCATCGTCGCCGCGGCGCCGCGTCAGATCCTGCGGACCGACCCCGACGGCACGCGCCGCCTGCCGACCGAGAGCGAGCTGGGGCGTCCGGTCCGGGTCGCCAGCGAGCTGGAGCGGATCACCAAGGACTGGATGCGCCGCGCGGTGCCCGGCGGCTCGTTCGTGCGGACCTACGGGGCGACCGAGGTTTTCCCGCCCGAGGACGCCGACTGCATTGTCGACATCACCCAGACCGGCGCCACGCTGGAGGCCAACGGGCTCGAGATCATCGACACCGCGATGACCAGCAGCACGAGGCTGTACGCCAGCCGGTCGGCGTGGGACGACCCCGCGAGGCGTGCCCGCATCGAGGACATCGGGCTGGTGCTGACAAGCGTGCTCGACGCGCGCGGGCGCGCGGTGGTCGAGATCAACGCCGACAGCGACGAGGTGATGCGCCGGATCGTCGAGATCCTGCCCTGCATGCGCCGCCCGACGGTCGCGAGGCTCTTCGGCGAAGAGGGGTACGCGATCAAGTCGGTCGTCCCGCGGAGCGCGCTCGCCGAGCTGGTCCCGCAGGTCAAGTCCGCCGGGGGCACCGACCTGGTCATCGCCGACGTCGCCCAGGTGGTGCGGTGATGGTCGAGACGCCCCAGAAGCCCGTTTTCCAGCAGCCCGAGCCGGCGCCCGCGAGCTACACGCCCGCGGCCCGCGCGCACGCCGTCAGCGCGTACAGCCCCCCGCGCGGGCGCCCGGTGGTCGACATGCCCGAGTCGCCCGCGCTCAAGCTCGACGCGAACGAGGGGCCGGCTCCCGCGGGCATGGTGCTCGAATGGCTCGCGCAGCGCGGCCCCGAGCTCGTCCGACGATACCCGAGCGTGCGCGCGCTCGAGGTCTACCTCGCCGATCGCCTGGGGATCGAGCCCGAGCGCGTCGTCGTGACCGCCGGCGCCGACGACGCGCTCGCCCGCTTCGCGTCGGTCGCGCTCGAGCCCGGGCGCGAGGCGGTGCTTGCGGACCCGACGTTCGAGATGATCCCGCGGTACGTCCGCCTTGCCGGCGGGCATGCCGTCACGGTCCCCTGGCGCCGCGGGCCGCTCCCGGTCGAGGGCTATCTCGACGCGATGAGCGCGCAGACCGGGTGTGCGTACGTCGTCACCCCGAACAACCCGACGGGCACCAACGCGACGACCGACGATGTCCTCCGCGTTGTCGACGGTGCGCACGATCGCGGGCGGATCCCCGTCGCGGTCGATCTCGCGTACACCGAGTTCGCGGGCGACGACCCGACCGACGCCGTTCTGGAGCGCTCGAACGCCGTGGTGATGCGGACGCTGAGCAAGGCCTGGGGCCTCGCGGGTCTGCGCGTGGGGTACGCGGCGGGCCCGCCCGAGCTGATCGGGTGGCTTCGGCGCGTCGGGCAGGCGTACGCCGTGTCGAGTGTGAGCGCGGCGATCGCGCTCGATTGGCTGCAGGCGGGCGAGCAGCGTGTGTTCGAGTCCGCGGCCCGGGTCAAGGCGGAACGCGCTGGGCTGACGGCGCTGTGCGAGGAGCTGGGCGCGAGCGTGACACCGAGCGAGGCGAACTTTGTGCTCGCCGACTGGGGCGCGTGCGAGGCCGCGTGGGCGCTCGCCGACGCGCTCGCCGATCGTGGCATCGCCGTCCGTCGGTTCCCCGAGGAGGGCTCGCTCGCGAGCGCGCTGCGCATCACCTGCCCGGGCGACGTCGCCAGCGCCGAGCGCCTGTTCGGGGCGCTGCGTGAGTCGTCGGTTGCTCTCGCGAAGGGGGCCGCGCGATGACCGAGCGGAGCGCCATCATCGAGCGAAAGACCCGGGAGACCGCCGTTTCATGCGAGCTGCATCTGGACGTGCGGAAAGACGCCGATGTGCGCACCGGGCTGGGTTTTCTCGATCACATGCTGACGAGCCTGGCGACACACGCCGGCTTCGGCCTCACGCTCTCGTGCGAGGGTGACACGTTCGTCGACGACCACCACACGGCCGAAGACTGCTGCCTTGTCGTCGGGCAGGCGATCGACCGGGCGCTCGGCGATCGGGCCGGCGTCGTGCGCTTCGCCGACGCCTACGTCCCGATGGACGAGGCGCTCGCCCGCGCGAGCGTCGATCTGGTGACGCGCCCGTGCGCGGTTGTCGATCTCGCGCTGGTGCGCGAGAAGATCGGCGACGTTGCGACCGAGAACCTGACGCACGGGCTCGAGACGCTCATCACGAACGCGCGGATGACGGCCCACGTTGACGTCCTGCGCGGACGAAACGACCACCACAAGGCCGAGGCCGCGTTCAAGGCGCTCGCGCGGGCCCTCCGATCGGCATGGACGATCGTCGAAGACGGCGGGGCGAGCACGAAGGGCACGCTGTGAACGCCGCGGTCGTGCGCACGGGGACGGCCAACCTCGCGAGCGTGCTCGCGGCGCTGCGGCGCGTCGGGGTTGATCCGGTCGAGACCCAGGACGCCGGTGCCGTGCGTGACGCGCCGCTCGTCGTGCTCCCCGGCGTCGGCTCGTTCGGCGCCGCGATGGAGACACTGAGCGCGCACGCGGGGCTCGGCGAAGCGCTCGCGTCGCGCGCACGGTCGGGGCGGGCGCTGCTGGCGATCTGTCTGGGCTTTCAGGTGCTGTTTGAGTCGAGCGAAGAGTCGCCCGGCGTGCGCGGGCTCGGCGTGCTGCCCGGGTCGGTGCGTCGCTTCGCCGGGGCACCGGGCCTGCGGGTGCCGCAGATGGGCTGGAACACGATCGAGCCCGCCGCGGCGTGCCGATCGCTGGCCGGGGGCGAGGTGTACTTCGCCAATAGCTATCGCGTGGGCGAGGGCGAGTGGGCTGCGCCCGCCGGCTGGGCACCGGCGTGGTGTGCGCACGGCGATCGGTTCGTCGCCGGGGTCGAGGGCGCGGAGGGGCGCGTCGTCGCGTGCCAGTTCCATCCCGAGCTGAGCGGTGCGCTGGGCGCATCGCTGCTCGCCCGATGGGTTGCCGCGAACCGGGAGGCGACATGCTCACCAAGCGCGTGATCCCGTGTTTGGATATCAGGGACGGGCGCGTCGTCAAGGGTGTGCGCTTCCAGGGGCTGCGCGACGCGGGCGATCCCGTCGAGTGCGCCGCGCGTTACGAGGCCCAGGGCGCGGACGAGCTGGTGATTCTCGACGTGAGCGCGACGCCCGAGGGGCGGGCCAACGCGGCCGAGACGGTCGCCGCGGTGCGCGCGGTGCTGGGCATCCCGCTGACCGTCGGCGGCGGGGTGCGGGCGGTCGCCGACGCGGCCCGCCTGCTCGACGCCGGGGCCGACAAGGTGAGCGTCAACACCGCAGCGGTCGATCGCCCCGAGCTGATCGGTGAGCTTGCCGGGCGGTTCGGCGTGCAGTGTACGGTTGTTGCGATCGATGCCGCCCGACGCGAGCTTGCCCGTGCGCCGGGCGATCGGGGCTGGGAGGTTGTCACGCGTTCGGGCACCGACCGGACCGGCATCGACGCGGTGGGTTGGGCGGAGCGTTGCGTGTCGCTCGGCGCGGGCGAGATCCTGCTGACGAGCTGGGACCGCGACGGCACGCGCTCGGGGTACGACACCGATCTGCTGCGGAGCGTCTGCGGGGGCGTGGGTGTCCCCGTGATCGCCAGCGGCGGGGCCGACAGCGTCGCGCACATGGTCGAAGCGCTCGACGCGGGCAGCGAGGCGGTGCTCGCGGCGTCAATCTTTCACGATGCGCACACGACGGTCGATGACATCAAGCGCGGGCTCGCGCAGGCGGGCGCCCGAGTGAGGATCGCGTCATGATCGTCCCGAGTGTTGACATCCGCGGTGCGCACGCCGTGCAGCTCGAACAGGGGCGTGACCTGAAGATCGACGCGGGTGACCCGCTGCCGATCGCTCGACGGTTCGGGCGCGTCGGCGAGATCGCGGTGATCGACCTCGACGCGGCGCTGAGCACGGGCGACAACCGCGGCGTGATCGAGGGCCTGGTGCGTGTCGCCGACTGCCGCGTGGGCGGGGGCATCCGCGATGTCGATTCGGCGATCCGCTGGCTCGACGCGGGGGCGAGCAGGGTCATCCTGGGCACCGCGGCACGCCCGGAGGTGCTGCGCGAGCTGCCCCGCGAGCGCGTGATTGCGGCGCTCGATGCGCGTGACGGCGAGGTGGTCGACCAGGGCTGGACCCGCGGCACGGGCGCGAAGATTGCCGACCGTATGCGCGAGCTGCGCGAGTTTGTCGGCGGCTTCCTGGTGACGTTTGTCGAGGTCGAGGGCACGATGCGCGGGCTCCCGCTCGACCGGGCGGCGGAGCTCAGGGAGATCGCCGGTGATGGTGCGCTCACCGTCGCGGGAGGCATCGCCGAGGCGGGCGAGATCGGCGAGCTCGACGCGATGGGGATCGACGCGCAGGTGGGCATGGGGCTGTACAGCGGGCGGTTCACGCTTGCCGGCGGGCTCGGCGCGTGCTTGCAGAGCGATCGCACCGACGGGCTCTGGCCCACGGTTGTCTGCGATGAGCGCGGCGTCGCGCTGGGCCTGTGCTACTCGAATGCCGAGAGCCTGTCCGTCGCGCTCGACGAGGGGCGGGGTGTCTACTGGTCTCGCAAGCGGGGGCTCTGGCGCAAGGGCGAATCCAGCGGCGACGTGCAGGAGCTGCTGCGTGTCGAGGCCGACTGCGACCGCGATGCGCTGCGGTTTGTCGTGCGTCAGTCGGGCGACGGCACGTTCTGTCACCGCAAGACGCGGTCCTGCTTCGACGCGATCGGGGCGAGCGCCCACGGCCCCGGGCTGGCGGGTCTGATGCGACGCCTGAGCGACCCCGCGACGCGGGCGGCGAAGGGCAGCTACACGGCGCGGCTGTTCGGCGATGCCGACCTGCTCGCCAGCAAGCTACGCGAGGAAGCGCGTGAGC
Organism: Planctomycetota bacterium; assembly: GCA_039033175.1. Classification (GTDB taxonomy): domain Bacteria; phylum Planctomycetota; class Phycisphaerae; order Phycisphaerales; family UBA1924; genus JBCCDD01. The sequence goes on from JBCCDD010000006.1 coordinate 45,882, forward strand.
TGGGCGAGGCGAACGAGCGAAGCGAGATCGTGCACGAGGCGGCCGACGTGCTGTTCTTCACGCTCATGCGACTGGCACGCGAGGGCGTCGCACTGAGCGAGATCGAGGACGAGCTGGCGCGACGGTCGCGCAAGGTGACGCGCCGCCCGGGCGACGCCAAGGGCGACTGAAGACGGGGCGGAGGATCGTGATGCTCAGACGCGTGAGCGCACAACAGGCGGGTGAGCTGTTCGGTCGATCGAACCGGTCGGCGGTCGATGCGCAGACGCTACGCGACGCGGGCTCGATCGTCGAAGACGTGCGCACGCGCGGCGGTGCGGCGGTGCGCGAGCACGCCGAGCGCCTGGGTGACATCGAGCCGGGCGGGCCGCTGCTGATCGGGCGCGAGGCGATGGACGCGTCGCTCTCTGCGATGGACGCAGGCGAAGCCGACGCGCTGCGCGGCGCGGCGGGCGACATCGGGCGGTTCGCCCTTGCCCAGCGGGCTTCGGTGCAGGACTTTGATGTTCCGGTCGAGGGCGGGCGGCTGCGGCAGATGGTCGCGCCGGTTGGCTCCGCCGGGTGTTATGCGCCGGGCGGGCGGTACCCGCTGCCTTCCAGCGTGCTGATGACCGCGGTGACAGCGCGGGCCGCGGGCGTGGGTGGGGTGGTTGTTGCGAGCCCGAGGCCCGCGCCGGCGACGCTCGCTGCCGCTTCGATCGCGGGGGCGGACGCTCTGCTCGCGGTGGGCGGTGCGCAGGGCATCGCGGCGCTGGCGTTCGGGATAGACGGGCTCGAGCCTTGCGACGCGATCTGCGGGCCGGGCAATCGGTGGGTGACGGCGGCGAAGCAGCTCGTGAGCGGCACGGTGCGGATCGACATGCTCGCCGGTCCGAGCGAGGTGCTGGTCATCGCCGATGACTCGGCGGACGCGGACACCGTCGCGGCGGACCTGCTCGCCCAGGCCGAGCACGACGCCGACGCGCGGGCGAACCTGGTGACCACGTCTCCGGGGTTCGCCGATGCGGTAGATGAGCGATTGCGCGCACGTCTTGAGACGCTGCCGACGGCGGGTGTCGCGGGCCCGGCGATCGAGCGGAGCGTCTGCGTCGTCGCGGGCGACATCGAAGAGGCGATCCGCCTGAGCGATCTCGTCGCGCCCGAGCATCTTGAGATCCACACGCGCGATGCGCCGGCGGTCGCGGCGCGCTGCCGGCACTACGGGGCGGTGTTTGTCGGTTCGGGCGCAGCCGAGGTCCTGGGCGACTACGGCATCGGGCCCAACCACACGCTACCGACGGGCGGCACGGCGAGGGGTTTCGGGGGGCTGAGCGTCTTTGACTTCCTTCGCGTGCGCACGGGCATCGAGCTGGACCGGTCGCAGACGCCGGCGCGGGTGTACGAGCGGGCGGCGCGCCTGGCGCGGATGGAGGGGCTGGAAGCGCACGCGCGATCGGCCGAGGCTCGGCTGTAGGCAGCGTTGCCGTTCGGGCGTTTCAGTCGCGCAGGTCGATCTCGGGCCCGAGCGATTCGGGCTCGGGCTCTTCTTGCGGCTTGCAGGTCAGCAGGATGCTGAGCCCGAGGATGGTCGAGAGTGCGGAGGCGGTGAGGATGCCGACCTTGGCGTGCTCGAGCTCGGAGGCGAGCTGGGGCCCGCCGAATGCGAGGTTGGAGATGAACAGCGCCATGGTGAAGCCGATGCCGCCCAGGCAGCCGACGCCGATGATGTGTTTCCACGTCACGCCGCTGGGCAGGCTGGCGATGCCGAGCTTGACGCTGATCCAGGCGAAGAGCGTGATGCCGACGGGTTTGCCGATGAAGAGTCCGAGGATGACGCCGAGCGAGATCGGGCCCGAGAGCGACTCGGCGATGCCGCCCTGGATGTGCACCCCGGCGTTGGCGAGCGCAAAGATCGGGATGACCAGGAACGCGACCCAGGGGTGCAGCGTGTCCTCCATCCGGTTGAGCGGGGGCGTGATCAGGCGGTTGTTCTCGCTGATCGCGTAGACCGCGGCCCGCTGGGCGGCGTTGGTCTCGACCTTGTCGAGCCGGTCCGAGGAGTTCTTCTCAAACGTATCCAGCGCCGCGCGGCTGAAGGTCAGGTAGCGGCGCTGATCGACCCGGCTGGTCACCGGGATCGTCGACGCGAGCAGCACGCCCGCGATCGTCGCGTGCACGCCCGAGCGGAAGACGAAGTACCAGAGCACGATGCCCGGGAGGATGTACCACAGCCCCCGGCGGAAGCCGATGATGTTGAACGCGAACAGCAGCGCCAGCACGCCCCCCGCCGATCCGAGCGCGCCCCAGTTGAGATCCTCGGTGTAGAAGATCGCGATGACGAGCAGGGCGCCGAGGTCGTCGGCGATCGCCAGGCCGGCGAGGAAGACCTTGAGGCTGTTGGGCGCGCGCGTCCCGATCAGCGCGAGGATACCCAGCGCAAAGGCGATGTCGGTCGCCATCGGCACGCCCCACCCGTGCATCGTCTGGGGATTGTTGAAGTTGATCGCGGCATAGATCGCCGCCGGCACAAGCATGCCGCCGACGGCGGCGAAGATCGGCAGCGCCGCCCGCCGCGGGTCCGACAGCTCGCCCACGACCAGCTCGCGCTTGATCTCCAGCCCCACCAGCAGGAAGAAGACCGCCATGAGCGCGTCGTTGATCCAGTGGAGCAGGTGGTTGTGGATCTCGAGCGCGCCGATGCCGACCGCCAGTTCGATGTCGTGGAACAGGTGGTGATATCCGTCGGCGTAGGGCGAGTTGGACCAGAGCATCGCGACGATGGTGCAGCTGACCAGCACGATCCCGCTGGAGCTGGACAGCAGCGCGAACCGCTGGAAGGGCTTGGTCAGGCGCTCGGCGGTGCGCAGCTCGAGCTTGTGGGCCGCGGTCGGGATGTTGGTGTTGCTCGCCATGCTCGTCCGGGGGATGCAGCCGCCTGTGGAGGGCCTCGCCCGAAGCGTACGGGCCCCGCCCCGCCCCGGCACCGCGCGGCGCGTTGCCGGGCACCGGCTTGATCGAGAAGCGTGCAGAACGGGGACCGCGAAGACCCGATAGCAACGGAAGGCGACGTGCTCAGCCGGTGGATTGCATCGCCGCGGCCACGCCGTTGACCGCCAGGCGGGCGGCATCCTTGGCGCCCTCGTCACCGGGATCGGCGGCGTGACGCTTCATCGCCTCGAGCTGGCAGAGGCCCAGCACGTCGGTATCGGGGTTGCGTGCCTCGATCGAATCGCGGATCACCGGGCGGTTGTCGAGGAGGTTGCGCTGCCCGGTGATCTCGAGCACGGCCGCACAGGCCGCGTCGAACTCCTCGCAGATGAGCCCGTGCAGGCGGTCGCCCTCGTGGTCGCTGGCGCGGTCGGCGTACCGCCGGGCCATCGCCAGGCGTGTGCGCGCCATCTCTTGCTGCGCGTTGTCGACCGCCGTAGTGAAGAACGGGCTCTCGCGGTACGCACCCGCCAGGCGCTCGGCGGCGCCCGGGTCGCCCGCGACCACCGCGCGGTACGCCTTGCCCAGCCCGTACCAGCCCGGCACGTTGGAACGCATCTGCGTCCAGCTGAACACCCAGGGGATCGCCCGCAGGTTGTCGAAGATCATCGCCTTGCCCGAGCGGATCACCGGGCGCGACGCGATCGGCAGATCCGCGATGTGCGCCACCGGGCTGGCGCCGAGGAACCAGGGCCAGAACGACGGATCATCGATCAGCGAGCGGTACGCCTCCATCGCGTGCGCGGCGAGCGCGTCGAGGTCCTTCGCCAGCGCCGCGGGAAGGCCCGCGGGCCCGTCGGCAGACCCGGCGTCGCAGGTGCTCAGCAGCGCGGCGCCCACGATCTGCTCGAGGTGGCGGTGCGCGATCGCGGGCAGGGCGTAGCGGAAGGTGATGACCTCGCCCTGCTCGGTGAAGCGGATCGCGCCGGTGCGCGCCGCCGGCGGCGCCGAGCGGATCGCCAGCGCGGCGCGCCCCCCGCCCCGCCCGACCGACCCGCCCCGCCCGTGGAACAGGCGCAGCTCGACGCCCGCGGCCCGCGCGGCCCGGGCGAGGTCGTCCTGCGCGCGCTGGAGCGACCACGTCGCGCGCCAGTACCCGCCGTCCTTGTTCGAGTCGGAGTAGCCCAGCATGATTTCCTGACGCCGTCCGCGCGCGCCCAGGTGCTTTGCGTAGACCGGATCGGTGAACATCTCGTCCAGCAGGCCGCGCGCACGCGCGAGGTCCTCGACCGTCTCAAACAGCGGCACGACATCGGGCGCGGGGGGAACCGACGCGCCGTTGTCGGCCCTGGGCGACCACACGCCCGCCTGCTTGGCGAGCAGCAGCACCTCGAGCACGTCGCTCACCTCGTGCGACATGCTGATGACGAACGCGCCGATCGAGCCCGGGTCGCCCGCGATCGCCTCGCGCGCGACGCGGTAGACGCTGAGGAGTTCCCGGGCCTGCTCGCTCAGCGCCTCGCGCGGGCCGACGAAGGGGCGCGCGTTGGTCAGCTCCTTGTGCAGCACCGCCCGGCGCTCGGCCTCGCTCAACTCGGCGTACCCGTCGGTCACGCCGGCCCGCTCCAGCAGCTCGGCGCAGACCGCCTCGTGCACGCCCGAGTGCTGGCGGATGTCCAGCGAAGCCAGGTGCAGCCCGAACGTGCGCACGCGGACGGTCAGGTCGGCCAGGCGCCCGCGATCGGCGACATCGCCCAGCCCCGCGTGGTGCAGCGCGCGGCGGAGCAGCGTGAGGTCGTCCTCGAACTCCCGGGCGCTGTACGCCCCGGTCTCGCCCGCGTGCACCGCCTCGAGGCGGCGCCGCATCGCGAGCAGGCGCACGCGGAAGGGCTCGGTCTCGATGTGGTGGAGCAGGTCTTCGGGCAGGTGCTCGCGGTCGCGCAGGGCCGCGTCGCGCAGCTCGCCCGAGATCGGCACGCGGGCCGCGGCGACGCTGAGCATCTGGCGGAGCTGCTCGATCTCTTCGAGATACATCGAGACGCACGCCTCGCGCAGCATGCCGAGTGTCTGTTCGGTCACCTCGGCGGTCACGTTGGGGTTGCCGTCGCGGTCGCCCCCGATCCACGAGCGGTACCGGAGGACGATCGGCAGATCGGCCGGGGCGACCTCGTGCGCGTACTGCTCGCGCAGCGCGTCGGCGAGGTCGCGGTACAGGCGCGGCACGGTCTGCCAGATCGACCCGGTGAGGAAGTAGATCCCGTTGCGGACCTCCTCGATCACGCGCAGGCGTTTGCCCCGGATCTCGTCGGTCGCGAGGAAGAGCGCGACGTGGCGCGTCAGCGCGTGCTCGGTGTGCGTCAGCTCGACGGGCGTCGCGTCGCGGTCGTTCATCGCGATCAGCAGCTCGCCGATGCTGTGCTGGTGGCGGAGGACCGAGCGCCGGCGCGCCTCGGTCGGGTGGGCCGTCAGGGTGCTGATCACGTCGAGGCGGTCGATCCGCGAGAGCACGTCCTGGAGCGAGAGCCCGTGGTCCTTGCACCAGCGGACCGCGTCGGCGATCGACTCTCGGCGAGGCGTCTCGGGCGAGGCGTCACGCTCGCGATCGCGATTGACCCGCGCGATGTGCACCTGCTCGGCCTTGTTGCGCAAATGGAACCGCGTCGTGCGCGCACGCACGAGGTTGATGATCGCCTCGGTCGGCATGGAGGCGATCTCGGCCGCCGCCTCGTCGTGGCGACCCTCGCGGCAGAGCGCTTCCAGGCGGTCGGCGCCAGAGCGGTCCGGCAGCGCGGCGGTGAGCTGCTTGTCGAGCAGGCGGATGTCTTTGCTCAGCGCGGCGACGTGCTCGGGCGTGTGCCCCGCGGACTCGGCCGGGCTCTCGGGCGGGCTGTCGATGGGGGTCTCGGTCGGGCTCTGCTGGTCCATGGTCGGCGTCCCTGTCTCGCTCTGGGCGGGCTCGGGCGTCGGCGGTCAAACGCACACGCGGTGCACGGGTTCGGTCGATTGTTGTCAGCGCTGCGCGGGCGAGACGCCGGGGAGTTGCAGCAGGCTCGCCAGGCGATCCAGCGCATCGAGGCAGTGGCGCACCAGGCGGTGGTCGCGCAGCTCGCCGGGGGCGATCGACTCGGGCCAGGCCTCGCCGACGAGGGCCTCCAGCGCGTCGAGCCGGGCGTCGTCGACCAGGCACGGGTCGTGCACGCCGGCGAGCTCATCGGGCGTCAGCACGACCCGCAGGCGCAGGCACGCGGGCCCGCCCCCGTTGCGCATCGACTCGCGCACGTCGAGGTACTCGACCCGCGCGATCGGGCCGTTGGCCCCGCCCGCAGCGATCATCTCCGCGACCCAGGGCCCGACGCGCGGGTGGTCGCGCGTCTCGGTCGGCGCCACCAGCACACGCCCGGCGGGCGTTGTCAGGAGCTGCGCATTAAACAGATAGCTCGCGACGGCGTCCTCGAGCGAAAAGTCCGCGTCGGTCGCGGTGATGACCGTGAGCCCGTGCGGCGACAACGCCCGGCGAAGCCCGTCGAGCACCAGGTCCTGCTCGATGAACGCCCGCTCGTGGGTAAGGAAGGTCAGCCCGTCGCCGGTCGAGATCACGTCGTTGTGAAAGACGCCCGCGTCGACCGCGGCGGGGTGCTGCTGGGCGAAGACCGTGCGCGCGGGGTCGACCCCGTGGCGGCGGGCGATCGCCCGGCTGGCGTCGAGCGACTGGCGGGCGCGGAAGCGGGCCGGGCGGTGGCGGCCCGGGTGGGCGGGGTCGAAGCCGAAGCAGAACAGATGGACGCCCGCTTCGCCGTGGTCGGGCGCGAAGCGCACGTGATTCGCGGCCCCCTCGTCGGCGAAGCGGGTCTGGGGCAGCAGCGGGTCGTGCACCGCGAACCGGTCGCGGTCGTGAAAGATGGCGCGGAGCAGACGCGTCATCGCCGGCGGTTCCAGCGAGCGGTGCGTGTTGCTCACCAGGTTGGCCGGGGTCAGGTGACAACGCCCGTCGTCGGCGTCGACGGAGGGGGTCACCGTCGCGGCGTTGGCGGCCCACATGGCGCTGGCCGACCACGCGCACGCGAGCAGGTCCGGCGCTTCGCGGTGCGCGCCTTCGAGCACCGCCGCGTCGTCGCCCCCGAAACCCAGCGATCGCAGAAACCCCAGATCCGGGCGCTGCAAGGGCGGCAGCACGCCCTGGGTCAGGCCCATCGCGCGAACGGCACGCATCTTGGAGATGCCCTGCAGGGCCGCGGTCCGCGGGCTGCTGATCGCCCCGGCGTTGGTCTGGCTCGAAAGATTGCCCGGCGCAAGCCCGGCGTAGTTGTGCGAAGGGGCGACCAGCCCGTCGAAATTGACCTCGACCGTGTCCGAGGCCCGAATGTCCGGGTTGTGGTTGGTCTGGGCCATGGATAGAGCCTAGCCCGGAATCGACGATCCGGATTTGTTGGTGGGCCTTGGTTGATTATTCATGCATCATGTGTATATTCATGCACTATGGGTGAGCGCGTGAAGCGACAAGCCGTGATCGCGGGTCTGCTGGCGGGTGGGCCGGTCTCCACGCAGGAGGTGCTGCTGGGCGCGCTGGCGGAGGCGGGCGTGCGCACGACGCAGGCGACACTGAGCCGGGACCTGCGCGAGATGGGCGTGGTCAAGAGCCCGGCGGGATATGTCCTGCCGGGGCCTGCGGGCGGCGTCGGTCTGCGCGTCGGCGTTGACGCGGGTCGTGGCTGGTCGCCCGTGCCGGGCGTGGCGCAGACGAACGCGCTGGAGCGTGTGCTCAAGGCCTACCTCGTCTCGGCATCGGCGGGCGTGGGGCAGGTCGTCTGCAAGACCGCGCCCGGGCACGCCCAGGTCGTTGCGCTGGAGCTCGACCGGACGCCTCCCGCGGGCGTGCTCGGGACCGTCGGCGGCGACGACACGGTCTTTGTGGCGGTCGACTCGACCGAGCGTGTGCGCACGCTGCGTGATGAGCTGCTCCAGATGGCCGGGCTGCACGCGTGAGCGCGGTGTTGGATCACAGCGGGGTGTTGCCCGCGGTCGTCGTGGGCGCCGCGGGGTACACGGGGCAGGAGCTGGTGCGCCTGCTCGCGCCGCACCCGCGCCTTGAGCTTGCCGGCGTCTTCGGCTCGGGCGCCCGCGACGGGTCATCGTTGCTCAGCGAGATCGCGCCGGCGCTGCGCGGCGTGGGCGACCTGGCGCTGCACGCGACGGACGTCGAAACGATTGCCTCGATCGTGCGCACGGGCGGGGTGGTGTTTCTTGCGACGCCGCACGGGGCGAGCGTCGGGCTGGCGCCGGCGATTCTGGACGCCGCGCCCGGGGCGTTGGTCGCCGATCTCTCGGCGGGGTTCCGCCTCAAAGACAGCGCGTGTTACCCGGCTTTCTACGGCTTCGAGCACGCGGCGCCGGCGCTGCTGGCCGGGGCGGTGTACGGGCTGCCGGAGGTCTCGCGCGATGGGCTCGGGCACGTGCTCGAAGGTTCGCGCCTCGTCGCGTGCGCCGGGTGCTATGTCACCGCGGCCTCGATCCCGCTCGCGGCGCTCGCCCGTGCCGGGGCGATCGCCAGCGGCACGCGCCCGATCATCGACGCGGTCAGCGGGGTGAGCGGCGCCGGGCGCGGCGCTTCGCTCAAGACCAGCTTCTGCGAGCTGAGCGCCACGCCGTACGGCGTGCTGAACCACCGCCACCGGCCCGAGATCGAGCAGGCGATCGCCACGCCCGTCGTGTTCCAGCCTCATCTCGGCGCGTTCGACCGGGGCATCCTCGCGACCATCCACGTCGAGCTTGCGCCGGGCTTCGACGCGCCGATGGTCGGCGAGGTGTTCGCATCGGCGCTCGGGGGCGAGGCGTTTGTGCGCCTCTTGGGCGACGCGACGGCATCGCCCGGCGCGCCGCTGCCGAGCGTTGGAGCCGTGCGGGGGACGAACCGCTGCGACCTCGCCTGGGCCGTTGAAACCGGCGCGGGCGCGAACCACCTGATCGTCTTCAGCGCGATCGACAACCTCGTCAAGGGCGCGAGCGGGCAGGCGATCCAATGCGTCAACGCGGCGATGGGCTGGGACGAAGCGCTCGGGCTCTTGCCGGGGCTCTTCCTCGGGCGGGATCGCGCGATCGCGGGCGGGGCGGTGCGGTGATGCGCACGGTCGTCAAAGTCAGCGGGACACCGATCGAGCATCCCGAGCGGTGCCCCGCGCTCTGGGCGGCGCTTGCGCAGGCCGCGGGCGCGCATGAGCTGGCGATCGTGCACGGCGGCGGGCGGGCGGTCGACGAGCGCTTGGCGCGCCTGGGGCTCGAGACGAGCAAGATCGACGGCGTGCGCATCACGCCGGCGGATCAGATCGGTGTCGTCGCGGGCGTGCTGGCGGGGGAGGTCAACCGCGGGCTGGTCGCGGCGCTGACCAAGGCCGGCGGGCGCGTCGCGGGGATCGGGCTGAGCGACGCGGGGCTCTGCGTGTGCCGCGCGATCGATGAGCGCGTGTACGGGCGCGTCGGGCGCGTGGTTGAGAGCGACGGCTCGGTGGTGCACGCGCTCTGGTCGGCGGGGGTGACGCCGGTGGTGCACTCGATCGGGCAGGATGAGGCGGGCCCGCTCAACGTCAACGCCGACGAGGCCGCGGCGGGTGTCGCGCGGGCGGTGGGGGCTGATCGTCTGGTGCTGCTGACCGACGTGGCGGGCGTGCTGGATGACGCCGGCGCCAAGCTGGGCGTGCTCGATGCGGCAGGCGCGGAGGCGTTGATCGGATCGGGCGTGATCGGGGGCGGGATGGCGGTCAAGGTGCGCAGCGCGGTCTCGGCCGCGGCGCTCGCGGGCTGCGAGGTGGTGATCGCCTCGTGGGATGAGGCGCCCGGGCTGCTGGCGAACGACAAGAGCACCGACGCCGGGACGCGCATCGTCGCGACGGCAAGCGAACGGATGGACGACCTGGCCCGGGGGCCGGCATGAGCGGAGAAGAGGCGATGGCAACGATGACAACGGGCGAGATCAAGCCGGCGGGCGCAACCATTGGGGCTCCCATCACGCAGGCGGCTCCCACGTTGAACGGGCTGCTGGGCATCGACGGGCTCAGCGCTGAGCAGCTGCGCGGGCTGCTGACGCTCGCGGCGGCGGTGAAGGCCGATCCCTCGGCGTACGCCGGTCGCCTCAGCGACCTGAGCGTCACGATGCTGTTCGAGAAGCCCAGCCTGCGCACGCGCATGAGCTTCGAGATCGGGCTGACCAAGCTCGGGATGCACGCGGTCTATTACGACCACGGCGCGCAGCGCATCGGCGAGCGCGAGTGCGTCAAGGATTATGCGCTCAACCTCGAACGCTGGACCGATGCGATCGTCGCGCGGGTCTACGACCATCGCGTGCTGGAGCAGATGGCGCAGCACGCGTCGGTGCCGATCGTCAACGCGCTGAGCGATGTCGAGCACCCGTGCCAGGCGCTGGCCGACATGCTGACGATCGGCGAGCGGTTCGGGCGGGCGCCGGGCGATCTCTCGGGCCTGAAGATGGCGTGGATCGGGGACGGCAACAACGTGTGCCATTCGCTGATGCTGGCTTCGGCGAAGCTGGGGATGAGCTTCACGGCGATCACGCCCAAGGGCTTTGAGCCCCAGTTCAGCGTGCTCCAGAAGGCGATGCGGGCCGGCGAGCAGACGGGCGCGACGATTGCGCTGGGGCGCGGGCTCGACGACCTGCGCGGGCACCACGCGGTCTACACCGACACGTGGGTGAGCATGGGGCAGGAGTCGCAGAACGGGCTGCGGGCCGACGCGTTCACGGGCTATACCGTCGACGCGGAGGTGATGGCGGTCGCGGGCGACGGGCTGGACGACCCCGAGGGCATCGGCAGCGCGTTCATGCACTGCCTGCCGGCGCACCGGGGCGAAGAGGTCACCGACGAGGTCATCGATTCGGGCGCGAGCGTCGTCTATGACCAGGCGGAGAACCGGATGCACGCGCAGAACGCGCTGTTCCTCAAGCTGTTCGGGAAGGGCTGAGCACCATGGCGCACACGGAAGGTAAGAAGAAGGTCGTGCTCGCGTATTCCGGCGGGCTGGATACCTCGGCGATCGTCCCCTGGCTCGTCGAGCACCACGATTGCGAGGTCATCGCGTTTGTGGCCGACGTCGGGCAGGGCGTGGGCGAACTGGAGGGCATCGAGCAGAAGGCGCTCGCCAGCGGCGCGAGCGTGTGCGAGATTGTCGATCTGAACCGTCCGTTCATCGAGGACTATGTGTTCCCGACGCTGGTCGCGGGTGCGATCTATGAGTCGCGGTACCTGCTGGGCACGAGCATGGCGCGTCCGGTGATTGCGAAGGCGCAGGTTGAGGTTGCGCGCAAGCACGGGGCGCAGGCGGTTGCGCACGGGTGCACGGGCAAGGGGAATGACCAGGTGCGGTTCGAGAGCGCGTTCAGCGCGCTGGCGCCGGATCTTGAGATCATCGCGCCGTGGCGGACGTGGGATCTGCGCAGCCGCGAGGCGTTGATCGCGTACTGCGACGCCAAGGGCGTCGACATCGCGGTGACCAAGGAGAAAATCTACAGCCGCGACCGCAACCTGTGGCACATCAGCCACGAGGGCGGGGCGATCGAGGATCCTTGGAACGAGCCGCCGGGCGACGCGTGGATGCTGACGGCCGATCCGATCGACGCGCCGGACGCGCCGGAGGACGTGTCGATCACGTTCGAGCGCGGGCGCCCGGTGGGGCTGGGCGGCGAGGCGATGCCGGGCGAGAAGCTGATCGACGCGCTCAACACGATCGCGGGCAAGCACGGGGTCGGGCGGGTCGACCTGGTCGAGAACCGCTGCGTGGGGATGAAGAGCCGCGGGCTGTACGAGACGCCGGGCGGCACGGTGATTGTCGAGGCGCTGACCGGGCTGGAGGAGCTGGTGCTCGACCGCGAGACGCGGCGGTACAAGCAGGAGCTGGGGCTGCGTTTCGCGCAGCTCGTGTACGACGGGCGCTGGTTCGCGATGGTGCGTGAGGTGCTCAGCGCCGCGGCCGAGAAGATGGCCGATCGGATGACCGGCGAGGTCGTGGTCCGGCTCTACAAGGGTCACGCGACCACGACGCAGCGCAAGAGCCCGTTCAGCCTGTACAGCGAAGACTTCGCGACGTTCGGCGAGGACGAGGTGTACAACCAGCAGCACGCCGAGGGTTTTATCCGCCTGCTCAGCCTGCCCGAGCGGGTCGCGGCGTTGCAGGGGATGAAGATGCTCGACCAGGACCGCGCTTCTGAGGGTGATCCGGGCGTCGCGCCGGTGGTGCTGCCTCGGACGGGACCGGTCGCCGAGCCCAAGGTCCACGAGGGCGCGCCGATCTTCAAGGAAGGGAACGCGGTGTGAAGAAGGGACCGGCGATCGGTGATCGGCGAGCGGGGGTGTGCGCATGACCGGGCAGCAGGCACGAGCCGGTGCACAAGCCGGTGGACAAGCCGGTGCGCTGTGGGGTGGTGTCTTTGCCTCGGGCGGGGGGTCGGCCGAGGTGTTCCGCGCGCTCAACGACTCGCTGCCGATCGATTGGCGCCTGGTGCAGCAGGACATCGCCGGCTCGGTCGCGTGGGCCCGGGCGCTGGGGCGGGCGGGGGTGCTGGCGGGCGATGATGTCGACGCGCTCGTGCGGGGCCTGGGCGAGCTGAGCGACGAGGCGTCGGCGCTCGACGCCCCGCCGATCGAGAGCGGCGCCGAGGACGTGCACACCTGGGTCGAGATGCGTTTGACGCAGAAGCTGGGGGCCGCGGGAAAGAAGCTGCACACCGGGCGCAGCCGCAACGATCAGGTCGCGACGGACCTGCGCCTCTGGGTGCGTGAGGCGGCGCTGGGCGTGGTGCACGAAATCCGCGATGCGCAGCGGGCACTCGCCGAGCGTGCGCTCGAGCACGCGGGCACGGTCTTCCCGGCCTACACGCACCTCCAGCGCGCGCAGCCGGTGACGTTCGGGCACTGGTGCCTGGCGTACGCGGAGATGCTCGAGCGTGACGCGGGGCGCGTACGCGATGCGGCTGATCGCGCCGACGAGTGCCCGCTGGGGTGCGGCGCGCTGGCGGGCACGGCCTACGCGATCGACCGCGAGGCGCTTGCGAGCGACCTCGGCTTCGCGCGCGCCAGCGCAAACAGCCTCGACGCGGTGAGTGACCGGGACGTGGTGGTCGAGCTGACCTCGGCGATCGCGCTGCTGGCGGTGCATCTCAGCCGATTGGGCGAGGACCTGCTGTGCTATGCGAGCAGCGAGTTCGGGCTGGTGCGCGTCGGCGACGACGTCAGCAGCGGGTCGAGCCTGATGCCCCAGAAGCGCAACCCCGATGCGCTGGAGTTGATCCGCGGCGCGGCCGGGCGCCTGATCGCGCTGCCGGTCGCGCAGCTCACGGTGCTCAAGGGCCTGCCGCTGTCGTACAACAAGGACCTCCAGGACGACAAGCGGACGCTGTTCGAGGCGGTCGACACCGCGGGCGGCGTGCTGAAGCTGACCAGCGCGAGCGTGCGCGGGCTGACGGTCGATGCCGACGCGGCACGCCGGGCCGCGAGCGGGGGGCACGCCAACGCGACCGACCTGGCCGATCATCTCGTGTCGCGCGGCGTGCCCTTCAGAGAAGCGCACGACCAGTCGGGCGCCGCGGTTCGGCTGGCGATCGAGAGCGGGTGCGCGCTCGAAGACCTCTCGCTCGACACGCTGCGGAGCGTCGCGCCGGCGACAGAGCAAAGCGTATTCGAGGCGCTCACGCTCGAGGCGGGCCTGAGCGCACGATCGGCGATCGGCGGCACGGACCCCGAGCGCGTGCGCGAAGCGGCGCAAAGCTGGCTGGATCGCCTGGCGTGAGCGAGACGGGCAAACAACAAACCGAGAGCCAGTTCGAGAGCAAGACGGCGACCGCTCGCGGCGCGGGCGAGCAAACAGACGGAGCGGATGCGATGACGGCGGTGATGATCGATGCGATGGCGGGGGCGGCGGTCCGGGTGGGGCTGGTGCAGGATGCGGACGCTGCTGTGGCTCGGCGCTCGCCGGCGTTGCGCCTGGCGGGAGGCCCGAGCACGCGCCGGGCCCGCGTCGCGGATGTCGCGGGCATCATGGCGTTGATCGACGCGTGGGCGGACCTCGGGCTCACGATCCGGCGGAGCGCGGGCGACGTGCTCGCATCGGTCGATGACTTCGTGGTCGCCGAGCTTGAGGGCACGATCGTCGCGTGCGGGGCGATCGAGTCGTTCCGGTGCGAAGAGGCCCAGGCGGGCGTCGCCGGCGCGGGCGAGATCCGCAGCGTGAGCGTCGCGCACACGGCACGAGGGCTGGGCGTGGGCAAGGCGGTGGTGCACGAGCTGGTGCGCGTCGGCGAGCTGCGCGGGCTGGGCGAGGTCGTGCTGTTGACCAAGACGCCTGGGTTCTTCGCGTCGTGCGGGTTCGAGGCGATCGAGGCGGGGGCGGCCCCCGCGGGCTTTGTGGCGCAGCGCGTCGAGGGACGCGGGCGGACGGTGGTGGGGCGGTCGGTGATGCGCCGGATCGTTGTGCCTGCTCCGGCCCAGGCACCGGGGCGTGCGTCGTCGGGGGCCGCTACCGTCGTGCGGTGATCGATCTGGATGCCAATTCGACGACGCGCCCGCTCCCCGAGGTTGTCGATGCGGTGCGCGACGCGCTCGAGGCGAGCTGGGCCAACCCATCGAGCGTGCATCGCGCGGGGCAGGAGGCCCGGCGTGCGGTCGAGCTTGCGCGCCAACGCCTGGCCGACCTCATCGGCGTGCGGGCCCGCGAGCTTGTGCTCTGCGGCTCGGGGACCGAGTCGATCCAGATGGCGATCCGCGGCTCGCTCCCGACGGTGCGGGCGGCGCAGGCGTCGGGCACGCCGCGCGTGCTGGTGACCAGCGACGTCGAGCACGCGGCGGTGCGCGACCTCGCCGAGCAGCTCGAGCGCGACGAGGGGGTCGATGTGCGTCGGCTGCCCGTGCTGGCGGGCGGGCTGGTCGACGCGGGCGCGGTTGCGGGTGTACTGGCGGGCGTGGTCGCGGATGTGGATCCGTCGTCGGTGGTGGTCAGCGTGCAGTGGGCGAACAACGAGACGGGCGTGATCCAGCCGGCCGAGCGGATCGGGGCGATCTGCCGCGAGCGGGGCGTGCGGTTCCATTGCGACGCGACGCAGTGGGTGGGCAAGATGGCGGTCGGCGGGCGCGAGCCGGGGTTGGCGGCGTGGTGCGACCTGCTGACCTTCAGCCCGCACAAGCTGCACGGGCCCAAGGGCACGGGGTGCCTGTGGGTGCGCCGCGGCGTGGCGCTGCGGGCGGTCTCGCCCGGCGCGCAGGAGCTGGGGCGCCGGGGGGGCACCGAGAACGTGCCGGGCATCGCGGGCGCCGGGGCCGCGGCACGGGCGGCGTTGGCGTTTGTGGGCGACCCGGCGAACCTTGAGCGCGGGGCGGCGCTGCGCGATCGGTTCGAGCGCGCGGTGCTCGAGGCCTGCCCGGGCGCGGTGGTGAATGGCGCCGGCCCGGGCGGCGAGCCGCTCGAGCGCCTGTGGAACACGACCAACATCGGATTCCCAAGGCTCGAGGGCGAGGCGCTGCTGGTCCTGCTCAGCGAGCGGGGCGTGAGCGCCTCGGCCGGCGCGGCGTGCAGCTCGGGCTCGCTGGAGCCCAGCCCCGTCCTGCTCGCGATGGGCGTTCCGGCGGAGGTCGCGCACGGGAGTGTCCGGTTCAGCATCAGCCGATTGACGACCGAGGACGAGGTCGACCGGGCGGCGGCGATCGTGGGCGAATGCGTCCGGCGGCTGTCGCGGGGGATGGCGTAGGCGTCGGACTGGCGTGACGGGCTGGCGTGACGGGGGGCTCGCCCCTGGGATGAAGGCGTGGCACCCGTGCTCCCGGCGCGATAGCCTTGGGGCATGAGCCAATCGCCCTACGACGACGCCGGCTTCGGCGTGGATGAGGTCTACGCCGAGCCCGAGCGCACCAGCATCGCGAGTGTGCTGGGGCTGATCTGTTCGATCATCGGGTGTTGCGTGCCGATCGGGATCTTGGGCGTGGTGCTCGGGGTGTTCGGGCTGATCGGTTCGTCGAGGTCGCGCGGGCGCGTCGGCGGGCGGGGGCTCGCGATCGCGGCGATCATCCTCGGGGCGCTCAACACCGCGATCTGGCTCGGTGCGGTCGCGGCGATCGGCGCCGCGCTCAACCAGACGGTCGGGCAGATCGCGCCCGGCATCGTCTCGATCATCGAAGACGCGGACGACCAGCCGGACGCGGCCCGCGCGGCGCTCAGCCCGCGCGTCGCGACGAACTATTCCGATGCCGAGCTGCTCGCGTTTGCCGAGGCGGTCGGGGCCTCGTTCGGCAGCGTGGTCTCGCAGCCGACGGCGCCGTCGGAGTTCATCGGTGACTTCATGGCGTTCATGCAGAGCCAGGCGGTGCAGCAGTACGCCGGGCAGCAGTTCATTCCCATCGGCGTGACATTCGATCAGGGCGACGCGTTCGTCATCGGCATGCAGCAGCTCGGCGGGCAGCCGGGGACGGTCGGCATCCCGATCGGTGATGTGCATGTCGTGAGCGGCGACGGCGCGACGATCATCCGCCTGAGCGACTTTGATACCACGCCCGAGGGCGCACCCGGGGCGCCGGCGAGCGAGGTGCAACCGAGTGAGGGCGACGCCGAAGGCGATGCCGAGGCGGGTGCCGACGACGCCGAGCAAGCCGCGGAGGAAGCCGGCGAGGGCCCATGAGTCCGGCACCGGGCAGCGGCGCGAATGGGCCCGGCGCGAACGGGCCGAGCGCGGGCGTGGGCGAGGATTTCGCGATCCGCTGCCGGGGCGTGGTCAAGCGGTTCGGCGAGCAGACGGTGCTCAGCGACATCAACCTCGACATCCGCCGGGGCGAGACGATGGTCATCATGGGCGGCTCGGGCTCGGGCAAGAGCACGACGCTGCGCACGATCATCGGCAGCCACAAGCCCGACGCCGGCAGCATCGAGATGTTCGGCAGCGATATCTGCGGGCTGGACGAGGAACGCCTGAACGAGGTGCGCAAGCGGTTCGGGATTCTGTTTCAGTCCGGTGCGCTCTTCAACAGCATGTCGATCGCCGAGAATGTGGCGTTGCCCTTGCGTGAGCACACGGACCTGGCGCCCGAGATCATCGACATCCAGGTGAAGATCAAGCTCGAGCTGGTGGGCCTGCGCGAGCACGCGGACAAGTACCCCGCGCAGATCAGCGGGGGGATGAAGAAGCGGGCCGGTCTGGCGCGGGCGCTGGCGCTGGATCCGCAGATCCTGTTCTACGACGAGCCAAGCGCCGGGCTCGACCCGGTGACGAGCGCCCAGATCGACCAGCTCATGGTCGCGCTGAGCAGCCAGCTCGGGGTGACCAGTGTGGTCGTGACGCACGAGATGGACTCGGCCTTCACCATCGCCGACCGGATGGCGATGCTGGACAAGGGGCGGATCGTCGCGATCGAGGACCGGGCGTGGTACGAGGAGCTGCGGGACCTGAGCGTCGAGGCCGCGGCGAGCCGGAGCGAGGACGAGCGGATGATCCGCCAGTTCCTGCGGGGCGAGGCCGAGGGCCCGCTGAGCCGGCGACGCAGCGAGGCGGGGTACGAGGTCGACCTGTTCGGGCCCAAGGTCGAGGGCGTGACGGCGACGCCCAGCGTGCAGTCGACCCGCGGGTGAGGCGGGCGGGGTAGGCTCGGGCTAAGCAACCGGGGCCCGCGTGCACGCGGGACGACCCCTATCGGCGGAGGCGGCGCAGGCATGGCGGTTCGCGCAAACCGGAACAACATCGTGGCGGGCGGGTTCCTGCTTGGGGCGCTCGCGCTGTTTCTGTTCATCAGCCTGCTGCTGGGCAACGCGGGCGAGCTGGCGCGCAAGACGACCGACTACACCGCGCGGTTCCCGCTGTCTATCGGTGTCGCGGGGCTGGACGAGGGCTCGGCCGTGACGGTCGGCGGGCTGCGCGTCGGCGGGGTCAAGAGCGTCGAGATCGTCAGGCCGGGCGACGAGCGCGCGACGGGCGAGTTCGCGCCCGGGTTCATCGAGGTCGTCTTCGACATGGAGACCGACGTCGCGGTCTATGAGAACGCGCCGATCGACCTGGTGGTCCCGCTGCTGGGCACGCTCGCGTCGCTCAACCTGGGCACGCTGGGCACGCCCGACGTGCCCGACCCCCAGGGCGACGACGCCCTGCTCGCCCGGGGCGAGTACCTGCGCGGGCGGCTTGCCCCGGGGATCATCGCCCAGCTGGGCTTCGGGCCCGAGCAGACCGAGCAGCTCATCGACACGATCGCGAGCGTGCAGAGCGCGAGCGCACAGGCCGACCTGATGCTCGGCGAGCTGCGCGAGACGCTGGCGGAGGTGCGCCCGGACGCGGGGCCCAGCGCGCAGTCGCTGCGTGCGGTGCTGGCGAACGCCGAGCGGTTCAGCGAGAACTTCGTCGGTGAGGCGAGCTGGGAGACCGACATCGACGCGGCGATCGCGCGCGTGCGCGAGACCGCGGACCTGGTGCCCGGGATCGCGCGCAACGCCGACGGCGCTGTCGCCGATGCGCGCGAGTTCATCGGGGAGGCGCGGGGCGTTGTCGCCGAGAACCGCTCGGACATCCGCGGCACCATCCGCAACGCCGAGTCGCTCAGCCGGCGTCTGCGCTTCACCACCGCCGACCGGGTCGACGCGATCCTCGATGAGGGTCTGCTCACGGTCTCGGGCTACGGCGACCTGGCCGACCGCGTGAACGTGATCGTCGATCGCGAGTACCCGCAGGTGCGGGCCTCGATCGCGAACATCCGCCTGGCGACCGATCAGGGGCGCCTGTTCATCCAGGAGTTCCGGGCCCAGCCCTGGCGGATCCTCCAGCAGCCCAGCCGCGAGGAGCTGGAGCGCGAGCCGGTCTACAACGCGGCCCGGGCCTACGCGACCGCGGTCAGCGACCTTCGCGTCGCGAGCGAGTCGCTGGAGGCGGTGGTGGCGCGTCGGCGCTCGGCCGACGACTCGCGTCGCGATGACATCGTCGATGCCGGGACGCTCAACGAGATGACCCAGCGTGTCCGCGAGGCGTTCGGCGAGTACCAGGAGGCCGAGCAGGCCCTGCTCGACCTGCTTCGCGACGGCTGAGTGGTCGATCGTGCGTCGCGCCGGCATTTCCGGAATCGGCCGTCGCCATCGCGTGTTAGACTCTTGTTGTGACCCGTCGCAACCGCTACGAGAGGGCATTTGAGGCGTTGCTCCGCAGCGAGCGGGTGCCCTACATCGCGGTCGATGAGGCCAAGCGGGCGTTGCTGCCCGCCAAGCCCCGCCTGGAGTACACCGCCGAGGGCGAGGCCGGGGCGACGCGCCTGAAGAGCTTCGACTTCGTGGTCTACGGGCCGCAGCGGCACC
The DNA here is from genome assembly GCA_039033175.1 of Planctomycetota bacterium. Lineage (GTDB taxonomy): Bacteria > Planctomycetota > Phycisphaerae > Phycisphaerales > UBA1924 > JBCCDD01. Next base: position 65,097 of record JBCCDD010000006.1, read on the forward strand.
TTTTGGTCGAGATCAAGGGGCGCAAGATCCCCGCCGGCCCGGCCCGCAAGGACGGCACGCCCCGGCGCCCAACGCTCCAGACCTGGGCGACGCGTGACGATGTGACGGGGCTGCGGACCTGGGAGCGCCTGTTCGGGCGGCCTTTCGATGCGGTGCTGGTGTTTGTCTATTGGTGCGACGCGATGCCGCCGGACGGGCTGTTCGAGCGGATCTTCATGCACAACGGGGCGTGGTTTTCGATGCGCGGGGTGCTGGTCCGCGACTATGCCGCGTCGATGCGGACGCGCAGCCCCAAGTGGGGGACGGTCGATCTGCCGGCCGGGGTGTTCGATCGGATCAGCCGTCCGGTGCCCGCGGGCTGGGACGGCTGGCTCGAGCCCGATCGCCTGCTGGAAGGTGAGTCGGAGGGCGAGCCAGAAGATGAGGCCGACCCGGGCGGTTCAGAAGGTCTGCTCGCGGCCCCGGCCCCGGGCGTCCGCTAGCATCACCGCGATGATCAAGACACCTGCAACTCCAGAACCGGCACTCCCAGAACCGGCAGCTTCAGAACCGGGCCCGCGTGCGCGTGTCGCGCCAAGCACGCCCCGTGGCGCGTCCGCGAGGCTGATGCGGCTGTCCCCGGCGTTGCTCTGCGGGGTCGCATTCGTCGCGGCCTCGGTCCTGCCCGCCGCGGCGGCGGTGGCTCAGGAGGTCGAACGCCTGCGCCCGCCCATCCCGTCCGACGAGGGCGACCCCCCGGCGATCCTGACGCTGCTGGGCGGGGCGATCCTCGTCGGCATCGTGCTGTTTGCCGCCGCGTTCCCGTCCAAGCGCGGGCACCAGGACTGAAGTCGGGACTGAGCCCGAGCCGGGGCGAGGCGACCGGCTCGTCCCTCGCGGCGGTGGATCAGCCCGGGGTTGGGCGTCGAATCGGCTGGCAGGCCCGCCCGCACGGGCGAACACGGAGGCACGTCATATGTCCGCAATCGTGAAGAACCGCCGACGCCGGGTGCTGCTCGGCGTCAATGTCTTGTTGCTCGGCGCGTTGGGTTGGGTGGTGGTCGAGCCGATGGCGCTCGGGCAGAACAGCGCCCGGGCCCGCGGGTCGTACACGCTGGTCGGGGGCGAGATCCCCGGCGGCACGTCCAACGCAATCTATGTGCTCGACGCGACCAACGGCGAGATGATCGCCCTGCGCTGGGACCAGAGCCGCAACGCGCTCGTCGGCGTCGGCTATCGCGACCTCGCCAGCGACACGCAAGCGGAGCCCGGACGATGAACCAGACCCACCGAACCAAGAGCGAAGCCGGGACGCCCGCGCGGTCGCGTGACCTCTGGACGCCCGTGCTCAGCGCGTCGGCCCTGGTGCTGGCGGGGCTGCTGCTCTTCCGCCTTCAGGACGGCCCCGGCGCGACGCCGGCGCTGGGCGACATGACCGGCAGCCGCGGCCCCTACACGATGATGACGACCTTCGGCGGGGGCAGCATCGAAGAGCTGGTCGCGGTGGTCGACGACCGGGCCGAGCACCTGCTGTTGTACGCGGTGAGGCCGGGCGACAGCCTCGACCTCGTCGGCAACGAGCACCTGCCCGGGCTGTTCAGCGCGGCGCGGCGCGGCGCCGGCGGGCGCCCGTAAGCACACCGACACCCGCCGCGCCCGAGGCGAAGAAGACGAGCACGATGCCGATTGCACCGCTCCCACAGTTCGAGGCCGATCTCGCCCAGCACCTGGCCGAGCAGGCGGACCGCGAGGCGTACGAGCGCCTCAACGCGCCCAAGACGATCGTCGTGCGGTTCGGCACGATGAAGCTCGTGGGCGAGTTCCCCTACAAGGGCGAGGCCAAGCCGGGATGCGGGAGCAAGATCGTCGTGCGCACGCACCGGGGCACCGAGATCGGCGAGATGCTCACCAGCACCTGCGCCAACAGCGGCTGCTCGAAGAGCGTCTCGCGTAAGGAGATGCTCGAGTACATCGAGAACTCGGGCGGGCGGCAGTACCCCTTCTTCAGCAAGGGGCGCGCGCTGCGCATCGCGACCAAGGAAGACATGGACGATCAGGCGCGCCTGGAGCAGGGCGCGCACGAGATGAAGATGGAGGCGCGGCGCATCGCCGAGGCGATCGGCGCGCCGGTCAAGGTGATCGAGGCGGAGCCGATCCTGGGCGGCGAGCGCCTGACGTTCTACTACGGCTCCGAAGACCGCCCCGACGTCGGCGAGCTGCGCCGGCGCCTCGAGGCGCGTTTCAGCAACCGGGTCGACCTGCGACAGGTCGGTGCGCGCGACGAGGCCCGCCTGACCGCCGATTATGAGCGGTGCGGGCAGTACTGCTGCTGCAAGAACTTCCTCAAGGTGCTCAAGCCCGTGAGCATGAAGAGCGCCAAGACGCAGCGCCAGACCCTCGACCCGCTCAAGATCAGCGGGCGCTGCGGGCGCCTGATGTGCTGCCTGCGCTACGAGGACGAGACGTACGAAGAGCTGCGCAAACGCCTCCCCCGGCGCGGCTCGCGCGTCGGCACGCCCGAGGGCAGCGGCGAGGTCGTCGACAGCCAACTGCTGACCCAGCTCGTGCTCGTGCGCCTCGAGGGCGACGGGCGCGAGGTCGCGGTGCCGGTCGAAGAGCTGGGCGATCCGGGCGAGATGCCCCGACCCCGTGCAGCCCAACCCCGTGAAGCCCGCCCGCGCGAGGTGAAGCTGCGCGGCGATGATCGCAAGGGCGGCGAGCGCGACGAGCGACGCCCCCGCAAGCGCCGCCGCCCCGAGCGGGCCCCCAGCCCCGCCGGCCCCGGGCCCGCACCTGAGAGCGCGGACGCGCCCGCCTCCGATGCGCCGGCAACCGGCGTCGATGAGCGCTCGCCACGGCGCACGACCGATGACGCGGGCGACGCCCCGGTCCGCAAGAAGAAGCGTCGCCGTCGTCGCAAGCCGACCGGGGAGGGCGAGGGGGCACAGCGCGGCAGCACCGACGGACCCAGCAGCCCCGATGGCGGCACCGACGGCGCGAGAGATTCCAGCGCAGGCGACCCGAGTGACGCGCCGCGCCCCAAGAAGAAGCGTCGCCGCCGGCGCAAGCCTCGCCCCGACGCGGGCAGCCCCCCGTCTGGCCCCCCGTCTGGCCCCCCGTCCGGGCCCGAGTCCGGCCCCCCGCCCAGCGAGTAGAGTGCCCACATGCCGAGTCCTTCTGCCGATGCTCGAGCGGGCGATGATCGCCCGCAGCGCTCCACCCTCGCCGGCGTGCGCGAGACGCTGATCAGCATCGTCATCGCGTTCGCGATGGCGTTTGTCTTCCGCGGCTACGTCATCGAGGGCTTTGTCATCCCCACCGGCTCGATGGCGCCCACCCTGATGGGCAAGCACGTGCTTGCGCGCGGCGAGAGCAGCGGGTACGCCTGGCCCGTCGGGCCGTGGGAATACACGGGCGGGTTCCAGCGCGGCGTGCCGCTGACCACCCAGACCCGGGTCGAGGTCACCGACCCCGTCACCGACGCGGTCGTCATCGAGACCAACGCTCGCCTCCGCGCGGGCGATCGGGTCTTCGTGCTCAAGTACCTCCCGATCCTCCACGAGCCCAAGCGGTGGGATGTCGCGGTCTTCAAAAACCCCGCGACGCCGGAGAACTACATCAAGCGCATCGTCGGCATGCCGGGCGAACAGCTCGCGCTGGTCGACGGCGACGTCTTCACCCGCCCCATCGGCGACGACGTCTCGGCCCCCAGGCGCGGGCCCGACGCGTGGCGCGGCGGCGGCTGGTCGATCGAGCGCAAGCCCGAGCGCATCCAGCGCTCCATGCTCCAGCTCGTGCACGACACCGCCTTCACGCCCCCCGAGCCCGGGCCCGAGTATCGCTCGCCCTGGGTCGCCGACGCCGGTTTTGAGGGCCTCAACTCGTCCCGCGCGATCGAGAAGACCGCTCAGGGGCGGGCCTTGCTCGCCTGGCGCGCGTCGCGATCGATCGACGATGGGTACACCTACAACGAGGTCCCGCGTTCGGCGACCTTCGTCGGGCAGGCCGGCGTCTACCCGGTGAGCGACATCGCGGTGACCCTCGCGATCGAGCCGAGCGCCGAGGGCGCGGTCATCACGCCCGAGCTCGAGGCCCGCGGGATGGTCTTCCGCGCGACCGTCGGCCCGGGCAGCATCGTGATCGAACGCCGGGTCGATGTCGACGGCACGCCCGAGTGGCGCACGCTCGACGAGCGCCCGTTCGCGGGGCTCGTGCCCGGGCGGACGACGCGGGTCGAGTTCTGGCACATCGATCAGGCGGTGTCGGTCTATGTCGAGGGCGAGCTGGTTGCCGGCGGGCCCGAGGCCGGCGCGTACGACCTCACCCCCGCCGCCCGGCTCGAGGCCTCGACCGGGCGCGATTACCTCGCCCTGGTCACCGACCGGACCACCGGCGACCCGCGGGTGAGCCCCTCGGCGCTGGCGAACCCGAGCCTGTACCGCAGGCCCAGCCTCAAGATCGCGATCGACGGCCCGCCCGCGACGCTCCACCGCCTGCGACTCGACCGCGACGTGCACTACCAGCTCAGCGAGCTGCGGGGCAGCGTCGCGACCCGCGGCGGTCATCCCGAGTTCTTCCCCACGCTCGACAACGATCGCTTCTTCGTCTGCGGCGACAACAGCCCATCGAGCAAAGACAGCCGCCTCTGGCGCCTGGGCGACGGCAGCCCCGACCCGTGGAAGGCCGACCAGATCGACCCGGGCATCCCCACACTCGATACCCGGCGCCTGAGCACCTCTGAGGTCAACGCCCGCGACGAGGCCATCGGCACCGTCCACCGCGACCTGCTGGTCGGGCAGGGTTTTGTGGTCTACTTGCCGGCCCCGATGCGGGCCGGGCCGGTGCCCGTGCCGGATGTGGGGCGGATGCGCTGGATCTGGTGAGGCCAGCGGCGGCGGTGGGCCCATCGGCTCGGCGGGCTTGAGTCGTTTCGCGCTGCTTGGCCCGCACTATCGCGGCGGCAGCTCGCCGCGCTCGCGAAGCATGTCGTCGATCGAGACAGGCCTGTCGAGCGACGGGTCTCGCTCGGGACCCTCCAGCGGCGCGATCGGGTCGTCCGACTTGGTCGCGTAAGGCGGGTCACGCAGCGCCACCAGCACCAGCCACGCGATGCCCACGATCAGGCTGATCGCGAGCCCGAGGATGAATAACACGCTGAAGAGCACGGCGGCAGACGCTCGGGCCGACCCGGGCTAGAGCTCGACCATCTCGACGTCGGTCTGCTTCTTCTTCTCGCGGGGCGGGAGGCGGAGCTCGTCGACGAACGCCCTGAGCGACGCGTGCGCATCGCCCATCTCGGTGCGTGTTGCCGACGCGTCAAAGAGCGCGGCCCGCGGCAGCACCAGCGAGTCCGAAGCGCCGGGCACCTGCCCCGGGCCCTCGTCGACAATGAAGTCGGCGTAGCCGCCCGGGCGCCGGTCGAGCTCGCCGCCGGCCAGCAGCGCGAGCATGTCGGCCGCGATCTGCCCCTCGCTCTTGCTCTCGTGCTGCGTGGGGATCGCCTGATCGAACGCTTGGATCAGCCCGTCGGCGTTGACAAAGCTGCCCGATTTTTCCAGCCAGCTCGCCGTCGGCAGCACCGCGTCGGCCCGGTCGACCAGGGGTCCGCTCAGGATGTCTGCGACCGCGAGGAACTTGCCGTCCAGCGCGCCGACGAGCTCGTCGGGCGCCCAGTCGGCCGAGTAGCCCGAGGTCAGGAAGACCGCGCCGATGTCCGAGCTGCCCGAGCCGCGCCCCAGGCGCTCGAGCATCTGGTCGTAGTCCAGCACCTCGGCGCCGGTCGTGTCACCGCCCGAGAGCGCTTCGAGCACGCGGCGCACGCCGCGGGCGTTGGGCGCCTTCTCGGCCCGCATCGTGAAGGGCTTGCCGGCGCGTGGGTTGTTGAAGGGGCGGTCCTCGCCCTGCACGGGCACGGGGCCGACGGCGAGCACGGCCTGCTCATCAACAGCCCGGGCCATCGTCCCCAGCGCGTACGCCTCTTCGCTGGTCAGCATCGGGCTGACGACGACCATGACGCGCTTGCCGCTCTCGGTCGCCTTGCGCATGCCCTCGATGGTGTCGAGCATGGCTCGGGGCCATTCGGTCTCGACCAGCGTGCCGTAGCGCCGGTGCATGGGCGTGGTGAGGCGGGCGTCGCTGTGGATGAACTTCCATGAGTAGCGCACCTCGTCGGTGATCCACCAGGTGTTCACGTCCATGTTGGTGCGGGGCTTGAGGCGGTAGATCTTGCCCTCGTTGTGCTCGGCCCAGAGGTTGTCGCCGCTGCTGGTCAGCCCGTCGATCGTGGGCGTGCTCTTGAGGAACCAGACGCGCTGGGCGAAGAGGAAATCCTTGTCGAGCAGCGCGCCGACCGGGCAGAGGTCGATGACGTTGGCGCTCAGCGGGTTGTCCAGCGGCTCGCCCGGGAAGACGTCGATCTCGCTGCGGTTCCCGCGCCCGTCGATCATCAGCTCGGCGGTGCCGGGCACCTCACGGGCGAAGCGGACGCAGCGGGTGCACATGATGCACCGGTCGGAGTAGATGTAGACGTTGGGGCCCAGGTCCTTCTTGGGCTGCTTGACCTTGGTCTCCTCGAAGCGTGAGACGCCCCGCCCGTACTTGAAGCTGAAGTCCTGCAGCGTGCACTCGCCCGCCTGGTCGCAGACCGGGCAGTCCAGCGGGTGGTTGATGAGCAGGTACTCCATCACCGCCTTCTGGTTGGCGACGGCCTTGGGGCTGTCGGCGTAGACGACCATGCCGTCGGTCGCGTCGGTGGAGCAGGTGGGCAGCAGCTTGCCGCCCATCATGGGCTCGAGCTTGTTGTCGTTGCGGGGGTTGGGGGCCCACACCTCGGCCAGGCAGATCCGGCACTGCGCGGGGATGCTCAGCCCGTCGTGGTAGCAATACTGCGGGATCTCGACGCCGACGCGGTTGGCGACCTCGATGATCTTCTCGCCGGCCTCAAAGGCCGTCTCGACGCCGTTGATGGTGATACTGGGCATACGTGAGCATGGTACGCGCCCGGCCCGCCCCGCAGATGCATCCGCTCGCCTCGTTTCGGGCCGTTCCAACCGGGATCAGGTCAGGTCAGGTCGGGTCGCTTCAGGTCGGATCGCTCGCGTCGGGCTCGCCCGGGTGCGGGTCGGGACCGTCCGCTGGCATGCCCGCCCCGGGACTCGCCGGGTCCCCGCCCTGAGAATCGCCCGGCAAGCGCACCGCCGATCGGTCGCGCAGCCCCCGCTCGTGCGTGTCGACGACGTCCCAGAACTCGGGCCAGGCGTGCAGGGGCCACAGATCCGGGTCGGCCCGCATCCAGGCGGGGTCGATCCGCTCGACGCCCGCGGCGCCCCGCAGCGCTTCCAGCGCTGCAGACCGTTCGCCCGCCAGCGCCAGGCAGCAGGCCCGGTTGTACGCCCCGCTCATGGTCCCCCCGCCGGAGAGCGTCAGCTCGGCCGCGCGAAGCCAGACCTCCCGGGCCGCGAGGCGTTCGTCCAGGCCCCAGAGCGCAAACGCGTACTGGTACTGGGCCTCGGCGTCGTCGGGGCGCAGGGCCGCTCGTTGCTCGGTCAGCTCGCGCACCATCGACCAGATCCAGCGCAGCTCGGTCCGCAGCTCGTTGATGGTCGCTTCGTCGAGCAGCAAGACGTCCTCGCGCGCCGCCGAACCCGGCCCGCCGGGCGAGCCCTCGGCAAACAGGGCCGTGCCCACCTCGCGCTCGAGGATCTGGGCGAGCAGGATCAGGTTGACCCGGTCCTCCGCGTCGTCGCTCAGCCGCTCGCGGGCGATCGCCTCGGCCCCGCGCAGGTCCCCCTCGATCAGCAGCCCCCGCAGGTTCGCGTGGTGCGTGGGGCGCCCGGCCGCCGGCACGCTGAAGGTCGAGCCCGGGCCAGCGCGGTCGTTCACCGGCACCAGCAGCAGCACGACCAGGAACACCCCGACCCCGGCCAGGAACGCCACGCCGATCACCGATTTGACGGCACCGCCCATGCCCAAAGCCTACCGCATCCCCCCGCCCGCTCCACCCCCCAAACCCGTGCGCCCCGCTCCCCTACCCTGCCCGCATGACCGACCAGCCCGCAGGCAAACCGACCCGCGCCCCGAGCCGCGCCCCCAAGGGCACGCGCGACCTGTACCCGGGCGACATGCTCCGGCGCCGGTACATCACCAAAGCCTGGCGCGACGTCTCGATCCGCTGCGGGTTCGAGGAGATCGACGGCCCCACCTTCGAGGCCGCCGACCTCTACGCGGTCAAAAGCGGCGAGGGCATCCTGGGCGAGCTGTTCCAGGCCTACAGCGGCAAAAGCCCCGACGAGGTCGAGCAGGTCCAGGCCAGCGGACGTGCGCCCTTCGCGATGCGCCCGGAGTTCACGCCCACCCTCGCGCGCATGTACGCGGCCAAAGCCAACAGCCTGCCGAGCCCCTGCAAGTGGTTCAGCATCGGGCCGTACTTCCGCGCCGAGAGGCCGCAGCGCGGGAGGCTGCGGGAGTTTTTGCAGTGGAATGTGGATGTGATCGGTGATGAATCGCCGCACGTCGGTGATGCAGAGATCATGCGGATCGCAGCGCTCTGCTGCGCGTGTTTCGGGCTTTCGGATGCTGACGCGAAGCTGAAGTTCAATCATCGGGATGTCGTCCGTCGTGCGACGTTCAATTTTCTGAACAGCGACGCGGACCTTGCCGTCATTCATGCCGTCCTTGACAAGTACGAAAAGATCGGCAACGAGGCACGCACCGCCGCGTTTGTCGAACACTTTGGCGCCGAGCGAGGCGTGGAACTCAAGGCAACGGTTGATGACTTGATCGCGATCCCTGACGCCGAGCACGACCAACAGTGGGATGTGATGGCGCAGAACGCAGACGCTGGCTGGGGGTGGAGAGAGCTTGCGCAAGAGCTGCGCGGCTCGCCCTTCAGCAGTTGGTTTCAGCGGAGTGCCTCGATCGTCCGCGGCCTCGCCTACTACACCGGCACCGTCTTCGAACTCATCGCCGACGGCGAACGCGCCCTCGCCGGCGGCGGCCGATACGACAACCTCATCGAACTCATGGGCGGCCCGCCAACACCCGCCGTCGGGTTCGCGATGGGCGATGTCGTCCTCGAGCTCGTCCTCCAGGACCGGGGCCTCATGCCCGAGGGCAACGACCTGCTCGACGCCGTCAGCGCGCCGGGCGCCAGCCTTCGTCCCGAGGTCTTCTGCATTGCCGGCGGCGACCCCGAAGCCGAAGCGCCCGTCCGCCGTCTCGCCGCCGATCTCCGCCGAGGCATCGAGAGCAAGGCCCACCAGGACAAGGACGACGCCAAGCCCTGGGACCGCGATCGCTACGACGCCGCATCAGACGGCGTCCGCCCGCTCCACGCGCGCACCACCTACAAAGCCACACGCAACCTCAAGAAACTCCTGAGCGACGCTGAAAAGCAGTTCGCCCGCTTCGCGGCGATCGTGCACGAGCCCGACAAGGTCCAGCTCAAAGACCTCGACGACCGCACAGACCTGGTGCCGGCCGATGTCCCCGGCTTGCCGCGCGATGTCGCCAACTTCAGCGTCGACCCGGGCAGCCCGGTGTACGTCGGGCGGGCCGTGCAAGCGCTCACGCACTGACGTAGCCCGGCCCAAAGAAATACCCCCGCCCCGCGGTGGTGCGGAACGGGGGCCAGGGGACGTCGCGAGCGCCGGGCGGGCCTGGGCTCGCACCGGCTTTGGGGGTCGGGGTCGCTCGCGACGCGTAGACGGCCGTTGCCGAGGCGTCTGATTCGGCGTCCGCTCTGCCGATACCCGCCGTCAAGCTCAACGCCGGGCCTTCGATCCCATTGCGAGGGTGATTCGGAAACCCGCCGAGAAACCCACCCGCTTGACCGGCGGGCCAACAATGCCCCATGATCGGCTGGCTCATCGGTGGTTTCGTGCTCGCGGTGCTCGGCGTGCTGATCACCCTCGTCTGGTGGCGCATGGGCGATCAGTGGGCCGACGAGGAGCACAAGCGCCTGCCGATCAAGCGCACGGGCCCGATCGGCACGCAGGGCCCCGATGCCCCGCGGGTCGTGCGCATGCCGAGCCCCGACCAACCCGACCAACCCGAGCGCGCGGACGACCGCACGCCGAACCAGACCAGCCGCGGGGCCGGCGACGCCTGACCAGACGGCGCGCCGTCTACTCCACGAGCGCGCCGAGCGCACGAGCCCGATCGATCGCGGCCTCCAACGCTTCGCCGTTGATCGGCGCCCCGTCGAGACGCGCCGCGACCTTGCTCGATTTGCTCGCGATCCCCACGAGCGCCAGTGCCTGGCCCCGGCGCACGAAGATGCCGCCGCCGGAGAAACCGTTCGCGCGCGTGCCCGCGGGCGATGCGATCCGCACGCGCAGCTTGCCGTCCGCCGTCAGCCGCACCGTCCCCGGCAGCACGACCGCGGGCGGTGGGCGCCATTGGAGGTCGATCGGCCCGTCGTCGGGCCAGCGCAGCCCCCGCGACCACCCGTCCTCGAAATAGGCCGAGGGGAAGCCGATGACCCACGCGGCTTCGCCCGCGCGCGCACGGGCGAGCATCAAGGGCCCGGCCGCTCCCCCCTCGCCCGATCGCGCGAGCAGCGCCCAATCGTCGGCGGCGGGGATGTACCGCTCGCCCGCGGCGAACCGCCGGCGATCGCTCTCGGGCGCGTCGTCGATCCCCGACGCGAGCAGGCGGACCCGCGTTGCGAGCCCGTCGATCAGCACGGGCGCGTCTTCGGCGCCCCGGTACAGCAGGGCCGAGGGCGTCGCGTGGGCCGCGGTCACCAGCACGCCCGGCGCGAGGCGCACCGCGCTCGATCCCTTAATCTCAGGCTCGATCGGCTCGGCCTCTTCACCAAGCCCCTCGCCCCGCCCCTCCCGCGCGCCCGCCTCGTCGCGCATGACGAAGCCCACGGCCCGCGACGCCTCGCGGATGCCCGCGTCAGCCTCGATCTCGCCCCGCGTCAGCGCCGCCGGCGCCGAGCAGCCCCACTGCGTGGGTGCGCCGCAGAGCAGCAGTAACAGGACGAGCATCCGGGGCGATCGCGCGCGCTTGAGCATCGCCCGAGCATACCCGCGGGCGGGCGCACGCCCGAGCGCGCTTGCGCCCCAACAATCCGGGCGTGCAAGGCCACCTCTACAAACTCACTGTCGCCTACGACGGCACCGACTTCCACGGCTGGCAGAAGCAGCAGCCCCCCGTCAGCGAGCACCCCGAGCTCGCCCACCTCGCCGGCACGCAGGGCGTCGCCGAGGGGCGCATCCCAATGCGTACGGTTCAGCACGTGCTCGAGCAGACCGTGCGCGAAGTGGTGCGCGAGCGTGTCGCGGTGCACGGGGCGAGCCGGACCGACTCGGGCGTTCACGCCGGCGGCTTCTTCCCAGACGGCACGCCCGGCGGGCAGGTCGCGGTCTTCCACTCCATGCCCAACACCGGGCGCGGCGTCGGCTGGCCCGCCGACCGCGGCACCGAAACCCTCCGGCGCGCGATCAACAGCGGGCTGCCGCGCGAGATCCTGGTGACCCGGTGCGAGATCGCGCCCCAGGGCTTCGACGCCATCGCCGGCGCCAAGGAAAAGCAGTACGCCTACACCATGGTCACCGGCCCCGACCGCCCGCTCTGGGACCGCAACTACGCCTTCCACACCTGGTACGAGATCGACCCCGACAAGATGCGGGCCGCGTGCGAACCGATCATCGGCACGCACGACTTCGCCGGCTTCGCGCAGGTCAACCACGGACGCAAGACGACGGTGCGCACGATCATGGGCCTCACGGTCGAAGACGAGCCCATCGGCGAGGTCGCCCATCCCGACATCCATCCCGACACCCGCCCTGATACCCGCCCGGACACCCGGCGCATCACCATCCGCGTGCGCGGCGACGGGTTCCTCTACAACATGGTCCGCATCCTCGCCGGCACACTGATGGAAGCCGGGCGCGGGCGGATGAGCGTCGACGACGTCGCACGCGTGGTGCAAGAGGCCGACCGGCGCACCAACCCCGCGCCGACCCTCCCGCCGCAGGGGTTGCGGCTGGAGTGGATCCGGTATGACTGAGCCGATCGTGCATACGGATCGTCTTGACCTCCTCGACCCCACCCTCGATCACGTCGAGCCGCTGCACGCCCTCTGGTCGGACCCCGAAACGATGCGCTACATCGGCGCCGGCGTGCCCTGGACCGAGGCCGACGTGCGCACGCGGATCGAGCGCCAGATCGCCTTCCGCGAGGACGGCGAGCCGTGCTTCTGGACGATCCGCGAGCGGGCCAGCGGCGAGATCATCGGGCAGGGCGGCGTCGTGCCCATCAGCTTCAACGGCCCCGAGCACGAGCTGGGGTATCGCCTCGGTAGGGCGCACTGGGGGCGCGGGTACGCGACGGAGGTCGCGGCGGCCGCGCGCGGTCTGGCGTTCGATCGATTCAAACTCGATCGTCTGGTCGCCGTCTGCTATGCCGAGAATGCGCCGAGCCGACGCGTACTCGCGAAGGTCGGCTTCCACGAGCTGGGCGAGACCGACGCCTACTACGGCGTCACCTGCCTGCTGCACGAGCTGACGAAACCCTGACCGCCTCGGTTGTCACGCCCGAGGGGCGCTTCGGCGAAGTCTTGCCGGGTGCCACGGCCTGATCGCGCAGCGACAAGCCGTGCGTTGCGCTCCGTTTGCGAGACCAACCACGGCTTGCCCTTCGGGTCAAGCCGTGGCACCCGACCCGCTCGCCACACCTCGTGGCACGGGTCTCTCGCCCGTATCTCCCCACCCTTCTCCTCTTCCCCGCATCCTCCTCTCCTCCCCCGCGCCCCGCGGGGGAGGTGGCTGAGCCGAAGGCGAGATCGGAGGGGGGTTGGGCGGACGAACCATGGAAGGCCAACGGACAGGCGGGACGCCTGTCCCACTGGTTCGAGTCCGGAGTCCAACGTCCGAAGCACAATGGTGGGACAGGCGTCCCGCCTGTCCGAAGCTCAACCCCCCCCCGTCATGCTGCGCGTGCCACCTCCCCCGTGGGGGCGCGGGGGAGGGGATCTGCGATGCCGAACGCCCGATACCATCGACCGCTCGTGAGCCTGCGCATCCTCCACATCTCCACCCGCCTCATCCTCGGCGGCAGCCAGGAGAACACCGTGCTCTCCTGCTTCGGGCAGAGCCGGCTGGGGCACGAGGTGCACCTCGCCTTCGGCCCGATCTACGGGCCCGAGGGCTCGCACCTGGACACCGTCCGCGCGTTCAACGGGCGCGTGCGCGCGGGCGAGGAGCCAGGCGCCGCCGAGGTCACGCTCCACGAGCTGCCCAACCTCGTGCGCGCGATCCATCCGGTGAAGGATCACTTCGCGTACCACCACGATCTCAAGCGACTCGTGCGGCGCCTGCGCCCCGACGTCGTCCACACGCACAGCAGCAAGGCGGGCATCCTCGGGCGGGCCGCGGCCTGGGCGGAGCGCGACGAGCGGGGGAGACCCGCGATCGTCCACACGATCCACGGCCCGCCCTTCATGCCGATCGAGGGGTCGGCGCTCCGGCGGACCAAGACGCGCGCGGTCAACGGGCTTTACACCGTCGCCGAGCGGTTCGCGGCCAACCGCTGCCACACGATCGTCAGCGTCGCCGACGCGATGACCGACCAGTTTCGTGCGCGCCGCATCGGCACGCCCGGACAGTTCATCACCGTGCGCAGCGGCATGGAGACCCGGCCGTTCCTCGAGCCGCGCCCGGGCGAAGACCGGGCGAGCGTGCGCGCAGGGCTCGGGTTCGATCGGGGGCACTTCGTCATCGGCACGGTCGCGCGTCTCGCCGAGCACAAGGGGCACGACGACATCCTGACCGCGCTCGAGAACGATCTGCGCGCGAACGCGCACTGGCGCCTGCTCTGGGTCGGCGACGGCTGGTGGGCGGAACGATTGCTTGCGCGTGCTCGCTCGATGGGCCTGGGCGATCGCATCGTGCGCACGGGTTTGGTCTCCAACGACCGCATCCCCGCGATGATGCGGGCGATGGACGTGCTGTGTCATCCCAGTTATCGCGAGGGCTTGCCGAGGACCGTGCCGCAGGCGCTGCTCGCGGGCGTCGCGGTCGTCGCGACCGATGTCGACGGCACGCGCGAGGCGTGCCTGGACCCGCTCGTCGTGGCGGGTGTGAGCGAGGCGTCGGCGACGGGCCGCCTTGTGCCCCCGGGCGATCCCGAATCGCTGGGCGAGGCGATCCGCTGGATGGCGACGCACGAATCGGAACGCAGGGCGATGGGCGAGCGCGGGCGCGCGTTCTGTGCGACCGAGTTCGCGGCCCGGACCATGGTCGATCGACTGGAGGACGTGTATGCGCAGGCGATTCGGCGTGCAGAAGCGATGGGCTAGCATCTTCGCTGCGTTGCTGTGTGCGCACGGCGCGGTTGCGCAGGACCTGGTGCTGCCCGAAGCACCCACCCGCGAGGGCGCGGTCGCTCAGCCGCACCCGGCGTTCGCCGCGCAGGCGGCGATGTTGCGTGAAGAAGCCGATCTGCTCGAACAGCGCGGTGCGCGTCGTGCGGCGCTGCGCGTCGCGCTGCGCCGCCTCGCCGCCGGTCTGCTCCAGACCCCGCCGGTCGACGGCGACGCGTGGCGGGTGATCCTGACCGCCCGCACCATCGCAGGGCGATCGAGCGAGCTTGACGCGGCGATCGCCGGCACGGGCGTCGACGGCGCGCGCCTCGCTCAGGCGGCGTTGTCGATCGAAGACCTGCTGGATTCGCCGGGTGCTTCACCCGACAACTCACCCGGCAACTCGCGCGCCGTCTCGCCCGACGTGCTCGACCGCGGGCTGCGCGATGCGCTCGCACCGCTGGTGCGCGGGCTGCCGGTGGGCGTGCTGGCGACCGGCGAAGCGCCCGACGTGCAGCGTGTGCTTGAGCCGTTTCTGCAAGCATCGGGCGCACAGCGACCGGGCGTTGAAGCGGTGGGCGAATTGCTGGGGATCGGCGCCGAGGACGCGGCGTACAGGGCGTCGGCGGCGCGTGTGCTGCGGGTGCTCGAATCGGCGTCGCGGTTGCTGCGCCCCGGGCCCGGCGTCGAGGCGTTGCCCCCGGGTGTCGCCGACGAGCTGGTGCGCGCGGTGGTGGCGGTGCGGGGTGAAGACCCGCCGGCTGCGCTCGCGCTGCTGGAAGGATTTGCGCTGGGGGCCGATGTATCGGAAGCGCTGGTCGGCGAGCCCGGTGCGGGCGTGGGCGTCGGCGCCGCGTTGCTCCAGCTCGTCGAGGGCGAGGCGACCGCGCTGCCTCGCCTGCGCCTCGCGCTGCGGCTCGCGCACGCCGGCGGGGATGAGCCCGCTGCGGACGCCGGCGTGCTGCGCCAGCTCGAGCCGGCTCGGTCGGCGTTGCTCGACGGGTATACCCAGCAGCGCGGTCGTGCGCGCACGTCGGCGGTCCGCGTGCTGCTCGATGGCACGCTGCTCGCAGACCCCGGCGTGCTCGCGTTGGACCGCGCGATGCGCTCGGCCGCGGGCGATGTCGGCCTGATCGAGACGCTCGACGCGCGTTTGCGAGAGACCGGGGGCGGCGCGGTGCGTGCGCCGTACCGCAGGCTTGCGGGTCGGCTCGGCGCGATCACGCGCGAGAATCCGGACGCGTTGCTCGAGCTCGCCCGGCAGGCCCGCTGGATCATTGATATGCCGGGCGAAGACGAGCTGGCGGCGAGCCTGTCGCGTTCGGCGGGAGCGCCCGTGATCGGTCCGGTCGGTGCGCTCGCGGCTGGCGGGGGTGGCGAGCCAGCGATCGAGCAGGTCGAGTCGCTCGCGCGCCTTTTGCGCGAGGCGCGGGCGGCCTGGGTCGACGCGTGGGTCGGGCTCAGCCGCCCGGACGCGGGGGTGATGGCGGGGCTGGGGGCGATCCGATCGCTGCTCGCCGGCGCCGGTGACGTGCGCGCGGCCCGCGCGCTCGATGAACGCGCGCTGAGCGCGAGCCGCTACTGGCAGCTCGAGGCGGGCGCGATCGACGAAGCGACACGCCCGGCGGAGCTGACGCTGAGCGCACAGTTCAGAGCGCTGCTCGATCGCGACGCGGGGCGCGCGTCGCGACTGGCGACAACGGCCGACGAGCAGCTCGCGCTCGCGCGGGCGGCGCTCGCGGTGCGGGAGCACGCGGGCGAGACGCCGGGGCACGTCTTGGGCGAGCTGGCGGCGGGGCCGGCCGACGTGCTGGGCGACGGGCTCGCGCCGCACGCGGGCGCACTCGCCGAGCTGTGCGGGCTGGTGAGCGCTGCGCGCTCTTCGGTGCCGGGGGGGCCGGATCCTGCCGAGGCGCAGCGCCGGTTCATCGCGTTGGCTGAGGCGATTGCTGAGGCGCTGCGCGGGGGCGGCTGAAGGCACGGACCTTAGTGATCGAAGCGGACGCCGACGCGGTCGAGGATCGCGCCGATCCATCGCGCCTGGTTGATGGACCAGTGCGGGCTCGGGCGCATCGCGTCGTGGTCGGCGCGCAGCGCGGCGGCCGTGAACTCGGCGAACTGATGCACGAACGGGTCGTCGTCCTCGCCGACGGGCAGGCTGAGCGCTCCCGCCCCGTCGGGGTGGTCGGGCGAGCGGTCGACATCGATCGAGCGAGGCATCGGGGGCGAGCCGAACGGGCAAGGCGTGAAGCACCTGCCCCAGTCGCCCGCGAGCGTCGCGCCGATGGGCGGGTGGGGGTCGATCTCGAGCGATTCGTGGTCGAGGGCGTCGCGATCGAGCGCGCACCGCAGGTCGAAGGTGACGCCCGAGGGGAAGGCGCCGCGGACGAGGGTGAGCGCGTCGACCGGGAGTGACTCGCCAGGGTGCGGGTCGTGGAGGATCGCGCGTGCGGTCCATTCGGCGGGCTCTTCTTTCGCGATGAGGCGGGCGAAGGCGAGCGGATAGCAGCCCAGGTCCATGAGTGCGCCGCCGTGGTGCGCGGCCGAGGTGCGGTCGTTGCCGGGCGCGCGCTCGTCCAGGTTGATGACGAACGAGGCGGTGATGTGTCGGAGCGGACCGATCGGGCCTGCCGGATCATCGGCGATGCGCTCGAGCGCACGGTGGTGCTTGGCGTGGAGGAACTTGAAGCCCTCGGTGAGCAGGGCGGTGCGCTCGCGCGCGATCGATGCAAGGCGCTCGGCTTGATCGGCGCGGCTTGTCAGCGGCTTCTCGCTGAGCACATGGACGCGCCGTTCCAGGAGGCTCGCGGCCATGTCGAAATGGCGATGGTTGGGGGTCGCGAGATAGCACGCGTCGACGTGGGCATCGCCCGCGAGCAGGTCGTCGTACGTGCAGGGCCTCGCGGCTGCGAGCTCCAGTTCATCGATGAAGGCCCTCGCACGCTCGATGCTCGATGAGGCGACCGCGGCGACGACGCAGCGGTTCGCGCGCGCAAGGAGCGGGACGGCTTTGCGGGCGATCTTGCCGGTCGCGGCGACGCCCCAGCGGAGGTCTTCCATGACGCCAGCGTACCGCGCTGCAGATCGGGGGGGCAGATCGGGCGTGCTTATCGCTGGCGCGGGGGCGATTGCGGTGGGCGGCCCGGCGGGGGGCGGAAGCGTTCGGCGATGTCGCGGCGCTCGAGGCGACTGGGGCGCATGGCCGCGGCCCGGCGGTTCTCGGCGATGACGCGCAGCAGCACGAGGTGCACCCCTTCGGGCTTGGGCTCGACGGATTGACGCATCGCCGGCGGCATGAAACAGAGATCGGGTGTCGCTCGTGGGTAGGCTCGCGGGTGTGCGTCGGGGCGTGTCCGGTGCGGGGCGCCGCTGCGGGTTGGCCCGCCTGGGCGGTCTGCCGCGGCGTGTTCCCGGTCATGGCGAGGCGGAAGAAGTGGAGGCGGAGGATGGCGAAGAACGTGCTCGGCGGTGAACTGGCCGAATGCTCGCGCGACCCGATGACCGGGTTTTACCGGACCGGCTGCTGCGAGACGGGCGAGGAGGATCACGGCGCGCACACGGTTTGCTGCGTCATGGATGAGCGTTTTCTCGCGTACACCAAGTCGCGCGGGAACGACCTCTCGACGGCGCGCCCGGAGTTTGGGTTCCCGGGGCTGAGGCCCGGCGACCGGTGGTGCGTGTGCGTGTCGCGGTGGGCCGAGGCGATGGAGGCGGGGCATGCGCCGCGCGTCGTGCTCGATGCGACGCACCTGGCATCGCTCGAAGTCGTGCGTCTGGAGGACCTGCGGGCGCACGCCGCGGGATGACCGGCCGGCGCGGATGCGGGGCGGTCTGGCATGCCACTGCCCTGGTGGGGACGGGGGAAGCGGGGTCCGCAGCGTGAGGCGGGGTGTTGTGCTTCCCGGGTGGTGAGCCCTCCTCCGACCTCGCCCTTTGGACTCGGCCGGCTCTCCCGCGGGGCGCGGGGGAGGGGAAGGGGTAGAGGCAGGGAGAGACAGGCGGGACGCCTGTCCAACGAGGCGGGGGAGCCGGGAGCTGGGGGGCGTGAAGCGGTGGGGGGGGGCAGAAGGCCTCGCCGGGCGGGTGGGCCCGGCGCGGTGGTGTGTGTCTGCGGTGCGCCTGTCAGCGCGCGATGACGTACGCGGCGGTCAGCGCGTTGTCGATCTTCTGGTTGAGGTCCTGGAGGTGGGCCGCGGTGTAGGTGTCGGGCTTGTGCTGGATGCCGCTCTTGACCATGTCGTTGACGCGGCGCAGCTCGGCGGTCGCGAGGGTGGAGACGGTGCGCATCGAGGGGCTGGTGGTGGTGTCCATCAGCGCGAGGGTGATGAGCCTGTTGGTGTGCTCTTTCTGGAGGTTGCGCCGGAAGTCGGAGATCGCCAGGTCCATCTCGGGCCCGTCGAGCTCGGTCCAGGCGGCGTCGGTGACGGTGGTGACGATCTCGTCGAGGGTGAGCGCGTCGTCACCTGCGCGGAACTCGTTGTCGTAGACGCGGCGGAGGCGCGTGGGGTTCATCAGCAGGCTGAGGCTGGTCGCCTGGATGCTGCCGACGAGGCTGTTGACGCTGTAGGACTGATCCTGCATCAGTTCGCCGATGCCGGCGGGGTCCCACCAGTACTCCTTGCCCATGGCGCGGACGAGCTCGGGGCTGAGGCCGAAGGCCTCATCGTTGAAGGTGTTGTCGATGACGAGGTGCATCGCGCGGCGCTGGGCGTCGGCGGGGACGTCGGCGATGGGCATGCGCCCGTCGGGGTCGCCCTTGAAGTCGTTGGAGAGGAAGCTGCCGCCGATCCAGCCCGAGGCGATGACGACGCTCTGGAGGTGGGTGCCCAGCAGGGCCTGGTAGCGCCGGCGGGCCTCGGCCCAGCTCTCGCCTTCGTCGACGATCTCGTCGAGCAGCTTGGTGCGGAGTTCTTTGACCAGGCTCAGGCGCGACTCGGCGAAGTTGAGGTTGTCGGCGCCGAGGTCCCACGTCACGTTGCGCGGATCGCTCGAGAAGCTCATCGCGACCTGGGGGACGTAGATGTTGTCCGGCTCGGCGACGCGGGCGAGCACCTCGTCGACCTCGCTCGCGGGCCCGTAGCCGAAGGCGATCGCCCAGTGGTCGTAGGGGCCGAGCTCGGTGGTGGCGTAGGGGCCCTGCACCTCGCCCAGCTCGTGGTTGATGTTGACCGCGGCGTATTCCATGACCGAGCCCACGGTGGGGCCCTCGAAGCCGGGGCTGTTGATCTCTTCGAGCGTGCGGATGGTCGAGGCGGTCATGTTGTGCTGGAGGCCCAGGCAGTGCCCGACCTCGTGCGCCGAGATGTAGCGGATCATCTGCCCGACGAAGTCTTCGGGGAGCCCGTCGAGGAGGGTGGCGTCTTCTTCGGTCTCGAGCATGCCGGTCATGATCGCGGCGTCGGCGAGGGTGAAGTCGAGGCTGAGCATGTTGCCCATCACGCAGGCCGCGGGGCTGGAGAGATGGGCGATGTTCATGCGCTGGCGCGGCTGGTCCTCACCCTCCTGCTCGATCGCGGGCGCGGGCGGGGTGCCCAGGCCGACCTCGGCGAGGCGGACGCGGGGATCCCAGTCGGGGTGCTGCTCGAAGAAGGCCTTGGTCTCGGCGTCGAAGGCCTGGTCGGCGATGTCGTTGGCGAGGCTCTCGAACCCCGAGCGGATGCTGCGGGTCAGGCCCTGGTGCCAGACGACGTCGGCGTCGAGGATCTCGCCCGTGTAGGGGTTGGTGCGGCTGGGCCCGATCGCGTAGCCCTGGTCGGTGGTGTTCCAGCGGAAGAAGTTGTAGCGGTCGTCCTCGGGGTCGACGTCCATGAAGGCGTTGGTCGAGGCGTCCTGCTGGCGGACCTCGAGCGCGCCGTCGATGCCGATGTTGCGGAACGCGTCGTTCCACATCTCGATGCCCTCACGCACGAAGCGCCGGTAGCGCACGGGCGTGGTGTGCTCGATGTACCAGACGATGGGTTCCTTGGGCGGGCTGAGCTTGAGGCTGGGGTCGGCCTTTTCCATGTGCCAGCGGTTGATGTAGCGGTCGGTCACGCCGCGGTTGGCCGGGGCGGCGAAGTCCTGGTGCCAGTTGTAGAAGTAGCCGACGCGGGGGTCGGCCTTGCGGGGCTTGAAGCCGCGGGTGCCCTCGAGCGCGGCGATCGAGTACGAGATGCGCACGATGCGTCCGTTGCTCGCCGGCGCTTCCTGCTCGACGATCACGTTCTCGGGGAAGGCCTTGATCTTGGTCGGCATCGCGAGCTTTGGGTTGATTGCGCGCAGCGAGGGCCCGTAGCCGGCGAAGACCGAGGCGCCGAAGAACTTGCTCGCCTGGGCGGTGGTGATGGTGCCCAGGTCGATCACGGGGCGGCGCCCCTGCATCGCGACGATGGGCGTGTCGAGCATGACGTTGCCCGTGTAGAGGTTCTCGACCGAGTCCTGGGCCTGCTTGTCGCCTTCGGTGCGGACGCTGAGGTTGGGCTTGACGAGCATGAGCTGGTTGCGCACGCGCTGCCACTTGGCGTAGTGGGTGGGGCCCATGACGCCGGCCTGCGGGTCGCCGCCCGAGACGGTGCAGGAGATCATGAGCAGCTGCTGCTCGTAGTCTGCGGGCAGGATCGCGAGCAGGCGCCCGGTCTTCTTGTCGGTGTAGAGGTCCCAGAGGGGCTTGGAGCCATCGGTCGTGCTGACGACGCGCTCGAGGCCCTCGCCGACCTTGCTGAAGGGTGCGGGATCGGCGGCGGCGGCCGACATGGGCAGCCCCGCGAGGGCGGTCAGCCCGATCGCGGCAACGCTGATGATGGAAAGGGGGGCCTGCCTGGGGCGGTTGGTCTGACGCATCTGCTGTGCTCCTCTGGTGTCGGTCTGTTTTTGCTTGTTTGTTGCTTGTGACGCGGCCTGGGGGCCGCGGGCGCGTGCCGTTGGGGGCGGCGATGGGCGATCGGCTGGGGCTGAGGCCTGCTCAAGCCTGTTTCGGCCGGTCGGGGAAGCCGCTGATCTGATACCGGGATGCGCGGGTGAGGATTCACCGGCAGGCACGGGGACGTCGGCCTCGGGGTGCGGCCGCGGCCCGGCGTCAGGGGATCAGTCGGGGTCCGGGCGAGGGTGCCGGGCGGTTGGTCGGGCTGCGGTTCGGGCCGCGGGTTGGGCTGACGCCGAGGCGGTCGAGGCGGAGGCGTGCCTGGTCGGTGCGTCCCCCGGCAAGCAGCAGGACGATCTCGCTCACATCTCCCAACAGATGTCGGAAGCCCAACTCAGATCGGACCCCGCTGGATGTTGCCAGGAGCTCATTCGCAAGGGTCTCTGGAGAGCGCACATATCGGTGCTGCATCGCGAAGTTGCCCGCACCTGATCGCACCAGTTCACTGACTTCGATATCGCCGACAGCACGGAGCCAGAGCGCCGCCCCCGGCAGATGAACATCGATATGCACCGGGGCCCCACGTACCT
The DNA here is from genome assembly GCA_039033175.1 of Planctomycetota bacterium. Taxonomy (GTDB): domain Bacteria; phylum Planctomycetota; class Phycisphaerae; order Phycisphaerales; family UBA1924; genus JBCCDD01. The sequence goes on from JBCCDD010000006.1 coordinate 86,815, forward strand.
CGACGCGAGCAAGTCTGGCAACCGAGCGTGAAATCCGAGACGCCGAGTCCAGCCAGTTTGTGAGGAACGGCCGCTGCGGGTGACTGAGATGCACTGCGTGGAATCGCTCTCGCTCCGCGTCCTCAACATCCTTATCGTCGAGCTGACCGAGTTGTGCATCCACGAACTGGACGTGCGTCTGGTAGCCAAGCAGGTACGCAGCCTGGCTGTTGGACAGCTCCTGATCCATCAACCAGCCTGGCTGGGACAACTCGAACGGCAACGCGCCGGCCGCCACAGTACCCGGGGGGACAAGGCGAAACCGAATCGATTCGACCGTTGCACCGAAACCATCGTCAGCATCCAGGTCCACAGAGATCTTCAGCGGCAAACCGCGGGTGTCATCCGGGTGACCGGTGTTGCCAACATCAGGTTGGCGCACCGCTTCTTCGGTCGCGCGTGCGCCTGCTTCCGCCAGAAAGCCAGCAAGCAACACGGCCGTCAGGACTCGACTCGTCATCGCGGCAGTCTGCGGTTGATCCGCAGTTCATCACGGAGTTCCTGAACTCGCCAGTGCCTGCCGAAACACCGAGCCTTCGATCGAGTGCCGCAGCGCGGTGGCATCCTAACTCGCAGCCCTTGGCATCGGAGCCTTCGAGCCGTCGTCGGGTGTGCGTGTGGTTCCGATGCATCGTTCGAGCGAGCCAGAGACAACATCCGCGAGAGCCTTCCAGCCGCAGCCGCTCGCGGTGTTCTCGATCATCGTCCGGGTCTCGCGGATATGGCGATCGGTTTGCCCGTCCGCCCGCTTCGTGGCACCAAGTGGGTCCGGGTGACCTTCTCGCGAGGAGTTGATCCGTAGCGATGCTGGTAGCCTTGGGTTTGGGTGGCAGGTCAGGGGGGCTCGGTCGTGATCTCGTGAGATTTTTGACACGCTGCATGAAGTCTGGTTGTGGTGTGGTCCCCAACGGGTGTGGGGCGTCGATTTCGGCGTCGTGGAAACCTCAACGCAGCGAGTCAGGAGCAAGACCATGTCAACGAAGATCATCACCCTCTGTATCGTTCTTCTCAGCCTCGTCAGTGTCAGTGTCACCCAGGGCCAGGTCCGCGGCATGACCGACACTCCGCCTCCAGAAGCGAGATCGGTCGGTTCGCAGATGGTCACCACCGAGCGTTTCGACCGGGACGATCCGGCACCGGTCGAGGCTGGTCGAGAGTCGCGTTCAGCGGCGGCGGCGTTTCCAACGTACTGGATCGGCCCGGTCCCGCCGCGCCCGCCGTACGGGTATCGCTGGTACCTGCGGGGGTACGACGTGTGGGGTCGCGCTCACTGGGACCTCGGGCGTTGTTGAGCCTGAGCAAGATGTTGTGAGGAACTGGTTCGAACAACGCGCAGCAAGCGCATCCTGCCCGGGCCTGGGAAGCCCTCGGCCCGGGCGGTTTCGGCTTATACAAAGGGCGTGTTCGATGGCACATCGAATGTTGCAGAAGACCCGAGAACGGCTCGTCACGCAGGGCGAGGCGGAGCTCGAGCGGGCGCGCGGGAGTGGTGGACGCTCGACATGCACGTCACACCGTTCTGCGGCGGGTGGTGCTTGCGGGCCCACCGGTGTTTCCCGGCGGAATCGACGCGTCGCCGGCGACATCGGGTTGGTCGTGCGTCAAGCCGCGATGCGGGCGGCACTTGTCGGCATGGCGGCGATTGCGGGACTCGCGCTCGGGGTGCCGGCCGTGGTGCTTGTGCCGGTGCCGGGCGTCCGCTGAGGTGAACTTTGCGATGTGTCATGCAGTTGTCTTGTTGCCGGTGATACGCTGCACGTCGGCGGACAAGGGGGACAAGGCGGACACGACCCACGAGAACGCTGGGCGGCACCGGCGCCGTGGTTCGGGGCGCGAGCACCGGCTTCGGTCATGGAGCGAAGGTATGCCTGACGGAGCGGCTGTGCCGAGGACCGCCGAGATCGCGAGCGAACTCCGCGTCGCGTGGGCGGATGACCTCGGCGGCGCCGTCGAGCGTGCCCGCGCGTTGGGCATCGATGGCCCGGGCCTGACCGAGGCAAACCTGGCCTGGGGCGTCGCGTGGCTCATCGAGTCTTCCTCGCGCAAGGCGAACCCGATCACGGAAGTGCTCGGCGGCGGCGGTGGTCTGGCGGAACTGCGCAAGAGGTACACAGCGGCGTTGTCGGGGTCGGGGCGCGCATCCAGCCCGCTCGTGGAGTTGGCGACGTCGATTGCGTGCGAGCAGGTGCTCGGGTGGCAGGATCTGTCTCTCGATCAACCGCCGGGCGAAGATGCGTTGACGAGGTGGCAGGAGGCGAGCCGGAACGCCCGGGCGTGTGTGTACGAGGAGCATCACCGGCGTGTCGTTGCGGGCTGTGCTCGCTTCGCTGACGGTGATGAGGCGGAAGATCTTGCCGCGGAGGGGTGGGCGCAGGTCACGGCGTCATACTGGGGGCCTCGGTCACGCTCTCGCTGGTGCGGCTTCAGTCGGATCTCGACGCTGGTCATGACCTCGTGTAAGTTCATCGCGTACCGACGGCGGAAGCGGGTCAACGAGCATGCATGGTCGGATGTCGATTCTATCGCGCAGTCGTTCTTTGCCGACCCGACGTCGGGCGATGAGCTTCGTAGGGCGTACGCCATCTGCCGCGACGCGCTGCCCGGGCGTCAACGGTTGGGCATCGAGCTGTGGTGCCAGTTTGGTATGGCCAAGGGCCGAATCGCCGACGCGCTCGGCTGTTCGCCGCAGAATGTCACCGCGTTGCTCGATCGGGCCAAGGTTTCCGTCCGCGATTGTCTGACAAAGAAGGGCTTCGGTCCGGGAGGCGGCGGCAATGACTGACTCGACCCCGCGGCCGATCGACGATATCGAGATGCTCGCTGCGATCAGCGACGGAACGATTGGGCCCCAGGAGATTTCAGATGCGGCGCTCGAGGAATTGCTGGCCTCGGGTGGGACGGAGATCCTTGCCGAGCAACTCGCCGAACGGTCGGCGATGAGCGACGGGCCTGTATCGATACCGCTGCGGCGTGCGTGGGCTCCGCAGCTCGTCGCTGCTGCCGCGGTGCTCGTGATCACAGCGGGGGTGCTCGTGCAATTCTTGCCGCGCGGCGGTGGCGGGTCTGGTTTGGCGTGGGATACACCGCTGCGGGGAAAGAGCGGGTTTCTTGATGGCGCATCCCAGAAGGGTGGAGCAGACGCGTTGCGGTCTCTCTTGATGGGAGAGCTCCCGTTCATTGATGCCGTGCCGCCTCGGGTGATCGACATCGACGGTGACGGGGCGGCCGATGGGATCGCCTTTGGTTTCATCGGGGGCGAGACCTTGGAGGAGCAAGCGCCTTGGGCGTTTGCCGTGTTCGATGTCGCGAGCGGCCAGGAACTCGAGGATGATCACGTGGCGAGATGGGGAATCGACGAGCTCGCAAGCAGTGGGTCGCGCGGTGGAATCCTCTCGACCGCAGGCGGTCAGCACGCGTTTGTGGATCTAGGCGATGGCGGCGCGGTTGTCTACCTCGACGAGAATGGTGATGGGCAGTGCGACGCGGCTTGGTCGGATGCGTCGCAGGTGTCCGGCTGCGAAGGTTCGATTTTTTCTTCAGTTTCGATGAGCGCAGGGCGGCTCGAACGTCTGAACGCGATGTATACGGGGATGGATGCCGCGGGGCTCCCGCGGCTTGATATGAAGGCGCCGTGAGTTTGGGGGACCTGCTCACAAGAGTAAGAAAAGGAATGGCCATGAATATTGCTCTCTGGTGCGTTGGGCTCGCGGTGAGCGTCAGCGCGGCGGTCGCGGGCGTGCAGCCGGGATCGAAGTCGGCTGTCGCCGCGGGGGCTGGCAGCAAGCTGGTGTATGACAAGGGTGAGATCGGGCGAGAGGCGAAGGCGCGCCGGACCCGCGGCCGTCTCTCTGCTGGTGATAGCCGGATGGACGACGGATCGCTGTATGACACGTACACCGTTTCCCTCTCGCGCGGGCAAACGGTGACGGTGGACATGTCGTCGCGCGACTTTGACTCGTACCTTCTCATCGGACGTGCGACGGGCGGCGGCATTGATCTGCTCGCCGAGGACGACGACAGCGGTTCGGGTGTTGACGCGAGGCTGGTGTTCACGGCTGATCGTTCGGGCGAGTTCGTCATCATCGCGAACGGGCTCACCGCGTCGGACCGCGGCAGCTACGACCTCCGGGTCGATGTGAGCGGTGGAAGCTCCGGCGGCGGTATCGGCGGGCGCACGACGGGAGGCTTGCAGATCGGTGGGAGTCACGACGGACGGCTCGAGCCGGGCTCCGATGAACGCCTGGGCGACGGGAGTCTCTTCGATCGCGTGTCGTTCAGCGGGCGGCGCGGGCAGAGTGTGGAGATCTCGCTCAACTCAGAGGCGTTTGACCCGGTCCTCGCGGTGTTCTTCAGCGGCGACGACGGCCTTGAACTGCTCACCAGCGATGATGACGGAGGGCCCGGGCTGAACAGTCGTGTTCGCATGGAGTTGCCGTACTCGGGCGAGTACGTCCTGCTCGTCAACGCGTTGACCGAGCGCCAGAGTGGTGCGTACACGATCGACATCCGTGAGATCGCGCAGGCCACGAGCAGCCCGAACGTCGACTGGGCGTCTCGCTACCCCGGCGGCGGCGATCCGAACGAGCGATACGCGGTGCTTGTGGGGATCGATGACTACCCGGGCGTGCGGAGTGATCTTGGGAGTTGTGTCACCGACACGCTCGAGATGCGCCGGGTCTTGGTCGAGCAGTTCGGCTACAAGGATGAGAACATTGTTCTTATCAACGATGCAGAGGCGACTCGCGATCACATCCTCACGGCGGCCCGGCGTCACCTGGGGCAGGCCGGACCCGGTGGATCTGCGCTCTTCTACTACTCCGGGCACGGCACGCAGCTTGATGAGAACATGGGGGCGCAGGACAACGAACCCGACGGTCGCGATGAAGCGTTGTACGTCTGGGGGACCGGCGACAGGTCGACGATCATCCTCGACGAAGAGATCGGGGCGGTGATGGCCGGCCTCCGCTCTACGCGGCGGATGGTCGTCCTCGATTCGTGCCATTCGGGGACAGGCACGCTGGGCGGCGGTGAGACCAAGCGCATCTCGATGAAGCAGCGTTGGGTTGCTGATCGCGTCGAGATTCCTGATCGCTTCGTAGACGCGGAAGGCGGCCAGAAGTCGGCTGCGACCGATTTGTACGAAGGGCCCGGTGATCACGTGTTGCTCGCGGCGTGCAGGTCTGACCAGGTCGCGATGGCGGGGCGCGGCGGGCAGCCGAGTGTGTTCACCTATCTGCTCGTGCAGCAACTCGATACGGGGAGCATCGACATCACACTGCGTGAGCTCATGTCTCGCGTCCAGCGTGCCGCGAGCGAAGGCGGTGAGAGCCAGGTTCCTCAGGTCGAAGGGCGCAAAGACGGGATGAGCCTCCGCCAGTTCTTCGGCGTCTGATTCGCGTTGACGCATGGTCTGCGTCCCGGCTTCCGCATGGTGCCCGGCTTCAATCGGGCGCCGTGCTTTATGAATGGAATCTCGATGAGTCGCTCGGTCTTGGTTGCTGTCGCGTTGTTTGTGGTGATTGGTGCAAGCTGCGGCGGTTGCGCGTCACGTCCGAAGGGCGTTTCATCAGACGCCAGTGGTTTGCATTGGGGTGCCGTCAGGCTGTCTTCGACTGCGAAGGACGGTGCGTCCGGTGCCTCGGGCCTCGGCTCGCGTCTGACGGAGGTCTTGTCGGTAGCGGGGGGAGCGTCTAAGTCTGGAGGCGGGCTCGACGTGCTCGTGCTCTCGGGCGGTGGATCGCACGGCGCCTTCGGTGCCGGGGTGCTCTACGGCTGGTCAGAGCAGGGGACACGCCCGGCTTTCGACGTGGTGACGGGCGTCTCAACGGGTGCGCTGATGGCGACCTACGCGTTTCTGGGGCGGGCGTACGACCCGGAGCTTGAGCGGTTTTACACCAAAGTAACAACAGATCAGATATATGTTCCCCGGACCCCGTTGCTCCGGTTCTTCGGTTCGTCGCTGCACTCGACGCGGCCGCTAGAGGGCCTGCTCGCGCGCACCATCGACGAGCCGATCCTTGAAGAGGTCGCGGACGCGTACCGCTCCGGGCGTGGGCTGTTCGTCGCTTCGACAAATCTGGATACGGGCGAGCTCACGATCTGGGATCTTGGGAAGATCGCGTCATCCGACCGCCCCGCCGCGGATCGCCTGCAAGCGTACAGGTCGGCGCTGCTGGCGTCGGCATCGATCCCCGTGTTCTTTCCGCCGGTTTATGTCGAAGTCGAAGGTGATTCCGGTGGGACCTTCTGGCAGATGCATGTGGACGGGGCGGCGAAGGCGCCGCTGTTCTTTCGCAACTTTATGAGCGCGCTCAACGCGGCGGCGGAGGCGTCGGGCGTCATGGGCGGTCTCGAGCAATCGCGAATGTGGGTCGTTGTCAACGGTGCGATCTCGAGAGAACCGGCAAGGGTGCCCGTGGAGCCATCGCTCTTGGCGATTGCGTCCTCGTCCGTGGGCGTGCTCTTCGATGAGCAGCAGTCTGGTCACATCTACCGGCTCTACCGGCGAGCCGCGGACGTCGGGTACGACTTCAACATCGCGTTTGTGCCTCCGACGTACAACCTCTTCGACGCCAAGGTCTTTGAACCGGACCAGATGCGTGATCTGTTCGAGCGCGGTCGGCGGAGTGCGATCATGGGCACGGTCTGGCGGAACGAGCCGCCAGGACTGGAGGCATCGGAGCGGGTCGGGTTTGCAGTCGATGGAGGGGTGGCTGATGAGTGAGGCGTTCTTCAGACTCGCTGTGCTCTGTGTTCTCGGATTGTTCAGTCGTGCGGTTGTCGCGGAGCGTCAGGTCATCGGTCTGTACATCGGGATCGCCGACTATTCGAACCCGTACGAGGACATTTCGCTGGTGCGGCTCAACGACGCGGGCGAGGACGACGGGATCCATCGGACGAACGAGCGGGTCATTCTGCCGCTCATGCGTGACCGCTTCGGTGTGCGATGGATGCCCAGTTTGCTTGACGGTGATGCGACCCGTGATCGGATTCGTGAGTCACTGCGTGGGCTGATCGCTCGGGCTGAAGCGATCACGACGGCCGGTGACGAAGTCACGGTGGTCCTCTTCTACACCGGACATGGCTCTCAGGTGAAAGACGACGACGGAGATGAAGCGGACGATCACCTCGACGAGACGCTCGTTACTGTCCACAGCTCGATAGACGAAGGCGAGTACGACATCCGCGACGATGACCTGGCCGCGTTCCGCCATCGGATCGGCAGCCTCGGTGGCGAGTTGGTGATGTTCGTTGAAGCCTGCCATAGCGAGACGGCGTTTCGCGGTCCGCCCGATCTCTCGATGCATCGTGTCGGCGAGATTGACGGGTCGGATGAGCGGCTGTTCCCTGAACTCGCGGAGCACTACGAGGCAGTTCGCGCCGCTGACGGCGATGTTGCCAAGCTGTTTGACGGGTCACCAACCGAGCGATTCGTGTGTTTCTCCGCGGTTGCCGATGACGGGCTCGCGCGATGGGACACCATCGGGGGAGTGTACTGGGGCTACTTTTCCTATGCGCTGGCCAAGGCGCTCGAGACCCTGCCGCCTCGATCGACGTACCGCGATCTTTACGCTGCGATTCTGCGGGAGTTTGATCGTCGCTTCCCAGACATGACAGAGCAGCGCCCGGCGTTGCACCCAGGGTCGGCATGGTTCGATGAGGCCGGGTTGCACTCTGGTACTGGCACGACGGATCACAGCGGCGTTGAGTTTCTCGGGGGTCGGTACCGTGTGCCGCACGCGCGAATCACGTCAGGCACGGATGGGGTGATCAGGCTGGACCGCGGTTCCGCGATCGGGTTCGGCGTTGGAGCGCGCGTCGCTGTGTTCGCCTCGATCGACGCTCTTGAACGGGGCACGCCGCCGCTGCGGACGGGGGAAGTCGCTGAGGCGTCGCTGACCGAGTCGGTCGTGCATCTGGGGCTTGCTCTTCCGGATCACGCAGTCGCGACGCTGGTGACACCGTCCGGTGACCCGGCGCGGCTCTACATCTCGCCTCGCGTCGATGCCGAGTTCGCCGCGGCCGTCAGAAGACAAGCGGCTCGCCGGTCGATCGAGATCGCCAGCGCCCTCGGCGAAGGGGCGTTGGCTCTCGATACCGCCGAGCACGGCGGTGAGGTCGGCCTGTACCCGATCGCCGATGTTTCGGCGATGCACGATGCTGAACCCCCGCGGGGTGACCCGCTGTACTCGTTCGACGTGTCGGAGCCTCTGGCGGATCTGACCGTCGTCCAGCACGCCGGGGCGTTGATGCGTAGCAGGGAATTTTGGAACGCGACGGGTGGTGCTGCGCAGCTTTCGATTCGGCTCCTGCGCGATGACGGAACGGAGATCGCGCCGGATGCGGACGGGGTCGTCCGGGTGGCACACTGCGATCTGGTGCGGTTCCGCTTTGAGAACGGGAGTGATCGCGATCTGCAGCTGACCGTGTTCGCATCTTCGGACTATGGAGCCGGCATGCTTTGCTTTGATCAGATCGTGAAGGACACCGCTATCACCGCGCGAGGCTTGTACACAACGCCGACGCTGTACGCGATGGTCGAGGCGGACGCGGCGTGTCCGGTTCCCGAGAGCGAGTTGGGGCTGGAACGGACGAGTCTGGTACGCGTGAAGGCGATGCTTTCGCCGCGGGGCTCGGGCAACCTCGCGCAGGCGCTGTCGCCTCGAAGTCACCGAGATCCCAGTTCGACTGCCGAGTCTGCCCATACCGCGCGCGCGGACGAGGGAACGGCGAGTCTCGTCGTTGAGATCGTTCAGGCAAAGAAGTGATGAAGTCGGCTGGCTCGGTGTTGTGGCGATCCGCGGCAGTCGTGCTGCTTGCTGTCGCTCAGCAAGGGAAGGCATTCGACGTTGCGGCGAAACCTGAGCGTCGGATCGTGCCGCAGACGGAGGTGTGGGGGGCGACCAAGCTGTCGGTCGATCACGCAGCGCGGTTCGTCGCGCTGTGGAGTCCGGCCGGCTTCGAGGTCTGGTCGGTTCACCATCGGGCTCGCATGACCCGGCACACAATCGAGACGCTCGGTTTAGACGAGCCGCGCGAGGGGGCGTCGCTTGGGATTGCGGGACTCTCGTTCGTTGCCGATGGGACGGGTCTCTTGCTCCTCGCCAACGGCAAATGGCACCTGTTTTCACTGTTGCAGGACCGCGTGACGATTTCCATAGAACGTGAGCCGCGTGCTGGTGGGAATCCGGATGATTTCACAGCAGATACCGAAGACGGCGCCATGACTGCGTTTGCCATCGCTCCTGCGGCAGTCAGGCTCGCTGGCGGGGTTGTGGTCGATGGGGTTCCTGTCGTGCAGCTGAGCGATACCGGCAGCGGGGAGCGATTCTCGTACAGACTGCCTGCGGTCGCGCGCGAGCTCGTCTGGAACAGCACGGCTTCGCACGCTGCGGCGTTCGATGGCTTCGGCAACCTCCATGTGCTCCCGTTTGATGAGACAGAACCACCCGTTCAGATCGATCGCGATCCGGAGCACGACATCGATTGGTGGCGTCTCGCGTTAGGCGGGCGGAGTCTGTTCTTGAGTGCCGATGCGCAGACGGTCGTCACTTGGCACCCGGTCACGGGCAGCGATCGCGCGCTCGAGGCGATAGACGTTGAGAGTGGAGACGTGCTCTGGTCGCGTTCGGCCGAGGAGATCTTTGCCGCGGACGCAGACGAGGCTTGGATTTCAAGTGTCTGCCACGGGCTGACGGGCAGTGACGAAGCGGTCACGTTCACCTCGGGTGAAGGCCGGATCTTCAGGGTCGGGCTGCGGACGGGCGAGATCGACGTTCGTCCGGCGCCTGCTGCGTACGCGCAGTTTCTGTCTGTTGGAGCGGTCAGCGGTGATGGGCGACTTGTCATCCGTCAGGACTTGACCGGCGTCGGCCTCTTCGACCCGTCGGGTGCCGCGCTCGGCGCGTTGGAGGGTGGGGCCGTCAATGTTGGAGTCTCGGGTTACGACGAGTCAACAGGGCTGGTCTATGTGTCGCCACGCACTCGTTGGGCCGGGGGCTTCGTTGACGAGAACCGGGCGTTCGCGGTCGACTTCGCTCGGGCTGAGGTCTACTCGGTCGACACTTTTCCTCCGGTGGCGGGCACCATTCGAGTGGCGGCGACCGACCGGGGGTCCCCGGTGTTGCGCTTGCCAGACGGCTCGCCCCCTCCGTTCCAGCTGCCGCGAGAACTCAGCCTGGGGCGTTTGGTCCCGGGCAGCGGTGCCGGCTTTGGCGACCGTATGCGGGTGGTCGAGACACCCGATCGCTACGTCGTGTTCGAGGTTGAGAGTGGCGAAGAGGTCGCTTCGTGGCCGCGTGAGAAGGGCCAACGGCTTCAGCTTGCGCGTGTGCTGCTCTCACGTAAGAGCGTGATGACGGTCTCAGACGACGGGGAGGTCAGTGAGCGTTCATTGGCAGACATCGAGGCGGTTGTCTCCCAAAGCAAGGTCACTGCGGACGTCGCCTCCGCCTTGACGGGCCTTGACGAGGTCGCCGGTGGGCGGCTCGTCATGACGACTGCCTTCGGCATGGTGATGGTATGGGGAGACTCGGTTCGCACGCTCCATACAGGTCCGGCGAGCTTGGCCGTGTCGCCAGCGGGTGACCTGATAGCGGTTGGCAGTCGGACGTCGGTGAAGGTCTCCAGGATTTCGGCGGAGCCACGGGTGGAAGATCCGGTTGTCGAAACGGTTGAATTGGACGTTGTCGGCTTTCCAATGTTCCTGCGTGACGATCGACTCCTGGTGCAGACCGCCGACGGCATCGAACTGTGGGATCCGTTCGGTGGCGGGCACCTTGTGACGGTCTACATCTCTGCCGACGGCGAGGCGGCGTTCGTCATGGAGGATGGGCGCTACAGCGCAACGCCCGGGGGTCTCGGCCTCTTCGCGATTGTGGATGGAGCCGACCTCACCACCGCGGCATCGATCGACCTGGAGAACAACCGGCCGCACGAGGTGTTGCAGGCAATCGGTGAGGCCGATCCCGCGTTCATCGATGCGATGACGTCCGCGTACTTGGAACGCGTCGCGCGCCTCACATCCGGCTCGGAGCATGGAACAGTTCCGGCGCCGCGAGTCACGCTGCTGAACCCCGTCCCCATCACCGCTCACGGCGACAGCGTGCCCGTCCGGTTTCGCGTCCATGATGGTGTCGAGCCGAGCAGAGTAACGGTTGTTGTGAACGGCGTTCCGACCGCTCCGGCGCTTCGGCCCGAGGAATCAGCGCGTGGCGTCTTCGTTGCAGATGTGCCGCTCTTTCCCGGATCGAACCGCATCGAACTTTCGGTTGTCGCGAGCGAAGGTGTTTCGCTGCCGAGAGTGCTCACTGTTACCTCGCAACGCCGGGGTGATGTACCAACGACCTACTTTCTGGGCATCGGTGTCAGCGACTACGGGGACCCGGAACGGGATCTGCAGTACGCGTCCAAGGACGTGAGAGACGTTGCCCGCGCGCTGCAGGCGGTGCTCGTTGATCAGACGCGTGTCAAACTCCTGCTGGACTCCGGTGCAACCAAGGAGGAAATCCTGCGTGCTCGTTCCTTCTTGGAGGAAGCAGAGCCGATGGACCGGGTCATCGTCTACTTCGCGGGGCATGGCTTCGCATCGGACCTTGGCTATGCGTTCGGATCGCACGGAGTCGACTTCGACCGTCCTGCCGACACCGGTGTGCTCTTCTCCGATATCGAGACGCTTCTCGATGGGCTCTTCGTTGGCAGCAAGATCATCTTCATCGATACGTGTCACGCGGGGGAGTTTTCGCCCGGGGTGAGTCCTGTCGCGATCGATCGGGATGACGCCCGGGGCGTGCGTGTGCGTGGGTTCGCGCCCGTGGCGGAAGCCGAGGACGACGGCGTGGTCGTCGAGGAGATCTTTGCAAACATTGACAATCGCGTCGGCGCGACGACACTCGCGTCATCGGGCGGCGGAGAGGTTTCGATCGAAGACGCTGGCCTCGAGAACGGGCTCTTCACGTACTGCGTGATCGACTCATTGCTCAACGGCGCGGGTGACGTCGATGAGAACGGGATCATCAACGCCTCGGAGCTCCTCGTATCGGTCGCGGACCGGGTGGAGCGGCTGAGCAAGGGCATCCAGCGCCCGGTGCTCCGAAGCGCACCCGTGGGCTACGAGTTCCCGATCTTTGAGCCGCCTGAGCCCAGCGTAATCCGTGAAGGCTGGGAAGACGTCGACTTCGATCACGCCGTGCTTTCGCCCGACGGCGCACGGCTGCTTGCCGCCACGTCGGAGAGGCTGCTCATCTTCGACACCACGACCGGGGACCGCGTACACACGATCGACCGCGCGGATGTCTTCGGGAGCACCTGGGCCGACTCACTTTCGCCGCCGCGATGGATCGGGAACGGGCGTGCGGTCCGGATGGGTGGGCTGCGCATCAACGCCCAGACCGGTGAGTGGGCGTTGGATCAGCGGATCCGGCCTGACGCGCACATGTCGCACGATCCGACGGGTCGCTGGCTGCTGACGTCGGCGCAGGCGGGAGGATCGGCGATCGTGCTTCTGATCGATGAGACGGGTCGAGTGCCATCGAGAGCTGTGCTTCGGGGCGTGGCTCGCGACATCGTGTATGACCGAGACGCGGATGCGTTCACGTTCATCGCGGATGGGTCGCTGTACGAGCTCCACGCTGACGATGCGAGTGAGCCGATTCGGCTTCGCGATCTTGTCGATGCCGAGGCGGATGGAGGAAACGAGCGTCACGCGATCTCTGCGGGGGGTGGGCTGCTTCTGAGGTCCAGCGACCTGGCGGGGCAGGCGAGGGCCTGGGCCGTCACCGCCCGCGGCAGCGGCGAGTTCATCACGGCGTTTGAATCCGAACCACTCGCTGATGTGGTCGTGCTAACGGCTGACGGGCCGCTGGGTACCGGGCCTTTCGCGGAGATTCGGTCGGCAACCGGTGCGATCCTTGCGCCCAGCGCCGGGCGGCCGGAGGTCGTTCGTCTGGCCGGACCGATGTATGCACTGCTCCGCGATAGCCGAGAGCGACTCAGGCAGAGTCGGATCGTCTGGCAGGTCATCGATGCGACCACGGGCGAAGGTGTTGGCTGGCTGGTGGCTCCGAGCCGCTACGCGCGGCCTGTCTCCGGCCTCTCGGCGGATGGCGATGTGCTCTGGATCGACGGGTCTTCGCTGCTGGCGATGCCCGCCCTCCCCGTACTGCGGTCGAACTCGGCGCGTGGAGAGTGAACGATGCGCGCTTCCTCCCGCTCAGCGCCGCATCGTCTCGGCAACGTTCCACGGCGCTGGTACCGAAAACCCACGCGCACACCGCTGCAAGACGTGGGTGGGCGGGGCGATTCAGCAGCGAGTCACTGCCAGCAGAAACCCGCAGGGCCCGTGATCACACTGCCGCGTGCGTCGAACGACAGCCTCCCCGGATCAGGATCAACAACGGACTTCCGGCGGACCCGGGCTCCGGGGCCGAGAGCAAGGAGCGGTGACATGGCAACGCGACGCCCGGGTGGTCACACATGGATCTATCGATCGATCGCGCTCGGTATGGCGGTCGTATGTTGCTCGGTGAGCGCTGCGCAGATCGCGAACCCGCCTGCTCGTGAGGCGTTTCGGCCCGTGGTGCAGTCTGGGGTCGGGCCCGAACCGCAACTCGCAGTGCCGTCGGTCGGCGGCAAAATCCTTGCAACTGTCGCGGTGGATCCGGTCACCGGGAACTCCACGGTGACTCTGTGGTCGATCATGCAGCAAGCCGTTCTCGGGCGCTTCGAGGTCGACGGCATGGCGACGTCGCTGAAGTTTGGTTTGAGCGGGTGGTCGCTGATCGCGCAGAGCGCGACGGAGATCGTCGAGTATGCGATCAATCGGCACGAGGTGGTTGGCCGCTGGAGCCGGGTGATCACACCACCCGAGGACTGGGCGCGCGGCGGCGTCCCGATGCTCGAGTATTGCCGGGCCGCGGGCGGCCCACAGGCCGTTGCGGTGCATCCGATCGCCAACGCGCCGACGCCCTTCGTCGCGTACTGGCATGATCCAAGCGATGCGTTCGGCAGGCCGAAGTTTCTGCCGATGCCGATCAGGCCCTACGGCCTGGCGGTACACCCGGATGGTAAAGCCTTTGCCTTTGGCGGGCTCAACGAGATCGTGATCGTGCCGACCGCGACGGACGACGAACTGCTTACGCCGATCGTGGTGCCGACGAACGACCCGGAGCCCTCCGTCGTCGGCGCTTCAACCTTCGACCTCGTCTTCGCGGGGGATGTTCTTGTTGCGAGCAGGCGCATGGTTGATCCGGTCAGCCCGTGGAGCCAGCAGGCCCTCGTCGGCATCGATATCACGACCGGCGAAGTGCTCTGGCGAACCGAGCACGGCGCAACAACCGAAGAATTGGACGAAGCCCTCCCCGAACTTGAGCTGTTCACGATGCTGGCAGAAGCTCGTGGCGCAAGCCTGAGCACTCAAGACGGTCGACATGCTTTCTCCTCTACTGCATTCGATCTCTTTGCCGACCAGTTGCAGGAGGCGGGCAGGGTACCGGATGCAGATGTAGACCCCGAGACGGTCATGCAAGACTTCTTCCTCCATCGGATGGTCTCTCCCGGACCGGTGGGTTTCGACCGTCGTCGCGGCGAGGTGATCGTTCGAGACGCCCTCGGCCGGGCGTTCGCAATCGCAGCGTCGGATGGTTCTGTGCGGGCGATCACCGGACTCGTTCCGGGTGCAGACTGGCCGTTCATCGGCTGGTCGTCGCTCTTCGACGCTGGTATCGCAATGAACTCCAGCTTGCATGAAATCTACTTCTTGACAGAGAAAGGCGACGCACCCGTGAGTCTGCGGTCGTCACTGCTCCGCCCTTTCCAGGCCGCGATCGATCCGGATTCGAGCAAACTCTATCTTCTGGTAGATCGGATGCAGGAAGCTCTCGGTCCGGATCAATGGCAGGTTGCGGCCGTACCCATGCGGCGAATCGAGGTCGATCTGGCAACCGGGAGCATCGAGTGGCTTCTCTCGCCTCGAGCCGAGTCGTCTGCTGTTGCGATGCTCGACGAGCCCGGCTCGATTGACCACGACTCTATACGTGACGAGCCCGCGATGAGTTTTCCGTGGGACGTGCGTCCGCGGAAGCTCGTTGAGTTCGAGACGTCTGGCGGCTGGGACCCCGGTGGCGGCGAGCACCTGCGCTTCGTATCGGCAGCCGAGAGCCGAGATGGCAACTGGGACCGGTCGGTCGACGCGTGGATGCTGACCCACTGGCCGGCGGCGCAGAGGTCTGGCTATGCGCTGGTTCGTCGATGGGATGATTACTTCATTGTTGCGCTGGCGGGCCGCAACAGCTTCCAAATCAGCGGGATCAATGAAACGCAGGTGATCGATCGCTTGGGGGCAAGGGAGGCCGGGTCGGCGGTCTCGCCCCATGCCGAGCGCGTCGCGATCGTGAGTGATGCTGGTGATGTGCTGGTCGTCACGCTCGATCAGCAGGGATTGGTTGCCAGCGTCGACGAAGTCAAACACGCCGCGTGGTCAAGCGGCGGCACGCCGCCGTCGAACTGGTCCGAGAGTCTCGAGGCCTTGTCGGATGACTGGTTGCCCGTGGTCCCGATGGTCTGGCTGGATGAATCCAGATTGCTCATCGGGTGGTCAGACCGACTTGTCCTCTTCTCAGCGAGCGATACGGACGGGCGTTGGGAAGCGCAGGTGGTTGCGCGTCTCGATGCTGTGGCAGCCGGTGTGTGGGGGGTAGCCTCGTTGCTCGTGTCCCCGAGCGGGAAGCAGGTTGTCTTTGAGTCTGGTCTCGGGCTCCGCTTGCTCCAACGCGATGGCGATGAGTTCTCCGAAACGGATATCGGAAGCAGTCTCGGGCGAGCAGTGCTGGGGTGGCTTTCCGAAGACCTCCTGATCGTTGAGAACGAAAACTCCGGCGGTCTGGACATCGCGAGCGTCACGGCGGGCGTCGGGCTGGAGAACATCGCAACGGTCTATGTCCAGGCCGACGGCGGCGTGTTTGTCATCCTTCCCGATGGGCGATACCTCAGCGAGGGGGGCTTTGTTGACGGTGTCACTGTCTCGTCCGGCGCAGATGCAATTCCAGTAGGAGCGTTGAGTCCGCAGCTGAACAGTCCTGCCGAGGTGCTCGGCGCGATCGGTCTCGCGGATCCCGCTCGAATCGAGGAGCTGCGCGCGCTGCAGGAAACGCGTGCGGATCCGATCATGATCACCCCGGAGGACCTCGCGTCAGACGCGATGCTCTTCGGTGCCGCCGACCAACCATCGGTATTCATCGACCGCCCCGGGACGGCGGCAGGCGACCAGGCTTCGTCGGAGACCGGCGAGACACTCACGTTCGACTCCAATTCGGCAGACTTTGTCATCTCGGCGTTCCTGGGCAACGCCCCGCGAGGGGTCCTCCGCATACAGGTCAACGGCGTCCTCGCCAAAGTCATAGATGTCGAGTCGCCACAAGGCGTTGTCCGCAGGATCCCGCTTGCAGTCGAACTCCAGCCGGGCGACAATCTTGTTCAGGCCCTACTGGAGCCAAACGACGGCGCGGCGTCGATTCCGAGAAGTGTGAAGGTGTATAGCCGAGGCCGTCCGGGCGTCTCCGATACCTATTTCATCGGGATCGGGATCGACGAGTATGGGCATCTGAGCGACCTGCGCTTCCCTGCGCAGGACGTTGCGGATATTCGAGCGTGTTTCGCCGATCTGGCGGTGGGGCAGTTCTTCAGTCTCGATTCCATCGCGCAGCCCGAGCTGCTGCGTATGGCGCCGGACAAACTGGTCGGCGAGATCGAAGGCTTCGTCGCGAAGGCATCGCCCGATGATCGGGTGATCTTCTACTTCGCTGGGCACGGCGGCGTTTCGCGAGATCAGGGGCCATTCCTCGCCATGCGCGACACGAGCGTCAACAACCTTGCGGGAACATCGGTGCTCGTGAAAGACGTGGTTCAGGCGTTGGCGCGATCGCCGGCGCGGACTCGCTTCGTCATGACCGATGCCTGTGCCGACAACCCCGTGATCGCCACGGGGCCGACACCGATCAGCGGGTCCGTCGCCGGGACTCAATCGCGGACCACGCTCGAGCCAAGGCCGTTCACGGCGGTAGCGACCGCCGAGACGAGCGGCGTTCGCTTCGAGAATTTCTTTGCCGAGACCGTCGACGCGGGTGGTGCGACGGTCATTGCGGCGGCCGCCGAAGGAGAGTACGCGCACGAAGACACTGCGATCCGCAACGGTGTGTTTACCTTTGCATTGCTCGAAGGCCTCCGGTCGGGAAGGGCGGATATCGACGGCGATGCGTCGGTCAGCGCGGAAGAGGCGGCGGCGTACACCGCCGAGCGGGTCCGCGCGTTGACCGGTGGAGCGCAGCAGCCCGTGGTGCGACAGCGGCCGCTGGGGGTTGGTGCACCCATCGCTCGCGCAGGTGAGGTCGCGGTCATCGGATTGCCGCGCAGCAACGGACTGTTTCCGCAGTCAATCGATCTGCTCGCAGACGGAACGCCTGTCTATCGCGCCGATCGCGGGGTCGTCCTTGGTGACGGGGAGGCGATGGAGCCGCGTCGTATCGACGTGCCGTACCGCCCCGAAGACTTCCGCGACTGCGGCGAGGTGATCGACATCGGGCCGGCGGCTTCGGGTGAAACGTTTACGCTGGCGATCGATGGCGCGCTGCGTGGCGGTGAAGAGTCCGTCCGTCTGGCGTTCCGCGTCGATGTCCCGACGGATGTCATCGCATCTGTTTCGGCGGATGACGAAGATCCCGATTACCGTCTGTATTTGTTGAAGCAAACGTCGAGCGGCTGCGTTCAGATCGAGTACGAATGGAATCAACTCGAATTCGAAGTCGATCCAGGCGGGTACGTACTCGAAGTAGCATTTGAAGATGACGCTGTGGCAACACGTGGGTTGCTCGAGCTGACGCTCGATCGGGTTCAGGATGAGCGTTTCCGAAGGAACTGGCCAAGCGGAGGCGTCCACGCCGTACACGCCGCAGATCGTGGCAACTCGATCATCGCGCTTGATCTCGACGGATACGTGACGCACATCGATCTTGCTGGTCCTGTTGTCACTCTGTTGCCGTTGCAGGATATTCGATATAGCTCTGATGTTGATTGGGATGTCTTCCAAGCAGAGCACCGAGACCTCGTCATCAGCGAAACCGGCAGGCTTGTTGCGGGCCTGATTGCTCGAACCGGCACCTCGGGCCGGGGCCGGGTCGTTGGTGTGTTCGATGCCGAGAGCGCGGATGTGACGCGTGTGGTCATTGGGGATGCGCCGTGGCTCTCTATCGGCATCGCGCCCAACGATGAAGTCGTGCGGTTCGTTCGTGTGGGCTCATTCTTCAGCGATGGAGGGCCGACGGCATCGTTGGTCGCGCTGGATGTTTCCTCTGGACAAGTATCCACGGAGGAGATTGCGATCGATGGAGAAATCCTGGACGCGGTCATCAGCGCCGATGCTCGGTGGCTGGGTGTGCGTTTCCTGGCCGCCGAGGGCGATCCCGGGTCGGTCGTGACCCGTGTCACGGATCTAAACACCGGAGCGATCTATGAAATTTCTGGGATCGGCAAGCAGGTCTTGACGCCGGGTGGCGTCCTGAACCTGTGGTCATCGTCTTCGTCGCTCACGCAGCAGGGTAACGCCATCGTCAATGCCCCCGGGCTGCGCACGCTCTCGGGCCGCTCAATTCGCGGTCTCGAGGACCGCGAATACAGGTTCAAAAGCGTTCGCGGAGGGCGCATTGCCGCGATCCCGGCCGCTGTACAGCCAGGAGATCCGCTTCACGGTGCACCGATTCTCATCATCGACACAGAAGACGCCCAAGTCGTTGCGTGGCTGCCGCGGCCCGGCGACGAGATTTACGGAAGTGAGCCAAGCTTTGTCGGGCTCACTGATGCGCAGGTCGTGTGGCGCACGACAATTGGCGCAGAGGTGAACGCGGCCGACCTCCAACGGACGTTTATGGTGCGTGAGGCATTGGTCTATCAGGACCTCCCCGCTGGTTTGCGTCGATCGCCCTGAGGCGCTCAGTACGGAACGGCGCACCATCTCGGGCCCGCGCGTGAGGCGCGTCACCTCCAACTCAACGGGCGCAATGCAGCCCGCATGCGCTCGAACTCGGCTGAACATGTTCTCACAGTGACTTTTTCCCCGTTGAGCAGTCCATAGTCATGCGAGTGTTTCGACGGTTGCACGACGCTTCTGGTGCCGGTGGGGGGCAGCCCAGTGATGAATGCGGCCTCACCGTGCCGTCGTGCTCCCGCCATCTCTCGATCAGCACGCTCGCCTCTGGCAGCGTCTCGGCGATCACCAGCAAGCTTCGGACCGCCGGCGGCTTCGCGATCAGCCCGACCAGCACCCACCGCCCAATCACGAAGCGGGGCCCGCAGACGAAGCGCAAGGGCCAGAACCGGGCAAGATCGCCCGAATGTCGTCGCCCTTCCAAGTCTCCGACACGCCCCCAAAGCGCGAAATGAGCCGCGTTTCACGCGGGTCTTCGCGCGAACAGCGGCTCATCTCTGAGTCATATCGACTCTGAAAGCGGAGCGGGTGGGATTCGAACCCACGAGACGCTTGCGCGCCCGCGCGATTTCAAGTCGCGTGCCTTCAACCGCTCAGCCACCGCTCCGGTGGGGGGTGGGTCGATTCTACGGGCATCGCCCATCTTCCTTCTCCTCCCCCGCGCCCCGCGGGGGAGGTGGCACGCGCAGCGTGACGGAGGGGGGCTGAGCGACGGAAGAGCAACCCCCCTGCTGACCTCGCCTCCGGCTCGGCCGCCTGCCCCGCGCGGTGCCGGGGGGGGATCTTGCGTCGAGCGGGTATCGGCTCGGTTTGCCCCAGCGGTTTGCCCCAGCGGTTTGCCCCAGCGGTTTGCCCCAGCGGTCGGCCCCAGCGGTCGGCCTGCGCAGTCCGTCGGCTCAGCCCGCCGGGTGCGCCGGCACGGCGTGGTCGCGGTCGAACTGGGCCTTGTCGAGCCCGCCGCCGAACTCGCGCAGCAGGGCGTCGGCCGAGCGGTGCTCGCTCGCGTTCATGTTGATCGCGTAGACGTACATGCTGCGGACCGCGTTGAAGCAGCGGTCCTGCTCGTCGGGCGTCAGTTCGAGCGCGTCGAGGCGTTCTTTGAAGGCCATCCAGCGCGGGCGCTGCTCGGCGCCCCAGGGATCGAGGTGGCGGGTGCCCTGGTCGGTGTCGGCGGGCAGGTCCATCGCGGCGCGGACCTTCTTGGCGACGAAGCGGTTGCCGTTGGTCGCTCCTGTGCGGACGTAGTGCAGGCCCAGGATCGCCATCGGGTCGTTGCTGCTGGCGCCGATGTGCTCGAGGAAGCGGGTGACGCCGGGCGTCGGCGGCGCGGTGCCGGGGTCACCGACCGGCTCGCCCAGCGACTGAAAGAACGCCAGATCCTCGGCGATCGCGGGCGCGCGCCCGTTGGTGCCCTCGACGACCGGCGCCAAATCCGGGCGCGCGTCGATCGCGCGTCCCACGGCCTCGTCCAGCGCACGGTGGTGCAGGTACTCCTGCTGGAGCGACTCGGCGTACTCGCTGCGCGAGACCTCGCCTCTGATCAGGCGGCTGGGGCCCTCGGGCGCGTGCTCGGCGATCTGGTGCAGGTCCCAGTTGTCTTCCTTGAACCGCTGGGTCAGGCTGCGGGTCTGGTTCTCGGCCGGGCTGTCGGTCGGGCTGTCGGTGTGGCTGTTCGTCGTCATCGTGGCCCCCGGGGGTATGTGCAGTGCGGCAAAAGGATTGGGGCCGCGCGATGGGGGATCAAGTGGAGGCGAAATCTCACGGGCGCCACGGCGTATCCCAGCGCGCAGGCCGCGCGTTGGCTCTCCAAAAACAAAACACGGCTTGCCCGCTGGGACAAGCCGTGGCACCCCGGCGCGTGGCGGGGCGGGTGACTTGGGCCCGGGTTCAGGCCCCGGGTTCAGGGCCTGGGTCGGGGCTTGGGCTCAGGCCCCGTCGAAGGCGGCGAGGAACTCGAGGACATCGAAGAAGTCGAACGTGCCGAAGGGAGCCGAGAGGTCGGCGGCCGGGTCCATCGCGTCGAACTGTCCGAGATACGCGAGCACGTCGAAGAAGTCGAGGCTGCCGTCGCCGTTGAGGTCGGGGTCGTAGCCGACGCTGCATCCGCGGAAGACGAGCGCGAGGTCGTCGACGCCCGCCTCGACGATGGAGCCGCCGTTCAGGTCGCTGGCGACGAACCGCACGCGGACGGTGCTGGTGGGCGTGACGAAGTCGGCGACGTTGAACTCGCGGAAGACCCAGGCGTTGGCGTTGTCGCTGACGGTTTCGAGGGTCGACCAGGTGGCGCCGTCGTCGCCCGAGATCTCGACCTGCATGCTGTCGCTGGCGGGGTTTGCGCCCTGGTCGTTGGAGTACCAGCGCCAATAGGTGAGGGTGGCGTCGCCGGTGCCGCCGAGCGCGTCGAGCGCGGGGCTGGTGAGCGTGGTGGCGCCGCCGTCGATGTCGTAGGTGCCGACGCTGGAGCCCGCGCGTCCGTCGGTGATCCAGGCCTGCGTGCCGCTGGGCGAGCGGTCGTCGGCGGGCTGGGCCTGGGTGGCTTGGGGGTCCATGCGGGTCCACACGCCGCTGGTCGCGGTGTCGCCCGGTGCGCCGACGGTCCAGCCGGTGTCGGTTTCCATGTCGTCGCTGAAGGCGAGGGTGGTCTCGAGCGCATCGGCGCTGTAGGGGGCCGCGGCCCCGGCGAGCGGGCTGCGCAGCGTGCTGCCCTCGGTCGTCTGGGCCTCGAGGTAGAACTCGATGGTCTCGCCGCAGGCGACGACGGGCAGCGTGGCGAGATAGCTCTCGGCCGAGACGGCGAGCGGCGCGCTCTGGAAAGGGGCGCCGCCGACGCTCGTGTAGACCAGCGCGGTCGCGGGGTCGATCTGCTCACGCCCGTCGGTGAGCGAGACGGGCAGCATGTTGATCTGCCCGGCCTCGACGACCGCGGGGAGTGTGTCGAACGAGGCCCGCGCCGGCAGGCCCGCGGTCTCGGCGAAGAGCAGGCTGCCGACGAACATCTCCTCGGCCGTCGGGCGGATCTGGTTGGCGGGCAGCAGGAAGCCGTTGGCGCCGGTATCGCGGAGCTCGATGGTGAGGCTCATCGCGCCCTCGTTGTAGAACCAGTCGGTCGAATCGCCCGCGGCTTCGTAGAGGTCGGCGCTCTGGATCGGGTCGTAGAAGACGCCGTTGGTGCTGAGCATGGCGCTGCTCATCGCGACGCCGAGGTTTTCAAAGAACGTGCGGTCGGGCTCGGGCACGTCGACGACGCTGTAGCCCCAGGGCCAGAGGATGAGCTGGCTGTAGTTGTGATAGTCAATGTGCGCGACGACATCATCGGCGTAGGTCACGAGCATGAGGTCGCGCATCGCGCGGGTCTCCGGCTCGCTGAAGGGCGTGGGCCCGCGGTAGATGTCGCTGCTCGTCGAGCCGCTGGAGCCGGTGCCGCCCCATTCGTGCGCAAAGTTGCGGTTGAGGTCGACGCCGAAGGTCCCGTTGCCGTTGTTGCGCCGGTTCTTGCGCCACAGGCGGACGTTGGTCCAGGAGTAGTCGTACCCGTCGACGTTGAGCACCGGGACGATGACGATGCGGAGCTGGTCGAGCAGAGCGGTCACCTGCTGGTCCTGCCCGTAGAGCTCGATGAGGCGGTCGGCGTGGAAGGCGCCGGTCATGGGGCTGACCCACTCGCGTGCGTGGGCGCCGAACTGCCAGAGGATCACCGGGCGGTCGTCGCGGGCGTTGCCCGGGGCGTCGGGCCCGCTGAGCTCGAAGGCGGGGATGTCCTGGCCCTGGTTGGTCTGCCCGATGACGAACTGGGTCGCGACCTCGGGGCGGTTGTTCGCCAGCGCGGTGAGGTAGGTGAAGATCTGGTCGGAGTTCTTGTACTCGTCGTAGAAGGCGGGGTCGTGGGGCGCGTCGCGGTCGACCGCGAAGGCCGGCTGCTGGGCGATGCGGAGGCGTTCGTTGTCGACGAGGGCCTGCACGTCGTCGATCAGCACGTCGTAGCGGATGCCGAGCTCGTCGAGGGCGCCGCGGGCCTGCGGGCTGACCTGGATGTCAAAGGGCCCCATGCCGACGCGTTCGGACCAGATGCTCTCGGCGAGGTTGAGCGTTGCGAGCATCTGGCGGTTGGTGTTGGGCGCCACGCGGACAACGCTGTGCCCGGCGTAGATCTCGCCGACGCCAACGCCGGGCGTGAGCGGGACGTGCGGCTTGTCGGCGCGTGCCGGCGTCGAGACCGAGACCATCGCCAGACCCGCCGCCGCGAGCAGGCCCCACACACCACCGACACAAAGACCATGACGCATCTGTTGTACCACCTTCGGGCTTCGGTTCGTCTCGCGAGGCGACGACGTCGCGCCTTCGACATCTCGCGCCTGGCACCCCAGAACGGGGATCGGTTCGTTCACGAGAGATACGAGCATAACGGACGCGTGGGTCCTTCGGAAGCCGGAATCTATAGGTCTTGGGCCGGAAACGTGCGCCCTGGTCGTTCGCCCCCCCCGGCCCCGATGGGGGAGGTGTCGAGCGGAGCGAGACCGGAGGGGTCTTTGCCATTTCGGACAGGCGGGACGCCTGTCCCACTGTGGTGCTTCGAGCGTCAAAACCGGTGGGACAGGCCTCCCGCCTGTCCGTTGGTCTCCCGCGGCTCGTCCGCCCACCCCCACCGGCGTCGCCCGATGGGCTCGCCGCCCTCCCCCGTCGGGGCCGGGGGGGGGACAAAGGCGTGGGTGCGGGCCCGCCCTGCCTAGCCTCGCCGGCTCCTGTGCAGGGGGCGGGAGTGACTGGTTTGCAGCATGCCGAGACCGATGGAGCCTCGCCCGCCCGCCCCCGCCTGCGGGCGGGGAGCACGGTGGGCATCCATGCCTTTGTCGACATGACACAGTTCGTGGTCATCGCGCTGATGCCCACGCTGACACTGCGGCTGGACCTGAGCGGGTCGCAGGTCGCGGCGCTGCTGGCGATGACCGCGGTCAGCAGCGGGCTGGTGCAGCCGATCACGGCCTGGCTGGGCGACCGCCACGACACGCGATGGTTCGGCACGCTGGGGGTCGTGCTGGCGGGGGCCTGCGTGGGGTCGTTGCCGTTCCTGACCGGCTTCTGGGATCTGCTCGTCGTGACGACGCTGGGGGCGATCGGGGTGGGGGCGTTTCACCCCCCGGCCAACGCGGCGGTGGGCGCGCTGGTCCCGGCGCGCCGCACGTTCTGGCTCAGCCTGTTCTTCCTCTCGGGGATGGCGGGGGGCGTGCTCGGGAACGTCGGCGCGCCGCAGGCGGTCGCGGCGGGCGGGCTGGGCGTGGTCATGCTGCTCGCGCCGGTGGGCGTGGTGATGATGCTGTGGCTCGCGTGGTCGATCAACGGCGTGGCGCACGCCGAGCGCCACGAGGCGGACGGCACGCGCCGACGGGCGGGGCCCGGCGCGTGGCTGGCGGTCTGGGTGCTGTACGCGGGTAACGTGGTGCGCTTCGCGGTCAACAACGCGCTGTTCTATCTGCTGATCGTCTCGGCCGAGGAACTGACGCGCGAGCGGGCCGGCGTCGAAGCGCTCACGGGCGCGCTCGGCGAGGACGCGAGCAAACTCAACGGGCTCTTCCAGGGCTTGATGCAGGTGGGCAGCGGCGGGGCGGCGCTGCTGCTTGGGCTCTGGCTCGGACACCGGCGCGAGAAGACGGCGATCGTGGTTGCGCCGCTGCTGGGCGCGATCGCGATCTGGTGCATGCCCTTGCTGCCCGGCGCGACGGCGCTCGCGCTGCTGTCGGTCGCGGCGGGCGTGGGCTTCGGCGCGGTCGTGCCGGTGACGGTCTCCATGGCGCAGCGCCTCCTGCCCCACCGCACGGGCCTGGCGAGCGGGCTGATGCTCGGCGGGGCGTGGATGTTCGCCGGCGTCGGGGCGCTCTCGGCCGAGGCGATGCACGAGCGGGCCGGGGTGGAGGTCGCGTTTTCGGTCGTCGCGGGTGTGCTCGCGTTCGCGGGAGTAGTGAGCCTGCTGCTGCCGACCAAGGCCCTGCGGGCGTGCGAACGCTGATGGTGCGCCCGGTTCGGTGACACAAGCGTGACATCGGCGCGTCGTGCGCGCACGAGTGACAAAGCGGTGACGGCCGCGCGCTCGATCGGTGTGTATCTATCAGCGTGGGAGCACGCGATCGCGTGCCGGGCGTGCGCTCGGCGGCGTGGGCGGGCCCCGCGATGAGGAGGCTCAGATGCACGCGAGCGACACCATCAAGGCAGCAGCGGGGCGGACGTTCGGGAGGGCGGGGGTGTTGCTCGGCGCGTGCGCGTGCGTCGCGGCGCCGGTTGCGCACGCGCAGGATGCGAGCGCCGCGACGCGTGAGGCGACGGGGATGCATGCGTCAATGCGCTCGGAGCCGCAGATAATCGTCCCGCAGCGCCCGCTGTTTGTGCCCGAAGGACAGGCGGCGGTGCGGGTGCAGTCGGTCCACGCGACGGTGCGCATCGACGGGCGGATCGCGACGACCGAGCTCGCGATCACGCTGGCGAACCCCGGCTCGCGCGACGCGGAGGCGGCGGTGGTGCTGCCGGTGCCCGATGATGCCGCGGTGCGCGCGTTCGGGCTCGATGGTTTGGGCGAGGGGCTCGACGCCAAGCTGCTGCCGCGCGATGACGCGAGGCGGATGTACGACGAGATCGTGCGCAAGATGATCGACCCCGGGCTGCTCGAGTTCGCGGGCCTGGGCGCGGTGCGATCCAGTGTGTTCCCGGTGCCCGGGCATGGGGAGCAGGTCTGCCGGATCGTCTACGAGCACCCGCTGGAGTCGGATCGGGGGCGGCTGGATTACCTGCTGCCGCGGTCGGATATGGACGCGCTCAGCCCGGTGCCGTGGACGGTTGAGATCGAGGTGAAGAGCGCGGGCGAGCTTGCGGCGGTCTTCAGCACCACCCACGCGCTCGACACGATCGAGCAGAGCGCGCACGCCGGGCGCTACCGCGTGCGCAACGCGAGCGAGCCGGGGGCGCTGCGCATCGGCGTGCTGACGCGCGAGCGGCAGGGGATGACCGTGCTCGCGACGCCCGACCTCGCGGGCGGGCTCGGCGATGGGGAGGCCGGGAGCGGCGGCTGGTTCATGCTCGTCGCCGGCGGGCCGGGCGAGGTCGCGACGCGCGAGCTGCTCCGGCGTGAGATGACGATCGTGATCGATCGCTCGGGCAGCATGCGGGGCGAGAAGCTCGCGCAGGCGCTCGAGGCGGCGCGTCAGGTCGTTGCGGGCCTGCGCCCGGGCGAGCTGTTCAACATCGTTGACTATGCCGACACGGTGCGGAGCTTTGCGCCCGCGCCGGTGGTCAAGGGGCCGGCGAGCGAGGCTCAGGCGTTGTCGTACCTCGATCAGATCGTTGCGCGCGGCAGCACGAACCTGCACGGCGCGCTCGCCGAGGCGCTGACGCAGGCGCCGAGTGAGGGGGTGCTCCCGCTGGTGCTGTTCCTGACCGACGGGCTGCCGACCGAGGGGGTCGTCGATGAGGCGCAGATCCGTGGCGACGCGGAGGCGCTCAACGAGCACAATCGGCGGGTGTTCACCTTCGGGGTTGGGCTGGATGTCAACGCGCCTCTGTTGACGTCGATCGCCGAGCGCACGCGCGCGGCGGGCACGTTCGTGCTGCCGGGTGAAGACGTAGAAACGTCGGTAGCGCAGGTCTGGAGCCGGCTCGACGGGCCGACACTGATCGAGCCCCGCCTGACGGGCGACCGGATCTCGATGGCGCTGCCCGCAGAGCTTGGCGATCTGTTCAAGGGCGAGCAGATCATCGTCGCCGGTCGGTATCGCGGGGGCGAGCGGCGCGAGCTGGTGCTGAGCGGGCGGTTGCCCGACGGCTCGGCGTATCGGGCGGCGGTGGTGCTCGATCCGCAGAGCGCGAGCGTGCGTCACAGCGCTGTCGCGCGGGTGTGGGCGCAGCGCCGGATCACCGAGCTGGTGACGCGCATCCGCGAGGCGGGTGCGCAGGGGGCGGAGCCGGACGCCGAGCTTGTCGATGAGATCGTGCGCCTGAGCATGGCGCACGGGATCCTGACCGAGTACACGGCCTTTCTCGCCGCCGAGGAGACAAGCTTTGTGCGCGCAGCAGGCGATGACCCGCGCGCACCATCGAGCGCGCTGCGCGACGCGACAGCCGATCAGCTGGAGTCGCTCGCGGTCGAGACGCGCAGCGGCGGGCGCGCGGTGCAGCAGGAGATGAACAACGCCGGCCGAATGGACGACGCGGCCCAGACATCGAACAGGTACGCGTACTACGACGAGTCGGTGGGCCGGTTCCGTCAGCAGCGGGTCGTCGGCGTGCAGCGCGCGGGCGACCGGACGCTCTTCCGGCGCGGGCAGCGCTGGGTCGATGCGCGGATTCTCGATCGCGAAACCGAGACGCCCGACGAGACCATCGAGTTCGGCACCGACGCCTACTTCGCGCTCGCGAGCGAGCTCTCGGCGAGCGGTCGCCAGGGCCTGCTCGCCAACCGCGGGCCCGTGCTCCTGCTGCACGAGGGGCGCCGGGTGCTGGTGAACAACCCGGGCTGATCGCCCGCGACCATCTGGTCGAAAGACGAGCAGCGCCGGGCGGGCCGATCGCCCGTCCGGCGTCTTGAGCGATGCGGTAGCCTGAGCCGCATCAGATGTAAGGAGCGCGCGTGAGCAAGGGGCTGATCCTGGTGGTGGAAGACGACGAGGCGATCCGGCGTGGCGTCGGCGACGCGCTGCGCTTCCACGGGTACACCGTGCACACGGCCCGCGACGGGCGCGAGGGGCTGGATATGGCCCTCTCGATCGACGCCGATCTGGTGCTGCTGGACATCATGATGCCCGGCATGGACGGGCTCGAGGTGTTGGGCGAGCTGCGCCGGGCGCGACCCGCGGCCCCGGTGATCTTCCTGACCGCGCGGGGCGAGGCGGCCGACCGCGTCGCGGGCCTGCGCCTGGGGGCCGACGATTACGTCGTCAAACCGTTCGGTGTCGACGAGCTGGTCGCGCGGGTCGAGGCGGTGCTGCGGCGCAGCGCCGAGCGACCGGCCGGTGCGCCCGAGCTGCGCCTGGCGGGCGTCACGGTCGACTTCGACCGGCGCGAGGCGGTGCTCGCGGGCGGCGAGCGCAAGACGCTGAGCCAGCGCGAGGCGGAGGTGCTGCAGTTTCTCGCGGGCAGCCGGGGGCGCGCGGTCTCGCGCGAGGAGCTGCTGGGCAAGGTCTGGGGGCTCGACCCGCGGGGCGTGCACACGCGGACGGTTGATATGGCGATCGCGCGGTTGCGCGAGCACCTGGGCGACGATGCGCGCGAGCCGCGGATGATCGTGACCGTGCGAGGCAAGGGGTACATGCTGGCGGGCGAGACGCCCGACGCGGGCGGTGGGTCTTGAGGCGCGCGGGACGCGCGACGCATTGGGCGATCTACGCGCTCGCGTCGCTGCTTGTTGTGCACGGGCTGGGGTGGATCACCTGGCAGGCGTTGAGGCTGGAGCGGGCGCAGGCGACGGCGCGGGCGGTGGAGGCGAGGCGGGACGCCGAACGGATCGCGCTGTGGCGGATGGACTCGCTCGCGTCGGCGCTGGTCGCGCGCGAGACGCAGCGTCCGTACTTTGAATATCGCGCGGTCGTCGCGCCGGGGCGGGCGTACGAGCGTCTGTGGGGCGAGCCGCGGGCGGGCGAGGCGGTGCGCCCGGGTCGGCTGCTGCTGGGCGATCCCGCGCCCGAGCCGCTCACCGGCGTGGCGGTGTTGCACTATGTCGTGTCGCCCACGGGTGCGATCACCAGCCCGCAGGCGCCCAGCGACGAGCTGCTGGCGTCGGCGGGTGTGCCGGCGGTCGATTCGGCGCGGGTCGATGAGGCGAGCGCGCGCCTGGATGCGCTGCGCTCGATGCTTCGCTCGGCGGGCGAGCTGGTCGAGCGGGTCGAGCGGGGGGGCGAGGCGGAGATCGAGGCGGCGTCGGGCGAAGAAAATGAGGGCGAGGGCGAGCGGGAGTTCGCGTTCCGCCAGCAGTTTGCCGACATCGCGAATCGAGCGCAGCAGGAGCCGGCGAGCGACGGACCGCGGGGCGATGGCGAGCGGGCCGCCGGCTCGCCGCGTGCGCTCGCGTCGGCGGGCAGGGAAACAGAGACAGCGGGAGGCACGACGGCCGACGAGAGCGTGGGACTGCAGGACGCGGCGGCGTTCGCTGAGACGTCGTCGTCGGCCGCGTTTGATGACGCGGCCCCGGGTGTGAGCGTCGGCGTGTTCGTCGCGAGGTGGATCGGGCCGGACGCGTTGGCGCTGGAGCGCGAGGCGGTGATCGAGGGCGAGGCGTGGACGCAGGGCGTGTGGCTGGATTGGCCGCGTTTGCGGGGCGTGCTGGGCGGGGCAGCCCGGGGCGTGTTGCCCGGGGCGGACGTCTCGCCGGCGCCGACGGGCGCGCGCGGGGATGCGATGCTGCTCGCGTCGCTGCCGATCCGTCTGGCGGCGCCGGGCGTGGATGAGGGTGTCTCTCTGGGCATGACGCCCGTGCGCTGGAGCCTGCTGCTGACGTGGGCGGCGGTGCTGACGGCGGTGGTGGCGGTCGGCGTGGTGCTGCGTCAGGCGGTGACGCTCAGCGAGCGGCGTGGTCGATTCGTGAGCGCGGTGACGCACGAGCTGCGCACGCCTTTGACGACGTTTCAGCTGTACAGCCAGATGCTGGCCGACGGGATGGTGGGCGACGAATCGGTGCGGGCGGGGTATCTGGCGACGCTCAAGAGCGAGTCGGCGCGTCTGGCGGGGATCGTCGAGAACGTGCTGGAGTATGCGCGCTTGAGCCGGCGGAGCGGCCCGCGCGAGACCTCGGCGATCTCGCCGGGCGAGCTGCTCGCGCGCCTGCGCCCGGTGCTCTCGCGTCGAGCCGAGCAGGGCGACATGGATCTGGTCGTGCACGACGGGCTCGACCCGGGGGAGACGCGGCGTGTGCGGGGCGACCTCGACGCGATCGAGCGGATCCTGGTGAACCTTGTCGACAACGCGTGCAAGTACGCCGGGGCGGGCGCGGGGGCGAGCGCTGGCGGTGGCGACCATGAGGGCGACCCGCGGGTGCACCTGGTGCTGTCTGTCGAGGCGGGCGATCGTCTGGGGCTGATGGTCGCCGATCATGGGCCGGGCATCGGGCCGGAGGACCGAGAACGGGTGTTCGGCGAGTTTCGTCGGGGCGAGCGCGGGTCGCGGGCCGACCGGGGGGGCCTGGGGCTGGGCCTGGCGCTGTCCCGCGGGTTGGCGCGGGAGATGGGGGGCGATCTGCGGGTCGTGGATCGGCGCGGGCACGGCGCGGAGGTGCTGCTGACGCTCCCGCTGGTGGCGGGCGGGGCGATCGGGCTCGGGACCGGGCTGGGGAGCGGGCTTGGAACCGGGCTGGGGACCGGCGAGGCGGGGCACGGGAGGTGAAAAGCGTGGACGCCGGGGCGGTTGGCGGTCTAAACTGCCGGCCCGGCGGTCGAGGTTCGATCGCCAACGGGCCTGTAGCTCAGTTGGTTAGAGCGCACCCCTGATAAGGGTGAGGTCGAAGATTCGAGTTCTTCCAGGCCCATTCGCCGATCGCGCACGAGAGAACCCACCCCGCTGAGGGTGGGTTTTCTTGTGCCTCATCCCCGGGGCTCAGCAGCCGGCGCTGAACAGGTTGAGGAATTCGATCAGGTCGAAGAAGTCGAACGTGCCCGAGGGTGCCGCGAGGTCGGCGGTCGGGTCGGCGGCGTCGAAGCGCGCGAGGTATTCGATGACGTCGAAGACATCGAGCACGCCGACGGGCGCTGCCAGATCGGGCGCACACGGGGCGACCACCACGACGTCCAGCGCGTCCGCGGTCTGCTCGATCGCGAACGCGAGCGGGGCGATGTCCGGAGCGTCGATCGCGGCGAACGCACCCGAAACGACGAGCGCGGGCGAGGCGGCGAGGTCGAGCAGGCGGTAGCGGTCACCCTCGGCTAACGAGGCGCCGGGTTCGAGTTCGACGCGCAGCGTGCCGTCGAGCGCGATGCTGCCGGCGCCGACGATGCTCGGGGTCAGTGCGGGCTCGCCCGCGCGCAGTCGAACGGTGCTGGTCGCGGTGAGTCCGACGGTGCTGGCGTCGAGTTCGAGCACGCCCGCGTTGATGAAGGCGAGGTCCGCTGCGACCGAGGCGTTGCGCACGATGGCGGTCGACGCGTCGAAGACGACCTCGCCCTGGTTGGTCGAGGTGATGGTGCCCCCCTGCACGAGCGGGGGTGTTGTGCTGCCGGGCGGGGCGGAGAAGGCGACCGTGGCGGCGTCGGCAACGATGGCGCCGGCGGGCGTGTTATCCTGGATGATCTGGCCCGAATCGATCTGGAGGATGTCGGCGTTGGCGGCGATGAGACTTCCGAGGTTGGGTGAGATCGTGCCGGCGATGCGCAGGGTCTCGCCTGGAACGTCGGCGTTGATCTCGCCCTGGTTGAGTACCGGGTTGGCTGAGGTGAGCGAGCCGTGCCCGTTGAGCGTGCTCTGGCCGTTGATGAACAGGAACGCGCTCGGCATGAAGTCGTTGCCGGTGATGCGGACGCTGCCGCCGAGGATGTCCAAGAGGCCCGGGAAGCCCGAGTTGTCGGTGGTGATGGTCCACTCGCCGGTGCCGCGTTTGCGGAGGTTGGACGAACCGGAACCGGCGAAGGTGCCGGCGAAGGTGAAGGACTCGTCGCCCTCGCCGATGGTGACGACGGCGAAGTTGCCGGGGATCGAGAGCGTGCCGGCGCCGGTGACGGGCGGGATGCTGTCGGTGCCGGCGGGGCTGAAGATGGCGTTCGTTTCGATGTGGACCTCGCGCACGCCTCCGTAGCGAGCGCGGGGGATGAAGAGCTGGCCCTCGCGGACGGCGACGACGCCCTGGAACTGGCTGAGGTTGGCGTCGAGCGTGTAGCTGCCCGACCCGTCCTTGATGAAACGGGCGTCGGGGTTTTGCCCGATGATCTGGTTGGTCCATGTGCCGCTGCTGTTGTCGGCGCCGAAGGCGAGCGATCCGGGCTGGGCGAAGTTGCCGCTGATGGTGACCCTGCCGGGGCCGGTGAGGTTGCCGACGACGCCGCCGGGTCCGTCGGTGAAGATGTCGCTGTTGGCGCCGACGAAGATGCGGGCGGTGGGGGCGGGGCTGCTGTTGGCGTTGATGCGCATGTCACCGTCTTCGAGGCGGATCTCGCCGGCGAAGTCCGGGGCGCTGGTGCACTGGAGGATGTAGCCGCGCCGTCGGTGGATGACGGTTCCGGCGCCATCGAAGCGCGGGCCGAAGATGGTGAGGCTGACGATCTCGGGCGCGCCGTCGATGATGAAGGTGTTGCTGTTGAGGTCGACGACGCCGCCGCGGACGGCGTCCATGTCTTTGACGGTATTGGTTCCCGCGAGACGCAGCACCGCGTCGTTGTCGAAGAAGACTTCGCTGTCGTCGCCGAGCGCGTTGGTGGTGGCGATCGTCGTGCCGCCGAGGAGACGCCAGTCGAAGGTCTCGCTGCTGTTGGCGCCGCGGAGGTCGAGCGTGCCGGGCCCGGTCTTGGTGAGGGGGACGCGGAGGAAGAAGCCGGCCTGCCCGACGGGCTGGAGCAGGCCGAGGGTCTCACCCGCGATCACATCGATGGTGGAGTTGTCGCCGTTGGATCGGCTGGTGTTGACGGGGATGGCGATGTTGAAGGTGTTGGTGGCGCGCAGCGTGCCGTTTTCGACGACGACGGTGTTGGAGAGCGAGCCGAAGTCGGTGCCGCGGTTGCCCTCGAACACGCCCCCACGGATGAAGAGCCCGCCGCTGAAGTTGTTCTGCGAGCCCGAGCTGGGTTCGAGGGCGACGGTGCCGCTTTGGATGGTCACGCTGCCGCCCTGGAAGGGGGCCTCGATGACGATGCGGTTGTCGGGCCCGCCGAAGATGCGTGTGGCCTGGGCGAACAGCGGGAGCCCGGCGATGGTGGC
The DNA here is from genome assembly GCA_039033175.1 of Planctomycetota bacterium. Taxonomy (GTDB): domain Bacteria; phylum Planctomycetota; class Phycisphaerae; order Phycisphaerales; family UBA1924; genus JBCCDD01. The sequence continues at coordinate 119,696 of JBCCDD010000006.1, forward strand.
GGTGTATGTGCCGGGCGATGTCGAGCGGATGGTCGAGACGTTGAGCCCGCTGGTGATGTCGTTGGTCGCGGTAAAGTCGGCGGGGTTGGCGAAGTTGAAGTTGAGTTCGTTGGTGAAGCTGAGCGAGCCGGTGGGCACGCCGCCGCTGCTCCAGTTGGCGGGGTTGGAGAAAGCGCCGCTGACCGGGGCGCCGTTGGTGTTGAACCAGCTCGCGGTGACGTCTTGCGCTTGGGCCGCGCCGCAGGCGGCGAGGAGGGCGAGGGCCGCGGTGCGCCGGGTGACGCGTTCGACGAGGCATGAGGTTCGCCTCGCGGCGGCCCGTTGGCTCCGCCATCCTACCTGGCGTGGTGTCCGAAATTGGGCCGCGTGGGTGCTCGTTGCTGAGGGCGTCTGGCGCATCGGGTGTCTCCTCTCGACGGAGGCCCGCCGGCGTTCGCACGCCGCGCAGGTTCCGCAAGGGCGGGAGCGACAACCGATGGGTCGGCGAACCACGAGAACCTCGTTTATGTGGGACTTTGTGCGCCGAGCGCGGAAAATAAAGAAACTGCGCAGGTTGGGAAAGGCCAGACGCGATCAGACGCCGCGGATGATGAGCAGGCGTTCCTCGGTCATGTCGGCGATCGCGGCGCGGGGGCCCTCGCGCCCGAGGCCGGAGTGCTTGACGCCCCCGTAGGGCATGTGATCAACGCGGAACGAGGGCGCATCGTTGATGACAACGGCGCCGACCTCGAGGGTGTTCCACGCGCGGTGCGCGCGGCGCAGGTCGGTCGTGAAGACGCCGGCCTGGAGCCCGAACCGACTGTCGTTGACCTGCGCGAGCGCTTCGTCAAAGTCGTCGAAGGATGCGAGCATCGCGACGGGGCCGAAGGCTTCTTCTTGGTTCAGTGCGTGGGCGGGCGGGACGCGCTCGAGCAGCGTGGGTGCGAGGAGGGCGCCGTCGCGTGTGCCGCCGATGAGCATCGCAGCGCCGGCGTCGACGGCGTGGGTGATGCGGCCGTGCAGCGCGCCGGCGGCATCGGCGGAGATCATCGGGCCGACGACCGTGCCCGGCTCGGCGGGATCGCCGGCGGGCAGATCGCGCACCCGCTCAACGAGCCGGTCGCGCAGGGCGCTGTAGATGCTGGCGTGGGCGATGATGCGCTGCACGCTGATGCAGCTCTGCCCAGTCGTGGTGTACGCGCCGGCGATGATCCGGTCGATCGCGTCGTCGAGGTCGGCCGTCTCGTCGACGATGCACGCGGCGTTGCCCCCGAGCTCCATGACGATGCGCTTCATGCCGGCCTGCTTGGCGAGCTCTCGCCCGACCGTGTCGGAGCCGGTGAAGCTGAGCAGGCGCAGGCGCTCGTCGGCGACGATGGGGGCGGCGTCCTCGTCCGAGCAGCAGAGCACGCTCCATGAGCCCTCGGGCAGGTCCAGCTCGTCGAGCACGCCGGCGATCGCGAGCGCGCTCAGCGGGGTCTTGTCCGAGGGTTTGAGCACGAACGGGCAGCCCGCGGCGATCGCCGGGGCGACCTTGTGCGCGACGAGGTTGAGCGGGAAGTTGAAGGGCGTGATGAAGCCGCACGCGCCGATCGGGACGCGCTGCGTCGTCGCGCGGTAGCCCTCGGTGCGGGCTGAGGTCTCCATCGGGATCGTCTCGCCCGCGATGAGCACGGCCTCCTCGCTCGCGATCGTGAACGTCTCGATCAGGCGCGAGACCTCGCCCCGGGCGGCGCTGATGGGCTTGCCGCCCTCGGCGCGCAGCAGGTCGGCGAGGTCGTCTCGCTGGGCATCGAACCGGTCGGCCGCGTGGCGGAGCATGTCGCGCCGGGCGTGGACTGGGACCGACGCGAATGCGGCCCGGGCGGCGAAGGCGCTCGCGATCGCCTCTTCGACGAGATCGGGCCCCGCCACCGCGACCCGCGCGATCGGCGATCCCGTGAACTTGTCGACGACTTCGAGGTCGATGTTGGGCGTGGCCCGCTTGCCGGCGATCCAGATGGCGTGCGCGTGTGTCATCGGGTCATCTTTGCCCGCGTGCGGGTGGCGTGCGCCGTGCGGCTTGCCTTCACGAACACTTCACCCGCGTGCACTCGTCTCTTGGCGTGCGACGGCTAGTCTCTTTCTTCGTCGAGGAGAACAACCGCGGCGGCTGCGAACGCTGCCGCCCTCGCGGGCCCCCCTCGATCGCAACCAGGGCTTCTCTCGGTCGTCCGCACGACCACCACCACACGCCCCCGCTCGTGCTTCAGACGGGCGGGGGTGTTGTTCTGCGCGGCTCACGTTGCCAAGCAACTCAGGGCTCGGCGTAGCCGCTGGGATGCGCGACCATCCAGCGGTGCGCCGTCGCGACGATCTCGTCGAGGTCGGTGACGCGCGGCTGCCAGCCCAGCTCGCGGGTGATCAGCGTGGGGTCGTTGTAGAGCATGGTCGCGTCGCCGGCCCGGCGCGGGCCCTCGGCGACCTCGATCTCGCGCCCGGCGACGCGCGACACGCTGTCGATGATCTCGCGGACCGAGTAGCCCCGCCCGATGCCGACGTTGTACGCGCGGACGGGGTTGTCGCCCTCGCGGGCGAGGGCGTCGATGGCGCGGACGTGCGCGTCGACGAGGTCTTCGACGTGGACGTAGTCGCGCACGCAGGTGCCGTCGGGCGTGGGGTAGTCGGTCCCGAAGATGGTCAGGCCCGGGCGCCGCCCGAGCGCGGCGTTGATCGCGACGGGCACGAGGTGTGTTTCGGGGTCGTGGTCTTCGCCCAAGAGGCCCGTGCGGTCGGCGCCGGCGACGTTGAAGTAGCGGAGCATCGCGATCGAGATGGGGCGATCGGCGCGGGCGCGGGCGGTGGACCAGTCTCGGAGGATCTCTTCGAATTGCAGTTTGGTGCGCCCGTAGGGGCTGGTGGGGCGCTGTGGGCAGGTTTCGGGGACGGGGATGAGGCCCTCGGGCGGGTCGCCGTAGGTCGCGCAGCTCGAGCTGAACACGAATCGGCGGACGCGGCTCTCGGGGGCGTCGCAGGCGTCGAGGAGCCCGATGCCGGCGTTGATGTTGGCGCGGTAGTAGCTGAGGGGGTCGTCGACGCTCTCGCCGACGTAGGCGCGGGCGCCGAAGTGCATGACGGTGTCGATCTCGTGGGCTTCGAGCGCGTCGGCGACGCGGGTGGTGTCGCCGGCGTCGGCCTCGACGAAGATGATGCGACCGGTCCCGAGGCCCTCGAGACGTCCGATCGCCTCGCGGTGCCCTCGGAAGAGGTTGTCGAGGGCGACGACGTGGTGCCCGTCGTGCAGCAGGCGCTGGCAGGCGTGCGACCCGATGTACCCCGCTCCGCCCGTGACCAGCACTCGCATCGTCGCCCTCCCGGCGGGTCGGTGGGCCCGCCGCGCGACAGGCGGGCGGGATCGATCCCAAGGTGATCGTACAATCTCTGGTCACCGCGGCGGCTGGCCGCGTGCGCCCACGGAAGGATCCGGCTCTTCATGCCCCACACGTTCACAGGTGATTTCAGGCGTTTCTTTGGTCGTGGGCTCGGCATCCTGCTGCCGTCGATCCTGACGCTGTGGATCCTGTGGCAGGCGTTGGTGTTCGTCTACAACAACGTGGCCGAGCCGATCAACCGGGGCGTGCGGACGTCGGTGATCTACATCGCGCCGCAGTTTTTCGACGAGGGCGACCCGCCCGAGTGGTTCCGTGTGACCGAGGACCAGGTGCGGGCTCGGCTGGATCAGGCGGGCGACCTGCCGACGGGCGAGGGCGAGCGGGCGGGCGTGATCGCGCGCGAGAGCCCGCGGGTGACGCGCGAGATCAGGCGGGACCGCCTGCGCCAGTTCTGGAAAGCGCACTGGTACCTCGAGGTCACGGGTTTTTTCGTCGCGATCGTGCTGATCTATCTCTCGGGCGTGCTGCTGGGTAACTACCTGGGGCGACAGATCTACGGGCGCTTGGAGAAGCTGATCAGCCGGATCCCGGGGTTCAAGCAGATTTATCCGCACGTCAAGCAGGTGGTCGACCTGATCTTGGGCGACCGCAAGATGGCGTTCAGCAAGGTGGTGCTGGTCGAGTACCCGTCGGCGGGGATCTGGACGGTTGGGTTTCTGACCGGCGATTCGATGCGTCAGATCGACAAACTGGCGGGCGACGCGGTGGTGAGCGTCTTCATCCCCACGAGCCCGACGCCGTTCACGGGCTTTACGATCAATGTGCCCGCGAGCCAGGCGAAGCCGATGGATCTCACGATCGAGGAGGCGCTGCGGTTTGTGATCACCGCGGGGGTGCTGACGCCCGAGCGGCAGGCCGAGGCGGACGCCGCGGCTCCGGCGGCATCGCTGGCGCCCGCCACGGCGGCCACGGCTGCGGCGGGCAAAGAGAAGAGCGGGGCGAGCGAGGCGGCCCGAGCGCACAGCAAGACGGACGGATCGCGCCCCGGGGATGGCTCGCCCGCTTAGACTTTCGCATCGGGATGCCCGCCGGGAATCGATGCGGCGTTGATCGGACGCTGGTCGGGCGGCTTGCACCCCTTGAACGGAGGGCCTTATGCGTACGGACATCGTCGGCCGCAACATCACGGTGACGGACACGCTCCGCGGGTATGTCGAAAAGCGGACGGGCAAGCTCGAGCGGTATCTCGACGCGGTGCAGCAGGTGGTGTGCACGTTCGCGAAGGTGAGCGAGTCGTCCAAGACGGTCGAGGCGGAGCTTGTGGTGGATGTGGAGCATCACCCGAGCTTTGTCGCCAAGGCGGAGTCGCCCACGGTCGAGGCCGCGATCGACGCGGCGACGGACAAGATGTCGCGTCAACTGACGGACTTCAAAGAGAAGCTCAAGCTCAACAACCGCTGAGGCGGGCGCAATCGAAACTTGGAGCGGGCGTTCGGGTCGGCGGGACACGCCCGGGCCCGACGCCGCGGGGATCTGCATGAAGCTGACCGACATCGTTGTGACCGACGCGATTGTTCCTGACCTCGAGTCGCAAGACCGCGACGAGGTGCTGCGTGCGCTGGTGGACAAGCTGGTCGCCGCGGGTGCCGCGGGCACGGACTCGGGCGACGAGCTGATGGAGCGTCTGCTCGCGCGCGAGGGGATGGGCTCGACGGGGTTCGGGCGCGGCGTGGCCGTGCCCCACGTCAAACACCCGTCGATCACGCGGATGGCGGCGGCGATCGGGCTGAGCCAGCGTGGGATCGAGTTCAACGCGCTCGACCGCCAGCCGGTGTACTCGGTCTTCTTGCTGCTCAGCCCCAAGGACAAGCCCGAGGAGCACCTGCAGGCGATGGAGACGATCTTCAAGAACCTGTCCAAGGACACGTTCCGTCGGTTCCTGCGCCAGGCGGAGTCGCTCGAAGCCGTCACCACGCTTCTGGATGACGCCGACGAGCAACGCCTCGGCGGCTGAGCCCGCCCGGCTTGTGAACACAGAGGAACTGCCCGTTGCCCGAACGCTGCGCGGCCAAGCTGAAGATCCGCAACCGCCTCGGGCTGCACGCCCGGCCGGCGATGGCGTTTGTTGATACCGCGAGCGGGTACACCTCGAGCGTGCGCATCCACCGGGGCGATGAGCACGTCGACGGGAAGAGCATCATGGAGATCATGCTGCTGGCCGCGACGCAGGGGACCGAGATCGAGGTGATCGTCGAGGGCGACGACGCGGGGGCGTGCCTGGCCGAGCTGACGGCGCTGGTCAATCGCGGGTTCGACGAGGAGTAGGGGGCGTTCGGCGGTCGGGCTCGTCGCCGTGCGCGAGGAAGACCGTGCCGACGTGCGAGCAGCGCCAGCGCACGCAGACGAGGCCGGTGCTGGTCGTGAGCCCCGCGAGCGTTCCGAGAATGATCCGCGGGAGGCCCGAGCCGCCGAGGCTGAGTCGGACGCGGTCGCGCCGGCCGCAGGCCGGGCAGGTTGGCTTCATCAGCAGCGGCACTCCGCACAAGCCTACCTCGAGCGTTCCCCTCCCCCCCGCCCCCCGGGGGAGGTGGCACGCGCAGCGTGACGGAGGGGGTTCTTCCCGTTTCGGACATGCGGGACGCCTGTCCCACTGCTGTGCTTCCGACGCGAACCGGTGGGACAGGCGTCCCGCCTGTCCGTTCGTCTTTCGTGGCTCATCTGCCCACCCCCCCTCCGACCTCGCCTGTGGCTCGGCCACCTCCCCCGCGGGGCGCGGGCGGGGGGAGTGCGGGTTGGTTTAGACGGCGGCGGGTTCGGCGTAGCCGAGTTGCTGGAGCAGGTCGCCGGCGTGCTGGTCGAAGGTGCGCTCGGCCTCGGCGTCGAACGTGTTGCGCCAGTCGCCCACGATGCCCTTGCGCATGTGGCTGGCGCGGTCCTCGTCGCCGGCGGCGCGCCCGCCGCTCTGTTTCTTGAACGATGCGGCGGCGACGGCCGGCTCGATGGCGCCGGGCGAGCTGTCGGCGCCGAGCGCATCGAACAGACGCCGCGCCTGCTCGGCGGGCGCTTCGAGCAGCGACTCGTAGCGGACTTCGATGTAGCGCTCGCCGAGCGACTCGCCGGCCGTGCGCGCGGCGGTGATGTAGGGCTTCCAGTGGTGCTGGGCGAAGTATGCGGCGTACGCGGCGAACGAGGCGAACTGCCCCGTCTCGTTCTGGCGCTCGAGGTGCGCCCAGCCGCTGGCGGCGCCGTCGCGTCCGTCGCGGATGACGTGGATAAACCGCGCGCCCGGGTACAGGCGGTCGAGCAGCGGGATCGCGAGCGCGGCCTCGGGCGTCTTGTCGCCCACCGCGACGACGTGCTCGCCCCGCGCGTCCGCCCCGCGCTGCGGGCGCTCGATGCCCGCGAGCAGACGCCGATCCATGACTGTGCGGAGCATCGCGAGCAGGTCGTCCTCGTCGAGCTTGTGGTTGCACTTGCCCGGGGCGTTGTACTGGCGGCAGGCCTGCTGGAGCAGCGGGGCGAGCACGTCGCACAGGTGGCTCTCGCCGCGGCAGCTCACCTGGCGGTGCGCGTTCAGCAGCTTCTGCACCCAGGTCGTGCCGGACTTCTGGCACCCGACGACAAAGAAGACCCGGCGTTGCGAGACCTCGTCGATCGCCAGGCGGGTGCGGGCGACGAAATCGGGCAGGGGTTGCTCAGTGGTCATGGGCCAGTATCGGCGGGGGGCCTCGGTTGGCGTGAGGCGTTTGGTTTGGCTTTGGATCTGGCTTTGGGTTTGGCCTTTGGGCCTTTGGCGAAGGCGCCGATGAGCCCGAGGGCCGCGCCGATGACGAGCCCGATGAAGGTGCCCAGGATCGGGAAGAAGACGGTGCCCACGACCGCGCCGATCAGCGCGAACAGGACGACGGCGCACCCCGCGTTGCCGGTGCCGCCTGTGGTCATGACTCGCTCTGGGTGACGCGCTCGATGCGGGCGCCGACGCCGGCGAGGCGTTGTTCGAGGTGTTCGTAGCCGCGGTCGAGGTGGTAGACGCGTCGGACGGTGGTGGTGCCCTGGGCGGCGAGCCCGGCGAGGACGAGGCTCGCCGAGGCGCGCAGGTCGCTGGCCATGACGGGCGCGCCGGCGAGCTGGCGGACGCCGCTGACGACAACGGTCGCGCCCTGGCGGTGGAGCTGCGCGCCCATGCGGCTCAGCTCGGCGACGTGCAGGAAGCGTTCGGGGAAGATCTTTTCGGTGATGACGCTGTTGCCGTCGGCGAGGCAGAGCAGGGCCATGAACTGCGCCTGGAGGTCGGTCGGGAAGCCGGGGTGCGGCTGGGTGGTGATGGTTGCGGGGCGGAGCACGCGTCCGCAGGTGACGCGGCAGGAGCCGTGGAGCCGGTCGTCGTCGAGGGGTTCGACGTCGATACCGATGGCGCCGAGGACGTCGATCGAGGCGAGCAGGGTGTCGGTGGGGCAGTTGTCGAGGGTGAGGCTGCCGTTGGTGATCGCGGCGGCGCACATGAGGGTGCCGGCCTCGATGCGGTCGGGGATGACGAGGTGGTCGGCGCCGCCGAGTCGTTCGACGCCGTGGATGGTGACGCGAGGCGAGCCGGCGCCCTCGATCTGTGCGCCCATCGCGCTGAGCAGGCGCGCGAGGTCGACGATCTCGGGCTCGCACGCGGCGGACTCGATGACGGTGGTGCCCTCGGCTAGACAGGCGGCGGACATGACGTTGGCGGTGCCGAGCACGGTCGAGCCGAAGGCGCCGCCCAGGAAGAGGGTGGTGCCTTTGAGTCGGGGCGGGCGTCCGGGCGAGCGTCCGGTCGATCGGGGGGCGCGTGCGATGATGTCGCCGCCTTCGAGGGTGATCTCGGCGCCGAGTGCGCGCATGCCTCTGAGGTGCAGGTCGACGGGTCGGTCGCCGATGGCGCACCCCCCGGGCATGGAGATGCGTGCCTCGCCCCGGCGCGCGAGCAGGGGGCCCAGGGCGCAGATGCTGGCGCGCATGGTGCGCACGATGTCGTAGCGGGCGTGGGCCTCGGCGTCGTGGTCGGCGGTGAGGGTGAGCGCGCGCCCGTGGGCGGGCTGGGCCTCGGTTTGCTCGACGCGCACGCCCAGCTCGGCGAGCAGGCGCTCCATGTTGCGGATGTCGCTGAGGCGTGGCACATCGCGGAGCGTGACCGGCGCATCAGCGAGGATGGAGGCGGCCATCAGCGGCAACGCGGCGTTCTTGGAGCCGTTGACCCGCAGGCGCCCCTCGAGCCGGCGCCCGCCCTCGATCGTGAATGCGTCCATGCTTGGCCCTCGTGCGTTGCGGCGGTGAGCGCGTCGCGGGGGATCCGTCCCGCGCGTCGGCGTGGGGGCATGGTAAGGCGGGGGCGTGCGCCGGTCGGGCACGGGTCAGGCACGGGGGCGGGCGCGGGTTGGAGGGCGGGGTCGCAGGCGGCCCAGGCCGCACAAGCGGACCCGCGGCTCGGATGAAGTTGCGCGGCGGGTGGGCGGCGGGCGGGGCAGACCGCACCGTTTGGCGTGCCGACGCGACAACCGCGCCGGAGGGAGCAGGGACCATGGCGCACAGTGAACTGGCTCAGCCCGAGCCCAAGGAACACCACGACGAGATGCCGGTGATCGCCCAGATGCTGGCGGTGCTGGCGGGGGCGGGCTCCGTGCTCGCTCTGGTGATCACCGTCATTGCCGCGACGGGCGGCTGAGCGAGCCCGAGCCGCGTTCTCTCGGAATTTCCCCCGGTGTATTCCCGAGGGGCCGACGGGCGAGCACCCACCCGCCCGGGCCGGCCCAACTTCCCGAGTGTCTCCCTCTGCGCCAGGCAGCGCCCAGGATCCGTTCCTGGGCGTTGTCCTTTTGTTTGTTGGTTGCGCTTGGGTGTGTCGCGGGCGGCGGGTTAGTAGCGGTAGCCGTTGCGGTGCCCGCGTCGCCCCTCGCGATGGGTATCGCGGAAGTAGAGCACGTCGCGTCCGTCGCGGTCGGAGCGGAGGTAGAGGTAACGCGCTCGATCGAGCGAGGGGCGTGCTTCGACGGGCCATTCGTCCGCGGCGGTCAGGGCGCGGGGCTGGTGGAGGTTGACCAGCGCGTCGCGGCGGGTCAGCTCGGGGCGCTCGGCCCAGACGGAGCGCGAGACGCGCTCGTCGGCGAAGACCAGGTCGGAGCGGGCGCCCTGCCAGCCGCCCTCGAGCCCGCTCGCGGCGGCGTCGCCCCAGCGTTGCCCGGGCTCGGCGACCTCGACGCGCGCACACCCGGTCAGGCAGGCGGCAGCACAGCCCGCGAGGGCGAGCAGGAGCGCGGCGGGGCGGTGGCCCCGGGGGTTCGGTTCTTGGGTTCTTTCAAGCGGCACGTCAGGTCAACCATGCACGATGCGTGCCGGGCGTGCCAGCGGTCTCTGAGGCGGATGGGCGGGTTGTGCGGCGCGGGATGTGTGGCCCGCGGGCCACACGGACGGGGTCCGATGTGGCGTTGTGGCAACACCGGCGGGGACGGCGTGTTGTGCGGCTCGGGGCTTGTAGGGGAGGGGCTCGCCCCATAGCGTGTCGCTATGCGACGACTCGTTGGTGCGATTCTGGGCGGTGTGGTGGCGGGTGGTCTGCTCGGGACGGCGCCCGCGGCGCCGGCTGAGAACGCGACCGCGAGCACCGAGGGCATGGTCTGGATCCCAGGCGGGACGTACCGGATGGGCAGCACCGATCCGCTCGCCAGGCCCGATGAGTCGCCCGTGCACCTGGTCTCGCTGGCGGGGTTCTGGATGGACCGGACCGAGGTGACCAACGCGCAGTTCGCGGCGTTTGTCGAGGCGACGGGGTACGTCACGGTCGCCGAGCGCCCGGTGGATTGGGACGAGCTGAAGAAGCAGTTGCCCCCGGGCACGCCCAGGCCGAGCGACGAGGTGCTGCAGCCGGGTTCGCTGGTGTTCATGCCGACCGAGGGCCCGGTAGACCTGCGCCGGTACGACCGGTGGTGGTCGTGGACGCGTGGGGCGAGCTGGCGAAGGCCCGAGGGGGCGGGCTCGGACATCGCTCGGCGGATGGACCACCCGGTCGTGCACATCGCGTTTGAGGACGCGTCGGCGTACGCGGCGTGGGCGGGCAAGCGCCTGCCGACCGAGGCGGAGTGGGAGGCCGCGGCGCGCGGCGGGCTCGAGCACGCGGTCAATACCTGGGGCGACGAGCCGGTGGGCCCGGCGCACGCGAACATCTGGGACGGGTCGTTCCCGCACGACAACACGCTGGAGGACGGGTTCTTGCGCACGGCGCCGGTCGGCTCGTTCCCGGCGAACGGGTACGGGCTGGTGGATATGGCGGGCAACGTGTGGGAGTGGTGCAGCGATCTCTACCGCACCGACGCGTACAGCCTGCGGGTGATGGAGGCGGGTGATCGCGGGGTGTTGCATCATCCGACCGGTCCGGAGCGCAGCATCGACCCGCGGAACCCGCGTGCGCCCGAGAGCCGCGTGCATCGCGGGGGATCGTTTTTGTGCAACGATTCGTACTGCGCGAGCTATCGCCCGAGTGCGCGGATGGCGGCGCCGCCGGACAGCGGGATGTCGCACCTGGGGTTCCGGTGTGTGGCGGATCTGCCCGGGCCGGGGTGAGGCTATCTCGGTCCGCGGGGCGGTCCTTTGAGCACGGCGCTGGGCAGCCGGCCGAAGGTGTCGGCGTAGCGCTTTGCGAAGCGTCCCATGTGCGTGAAGCCGAAGCGCATCGCGATGGTTGTGACGCTCTCGGCGCTGGGTGATGCGTTGAGCATGGCGTTGTATGCCGCGTTGAGGCGGAGGAGCTCGTTGCAGCGCGAGGGGCTGATGCCCAGCGTGCGCCGGAAGGCGAGCTGGAGCGAGCGCTCGGATGTGTTGACACGATCGCAGAGGAACGCGCTGTCGTATGGGGCGGAGAGGTCGGCGCGCATCTCGGCGAGCGCTCGGCGGATGAGGCGGGGCGCTTGCGGCGTGCCCGAGGGCTCGGCCCGGGCGGAGGCGCTCGCCGATCGGGCGATCGATTCGACAAGGAGCTGGGTGATCGCTCGGCGCGCGCTCGCGAGGTCGTCGCCGGCGCGCGCGTCGGCGAAGAGGCTGTCGATGCAGCGGGCGAGGCCGGCGGCGTCGGGCTGCGCGAGCGTGAGGTTGCGGTCGCCCCGGGCGGGCAGCGGTGCGGTGAGGCCTGCCTGCTCGCACGCGTCTTCGAGGTCGCCCCGCGGGAGCTGGAGGCCCAGCCAATCGGTCATGGGGCCGGCGGTGTAGTCGAGGGGGGCGTCCTCGGCGTAGATCTGGAGGTCGCCGGGGCCGATGGGGCGTCCGTTGATGACGGCGTTGCCCACGTGGGTGCGCACCGTGCCGAAGCAGAGCATCGAGGGGTCGAACGAGCCGCGGACGTGGGTGGCGAAGGTGTACGAGCCCCGGTCGGCGACGACGCCGGGCGCGTGGGCGTGTTCGAGGTCGGCGCTGACGGGCGCGGGGCCGAGGAGGGTGTGCTCGAACCGTCCGCCGGCGATGACCTCGGCGAACGCGCCGGGCTCGAAGCCTCGGAGCGTGATGCGCTGGTGTGCGGCGGCGGGAGCCATTGCTAGCCCTTGAACTGGTGGATTTTGGGGGCTTGTCGGCGACGACCACCGGCCCGACACGATGCGGAATCAGGATAGACGCGGGTACGAGGCGGGTGTAGGTTGGTCTCCCGCGCGAGCGTGGCCCCGAAGGGGACGGGCGGCCCTCGCGCGTTGCTGATGAGAAACGCTCCGCAGGAAAGGACACTCGATGAAGCTGACGCGACTCTGCCTGGGCCTGTTGGCCGGGCTTCTGACGTCGATCTGGGCGGGCACGGCCCACGCCCAGAGCGACAAGCCCAACATCCTGGTGATCTGGGGCGATGACATCGGCACCTGGAACATCAGCCACAACAACCGCGGGATGATGGGGTATCGCACGCCCAACATCGATCGGATCGCCAGCGAGGGCATCTCGTTTACCGATTACTACGCGCAGCAGTCGTGCACCGCCGGGCGCGCCGCGTTCATCGGCGGCGTCGTGCCGGTGCGTACCGGCATGACCAAGGTCGGCCTCCCCGGCGCCGCCGAGGGCTGGCAGGAGAGCGATGTGACGATGGCCGCGGTCATGAAGTCGCTCGGTTACGCGACGGGCCAGTTCGGCAAGAACCACCAGGGTGACCGCGATGAGCACCTGCCCACGAACCACGGGTTCGACGAGTTCATGGGGAACCTCTATCACCTCAATGCTGAGGAAGAGCCCGAGAACGCGGACTACCCGGGCGACATGATCCTGCGCAACGGCAAGACCTTCCGCGAACAGTTCGGCCCCCGCGGCGTGCTCAAGGCCACCGCCAACGCCGATGGCACACAGACCATCGAAGACACCGGCCCGCTCACCAAGAAGCGGATGGAAACCATCGATGAAGAAACCCTCGCGGCGGCGAAGGACTTCATCATCCGCCACCACGAAGCGGGCGAGCCCTGGTTCTGCTGGTGGAACGGCACGCGGATGCACTTCCGCACGCACGTCAAGGACGAGCACCGCGGCATCTCGGGCCAGGACGAGTACGGCGACGGCATGGTCGAGCACGACATGCACGTCGGCGAGCTGCTCGCGTTGCTCGACGAGCTCGGCATCGCCGAGAACACCGTCGTCCAGTACTCAACCGACAACGGCCCGCACTACAACACGTGGCCCGATGCCGGGACCACGCCGTTCAAAGGCGAGAAGAACTCCAACTGGGAAGGTGCCTACCGCGTTCCCACGTTTGTCCGCTGGCCGGGGCAGTTCCCCGCCGACGTGACGCTCAACGGGATCGTCTCGCACGAAGACTGGCTGCCGACTTTTGCGGCGATCGCGGGCAAGGATGACATCAAGGAAGACCTGCTCGACGGGTACCGGGCGATCGGGCGCAACTACCGCCAGCACCTCGACGGCTACAACCAGCTCGACTACCTGACGGGCGAGAGCGACGAATCCGCCCGCAAGGAATTCTGGTACGTCAACGACGACGGCAAGATCGTTGCGATCCGCTATGAGGACTGGAAGGCCGTGTTCCTTGCGAACCGCGGCAAGCAGCTCGGCATCTGGCAGGAGCCGTTCGTTGAGCTCCGCATCCCCTACCTGTTCAACCTCCGGCGCGACCCGTTCGAGCGTGCGTACACCGACTCGAACACCTACTGGGACTGGTACATCGACCGCGTCTACATCCTCGGTCCGATGCAGGTGCTCGCGGGCCAGTTCCTTGAGACGTTCGTCGAGTATCGCCCGAGCCAGACACCGGGCTCGTTCAACCTCGAGAAGGTCATCGAGCAGTTGAAGGCCGGTGCGGGCTCGAGCTGATCGCCCGGCGGTGATCGACCGACCAAACCATGCGCACGGGCCCGGCGAGAGTCGGGCCCGCGCCGTTCATGAAGCAAAGCACGCATCCACGCTCGCCGGCCGTTCTTGCGATTGTTCTTATCGGTTCGATGGTTTGTGGTTCGGGGCGGGCCGACGCGCACGCCTCTCAGCCCGAGGCGGACACCGCGCCGATCGCTGATTCGGCGTTCGAGCCCGCGTTGCGGCGTGACTGGTCGCTGCGCCTGACGCCCTACCTCTGGATCCCGGCCCAGAGCGGCAGCGTGACGGTCGCCGGCACGCGCGGGCGCGTGGACCTGGATACGGGCGATACGTTCGACGCGATCACCGACTCGCTCAACTTTGGTTTGACGCTGCACGGCGAGCTGCGGCGAGACGACTTCGTGTTGTTCGCCGACGTGATGTACCTGAGCCTCGAAACGCGCGACGCGCCGATCGGGGGCGACACGGGCACGGTCCGCCAGGACACGGGCGTGTTTCACATCGGGGCGGCGTACCGGGTGGTCGACATCGCCCGGGGCGAGCGCGAGGGTGGGGGCGGGGTCGGGCTCTCGATCGAGCCGACGGTCGCGCTGCGCGCGCACTACCTGCTGCTCGACATCGAAACGGCGAGCTCGGGCGATGCCGACGGGGATCGGTTCTGGGTCGACGCGGTCGTGGGCGTGCGGGCGGCGGTCGACGTGAGCGAGCGCGTCACGTTCCACCTGCGGGGCGACGTCGGTGCGGGCGATTCGGACCTGACCTGGAGCGCGCTCGCGGGGGTTGAGTTCGTGCTGAACGACCGCCTCGCGTTGCAGCTCGGCTACCGCGCACTCGACACGGATTATGACGATGGGCACGGGGCGGAACGCTTCGCGTACGACCTGCTGCTCTATGGGCCCTACGCGGCTCTGACGATCGACTTCTGAACCACCAGCCAAGACGGCTTGCGGAGACCGACTCATGCGACAGGGCACTCAGCGGGGTATTCGGATGTTGACGCTTGTGTTCGTGCTGCTGCCGTTGGCGGCGTGCGCGGGCGGGGGCTCGGGCGCGGGCGGCGTGCTGGCGTCGTGGAACGAGTCGGCGTCGCGCGACGCGATCGTTTCGTTCGTCGAGCGCACGACGTCGCCCGGCTCGGCAGACTTTGTGCCCGAGGCGGAGCGGATCGCGGTCTTTGACAACGATGGCACCCTGTGGGCCGAGCAGCCGGCGTACTTCCAGCTCATGTACGCGGTCGACCGCGTGCAGAAGCTCGCGGACGAGAACCCCGAGTGGCGGACGGCCGAGCCGTTTGCCTCGGCGATCAAGGGCGACCTGCGGGGGGTCGCGGCTTCGGGCGAGGAGGGGCTGGTCGAGCTGGTCATGGCGAGCCACGCGGGGCTGACCACGGCGGAGTTCGACGACGCGGTCGATGCGTGGCTGGACACGGCCCGCCACCCGCGCACCGGGCGGCGCTACGACGAGATGACGTACGCGCCCATGGTCGAGCTGCTCGGGTACCTGCGCGCGAACGGGTTCAAGACGTTCATCGTCTCCGGCGGCGGGATCGACATGATCCGGCGGTTCAGCGAGCGCGCGTACGGCATCCCGCCCGAGCAGGTCGTCGGCTCGACGATCAAGGCGGTCTACAAGCAGACGCCGGACGGCCCGGTCATCGAGCGACTGCCCGAGATCGACTTCATCGACGACAAAGCGGGCAAGCCGGTCGCGATCCAGCGGTTCATCGGGCGCCGCCCGATCGCGGCGTTCGGCAACTCCGACGGTGACCTGCAGATGTTGCAGTGGACGGCCGCGGGCGAGGGCGCATCGTTGTGCGTGCTGATCCGCCATACCGACGCGGAGCGCGAGTGGGCGTATGATCGCGATTCGCACATCGGGCGGCTTGATGAAGCGCTCGACCAAGCGGGTGAGCGCGGGTGGGTCGTGGTTGATATGGCCGGCGACTGGGCGACGGTGTTCGGCGAGGCGGGTTCGCGTTGATCCGGGCGGGCTGCGCGGGGATCTCCGCGGCGGTGCTGCTGGGCGGTGTCGCGTTCGGGGGTGAGCGCGGGGGCGACACCGTCGGTCTGACGGCGCATGCCCGGCTCGCGCTCGATCCCGCGAACAGCGCGCTTGCCGAGCCTTCGGCGGGCGTGGCGCCGGGCGATACTGGCTCGGCCGATCTGGCGCAGCAGCTCCAGAACCCTGTGGCGGATCTGATCAGTGTGCCGCTGCAGTTCAACTATGACGAGGCCTTCGGCGAGCGAGACGGCGGACGGCTGACGCTCAACGTGCAGCCGGTGATCCCGTTCTCGATCAGTGACGAGTGGAACGTGATCTCGCGCACGATCGTGCCCGTGCTGTACGCCGAGTCGGCGTTCGCGGGCGATGACTCGGGGTTCGCGCTGGGCGACACGCTGCAGTCATTGTTCCTTTCGCCCAAGAAGCCTGTGGGCGGCTGGGTGCTGGGCGTCGGCCCGGTGGCGCTGCTGCCGACGGGGACCGAGCCGGGCCTGCGGGGCGAGCAGCTGGGGCTGGGGGTCACCGGCGTCGCGCTGCGCCAGCGGGGCGGGTGGACGTACGGGGCGCTGGCGAACCACGTCTGGGGCGTGACCGACCCCGACGGGATCGATCGCGTCAGTGCCTCGTTCGTGCAGCCGTTCGTCACGTACACGTGGCCCAGCGCGACCACGCTGGCGCTGAACGCCGAGATGACGTACGACTGGAACGAGAGCGAGCTGACGCTGCCGTTCAATCTGGTCGTGAGCCAGCTCACGACGCTGGCGGGCCGGCCGGTGACGTTCTTCGTCGGCGGCCGGTACTATGCCGACGCGCCCGCGGGCGGGCCCGAATGGGGCGTGCGCTTCGGGATGACGTTCTTGTTTCCGAAGTAGGTCTTCGGGCGCGTGGCGTGCTCAGCCGCACGCGAAACCTGATTTGGTCCATCAAATGGAGACTTCTCATGCAGAGCAAAGACACTGAGCGTGCGGTCGGGTGTGGTCTTGGTGGTTCGGTCTGGCGCCGACGGGCGCTCGGCGTTGTGTGCGTGCTCGTCGCCGGCGGCACGCTCGCGTCGTGCGGCAAGCACTACCGCGTGTCGGACCCGGCGTCGGGCAGCACGTACTACACCAAGGACGTGAACAACCTCCGCGGCGGAGCGGTTCGGTTCAACGATGCCGCGACGGGCGAGCGCGTCACGCTGCAAGACTCGCAGGTGGAGCGCGTGAACAAGAAGGAATACAAGCGGGGCAAGAAGGGCGACTGAGCCCGCGGCCGGCTTGTACGCGCGTTCGATGATCTCGGTCTTCGAGTCGTGGGCGAGCCATGCTGTTTTGCTGAGATCCAGACGAGCGTGCCAAGGCCACGCTGCTGCGGAGCGATTGATCATCGGGGTTGCGTCGGGGGTGCTGCGTCGGGGTGTTCGTCACCGCGGTGCCAGTGCTCGGTGCGGGGCGGGTTTGTGGGCAGTTCGCCGGGAAGCACTGGGTGCCTGCGGTTGGGCGTCTGCGGTTGATCGCGAGGTCAATCGAGTGTTTCTGGGGTGTGCCGAGCCGGCAGACGTTCCGGGCTGATCTGGCGACGGCGGGTATTGAAGACGAAGACGCACGCGGTCAGAAGGTGGACTTCGAGGCGCTGCGGACGACGTTCATCACGAATCTACCCGGTGCCGGCGTGCCGCAGCGTCACGCGATGGCGCTCGCCCGCCACACCGACCCGCGTCTGACGGCGAAGGTCGACACCGACCAGGACGCGCTCCGGCTCGCTGGGGCGGTCGGCGAGCTGTCGATCTACGGCATCAGCATCGAGGCCGAAGACGTACCCAGCGGCTCACGCGACTTGGTCTCGGAGTGTCTTCAGGTGTCGCGTGCTGTTCCGGGCGTTGCCGAAGTCGCATGCATGAGATGCATGCAAATGCTGTGTTTGACAGCGCCACCGGGTGTCAGTGTCAAGCACCCGGTGGCACCAAACATGAATGAAGCCGGGGGGAATCGAAGCCCCTGATAAACCCGCCTGCTGGCCTCCCCAGCGGGGTGCACGCACACGGGCGCACACAGCGGCGGCGCCGCGCGCTCGATGAGGTCATCGCGAACTGGGATCAGCTCCAGGGCCACGAGCGTTCGGCCATCGTCACGATCGTCCGATCTTCGTTGACCGCAGCCGCCGTCCAACGGATGACGACCGATCCGCAGCCCAGCCCGACCGGCACCGCTGGCGGGGGTGCTGGTCGCGAACAACTGGGATCGACGGTCGACGGGACAGCCAGCGGCCGCGGCGAAGCCGCGGAGGCTGGCGGACACTCACTGATTGACGGCGGCGAGCTGTGAAGCCTCCCTCCGTGATAAATCCCCGCTCTGTATCACCGGGGATAGAAACCCACCAACCGATCGAGACTGAGGACGGGACAGTGTTCGACGTGGTGCCAGCGCTGCCGCCGCCGGGGATCTACGTTGGCTTGGACCGGATCCGTCTGACCGGACCGGAAGCTGCTTGGCCCGAGATTCGAGCACTCGTAGGCGGGGTCCTTCCGGGGCCGGTTCGTACGGGGTCAGGCGCGAAGTTTTTTCAGGAAGGGCTTCACATTCAACTCGGAGTCTTGCTGAGTCGTGGCCATCGGTCGGAGATCCTGCAACTGGATGTTCGGGGCGAGCGTCTGCGGACGCTATCGGGCGATGCTCGTGTCGTGCTCCTACGCCGATTGATCTCAGCGGGCTTACGACCGACGCGGCTTGATGTAGCATTGGATTTGATTGGGCAGCAGCAGGGTGTTGTCAATAACGTGCAGATGGCATGCGAGGCGGGAGAGTTGTGCGGTCCACGTGGATTTGCCTGCATGCACAGGTATCGAGTGCCTGGCGTTCCTCAGCAGCTCATGATGACGCTTGGCGACCTTTCATCAGCAGCGTTCGTGCGTGTCTACGACAAGGGTCTCGAGCAAGATCGTGGCATTTGGGGTCACTGGGAAAGGGTTGAGGTCGAGTTCAAGTCAGACCGGGCACGAGAGGCGGGTCGCCTGATAACGGCTCGCAACTCAACGCATCAAACCCTTATCGCGCTCGTAGTTGGAGCATTTGACTTTCGGTTGCAGACCGGACGGACCGCACTGTCGCGCCGGCCTCGTTCCTCGTGGTGGGCTCAGCTCGTTGATGGTGTTGAGACGATCCGAATGAGTCCTGCTTCTCCCGATCGCTCTTTCAATAGCTACGCACACTGGTTCCGTTCCGTACATGCCCCGCGTCTCATGCAGTTTGCTCAGGCAGTGGGCGCGACCGTTGGCGAGGTTGTTCACTTCCTCGCTAAAGACTGCGAACCTCGCACTCACGAGGACGTGTTGGTACAGCAGTTTTCGGCCGCATGGTCCGACGATCGCTGTTCTTCGGACTGATCCGCCTATTGCCCACAGCCCGCATCGAATAGCTGCAGGACGGCGAGAATGTCGAAGAAGTCTGGTGTTCCAATGGGTGCGGCGACATCGAATGCCTCGGGGCGGCGTTCGAACCTGTCGATGACCTCGAGGACATCCGCGATCGTCAGTTCGCCGAAGGGCTCGGCGACATCGATGGGGCATCGAACTTCGCATACTGCTGTTGCTGCCTGCATCGTGCCCAGTGTACTGGTGAGCCACAAAACATCTTCCAGTCCATCGCCATTGAGGTCCGCGATGAGGACGTTCTCCTCGTCTCCCCCGACCTCGCCGGGCAACGTCGCCATCCGCTCACCGAATGTTCCGTCGCCAAGCCCGCGGAAGACTCGGGGCCCGCCGAGAGATCCGGGGCCCACGAGGAGGTCGAGGTTGCCATCGAGGTCGGCGTCGTAGAACTGGAATCGGCTGTCCTCGGCTACATCGGGGATCATGGTGGAGATCTCTGGGCCGAAGGTTGCGTCGCCGAGGTTGAAGAGCACGCGAATCGTGGTCTCGCCTTCGCCAGAGATGTTCTTGAACGCGATGTCATCGATTCCATCGCCGTTCAGATCGGCGGGTACATGATCGAGCTCGAAGTCGCTGTCGTTAAACTCGAATCGCGGGTCTGCAAAGGAGCCATCGCCATTGCCAAGTAAGACGGTGTAATCCTCGACAGAAAAGAACGGTGGCGCAGAGGTCGAGAGAAGATCTCGGACCCCGTCACCGTTGAAGTCGCCGGTTGAGATGTACACGCTTCGTGTCGAGGATAAGTCGGTCTCGATCGCGTTGCCGAAGGTTCGATTCCCGGTGTATGGCCGGACGGCGACTCGGCCGCCAAAGATGAACGGCGTCGCCGAAACGATGTCCGGTCGGCCATCGTCGGTCATGTCGTCGAGGATGACCGCGATGTCAAAGCCGACGGTCACGTCGTCGATGTACACAGGATCGGAGAACTCGGCATCCGGGTTCCCCCAAATGACATCGACAACGTTCAGGCCGTTAAACGCAACTCGCGACAGGAGCAGGTCGTCGTACCCATCGCTGTCGATGTCCTCCAGCAGGACCTGGTCCTGAGTGACATCGCGGAAGGTTGTCGTAGGAGGACTCTCGCGCCGTTCCGGCTCGAGTCCACCGTTGCCGTCGCCGAGGTAGATCGAGAGGTCGTCGTTCTCGATCTCTCCGCTTCCTCCGTCTTCGGCCATGCCACGATTGGCGATGATGATGTCGGTGGCGCCGTCGCCGTTGAAGTCACCGACTGCGATGGAGTTCGGTCGGATGCCGGCTCCGAGTTGGAGGGTGTTGTAGTTGCCGCCGACCGCGCAGGGCTCGCTGCCAACCTCTGCCGACCGTGCCGCGACCTCCGCGAGTGTGAATCCCTCGTGCGTTCCCGGGCGGCGGAAGTCACCGAAGGTGTCCGTGTCGTTGGGGATGAGACGGATGCGGTCCCAGTCGGCGAACGAGTGGAGCATCGACTGTCCAAATCCCAATCCGGGTGCCGGGCAGCTACCGTCGAACCAGTTGACATCAGCCAGGACGTTCGACGGCGCTGCGTTCGGCAGGTCGAGCACGCCGTCCCAGTTCATGTTCTCGAGCCCTGCGCGGGTGATTACGATGCGACGGCGCGAGCCTCCGTCCTCGACCGCGTGCTGCAGCACGCCGAATGCGGGGTCGTTGGTGTTGAACGGGCGGCCCTCCGGCAGGCGGCTCTCATCAAGCGTGGCTTCGTCGAATCGACTGAAGTCGAGTCGCCACTGCTCCACCGTTTCGGCCCCGATACGCGGGTAGGGAATCGTCCAGCGGTAATTCATGATGCTGAAGTAATTCGGCTTCGCGTTGATCGAGCAGGCGTCACCATTGGGCTTGGTTCCGCCGTGCCCGAGCCCGAGCGTGTGCCCGAGTTCGTGCATGAATGTCGCGGCGAGGTAGATGTCGAAGAGGTCATCCGGCACCTCTGACGGCAGCTCACAGCTCCCGATCACGCGGCCGGCGACAGCGCGAAGATCGTCGGCAAAGACCATGAAATCATTGCCGTAGTCCTCGGCGAGTCCGAGGAACTCAGCATCGTCTTCAGCGCTGGGGCAGGCACTCGGGCCGTTGCAGTCGACCACGCCGGGGTCGTATCGATCGGATGTATTCGCGAGAATGCAGTAACGCCAGATTTTCTGGCGAGCGGCACGCTGAGCGTCGGTCGTCGGTCGATCGCTTGATGGTCCATAGTTCGTGAGCTTGAGATCGCAGAAGCCTCGGATCCGGTCGAAAGCATCTCGATCGATACCCCAGAGATCAAGCGCGTTGGGAATCGGGTGCGGTAACTGCAAGGCCCCGGAAATGAGGCGAGTTCCGAACGGAAGAGGGTCGAGGTCTACTTCGTCGACCTCGATCACCAGATCGATACCTGTCGAGCCGTCTGGGTTGGGGACGGGCGCATGGGCGAAGGCTTGTACCATCAGCTCGATCGCTTCAGGGCTCAGAGGCGTTACGCCCTCCATCGTGTCGACCTCGACGTAGAGCGTTTTGCGCATTGGGTCGGCGTTGGGCAGCAGGATCTCGTGACCATCAACCATGATCCGTCCGGCGATCTCGTCGGCGTCTCTGATGCCGTCGCCGTCCAGATCGCCTTCGGAATAGTCTTGGTACACGACGAGTGTTCCGCGCACGAAGAGACTTGCGGAAGAGAAACCTTGGACGCTGGTGGTTCCGGACTGGCTCAGCGAAACGCGCACGGTGACGCTCGCCACATCGTTCGCGCCGATGGTCGCGGCGCCGGGGAGGATCACGGAAATCTGTTCGTCTGGCAAGCCTTCGGTCTGGCTTCTGCAGCCCAAACTCCCGCATCGGGCTTGAGAGGTCAGGTTGCGAGTCTGGCCTTGACCCGGGACGGTGACGGAGATTGACGCCGTTGCGGTCGCGGTGATCACGTCCAAGGGATCGATGATGCCGGGGATCGTTGCGTCGGCGGTGAGCGAGAAGGTCTCGAGTTCGAGCGTGGCGCGTGTGCGGCCGACCGAGTCGCCCGCGCTGGGTGCAAGCAGGACCTCCGCGACGACCTCGTTCGAGAAGTCAAAGCCGAACGAGTCGGTGTTCAGTGGGATCACATGCTCGAACGGAATGCGCTGGATCTCTGTCCCGAGGATGGGGTCATCTTCTGGGCTCTCGCCGGGGTCGTCGGCCTTGCTTGGGCAGGATGTCAGCAACAGTGCGGCAAGGGTCGAGACAAGATATGAACGGAACTCGTGCTTCACAGCGTCTCTCCTCGGCGGGAATCTGTCGGAACAACGCCCGAGTTTATCGCCCCCATCCGGTTTCTGAAAGCTAATCGTTCGTAGCCCATCGCCGTCGAGATCTGTCGTGATGCACTGAATCACGTGACCTCGAAGTCAAATCTCTATCAAGCTCAATGCCGAGCTAGTCGCGAGGATTGACAAGTTGGATGCCCACTCTGGTGCCGCCTATTTCGGGCGCGGCTAGATGTGGGATCTTGGCGTAAAGCTCAGTGTCGGCCACCCTACTTTGGTGTCATAGGTCGACATCCAAGGCAGGCGGCTCTCAGGGTTCCCCCGTGACGAGCGGATCGGTCTTCTCTGTGATCTCCTCCAAGTGGGACTCAAGCCCATGCGAATTGATGGCGCTCGACTACGTCGGGCAGGGGCGGCACCTCTGCAGCGCCGCTCTTGCTTCCTGCGGCCCCGGGGAACCGGCTCAACGCTCGACGACGTGGCCAGATTGAGCTGCCTCGCGCGGTTGCTGCACCTCGCACGGGTCGGCAACTCCGGAGCAGCAACCAGGACGTCCGTGATGCAGAATCGGAGTGCTTGTACGCAGCCTGATTGGCGAGTAGTGTCTGATTGTTCACGAGATCCGATCGCCGTGGCATCAATGGCGATTTCGGAGCGAGGGGGGATCGATGTTTCTGGCTTTTCTTCGTTCACGTGGTTCGTGTGGAGTGTTGGTCGCACCGCTCGTTCTGGTCGCGGTTGCGCTGTTGCCTGGGCAGTTGCAGGCCCAAGACAGCGACGATCCGGCACTCATCACCGAGGAGGATTTCTCCGGCTCGGCAGTGGCGTTCTTCAACAACAGCGGCGATGGCGGTGGATCGCTGACGCAGAACGTGATCGCCACAATCGCGATCGGGCCCGCGTCGAACGCCATCGTCACGCGTGTGAGGCTCGAGTGGGAGATTGATGCTCTAACGCTGAACGTCGAGGTCGACGACATGGACTCGGACCCCGCAACAACAGCCCGGATCAATGCCTCGGCGAGTGTGTTCGTGGGTGGTGTTCCGAATCTCGGCGGTGGAGCTGCAACGCCTGAGATCTTCGCGACCATCGGCCGCGATGGGTCCACGAGTCTGTCGGATCTGAGCGGTTCAGACTTTCTGACCGACGACACTGGGTCCATCGTCCTTCCCGGCGATGAGCTTCGTGTCACGGTGCGTGTCGATGCCTTCCTCGATCCGGTCGTCACCACGACGCTCCAGGCGTTCGGAGAAGCTCGCGCAACGGTCACGGGGCGCGTGCGTGTATACCGAGATGTCCTCGTGGATGATCGCGACGGCGACGGGCTGTTCGATCGCTGGGAGATCGACGAGGGCATCGACGTGCTGCCCGAGCGACCGGGTTTCGAGATCCTGTTGCCCGGCGCGAACCCGGATCGGAAGACGCTGTTTGTTGAGGTTGACCGGCTGGCGTCGGCGGAGCCGCTGCCGCTGGAGTCGGAACGGATGGTCATCGAAGCGTTCGGTCGTGCACCGATCGATAACCCGGACGGATCCACCGGCATTGACCTGATCCTGTTGCCCGGAGAGGTTGTAAGGCGAGGCGGTGAAGTCTTTGGGGGCCAGCTTGGCTACAACGTCCTCGGCGTCTTCGATCAAGATGTCTGGGGCGAAGCGGGCGGGTTCCTGCCCGCGTACGGCTTGAACCAGATTAAAGATGAGAACTTTGGTCTGCGGGACTCTGATTGGTCGCTCGCCGACCGTCGGCTCGTCTTCCTGCAGGACCTGACAACGGTTCGCTATCTGCTTGTAGCCGGCGAGAGCACAGACGGATCTGGCGGGTCTGCGTGCATTAAAGCGCTCGGGCTCGGCGAACAGTATGGCAACGATCTGATCCTGTTCATGGACGACATCCGTGACATGCGTTCCAACAGTCCGCCACCCTTCGATACCGCAACACTCTTCGAAGAGGATGTCGCGGCCGTGCTGCTGCACGAGTTGGGCCATTGTCTGGGGCTCGACCACGGCGGTACAGATCATGCTGGCGAGCCTTGCGCGATCAACCTCAAGCCGAACTACTTCAGCGTGATGAATTACCTCTGGATCGGACGCAGGCCGATCGGGTTCGGTCCCGGCTTCGAGACTTCGCCTTGGCGCCTCGATTTCTCCCGCGTCACGGAAGATGACCTCGATGAGTCCGCACTAATCGAAAGCGGCTCTGGCATGTTCGTGCCCCGCGATCCCGCGTTCACATTTTTGGCTTTCCGGGCCGAGAGACCTGGTCAGCCTGGCTCCGCTGAGATCATCTGGGCTCGGCCCGGCCTCGAGGGTATCGACTGGAACCAGCGAAATGGCATCGAGACCGATCCAGTAAGCGTGGATCTGAACAGCACCAGGAAGGTGAGTACGCCGGCGGATGAAGTCTTCACAGCCTTCGCGGATTGGTCCGCTGTGCGCCTCACGCCCGGGGTCGGTGAGAATTGGGGTGATGCGAGGCGCTTGCAACTCGGGGACGATCTCCCCGTGGCAGAGATTCGTGAGTTGCTTGAGGCCGAGACGAGTTCGCCCTGTCGTGTCCGCCTGTGGAGCTACACGCTTGACCTGCCTTTCAACGGCGAGGAGTCGGACGAGCTCTTCATCGCGGACGTCACGGGCGACGGGACCGAGGACGTGCTCGTGTTTGTGGAAGGTGAGCAGGTCGACGGCGAGACCGGTCGGTTCGGCGGCGAGATCGTCGTCTTCGTCGGTCGCGCCGACGGCACGTTCGAAGCGCCGCAGTCGATCAACCTCGCAGAGCCAGACTCGGACAACGCGTACGAAGTTGACGTTGCTGTAGGCGATCTCGACGGCGACGGCGCGACCGATCTCGTCGTCCAGCTGGTTTCGACCAATCAGTTCCCGCGGTCGGCGGCCGTTGTTTGGGGTGACGAGACTCTCTTCGACGCGGACGTCGACACGGTTCCGTTCAGCTCCTCGCGGACGAATTTGATCCTTGCGGATTTCACCGACGATGGCCGACTCGATGTCGTGTTCGGATCGTCGAACATATCCGGCAGTCGTGATTTGGTGACGCTCATAGAGAATCTTGGGGATCGCAGTTTCGCCTTCACCGACGCTGTTCGAGTCGGCGAAGGGAGCTTCTCTTCGACTGTCCGTGTCAGCGACGTCACGGGGGACGGCGTCGCCGACATCGTCTCAGAGGGAGTTCGGCGCAACAACACGGTCGTCGTCGTGCCTGGCGAGGGGGGTGGCGCCTTCGGCGAGCCATTCTCCGTCGCGCACAGCTTCGATGCCGAGCGTGAGTACTGGCTCGCGGACCTGGATGCCGATGGTGATGTCGACTACTTGACCGTGGCTCGAGTGGGCAGCTCGTCAACGCGCGAGTTCGTCGCGCTCTTGAACGACGGCAATGGCGGCATCGAAGCGGAGGTGCGGTCGCCCACTGTCCAGGGCTACTTCGGCCAGGACTTCGCGGTCGATGACTTTGACCTCGACGGCATTCCAGACATGCTGCACTACGCCGGCAGCCTGGTCGAGGTGCTCTTCGGAGCGGGCGATGGATCGTTCGGCGAGCCCAGCCGCATCGGCGGGTTTGGCGGCCGTGGGTACCGTGAGTTGACCCTCGCACGCTTGCCCGGTGATGCCGCACCAGATGTGGCTTGGCTCGATATCGACAACGATGTGGTGTTCTTCGCGTCGGGGCGCTGCCCGGACGTCTGCCCGGCCGACATCGCTGAGCCCTTTGGCGAACTGACGCTCGATGACATCCTGCTCTTCATCGATGCCTTCGAGGACGGTCAGGCGTTCGCCGACTGGGCGGCGCCCTCGGGCGTGCTGGACATCTTTGACGTGCTCGCGTTCCTGCGGTTCTTCGACACGCCATGCGACTGAACGACTCGGCTTGACACCGTAGGTCGTCGTGATACAATGAATCACGATGCCACGGACACAGATCTCTATCAAGCTCGATGAAGACCTCCTCGCACGGGTGGACCAGCTCGCTGAGTCTGTGGGAACGAACCGCACGGCCGTGATCGAGCAGGCCGTCAAGAACGACCTGCCCGAGCAGGAAGCGTTCCAGCGGTCCCTTGAAAATCCGACGATCCGGGCTCTGCACAAGCAGATCACGCGGCCCGCGCTCCTCAAGGCTATCGCGATGCTCGCCAACGAGCGGATGACCGACGAGGATCTCGCTGAGGTCGTCGAGAGGGCACCTCGCCAGCGTGCGGCTGTTGAGCGCCGTGTCGCCGAGCGCAAGGGACGCAAATCGAAGACGGAGGGTGAGTGATAGCTTCCTCGACACCCGATCCGCTTCACAGTCTCCGCATGGTCTCGCTCGCAGTCGCGGCCGATCTGCTTGCCGTTAGCAAGCGGACGCTGCAACGCCTGATTGCTGCTGGCGAGTTTCCAGCACCCGTCAAAGTCGGGGCGACCTCTCGTGTGCGGCTTCAAGACCTCGAACGCTACATCGAGCGGCAACAACGCAAGGCGGGTGGCTGATGCCTCACAGCTTGTTCAAACCGAAACGCCGCGATGCGAGGACAGGCAAGCGGACGGTCGGGCGCTACTGATACGGCCAGTATCGTCTTGACGGCGAGGTGACATACACCCGTTTCTCGCTCCGCACGACGGACAAACGTGTGGCCCAGCAGCTCCTAGATGAACGGGTCGAGCAGCGGGAACGAATGCGAGCGGGCATTCTCGCACCCACGGCACAGGTCGAAGCGGCCAAGGCGTCGATGGCTGAACACCTTGCTGCGTTTATCGAGTACCAGACCGCGAGGAACATCTCGAAGGGCTACACCCGCAAGATCGACCAACGAGTGACGCGACTCATCGGCGAATGCGGATGGAAACACCTGCGCGATGTGACGGCTGAGTCATTCATTTCGTGGCGGCATGGGCAGGACCTGGCGCCGAAGACTCTCAACGACTATCAGCACGCCATCTACGCCGTACTCGAATGGCTAAAGAAGACCGGTCGCAGCACGTTGAATCCGATCGCAAATGTGGGCCGCGTCGATGGGTGCGGCAAGCAGAGCTTCACCCGCCGCGCGTTCTCCGATGAGGAGGCACAGCGGCTCTTGGGCGTCAGCGAGGCTCGTCGGCCGATCTATCTGCTCGCTCTTCACACGGGACTACGCCTCGGTGAACTGCGATCGCTGCGGTGGGATGACATCGACTCCGATCGGCCGCTCATCCGGCTGCGGGCCGAGGCGACGAAGGCCAAGCGGGCCGATGTCCTGCCGATCACGCCGACTGCTCAGGCGATTCTCGACGGCCTTCGGGTGAAGGACCGTGAGTTGGGGCGTGTGTTCGCGAAGGGTGTCCCAAGCCACCACACCTTTCAGGCAGACCTGGCGGCGGCTGATATCAGTCGCGAAGACGCACGCGGTCACAAGGTGGATTTCCACGCGCTGCGGACGACGTTCATCACGAACCTCGCACGCATGGGTGTACCCCAGCGTCACACGATGGCGCTCGCTCGTCACACAGACCCACGGCTCACCGCGAACGTGTACACCGATCAGGACGCCCTGCCGCTCACTGAGGCGGTCGCCAAGCTACCGACCTACGACATCATCGACGATCCGCAAGACGCACACGGGCGCTCACACGATCTGGTCCCAAGGGGTCCGCGGGTGTCGCGGGCTGTCACGGACTCGGCCGAAAACGTGAGCACGGAAGCACCTGAAATTGCAGTGCTTTCCGGCGTCAACGCGTGTCAATGTGCGACACCAGAAGACACCGAACAGAAATGGAGCCGGGGGGAATCGAACCCCCGTGCCGGGCAGTCGGAACGTCGCTTCTCCGTGCGCAGTCGCCGATTTGATCTCGACTTCACACCGCCCGGCGACGGGCTGTGAGTCTGTCCAGCCTCTCGAAACCTCCTCGGCCGCGCGCCAAGAGACGCCACGCGCGACCCAGCCCGATGATCATGAACCCCCGCCCCATCGGGCGTCAGGCGGGAGTTCCGAGGCCTGTGTTAGGCCGCGAGTGCGAGCTGCGGTTCGGCAGTTCTGGTTTGCGTGCTTTTTTACGTGGCCAACACGCCCCACGACACGCTACGACGAGCCTTACCCTGTCCGGTCGAATGCCACTTCGGCCCCTACTTGTCAACGCCCACGCCATCGGCGAGAGCTACCAGCAACTGTAGGACAGCCACAGAACTGAGAAAACTGCACCCGCTCAGCCACTGCCCTTGGTCGGGCCTCAGTGGATTCGTACGCTGGAGCGGTCGGGCCCTCACGTCGGGCCCTTACGTCGGGCCCGCCAGTCACGGCCCGGTCGAGCGCGGCTCGTCCGTGGCCATCGCGGAGGCCCACCAATGGCGGCAAGATCGCGGCGGCTCTCGACGGCATGCGTGTTCGGTTCGCTCACCTGCGCGGCATCGCCCGCCCTCGCTCAGCTCCAAGTCAGCGAGATGATGTACCGCATCGACGGATGGGACATCGTCCCGGTCGTCGGCGTGGCGGCGCGGGTCGACTCGCTGCTGCTGTTCCGTGTCGATGTGCCGCCGGACCCGCAGACGAGCGTCACGGCCGTTTTCGCGCAGCGAACGATCGACGATGCCTGGCAGGCCGAGGCTTGGGTCGGCGCGACGAGCTATGAGGTCGCCGAGTGGGCGGCGGCCGAGCTGGGCGTTTCGGATCCGACCGATCCCGACTCGCCCTGGCCCGTCGAGGGCGTCGTCGGGTTCGATTCGGCGCCGGCGGGCGACCCGGTCCCCTTCGTCAACGGCGTGATCGCTGGCCACTGGCTCGAGCCGATCGTGCCGGCGCTCGATGATCCCCAGCCGGTCGTGGCGATCTTCGAGCAGGCGGGCGAGCCGGTCGCCGCGTCGAGCGTCACGCTCGCGGGCGGCGTCACACCCGTCGGCGGTGTCGATCCGGCCGACCCGGGCGGGGGCAACCCGTGCATCGCGCTGGTCACGCCCGAGCAGATCTGGACGGCCGTCGCCGACAGCATCGAGTCCGAACTCGTCACGCCGGGCACGGTGCATGATGTGTTCGATGACACGCTGGACCTGGCGATCACGTGCTGCTGGCTGCGGTGCTTTTGCCATGCGCCGCTGCCGTGGGGACCGCGACCGAACGGCTGCACACCGTGGGACAACTGGAAGGACACACCACTTGCGAACGGATGCATCGGCGAAGCATCATGGCGACGAGACCGCGAGGAGTTGCAATGGCGTCACGCGACATGGACCTCGATCACGTGTGTGAAGACCACAATGTGGCAAAGCCGAACACGGACTCGGCGTGAGTGCACAACAACGGAGTGGGACACGCTCGGTGCGGCTTACTGCATCGATGAGCCCACCCGTCCGAACGTGAAGACCGCGCCGCCCGCGACGTTTCCCGGCCCCTTCTGTTCCGTCCCTGGAAATCCCTTCGCAACATCGGGCTGGACGCCGAGGTGCATTCCCTGGTGATGGCTCATCGGCAACACCCCCATCGACTCTTCTGCGTCGCGATGATCGCGGGCGTGTTCGGGTTGTTCCTTGTCGCCCTCACAGCTTGGCTTCCGCTCGTTGTCCGTGTCTGGAATCCCGATCCGATCGGTATCTGCGGCTTCAACCCGGTGCTCGACGGCGACGGCGGGGCCGGGCTGCCGCCGCCGGGGTTCTACAGGCAAGCGCGTGACGCGGACGGCAACATCTGGTGGATCGAGCGGGGAGGGCACTCCGGGCTTGCATGTAACGCAGGGGCCGCGTGGCTCCGAATCAGTGGGCCAAGTCCGCCAGATTCCAGCCCAAGCGTGGTTGATGCCGGGGCGCTCCCCGATTTCGTGTCGCGTTTGCTCAGGCCCGTTGCGCCGCCGCCCTGGGAGCTCGACCCGGGCTTCGAGATTTCGCCAGCAAACCGACCGGCACTCGACGCGGCTTTGCAGCGATCGTCTCGGGAGATCGTGTTCGCGGGCTGGCCGATGAGTGCGCTGGTGTGTCAGTTGCCCGCCGAGCAGATGAACTCCGAAGTTCGGGCCGATCCGCACATCCCGCTCCCGCTTCGAGAGGCAACCTACTTCGGCCCCGGGCGTCAGATCCGCCTCCCCCTGATTCCCCACTGGCCCGGATTCGCGATCAACTGGCTGTTTTACGCGACCATTGCGTTCCTGGTCCTCCGTGCATCGCACGGGGTCAGCGCATGGCGGGCTGCGTCCCGCCGACGGCGCGGCGTCTGCATCCGCCGGCGGTGCAAGTACCCCGTCGGGCGCGCTGCCGAGCGTTGCCCCGAGTGCGGCAGTGCTCAGGGCTGAGCTTGCTTCTACGCTCATCACATGCAGAGCGAGATGCGATTGGCTGTGATCATCACTGCCGCGGGGCTGAGCGAGCGGTTCCGGGCCGATGCCGAGCGGGCGGGCCTCGGCCCGGGTCTGAGCGGGCTGCGATCCAAGCTCGATGAGGACATGGGCGGGCGACCCGTCCTGCACCGCGCCGTCGAGCTGTTCACGAACCGCCCGGAGACCGCGCGGATCATCGTCGCCGGCCCGCACGACGAAGCGGCGATGGACGAGTTCCGTCTGCGACACGCCGACAAGCTCGCCGTCTACGGCGTCACGCTCGTCGCCGGCGGGGCGCACCACCGCTGGCAGACCGTGCGCAACGCGCTGGGCGAGATCCCCGATGACGGGTCGATCACCCATGTCGCGGTGCACGACGCGGCCCGCCCGGGCGTGCCCGAGCTGATGCTCGACCGCGTGCTCGACGCAGCCCTCAGGCACCCGGCGGTCATCCCGGCGCTGCGTGTGCACGACACGGTGAAGCGCACCGAAGAGGTCGAGGCCGAGGCGGAGGCCGACCCGCTCGCGGCGATCCTCGGCAATGGGGGCAACGGGGACGAGGACGGCGGCGCGTCAAAGACCGAGACCCACGTCACCGAGACGCTCGACCGGTCGGGCCTTCGCCTGATCCAGACGCCGCAGGTCTTCGGGCTCTCTCTGCTCCGGCGCGCGTACGCGCAGGAAGACCTGAGCGGGACAGACGACGCGCAGTTGGTCGAGCGTCTCGGCGAACGGGTGCGGGTCGTCGCGGGCGACCTGCGGGCCATGAAGATCACCACGCCGGGCGATCTTGAGGCGCTGCGGGCGATGCTGGGGCACCGGTCGTCTCAGGCACGCGCGGCGCACAAACGGTTCTGATCAAGGCTGGGGGGGGTGTTGGGCGCACCCGGGTGCGGCGGTCAGTCGTACCGGCGGACGACACCCTTGACGATGCCCTGCACCTGGCAGAACTTCACGCGGATGGGCTCGAACTCGGGGTTGGCGGGCTGGAGGCGGATGTGGTCCGGCTCCTTGAAGAATGTCTTGAGCGTGGTGCTGCCGTCTTCGAGCAGGGCGACGACGCGGTCGCCGTTGTGCGCAACCTGCGAGCGTTCGAGCAGGATGAAGTCCCCGTCGAGGATGCCCTCGTCGCGCATCGATTCGCCCTCGACGCGGAGCGCGAAGACCGAGTTCCCGTCGTCGGGCCCGACGAGCAGCTCGCCCAGATCGATCTCGTCGACGTCTTCGACCTTCTCGATCGGGTAGCCCGCGGCGATCTTGCCGACCAGCGGGTAACGCATCGGGCGAGATTCGTCGGGGACGGCGATGCCCTCAGCGATCGACAAAGAGCGAGCCTTGTTGGGCTCGCGCACGAGCGCGCCTTTTTTGATCAGCGCCTCGACGTGCTCGAAGACCGTGACCTTGCTGACGCCGATCTCGTCGGCCAGTTCCTGCATCGTCGGCGAATAGCCGCGACGGACACGCGAGTCGCGGATCAGTTGAAGGATTCTGAGCTGTTTGGGCGTGAGATTCATGGGGTAGGGCCTCCACAGATGTTGGGCGACGATCGCCGGAACGTTGCGAGTCAGCGGCTGACCCCGCCGGCTCGCTCGAGTTGGTGAGCGCGAGCGCCGACGGGCGGATGCCCCCGGCCGCAACGCGCGTCTGGTCTCGGTGCCCGGCGAGCGTGCTGGACGCGGGCCGGGTGCTGATCTGGGTGTTGATTTGGGTGTTGATCTGGGGGAACACCCGCAGGCGGGCGAGCGAGCGCAGCGGGGCCGATTGTTCGCCCAGCCAGATGCGGGCCGACTCGGCCTCGCCGATGCGATTGAGCAGCTCGGTGCGCAGGGCGGCCCCGCTCGCTCGGCGCGTCGGCGCGTCCATCGGCATCAGGTCGCAGAGCTTCAGGCCCGCACGCGCCGACTCGAAGAGACGTTGCAGTGTCGCCAGCACCCCCCCGGGGCTGCCGACGCCGGCGACGCCGGGCTCGCTCCATGCGCTGACGAACGCGCCGCCCGGCCCAGCGAGCACGAGCGCATCCGACGCGGCGCGGGCACTCCCGCCCGGGCGTGCATCCAAAGCGATCTCGCCCGACGCTCCGCGTCGGTCCTTGGCTCGGTTGGTCGGGGCGTCGGTCAAAGCTGGCTACCTCTGCGTCCTTGCGTGCTCAACAGGTCGTCGCTGTCCGCTTCTTCGGGCGGGCCGAGGATCGGCCTCCAAGCGGGCGGGCGTCCGTTGCCCTCCCGCGGCATTCGTCTATCGGGAAGAGTGTATGTCAAGCTGAACAAAAAACCAAACAAAACGCTTCCGTCGAGGCCATGGTCACAGGCCCTGAATATAGCCGAACAACCAGAGATGTGCCCGGCAAAAGTCGAACATCGGGCAGAACGAGCTTTGCACTCCCATTTCAGGTGCACCGTCACTCAGATGTGAGTTGCGGTCTTGGACCGGTCTTCATGATTTCCGAACAGATGTACCGCCCGGGCGGGCGGCCGGATGTTCGGGTGAAACCACCATCTGGTGGAGGTCCTCGACCCACGGTCATCGCCGCGGCAGCACCAGATCCCCCGACCGCTGCACGCGCCCGGCGATCTCGAGCATCGTCAGGCGGGCCCGCAGCGTCGCCGGGGCGAGCCCCGTCTGCACGCTCAGGGCCTCCAGCGTTGTTGGTCCGGTCAGGGCCCGCAGCACCTCGTCGTGATCGGGGTCAGCCGGCGCAGTGGATGCCTGCGGCGACGGGCCCGGATGAGGCGTGCTCGATTCGGGGGCGTCTTTCTCGGGTGCCGAAAAGAGGGATGCGGCCTCATCGCTGAGGTGCCCGGACCCGAGCCCGCGTCGCGCGACACCCGCGGCATCGTCGAGCAGCTCGACCACCTCTTCGGGGCTTGTGACCAGTGCCGCGCCCGCGTCGCGGAGCAGGGCGTTGGTCCCGCGGCTGGCGGGCGCGTCGATCCGACCGGGGATCGCGAAGACCTCGCGCCCGTGGTCTTCGACCGCCATGCGGGCGGTGATGAGCGCGCCCGAGCGTTCGCCCGCCTCGACCACGAGCACGCCCAGGCTCATGCCGCTGATGATGCGGTTGCGCGCCGGGAAGTTGTCGGCGTTGGGCGGGGTGTCGGCGGGCAGCTCGCTCATCACGGCCCCGCCCTCGGCGGCGATGCGATCGAACAACTCGCGATGCTCGGGGGGGTAGCACCTGGCGAGCCCGCAGCCGAGGACCGCGACCGTGCGCCCGCCCTGGCGGAGCGCGCCGCGGTGGGCCGCGGCATCGATCCCGCGCGCGCCGCCGCTGACGACGATGTATCCGGCCCGCGCGAACACGCCCGCGAACCGCTCGGACTGCTCGATCCCGTACGCCGAGCAGCGCCGGCTGCCGACGATCGCAACGGCCCGCAGGTCGTGCTCGGTCGCCGCCGTGCCGCGGGCGGTGAGGATGATCGGCGCGTCGCGCAGGGGGGCGAGCAGCGCGGGGTACCGGTCTTCACCGATCGCGATGGGCTCGGCGTCGCACGCCTCGAGCCGGGCCAGCTCTTGGTCGGCGAGACGGTCGGCGTCGCGCAGGTTGCGCGCGATCGTGCGCGAGAGCCCCGGGCCGATGCCGCGCACGCGGGCGAGCTGCGCCTCGCTGGCGTGCAGGACGCTCTCGACATCGCCCAGGCCTGCGATGAGTCGGGCGATGCGGACCGGGCCCAGCTTGGGCACGGTGGTGAGCGCGAGCAGGCGGCGTGTGCGCGCGTCGACGTTCACGCGCCGTCGTCTCCGATGATGACGCGCCGGTACGGGGTGTCATCGCCGCTGGCGTTGTGGTCGAGCACGCGCCCGAAGATCTCGACGGGCTGGTCGGCGTCGACGGTCGTTGTCACGCGCTTGTCGACGATCTGCTGGGGGAAGAGCAGGGCGGGATCGGGGCGGCGGACGGTGACGAGCAGGCGCGTGGGGCCGGGTGTTTTCTGGGCGCGGTCGAACTCGAGGCCCCAGCCGGGGTGCGGCGCGCGCATCACGAGCAGGTGGCGCTCGCCCGCGACGCTGAGGCTGATCGGGGGCGTGGGGACGCTGCCGGTCTCGATGATCTCGGCGTGCGAACAGCCGACGCCGACGAGCGCGAACGCCGGCGCGAGGGTGCAGGCGAGGAGAGCGGCGGCGACGCGTGCGTGGTGTCCCGGCATGTGGGTGCCCCTTCCGAGCGGAGCCCGAACGGTTCCGCCGATACCTGAGCATACCCCGGCGTGCACCCGAGGCCCCGGCGGACCGTGCCCCGTAGGCTTGGGGCGGCATGGACGCCCGCCCAACGACAACCAGATCTCTTTCACGCGTGCCGACGCTGGTTGTTGGCTCGCTCGCGTTGGCGGTGGTGCTGGCGTCGGCGGGGCTGGTGAGCTGTCGATCTGGTTCGGGTTCGGGTTCGCCGGGGCGTCCGCCGATCCCGCCCGATCCGGAGCTGGTGCGTGTGCCGGCAGGGGCGGGGGTCGAGGCAGAGCCCCTGCTTGTGGCGCCGGTGCCGATCAGCGAGCCGGACGTGCGTGTGCGTGTGCTCGCGGGTGTTGGCGGTGCGCTGGTTGAGGCCGGGGCGATCGCCGAGCTGGTCGATGATCGCGGGCGGACGTGGCGGGCGACGACGCCAGCGCGGGTCGAGCGGACGCCGACGGGCTTTGTGGTGCGTGCCGCGGGTCGGGCGAGCGCGAACGCGGTCGAGATCGAGTCGCGCACGTTGCGTCTGATGGGCGGGACGGTGGACGGCGCGCTGCTGCCGGGGCGGATCGACTTTGTTGAGCGGGCGGGCGGGTCTTCGAGCGAAGGGCCTGCG
Organism: Planctomycetota bacterium; assembly: GCA_039033175.1. GTDB lineage: Bacteria > Planctomycetota > Phycisphaerae > Phycisphaerales > UBA1924 > JBCCDD01. The sequence goes on from JBCCDD010000006.1 coordinate 155,017, forward strand.
TTCGACGTGATCGCCGAGCTGCCGCTGGAGGTGTACGTCACCGGCGTGGTGCAGCGCGAGGTCTTTCCGCACTGGCCCGCCGAGGCGCTGCGCGCGCAGGCGGTGGCGGCGCGGAGCTACGCGTTGCACACGCGTGCGCTGTCGCGAGCGGCGGCCCGCGGGCACGATCTGGAGTCGACGACGGTCGACCAGGCGTTCGCGGGCGTGGGGACGGATCCGCGCGTGGTCGACGCGGTGCGGGCAACGCGCGGGCGGGTGCTGGCGTTCGAGAGCCAGGTGCTGCGGGCGTACTACCACAGCACGTCGGGTGGGCGGTCGGCCGGGGCGGCGGAGGTCTGGCCCACGGGCCCGGGGTTTGAGTACAACCGGGTCGCGCCGTTGCAGGCGGGGCTCGACGCGGGCACGCGCGTGCACGCGAGCGATGACAGCCCCTCGCACCGCTGGTCGCGCGACCGCGGACGCGAGCGACTGAGCCTGCGGATCAGACGGTTCGGCGAGGAGCAGGGGCGGGCGACCAAGAACCTGCGCACGCTCGCGACCGTCGAGACGACCGAGCGCAACGCGACGGGGCGCCCGGTGCGGTATCGC
>JBCCDD010000007.1:0-150586 GCA_039033175.1 Planctomycetota bacterium
CCTTGGCGGCCAGCTCGGCGAGCGGCATGTCGGCCCACTGGCCCGTGAAGAGGGTGATTGGTCTGGTTCGTGCGTGCGCGTCCAAGGCGTGTCCCTCCGAAGGCTGTCAGATTAGACCCGGTCTGGTGGGGCCGGCGTCCCCCCTGTCCGTCAGCGTGCAACCGACAGGCGGGACGCCTGTCCCACGGGGGAGCCTGTAGACTCGCCCCAATCGCCGGGGGCAGTCACCGCCCGGCAGAAGAGGGCCCGAGCATGAGCGAAGTCGCGAGACCCCCGATGCTGCGCACGCGGCTGAGCCTGATGATGTTTCTCCAGTATGCGATCTGGGGGGCGTGGCTGCCGATCTTGTATCCGTTCTTGCTCGGGCACCGCGGGTTCAGCTTGGATCAGGTCGGAGCGATCCTGGCCGCCGGCGCGGCGGGCGCGATCGTGGGCCCGTTTATCGCGGGGCAGATCGCCGATCGGCACTTCTCGACCGAGCGTTTCCTCGCGGTCAGCCACCTGATCGGCGCGGGGCTGGTGTTTGCGCTCTCGACGATCGACATGTTCTGGGCGTTCTTGGCGGTCTCGATCTTCTACGGAATCGTGTACGCCCCGACACTGGCGCTGACCAACTCGCTGAGCTTCCACCACCTGCCCAACCGCGACCGTGACTTCGGGCCGGTGCGCGTGTGGGGGACGATCGGTTGGATCGCGGCGGGGATCCTCGTGGGCCAATGGCTCGCGGCGCAGCACAGCCCGGCCGAGCTGCGCGAGGCGCTGAGCGCAGCGCGAGCGGCGCTGGAACAGATCACCGCGGCGAGCGGCAACCCGGCAGGCGCGCAGGCGACGCTGGACGGGGCGACCGCGGCCTTGGGCGACGCGCAGAACGCCGGGCGGGCGGATGCGTTCCGCCTCAGCGCCATCCTGGGCGTGGTGATGGGTTTCTATTGCCTGACGCTGCCCCGCACCCCCCCGGCGCGCAACACGGGTAGTGAGAACGCGACGGTCGAGGCGATCAAGGAATGCAAGCGCCAGCCGCTGCTTATGCTGTTTCTGATCGCGGTGCCGGTCTCGATCGTGCACCAGTTCTACTTCGTGCATACCGCGGACTTTTTGACGCTCATCCAGAACCGCACGGGCGATACAGGCCTGGCCGACACGATCAACACGGTCTTCGGCGTCGGCGGGGGCGGGCTGATGACCATCGGGCAGATGACCGAGGTCGCGGTCATCGCGCTCATCGGGCTGGTCTCCACCAAGGTCGGGCGCAAGGCGCTGCTCGCGATCGGGCTGGTGGCGTACACGCTGCGGATGGCGCTGTTCGCCTTCATGCCCGAGATCACCGCGGCGACGGGGCTGCCCGAGATCGGTGTCGCGATCGCCGGCGTCGCGCTGCACGGGGTCTGCTTCGGGTCGTTCATCTTCGTCGCGTTCATGGTGGTCGACGAGCAGACGACGCCCGACGTGCGCGCGAGCGCGCAGAACCTCTTCAACCTCGTCATCGTGGGCATCGGCATCATCGTCGGGAGCTGGTTCGCGACGAGCATCGTGGGCAACGCGGCGACCACGGTCGTGGAGGGCGGGCCCGACATCGTCGACTACCGCCTGCTGTTCGGGATCCCGATGGCGATCGCCGCGGCGTGCCTGCTCGCCCTGCTGGTGGGCTACCCGTCGAAGGCCACGCCTATCGAGCCGGCCCGGAGCGACCCGGCCCGGAGCGAGCCGGGCGGGGAAGCGGGCTGAACGCAATTCGAAGCCTGGAGGCTTGCGACGCCTCGGCGCTTCGGTAAGCTGTCTGGCCGGGCATACGGCGGTCACTTTCGTGACACGACCCATGCCCAGAGGGAGCCCAAGCGATGCCAGCGGACACGCCGGAACAGCCCGATCATTCCGAACACACGCCGCGTGCTGAGCATGCCGGCCCGAGCCGTCGTTCGTTTCTGACCGCCTCGGCGACCGCGGCGGGCGCCCTCGCCCTGGGCGGCATGGCCGGGCGGGCCCGCGCAAGCGACCCGATCGTGCCCAGCGTCACGCCCCGCGGGATCAACCCGCCCAAGAACGGCGAGCCGGTGCGCCTGGCGGTCATCGGCACGGGGGGCATGGGGCGGGCCCACTGCCGGGCGATCGCTTCGCTCAAAGAGCAGGGCCTGACCGACACCAACATCGTCGCCGTCTGCGACGTGAACGACATGTTCGCCGCCGACGCGAAGCAGATCTGTGAACAGGGCTTCGGCGGCACGGTCACGACGACGCGCGACCACCGCGACATCGTCGGGCGCGACGACATCCACGCGGTGCTGATCGCCAGCCCCGAGCACTGGCACGCCCAGCACGCGGTCGATGCGCTGGTCTCGGGCAAGGACGTCTACGTCGAGAAGCCCATGACGCTGCGGCTCGACGCGGCGATGGACCTGCGCCGCTGCGTGCTCGACCACCCCGACCGCGTCTTCCAGGTGGGCACCCAGATGATGATGCTGCCCAAGTACCGCGACGCGAGGCGGATGATCAAAGAAGGACGCATCGGCAAGCCCGTCTGGAGCCAGACCAGCTACTGCCGCAACAGCTACGACGGCGAGTGGCTGTACTACGAGATCGACGACGCCTGGAAGCCGGGCGAGAACCTCGACTGGAACCGCTGGCTGGGCACGCTGGGCCCGCGCGAGTGGGACCCCGAGGTGTACATCCGCTGGCGCCGGTACCGAGATTTCTCGACCGGGATCATCGGCGACCTGCTGGTCCACGTGCTCACGCCCATGGTCTATGCCCTTGACATGGGCTGGCCCACGCGCGTCGTCGCCAGCGGCGGGCACTACGTCGACAAGAAGATGGAGAACCACGACCAGGTGAACCTCACCGTCGAGTTCGAGGGCGAGCACACGCTGATCATCGCCGGCTCGACCGCCAACGAGGTCGGGCTGGAGACGATGATCCGCGGGCACGAGGCGAACCTGTACCTGGGCGGGCGCAACTGCGTGCTGCGCCCCGAGCGGATCTACGCCGACGACATCGACGCGGAGACGATGCAGAGCGCCGACATCGGCAACGACCAGGACCAGCTGCGTCTGGACTTCCTGCGCTGCGTCAAGAGCCGCGAGAAGGCCCAGAGCGACATCGATTTGGCGAGCAAGGTGATGGTCATCGTCGACCTGGCGACGCGGAGCATGTGGGACGGGGCGGCGTACCGCTTCGACCCCCGCTCCATGCGGGCCGAGCGTGTCTGAATCCCGCCCGGCGGTCGTGATCCCCGGGAGCGTGTGCGTCGCCGCGCGATCGGCGATGCGGACGCGGTTCGAGGTGGTCATCGGCGCGTGCGACGCGCCGCGGGCCGACTGGGACGCGATCGCCGAGGAGACGCTCGACCTCGCAGAAGACTGGCACGCGCGGCTCACGCGGTTCGAGCCGGGGTCGCCCGTCTGGCTCATCAACGAGCGGGCAGGGAGCGACGCGGCGACGCCCGTCGACGGGCTGATGATCGAACTGCTGAGCTCCTGCGCACGCCTGGTGCACGCGACGGGCGGCGCGTTCGACCCGACCCGCGCGGGCGAGATGGACGCGCTCGAGGTTGACGCCGACGCCATGACCGCGAGACTCAAGCGCCCGGGTGTTTCGCTGGATTTCGGCGCCGCCGGCAAGGGCGCGGCGCTCGACGACATGGCACGCACGCTCAGGTCGCTGGGCGTCACCAGCGCTCTGCTGCATGGGGGGACCAGCGGCGTCATCGCGATCGGCTCGGCGCCGGGTGAGCCCGAAGACGCCGACGGGTGGGGCGTGTGCGCCGGCGGACGGGCGGTGCGCCTCCGCGACGAAGCACTGGGCGTGAGCGCACCGGCCGCGGGCGATGCCGCGGGCACGAGCCACCTGATCGACCCAGCCACGGGCAAGCGGGTCTCGCGGGCTGCGCCTCCCGCGGCCTTGATCTGCGAGCGAGCGCTCGACGCCGATGCCTGGTCGACGGCACTGGCGGTCGACCCGGGCCTGCTGGTGCCCGCCGGGGTATGCCAGATCGAAATCGAGCAGAGTCTGAGCCAGGCAGCGAGGGAAGCGTGATGCACGAGCCGACCGAATTCGACCGCCGATCGTTCATGGCCCAGGCCGGCGCGGGCCTCGCCGGGGTGACGGTGGTGCCCCGCCTCGGGCTGGCGCGCCACCCCAGCGCCGGGGCGGACATCCGCGTGGGCGTGGTCGGGGCGGGCACGCACGGGCGTGACGTGCTGCGCGAGATCGGGCGGATGGAGGGGGCGCGGGTGGTCGCGGTCTGCGAGCCCGACGAGCGGCGCTTGCGCAGCGCGCTGCGGCGCGGGCGCGGGGCCGAGGGCTTCGCGAGCATCGAAGACCTGCTCGCCGCGGACCTGATCGACGCGGCCGTGATCGCGACGCCCACCTACAAGCATCTCGATACGGCCCGCCCGTTCCTGGAGCGCGGCATGCACGCGTACCTGGAGACCCCGCTCGCGCACACGCCGGCGGACACCATCGAGCTGGCTCGCCTGGCCCGTGGCGACCGCGGCGTGGTCGCCGGGGGCCTGCAGACGCGGTCGAACCCGGTCTACCAGCTCGCGCGCGGGTTCGCGAGGTCGGACTCGGTCCGCGACGTGGTCTCGATGCGCGCGCAGCACCACCGCAAAACGACCTGGCGCAGCGCCGGCTCGCGTGGTCCGGGCGGCGACGCGAACTGGAAGCTCGACCCCGCACGATCCATCGGGCTGGCCGGCGAATGGGGCACCCAGCAGTTCGACCTCTTCCACTGGTACACCGACAGCCTGCCCACCCACGTCCGCGGGCACGGGTCGATCCGCATGCACCAGGACGGGCGCGAGATGCACGACACGATCGCGTGCACGCTGGAGTTCCCCGGCGGCGCCGACATGCAGTACAGCGCCACCATCGCCAACAGCTACGAGGGCAGGTACGAGGTGCTCTACGGGACCAACGCCGCGATCAAGCTCGCCTGGAGCCACGGCTGGATGTTCAAAGAGGCCGACGCGCCGACGCAGGGCTGGGAGGTCTACGCGAACCGCCAGCAGTTCCACAACGACGAGGGCATCACGCTGATCGCGGGCGCGACCCAGCTCGCCGAGCAGGGCAAGCTCAAGGACGGCGTCGGGCTGCCCTACAACAGCTTGTATTACAACCTCGCCGACTGGCTCGGGGCGATCGAGAGCGCGACCGAGCCGGCCTCGGGCGTCGAAGCCGCGGCCCGCGCGACGCTCGTCGGGATCGCCGCCCACCGCGCGATCACCACGGGCGAACGCGTCGAGATCGACACCACCGGCGTCTGACCGGGCGCCAAGAGAACCAACCGCAATGACCGACGCACCCGCCGCCCGCATCCCGCGACTCTGCGACTTCAACCCCATGTTCCGCTGGGGCATGGCCCTGCTCGCGGTCTGCCTCGTCGGCGGGTACATCGTCAGCGGGGTCTACCTGCACCAACACTACGAAGGACGCGACGAGCGCCCGGGCCTGACCCTGCGCGACATCGAGGGCGCGTACCACGGCGTCACCACGCCCTCGCCCATGCTCAGCGCGCTCGAGGCCGGGCACCCCGATGACCTCGAGCCCGGCCTCCTGCTCGACCAAGACCGCGAGGCGCTGATCGCCTGGCTCAAGTCCGACCGCGTGCGCGAGGACTACGAGAACTTCGACCTGGGCGACCAGATGCCGGCCGACATCATCGCCGTGAGCTGCCTCGATTGTCACGCGCGCGACGCGACGGGCAACAGCGCGGGCGAGCACGCGGTGCCCGAGATGTCGCTCGAGTACGCCGAGGAGGTCTTCGCGCTCGCCGATTCGACGCGGATCCTGCCCAAGGACCCGGAGAACATCGTGCGCAGCCTGCACGCGCACGCGCCGAGTATGGCCGTGTGCACGATGATGCTCGCGCTGCTGGGCGGGATGACACGCTTCCCGCGCCCGCTGATCGGCGCGGTGGTGCTCGTCGCGGCCGTGGGCCTGATCGCCGACCTCGCGGGGCAATACCTCGCGCGGGTCAGCGTCCGCGAGTGGACGTACGCGATCGTGCTGGGCGGCTTCGCCGCGTCGGCCGGCGTCACGCTGCTGGGCCTCGCGGTCATGATCGACGCGCTGATCCCGAGGACCAAGGCGAAGGGCTAGCCGCGCCGGATCAACATTCGTTTTGTTAGGCCGCGGGCGCACGATGTGGTAAACTTTCAACATGCGAGCACGATCGTTCACTCAACGTTCGAAGCCGACAGTCGCCGCAGGCGTTCTGAGCACGCTCGTGGGCCTGGCACTAACGGGAATCGTTGAACCCGCCGCCCTCGCCCAGACCACCCTTACCGTCTGGATGGAAGCTCCAGCGCAGGTGCAGGCCGGCTCGAGCTTTGAAGTCGATGTCTTCCTTCGTGGTCAAACGGACCTGTTCGACGACAGCCCCGGGCTCGCCGGGTTCAACTCGGCCTCGCTCGACCAGGTCGTCTCGCTCGGCTCCAACATGGTGGCGGACATGGAGCAAGTCGCACCGGCCGACGTCGTCGGGTTCGTCAACGACCCGGTGTTCGACCCGGCAGGCCCCGCGCTCCGCGGCGCCGCGTTCTTTCAGGGCGAGCCGGGGACCAGCCTCTGGCCGAGCTGGAGCGGCGAGCCCACCCTGCGCTTCATGACCTACCGCGTGGATCTGCAAGCCGACGTGACCGGCTTGCTCACGATCGAGGCCGAACAGGTCGAGCTTTGGTTCGACGGCTTCTTCGCAACAGCCGGCGGCTTCACGCAGGACGACCCCGGCGTCACGCTCGACCTCCGGCCGCTCACCGTCCAGATCGTCCCCACGCCCGCGACGCCCGCCGTCGGGCTCGCACTGCTCGTGATCGGTGCCCGACGTCGACACGTGTAAGCGCAACCGGACAGCGCTCACCCACGCAGCTCAGTCCGCACACGCTCCAGCAGCGCCTTGGTCTTCGCGATCCCCTCCCGCGGCGGCAGGTTCGAGCCCTCATACTCGATGCCCACCCACCCGCGGTAGTTCGCCTGCGCCACGATCCGCATCATCCGCAGATAGTCCGTGCTCGTCTCGTTGCCCTCGGCGTCGAAGTCGTAGCTCTTGGCGCTCACGGCCTTCGCGTACGGCATCAGCTCGCGCACGCCCCGGTACCGGTCGTACCACGCGTCCGGCTCGTCCGCGCGCGACCAGTCCATGCAGAAGTTGCCGAAGTCCGGCAGCGTGCCGACGAGCTCGTGGTCGGCGCGTTGCATCACGCCCGCGAGCCACCCGCCGTGGCTGCTCAGCCCGCCGTGGTTCTCGACCAGCACGTGCAGCCCGTACGGCTCGGCCCGCTCGCACAACGCCCGCAACCCCTCGGCGGCGTAGCCCTGCTGCTCGTCGAAGCTCCCCTCGCTCTCGGCGTTCACGCGGATGGCGCGGCACGCCAGCGTCGCCGCCGCGTCGAGCCACTTGAGGTGGTTCTCGACCGTCCGCTCGCGCTCGCCCTTGGTGGGTGCGCCCAGGCGCCCCTCGCCGTCGACCATGATGAGCAGCTGCTCGACGCCGACGTCCGCGGCCCGCTTGTTCATCTGCGCGAGGTAAGGTTTGTCGCCCGCCTTGTCTTTGAAGAAGGCGTTGACGTACTCGATGCCCCGGCAGCCCAGGGCGCTGGCCTCGCTCGCGAAGTCGAGGTGGTCGATCTCGCCGGCGAACAGCGGCTTGTTGAGCGACCACTGCGCGAGGCTGATGCGGAAGAGCGGCGTGTCGCGCCCGAATGGCACGGGCTGCTCGCCGGGCGCGCGGATCAGCAGGTCGGGGTTGGCGAAGGCCCCCCCGGCGGCGAGCGCCGCCACGAGCCCAGCGGTCAGCATGCCGGCCGTCGCCTCGCGTCGATTGATCTGTTCGGCCACGTCTACCTCCGTCTTGCACTACCCGCCCGGGGCTCCGGGGGTTCCCGCGGGGTCGGATCTGGGACAATGTTCTGGATCGCCGATCCGGGCCCCTTTTCACCACATGATGCGGTTTCTCGCGGCGGGGCGGGGCGTGGGGCGATAATCCGAGTATGGCATCTTCACGCCGATCTGTGACCGCTGCGCGCGCGACGACCGATGACGCCGGCTGGTGGCCCCGCGTCTGGCCCAAACTGCTCTGGCTGGTGCTGGCCGGGGCGCTGGGCTACGTCGCGGTGTCGCTTGCGGGGTTTGACCCCGCCGACCCCCCCACCCATGCCGTCTTCCCCGCCAATGAGACTACCCAGAATTGGGGTGGCCTCGTCGGTGCGTGGGCGGCATATGGGCAGTACCGCCTGCTGGGCTGGGCGGCGTGGCTGCCCATCGGATTTGCGGCGCTCGGGCTGCTGGTCGCGGGCGTCGGGCGGATGCCGAGCCATGTCTGGGTCCGCGGGCTGGGCGTGCTGCTGATCGCCGGCGCCGGGTCGGCGTTGCTGGAGGCCTCGCTGGGCTCGCGCGGCCCGTTGCCCGGGCTGCCCGGCGGCACGGCGGGCGAACTGCTCATCGCGAGCCTGGTGCCCGGGCTCGGGCTGGTGGGCACGGTGCTGGTCGCGGGCGTGGCGGTGCTGATCGGGCTGCTGGTCGCGGTGGATCGCTGGGTGTGGGAGGGGCCGCTGCTGGTCGCGCGGTTCTTGACGCCCGCGTGGCACCGGTCTCGAGAGGCCGCCGGGGCGGCGGTCGCCGGCGCGGTCGCGCGCAGCGAGGCCAAGCGGGCCGCTCAGGACGAGCCGCAGCCGACGCCCGAGATCGCGGGCGGCTTCGGGCTGCGCTCGCTGCTGGCGCGGATGCGCCCGAAGAAGACCGTGCTCGTGCGCCTCAACGACGTCGACGACCCGATCGAGGTCACCGAGGAGGAGCTCGAAGCGCTCCGCGCCCAGCAGCGCGCGACGAGCACGACCAAAGCCAAGCGCAAGACCAAGGCCGCGGTGGTCGAGGAAGAGGCGGGCGAGGACCTCGACGAGTACGAGTACGAAGAGGACGAGTACGACGACGAGGGCGAGGAGTGGGAGGAAGAGGACGCCGACGGAGACGCCAGCGAGGAAGACGACGAGGACGAGGGCGTCGGCGCGCCGCAGATCTTTGACCGCGACGCCCTGCGCGAGAAGATCAGCAAGCTCCCCGTGCGCTTCGGGCAGGCCGACAAGCAGATCGCGACCGAGGAAGACCTCGCCGATATGCAGAACGCCGCGTCGCTCGAGGGGTACAAGTTCCCCGGCCTCGACCTGCTCGAAGAGCCCGACGAGGGGTTCGATAGCGAGCTGGAAGGGCTGGTGCGCGAGCAGGCCGAGTCGCTCGAGTCGGCGTTGCGTGAGTACCGCATCAAGGGCGAGGTCGTCGACATCGAGTCCGGCCCGGCGATCACGCTCTACCACATCCGCCTGGCGCCGGGGACCAAGGTCTCGGCGATCCAGGCGGTGAGCAACGATGTCGCCCGCACGCTGCGCGCGGTCAACATCCGCATCGTCTCCAACATCGAAGGGCGCGACACCGTCGGCATCGAGGTGCCCAACCCGACCAAGGAACGCGTTCGCCTCAAGGAGCTGATGGGCAACCGCGAGCGGTTCGGCAAGATGAAGCTGCCGATGTTCCTGGGCAAGGACGCCGCGGGCGAGCCGCTGATCGCGGACCTGACCAAGATGCCGCACATGCTGATCGCGGGCACGACCGGGTCGGGCAAGAGCGTGTGCATGAACACGATCATCATGAGCTTCCTGTACACCAAGAAGCCCAACGAGCTGAAGCTGGTGCTGGTCGACCCGAAGATGGTCGAGATGAGCCAGTTCAAGGACATCCCCCACCTGATGTGCCCGGTGGTGACCGAGATGGCCAAGGCCGCCGCGATCCTCGAGTGGGCGGTCACGAAGATGGACGAGCGGTACGAGCTGCTCGCCGACGCGGGCTGCCGCGATATCGCGAGCTACAACAGCCTGGAGTGGGACGAGCTGGTCGAGCGCCTGACCCCGCACGGGCGCGAGCTGAGCGAGGAGCAGAAGGCGCGCATCCCGCGGCAACTGCCCTACATGGTCTTCATCATCGACGAGCTGGCCGACCTGATGATGACCAACAAGGAGGTCGAGGGCTCGATCATCCGCATCGCGCAGAAGGCACGCGCGGTCGGCATCCACCTCATCCTCGCGACGCAGCGCCCGCAGGCGAACGTGGTCACCGGGCTGATCAAGAGCAATATGCCCTGCCGCATCGCGTTCAAGGTCGCCAGCGGGATGGACAGCCGGATCGTGCTCGACCAGAAGGGCGGCGAGCTGCTGCTCGGGCAGGGCGACATGCTCTACCTCAACCCCTCGAGCCACAAGCTGACGCGCGCGCAGGGCACGCTGGTCGACGACTCGGAGATCCGCAAGGCCGCGCGCTTCCTCAAAGAGATCGCCGGGCCCAGCTTCGAGCGCCAGCTCATCCAGATCCGCACGGGCGACGGCGACGAGGAGCGCCTGGCCGGGAGCGAGAACAACTCCTCGGCCAGCCTCGCCGCGGCCCAGGAAGACCCGCTCTTCGACCGCGCCGTCGAGATCGTGCTCGAGACCAAGCGGGGCAGCGTCAGCCTGCTCCAGCGGCGCCTGGCGATCGGGTACACACGCTCGAGCCGGCTGATCGACCTGATGGGCATCGCCGGGATCATCAGCGACCACAAGGGCAGCGTTGCGCGCGACGTGATGATCACGCCCGAGGAATGGGAGGCGATGAAGGACCTCGCCGCCGAGGAGGCCGCCGCCCAGGAAGCCGCGGGCCAAACCGGCGAAGACCCCGCGGGCCAACACCACGACGTGCCCGACCAGACCATGCTCTTCAAGGGCGACCGCGAGCCAGACCCGGGCGCCGACGAGGCCCCGCCCTTCGGCGACGAGCCGCACACGGACCCCGAGCCCGAAGCCGACCGCGACGACGAAGTTAACGACGAAGACGAAGAGGACTGGGACGAGTCCGAAGAGGTCGAAGAAGACGACGAAGCAGAAGAAGACAGCGAGGAAGAAGACGACGAAGGCGAAGAAGAGTGGGAAGAAGGCGACGAGGACGAAGACGAAGAGGACGAGGAAGGCGAGGAAGAAGACGCCGAAGACGCGGACGACGAAGAAGACGAAGAAGACGAGTACGAGGAAGACGAAGAAGGCGAAGAAGACTGGGACGAAGAGGACGCCGAGGAAGACGACGAAGAAGAGCTCGAAGATGAAGAGCTCGAAGAAGAAGAGGCGGAGGAGGACGAGGCTCCCCCCGCCCCCAAGCGGTCTCGCCGGCGCTGAGACCCACCCCCCTATCCTTCCATCGCAAGATCGACGCCCGATCTCCAAAGGACCCGTGCGGACGACCAGCCCTGGTCGACGCCGGCGAACCCTGGGACGACCCGAGTGGTACATCTGGGCGGCACATCGCCCCGGGGCCCGGCAGCGAACGCCACGCCGGGCGTCCCCCAGACCCGCACCACGCACGCCCGCGTGCGTTCCTCAACCGGTTGGAGACCGAACCCATGCCCAGCAAGCCCAGCAAGCACTTCAAGCGTCCCGCCTCCGCCCTGGCCCTCGCGGGCGCGTGCGGGCTGGCCCCGCTGGCCTCGGCCGAGCTGCCCCAGGTCCTCGACCGCGTGCCCGGCGACGCGCCGCTGGTGATCGTCGCCGACAGCATCGCGGGCACGCTGGATGACGTCGTCGCGCTCAACGCGCTGGCCGGGCCCGAGCTGATGGACCCGCAGATCCCGATGTTCGCCGCGATCCTCAAGGGCCTGCCCGGGCTCGACGCGAGCGCGCCCGCGGCCTTCGCGGTCGACATGGACAAGCTCGATGCCCTCGCCGACGCCGACCCCTGGGCCGAGGGCGACGACTGGGACAACGAGGACGCGGCCCCGCCCGCCGGGCCCGAGTCGGCGATCGTCGCAATCGTGCGCACCACCGATGCCGCGCTGCTGGAACGCTCGATCAAGAGCTTCGGCGCCCAGGGCCTGGTGATCCACGTCCGCGACCTGGGCGATGGTCTGGCGGCGCTGGGCACCGACCGCGCCGTTGTCGACCGCTACGACCCCACGCCCGGACAGCTCGGTGCGCACACGGCCCGCCTCGGCCCCGTCGGGCAACGGGTCGACGCGGCCAGCGAGCTGCTGGTCATCGCCGATCCCGCGACCTTCGCCCCACTGATGCAGGAGCAGGTGCAGTCGGCCGTCTTCGGGCAGATGGGGATGATGATGATGATGGCCGGGCAGAACCCCGCCGAGGCGATCACCCCGATCAACGAGGTCATCACCAACTGGGGCGAGCAGGCCGCCAGCGGGCTCATCGGCGTCAGCTACTCGGGCGAGGGCGGGCTCGTGCTCGACGTCGCGGCCCCGTTCAATGAGGGCACCCCGCTCAACGCCGCGATGACCCACACGGGCGACGCGGCGACCATGCTCAGCCGCGTGCCCGGCGGGTCCTACTACGCCACCATCGCCGCCGACCTGCGTCTGCCCCTCGTGGGCGAGGTCTTCGGGCGCGTCCTCGCGGGGCAGGAAGACGGCGTGCTGCCCGGGCTCAAGACCGCGATCGACAGCGGCACCGGCGCCGTGTTCGTCGCGCCCGAATCGCCCGCGGGCCTGCTGCGGAACAGTGTGCTCGTCGTGCGCACGGATGAGCCCCAGGCCACGGCCGACGCCTTCGCCGGCGCGATTCGCGGCCTCAAAACACCCGCCGATTCACCCTTGATCGTCACCGGCACCTACGAAGACGACGCGACCACCGTCGAGGGCGTCACCGCCGATGCGTACGGGCTCAAGATGCGCCCCAGCGAGGACGCGCAGCGCCAGGCCGCGGCGATGGGCCCGTTCGGGCAGTTCATGGATCCCTCGTTCTTCAACGCCCTGCTCTACGGCGACGCGACGGGCTTCCGCGGCTTCGCGGCGCCGATCGACGACGCCGTGCTCTTCACCATGAGCCGCTCGGAGCCGCGCCTGGGCACCGCGATCGGCGCGGCGGGCGGCACCAACGCCCTCGCCTCCGACGAACGCGTCGCCGGCGCGCTCGCCAAGCTCCCCGAGGGCGCCTCGCTGGTGCTGCTCACCCACGCCGAGCAGCTCGAACAGATCACCCAGACGCTGATGTTCCAGCTCGGCTTCGGGGAAGCGCCCAGAGCCGTCGAGACCGCCGACCCGGTCGCGATCGGTGTCGCGGCGATCGACGGCTCGACCCACGCCCGCATCGTGCTGCCCGGGCACCTGATCGAGACGATCATCGCCGCGGGCGCAGCCGACGATCAGATGCAAGGCGGCCCCGTCCAGCCCGCCCAGCCTCGCCGCGGGCTGCCGTTCTGAGCGAGGCCCAACCACAAACCCGGCCACAAACCCGGCCACAAGCCCGAGCCCGACGCGAAGGGGTTGACCCAACCTGGTCGCTCGCACGCGGGCGTGCGCTCTCGCTGAGCACGCCGCGCGTCATGGCGATCCTCAACGTCACGCCCGACAGCTTCGCCGACGGCGGGCGCCTGCCCACGCCCGAGCACGCGCTCGCCGCCGCGCAAACCGCGCTCCGGCACGGCGCCGACCTGCTCGACATCGGGGGCGAGTCCACCCGCCCGGGCGCCGATCGCATCGACGCGGACGAGCAGATCGCCCGGGTGGTGCCGGCGATCCGCGCGATCCGGCGCGCGGGCATCGAGGCCCCGATCTCGATCGACACGACGCGCGCCGCGGTCGCGCGGGCGGCGCTCGACGCCGGCGCTGACGCGATCAACGACGTCGCCGCCGGCACCGAAGACGCGTCGATGCTGGGCCTTGCCGCCGAGCGCGCCTGCGGCCTGATCCTCATGCACCGCGCCGCCCCGCCCCAGCGCGATCGGTACAGCGACGCGTACAGCGCCGAGCCGGCCTACCCCGCCGGGGTCGTCGAGGCGGTGCGGACGTTCCTGCGCGCGCGCCTCGACGCCGCGCTGGCCGCGGGCGTGCGCGCCGACGCGCTGCTGCTCGACCCGGGGCTGGGCTTTGGCAAGAGCGTCAAGCAGAACCTCGAACTGATCCGCGCCACGGGCGAGCTGCTGACGCTGGGGCGCCCGGTGCTCAGCGCCCTGAGCCGCAAGAGCTTCGTCGGGCGGGTCTCGCTGGGGCGAGATTCCGAGCCCGCCGAGCGCCTCGGCGGCACGCTCTCGCTCAGCGCCCTGCACCTCGCGTCGGGTGCCCGGGTCTTCCGGGTGCATGACCCCGGGGCAGCGGGCGAGGCGATCCGGGCCGCGTGGGCCTGCCTGGCGGACGGGGCGGGCGGCTTCGGCGGAATAGTGTGCCCGCGCCCGGGGGTTTCCCCGCTCCAGCCCGGGGCGTAGCATCGGGTTCGACAAGCCCCGGCGCACCTATTGGAGGGCCTCATTTATGGCCAGCGAGAAGGTCCAAGAGTTCACCGACACCAACTTTGACACCGAGGTCCTCGGATCGGATCAGCCCGTGCTGGTCGACTTCTGGGCCGAGTGGTGCATGCCATGCCGCATCCTGGCGCCGACGATCGACGAGGTCGCCGACGATTTCGACGGGCAGGTCAAGGTGGGCAAGGTCGACACCGACGCCAACCAGCAGATCGCCGTGAAGTACGGCATCAGCGCGATCCCCACCGTCATCCTCTTCAAGGGCGGCGAGCCCGTGAAGAAGTTCGTGGGCCTGACCAAGAAGGAAGACCTCGCCGCCGCGATGAGCGAAGCCTCCTCCGGCGCGCCGAGCTGATCCCGATTCTCTCTCCCGCCCGCACGCCGGCGAAGGCGTGCGGGCGATTCCACCCCGCCAGCACCGCAGGGCGAGCCACCAGATGAGCACAGTCACCGATCCCCGCACCGCGGGGACGAGCGGGACCAAACCCAAGCGCCTCCGCTGCGGCGCCGTGGGTGTTGGTCGTATGGGCCGGCACCACGCACGCGTCTACGCCGAGATGCCCGAGGTCGACCTCGTCGGCATCGTCGACCACAACCTCGATCGGGCCAAGGAGCTCGCCGAGCGCCACAACACCGACGCCTTCGACAGCGTCGACGCGCTGCTCGAGGCCGGCGTCGATGCGGTCAGCATCGCGACGCCCACGATCTATCACGTGCCCAGCGCGACGCCCTTCCTGAAGAACGGCGTCGCCTGCCTGATCGAAAAGCCGCTCGCCGCCGACGCCGAGGAAGCCCTGCACCTCGCCGAGCTCGCCGAGCAGGGCGACGCGTGCCTCATGGTCGGGCACATCGAACGCTTCAACCCCGTCATGCGCGCCATGCAGCGCGCGACCGTCACCGGGCGCGGCGAGCAGCTCATCCCACGCTTCATGGACATCGTCCGCGTCAGCCCCATGACCTTCCGCAGCCTCGACATCGGCGTCGTCATGGACATGATGATCCACGACCTCGACGTCGTCATCATGCTCATGGGCGGGCGCGAGCCCGATGAGGTCCAGGCCTCCGGCGTCCCCGTCCTGGGCGAGCACGAGGACCTCTGCAACGCACGCCTGGTCTGGAACCGAGGCGCCGACGAGGGCGGCGGGCAGTGCGTCGCCAACCTCACCGCCAGCCGCCTGGCGATGAAGACCGAACGCGTCACCCGCATCACCAGCGAGAACGGCTACATCAAAATCGACTACGCCCAGAAGACCGGCACCATCATCCGGCGCACCGGCAACGAGATCCAGATGCAGGAAGTCCGCGACCAGATCAACGCCGGCGCCGACCTGTCCGACCTCAACTGGGCCGAGATCGTCAACATCGAGCCGCTCCAGATCGACGACGCCGAGCCGATCGTGATGGAGATCCGCTCGTTCCTCGACGCGGTGCGCGAGGGCGAGCATCCGCCGATCGACGCGCGTGCGGGCATGGCCAACATCCGCACCGCCGAGCGGATCGTCGCCGCGACCCGTGAATCGCTCGGGCGCTCGGCCCATTAACACCCCGATCGCTCTTTCACCTAACCCGTTTTTTCTACGCTGGTTCCGACGCGAGCCCGCGGTACACTCGCTCTCCCGGGCGAACCGAGGGGGCCCGCCCGCCGGATCGTCAGGCCGCTCCAGTTCGCCACCGTCTGACAACGCCCCGAACCGCCAGAATCAAGACACCAGACACAAGACAGCCCCAGACCACCGATCCACACCATGACGACCCAGCCCAACCAGCCCGACGCGCAGGCCCACGACGCACCCCAGACCGAGTCCCAGATCGATCAGCCGATCGATGCGCAAGCAGACGCAACGTCCGGCCCGCATGCCGGCCGGGGGGCCGACGTCCCGGTCAAGCACCAGCAGGCCCCCGATCTGAGCGACGACGTCCAGGCCGAGATCGACGCCGCGATGGCGCAGATGGACGCCGAGGACGCCGCCGCGGCCAAGCCCAAGGGCGACAAAGCCGCCAAGGCAGACCACGCCCACCCGCACGATGTCGCCCCCGCCGGCGGCGCCGCCAAGCCCAAGCTCCGCGGCCCCCGCGTCGTCGAGGGCGGGCGCGAGCACCGCGTCGGTGTCGTCGTCTCCGTCGGCAGCACCGACATCTTCATCGAGTTCGGGCCCAAGGAAATCGGCGTCGTCGAGCTCAGCCAGTACCCCCCGGGCGAGGGCCCAAAGGTCGGCGAGCAGCTCGAAGTCATCGTCCAACGCTACGAGGCCAGCGAATCGATCTACATCTGCGCACGCCCCGGCGCCGTGCAGAAGGCCGACTGGGAACTCCTCGAGCCGGGCCAGGTCGTCGAGGCCCGCGTCACCGGCACCAACAAGGGCGGGCTCGCCTGCGAGGTCGCCGGGCACGACGCCTTCATCCCCGCCAGCCAGGTCGACGTCGACCGTGTGCCCGATCTCTCGGTCTTCGTGGGCGAAAAGCTGCCCTGCGTCGTGCAGCGCATCGACCGGCGCGGCAAGGGCAACATCGTCCTCTCCCGCCGCGAGCTGCTCGCCCAGGAACGCGCCAAGGCCGCCGAGGGCCTCAAGGAAGCGCTCAAAGAGGGCGACGAGATCGAGGGCGTCGTCCGGCGCATCGCCGACTTCGGCGCCTTTGTCGACCTCGGCGGCATCGACGGGCTCATCCACCTCTCCGACCTCGCCCACGAGCGCATCAACCACGGCGCCAAGAGCGTCTCGCGCCACGTCTCCGAGGGCCAGAAGGTCCGCGTCAAGATCCTCAAGCTCGACTGGGACGCCGGGCGCATCGGGCTGGGCCTCAAGCAGATGCAGGCCGACCCCTTCGACGCCGCCGCCACAGACATCGTCGAGGGTGCGATCGTCAGCGGCAAGGTGACCAAGATCCTCGAGTTCGGCTGCTTCGTCGAGGTCGCCCCGGGCCTCGAGGGCCTCGTGCACATCTCCGAGATCGACTACCGGCGCATCGCCAAGGTCGAAGACGCCGTGCAAGAGAACGAGGTCGTCCAGGTCAAGGTCCTCAAGGTCGACCAGCAGAGCCGCAAGATCTCGCTCTCGATCAAGCAGACCAAAGAAGGCCCGCAGCGCTCCGGCGGCGGCGGCGGACGCGGGGGGCGCGGCGGACGCGACGACCGCACGCCCGAAGAGATCAAAAAGGAAACCCCCGAACTCCGGCGCATGCGCGAGAAGGCCAAGCAGCGCGAAAAGGAAGAACGCAAACGCGCCGGCGGCGGCGGGCTCGGCAATGCCGGCTCGCTCGGCCTGGGCCTGGGCGACCTCAAGCTCTGACACGCCGACCGGCCCCTCAGACCCACCGTTCCCCCGTGGGACAGGCGTCCCGCCTGTCTTCGTCACGCCCTCTCCGTGCGCACCTTCCCGCACGCCCGTCCCAAGCCCGTGCCAGGCACGTGCAAAGCCCGTTGCGAGCCCGTTGGCCCCGCTATCCCCGCTGCCGTTCAGCGTTCTCACCCAATGCTGAAAATGCCGGAACACCCCGCTCTCGGGCGCGGTTCTCTCCCGGCACACCCGCCGCACTTCAACGCGGCAGCACACCGCACGGAGAACACACGATGACCACCTCGAACACCGGCGCTCGCCGCGCCGCCACGCTGATCGTCTGCGCCGGCCTGGCCGTCCTCGCACCCGCTGCTCTCGCCAACAAGGCCAGCACCGCGAACTCCGCGGCCCTCGGCCTCGAGGCCGCGATCGCCCAGCCCGCCAGCGAGGCCTCGACCGTCACCCACGCCTCGAGCCTGTGGCGCAAGGACAAGTACGACGTCGAGGGCAGCTACCGCATCGAGACCACCGAGGCCGGCACGTTCATCGTCCTCAGCCGCGACTTCAACACCAAAGAAGGCCCGGACCTCAAACTCGTGCTGAGCCCGCAGACCAGCGACCGCGTCCGCGCCCGCAGCGCGCTCCAGGGCTCGCTCATCGTGGGCGAGCTGACCAGCAACCGGGGCGAGCAGCGCTTCCGCATCCCCGACGGCACCGACCTGAGCAAGTACAAGAGCGTGCTGATCCACTGCGAAGAGTTCACCGTCATGTGGGCCGCCGCCCCGCTGCACGCCGGCGAGATCGTCGCCCGCGGGCACGACTGGACCAAGAAGGCCAACCGCATCCGCGGGCACTGGGAGATCGCCCAGGACGACAAGGGCTACGTCCTCCGCGTCGCCGAAGACTTCAACACCCGCAACGCGCCGGACCTCAAGTTCGTGCTCAGCCCGCACACCACGCGGGCCGCCAAGAACGACAACGCCCTCCGCGGCGGCACCGTCATCGCCGAGCTGCGCAGCAACAAGGGCGCGCAGACCTTCCGCATCCCCGCCGGGGTCAACCCCGCCGACTTCAACAGCCTGCTGATCCACTGCGAGCAGTACACCAAGCTCTGGGGCGGCAGCTCGATCTGAGCCGCGCGCACGCTTACGCGTCGCCCCCGGTCCCGCCGCCGGTTCCGCTGCCAGTTTCGCTGCCAGTCCCGGTCGAACCGAATCCCCCGCCGCCGCGCTCGGTCTCGTCGAGCGCGGCGGTTTCTCGCATCGCCGCGCGCACAACCGGCGCCACCACAAGCTGCGCCACCCGGTCCCCGTCGCCGATCCGCCTGGGCTCTCGCCCCAGGTTGATCAGCGCCACAAACAGCTCGCCCCGGTAGTCCGCGTCGATCGTCCCCGGCGCGTTGGGTACCGTGACGCCGAACTTCGCCGCGAGCCCAGACCGCGGGCGCACCTGCCCTTCAAAGCCCGCGGGCAGCGCGATCGCGATGCCCGTCGGCACGCGCGCGATCGCGCCCGGCAAGAGGTCAAAGGTCTCGGTCTCGATCTCGCCCCGAGGCAGGCAGGCCGAGAGGTCCATCCCCGCCGCCAGTTCGCTCTGGTACGCCGGCGTGCGCGCACGTGCATCGAGCCGCACAAAGCGCACGACCACCTCATCACCGCCGGGTTGTCTGTCGGATGGCGCTCGGCTCACGCCCGGGCCGGCTCGGCGTCAAGCGAGGCGAGCAGCTTCAGATCTTCTTCATCGAGCTCACGCCGCAGATCGCCCAGCACACGGTTGAAGCTCTCGAGCAGGCGCTGCGCGCTCGCGACCGCGCGGTCGAGCGAGCTGCGCCCCGTCACGCGCTTGACCATGTCGTCGCGCCCGATGTCGCGCAGGTTGCGCTCGCTGGTCGCCTTCGCGTCCAGCAGCGTGCGCAGCAGGGCCTCCGCCTCGTCGCGCTTGGTCGTGGCTTCAATAAGCATCCGCTGCTTTGGCGTCATGCCGTCTGCTCCGTTGGCTCGACCCGCTCCGCGTGCGTCAAACCGCGCCCGTGGGCCCTCGCCCCTGTGCAGAGCCCCGTCCGAAGGCCCGCCCGCTGACCAAGCCATCGGCCCAGAACGGGCCCGGGCTTTGGGGCAGCAAGCTTCAATTCTGCCCGCCCCGCGCGCCGCGTCAAGCCCGGGGGGCCTCTTCCCGCCCACTCGGGGGGTGACTGCGGGGCTTATCCACCATATTTGGGATGCTCACGCCGCAGATTCCGCCAGGGTCGCCGCTTCCGCGCC
The DNA here is from genome assembly GCA_039033175.1 of Planctomycetota bacterium. GTDB lineage: Bacteria > Planctomycetota > Phycisphaerae > Phycisphaerales > UBA1924 > JBCCDD01. The sequence goes on from JBCCDD010000007.1 coordinate 19,793, forward strand.
CGGCCCCGCGCCCTCGCCCGTCGACGACCCGCCCCAGCGTTCCATCCACGCGTGCAGCGCCGACGCGACCGCCTCGGGCGCCCCGCCCCTTCGAAGCTCGCTCATCTCACGCAGCATCGCCTCGACCTCGCCCCGCCCGGGCCAAACCCCGCGGCGCAGCACCCGGATCGACGGGTGGAGCGTCTGGCCCAATGCCTCGGCCTCGTACGACAGCACCTCGTGCAGCTTCTCGCCCGGGCGGATCCCCGTCTCGACCAGATGCGCGCACCCCGGCGCGCCCGACCAACTCGGCTCCAGCCCGTGCACCCGGCAGAACCGCTCGGCCAGGTCCGCGATCCGCACCGGCTCGCCCATGTCCAGCACGAACACCTCGCCGCTCGAGCCGTTGCCCGCGCCGCTCAGCGCCCCCGCCTGCACCACCAGCCCCGCGGCCTCGGGGATCGTCATGAAGTACCGCGTCATCCGCCGATCGGTCAGCGTCACCGCGTGCCCCTCGGCGAGCTGCTGGCCCCACACCGTCAGCACGCTGCCCGCGCTGCCCAGCACGTTGCCGAACCGCACCATGCACAGGCGCGTGCGCGCAGCCCCGCTCTCGCGCTGCCACGACGCCAGCGCGTGCACGTACGTCTCGGCGAGGCGCTTGGTCGCGCCCATCACGCTGCTGGGGTGCACCGCTTTATCCGTCGAAATCAGCACAAACCGCTCGGCCCCCACCGCCAGCGCGGCGTCAGCGACCGCCTTGGTCCCGAAAAGGTTGTTGGTCACCGCGCTCGCCGGGTGGTCCTCCAGCAGCGGCACGTGCTTGTGGGCCGCGGCGTGGAACACGACGTCGGGGCGGTACTGCTCCAGCAACTCGCCCGTGCGCTGCGCCTCCACCACGTCGTGCAGCACCGCCGATCGAGCGACCCCCGCCTCGTGGTCGCCCAGCCAGCGGTCGATCTCGAACAGCCCGGTCTCGGCCCGGTCCATGATCACCAGCCGCGCGGGCCTCAACTGCGCGCACGCGCGGGCCAGCTCCGACCCGATCGAGCCACCGGCCCCGGTGATCAGCACCGTGCGCCCGGTGATCGCCGAGCCGGCGAGTGCATCATCGATCGGGCGACGCGCCCGCCCCACCAGCTCGCCCGCATCAATGGTCGAGCCGACCTCGATCGACCGCGCCGCGGGCACACCCGCACGTGGCTCGCTCGCCAGACACTCGGCCAGCACCGGCACCTCGCGCACCACCACGCCCCGCGCGCGCAGCGCTTCAAACAACGCCGCGCGCTCACCGGCACGCTCGGCGGGCAGGCAGACCACCGCCCGCTCGGCGCCGTGGGCCCGGGCCGCGTCGAGCGCCCGCTCGGGCGAAGACGCCCCCACGATCGGCGCACGCTCCCCCGCCAGCCCGAGCTGGGCCCGCAGGGTGTCGAGCGTTTCATCGGTGCCGATCAGGAGGGTGCGCACGCGTCGTTATCGGCCCGCGCCCCCGCTCGACTGAACACCGCGGTACCCTCCGGGGCGATCCGCCCCGCACCGGGGAGACGCCCAGCCGGCCGCCCTCCCAGCTCACAAGGCCCCGCCCCATGATCCGCCGCATCACCGGCACCCTCGATGCCCTCGAGACCGAACCCGCGCCCGCGGCCCTGCTGACCCCCCCGCCCGGGGGCGTGACGCACGAGATCCTGATCCCCCGGGCCCTGGTCGAACCGCTCGAACCGCGCGTGGGCGAGACCATCACACTGCACACCCGCCAGGTGCTCGAGGGCGTGGGCACGGGCACCAGCTTCGTGCCCAGAACCCTCGGCTTTGTCGAGCTGCGCGACCGGGCCTTCTTCGAGCTGTTCACCAGCGTAAAGGGCCTGGGCATCCGCAAAGGCCTGCGGGCACTGAGCTTGCCGACCGGCGACATTGCCTCGGCCATCGCCCGGCGCGACGCGAAATGGCTCAAGAAGTTGCCCGAGGTGGGCCCCAGGCTCGCCGACACGATCATCGCCGAACTGCACACCCGCGTCGGCCCGTTCGTGCTCGCCGCCGAGGCGACCGAGGCCCTCGACGCCGCGGCTGCGGGCGAGATCCAGCCCAAGCCGCAGACCGACGACCCGCCCTCGGTCGAGGCCGCGATCGAGACGCTGATCGCCCTGGGCGAGACGCGGACCGACGCGCGGCGATCGGTCGAGCGGGCTCTCGAGCGGGGGAACCTCGACCCCGCCTCGACCCCGCCAGAGCGGATCGTCAGCGCGGTCTTCGGGCACTGAGGCTGTTTTTCCGCCCGCTTTGTTCGCCCGCGCGGCGTCTCGGACCCGGGTTGCGCGGGCGACCCGGCTCGGCTCTAGACTCGCCCCCACCGCGGGCCCGCTGTGCCGCTCGCCGACCTTGCTTCCCACGAACGGGGGATTCATGCGCTACGCAACAATCATGGCCGGCGGCGCTGGCACCCGTCTGTGGCCCATGAGCCGGGCCGGCGAGCCCAAGCAGCTCATCCGCTTCATCCACGGGCGGGGCCAGGACCCGCAAGCGGGCCCGGCGAGCCTGATCCAGCTCGCGGCCTCACGCCTCGACGGGCTGGTCGACGAATCCCGCTGCACCATCTGCACGGGCGAACGGTTCCGCGACGCGGTGCTCAAGGCCGTGCCCGGGATGACCGGCGACCGCATCCTGGGCGAGCCCGAGGGGCGCGACACGCTCAACGCGGTCGGCTTTGCCGCCGCGGTTTTCGGCAAAGACGACCCCGACGCCGTCTTCGCGGTCCTCACCGCCGACCACCTCATCGAGCCCGCCGATGTCTTTGCCGAGGCGATGGACGCGGGGTTCCGCATCGTCGAAGACGACCCGACCAAGCTGGTCACCTTCGGCATCACCCCGACCTACGCCGCGACCGGCTTCGGGTACGTCGAGCGGGGCAACCCGCTGCACGTCGAGGGCGTGCGCGACGGGCTGAGCTTCCGCGTGCAACGCTTTGTCGAGAAGCCCCCGCCCCACAAGGCGCAGGCGTTCTTCGAGTCCGGCGAGTTCTTCTGGAACGCCGGGATGTTCGTCTTCAACGCGGCGACCGTGCTCGACCTGCTCGGGCGCCACAAGCCCAAGACGCTCGAGGGGCTGCTGCGCATCCGCGAGGCCTGGGGCACCGACGGGCAACAGCGCGTGCTCGCGGAGGTCTACCCCACGCTCGAGAAGATCAGCGTGGACTACGGCATGATGGAGCCCGCCTCGACCGACGCGCGCGTCTCGATCGCCGGGGTCAGGATGGACGTCGAGTGGCTCGACGTGGGGAGCTGGCCCAGCTACGGCGAAACACTCGAGCCCGACGCGCAGGGCAACCGTGTGGCCGGGACCGCGCTGATCGCGCACGACGCGCGCAACAACGTCGTCGTCGGCCCGGGCGCTGGCGACGAGCACCAGGTCGCGCTGCTGGGCTGCGAGGGCCTCATCGTCGTGCGCACGCCCGAGGCGACGCTGGTCATGCCCGCCGATCGCGCGCAGGACCTCAAAGCCCTGCACACGCTCGTGCCCGACGGGCTGAAGTAGTCGCGTTGATGGGGTTCACCGCTGCGCCCGTGCGCACGCTCGCGATCGACCTGGGCGACAAGCGCACGGGGCTGGCGATGGGCGACGACGCGACGGGCATCGCCTCGCCGCTCGGGCTGATCGAAGTGACGCTCGACCCGGCGAACCCGGCCCGCCTGATCGACGCGCTGCGTGCCGCCGTCGGGCGCGAGTGCGGGCCCGCCGACCGCGTGGCGATGGGCCTGCCGATCAACATCGACGGGACGGAGGGGCCTCGGGCCGAGCTGACGCGGCGCATCGCCAAGGCCCTGGCCCGGGCGCTCGATCGCGAGATCCTGCTGCTCGACGAGCGCCGCACGAGCCAGGCGGCCGACGGGCACATGGCCCAGTCCGGGCTCACCCACGGGCAGAAGAAGGCCCGGCGCGACGCGATCGCCGCCGCGGTGATGCTCACGGCATTCCTCAGCGGCGAGCCCCCCGTCGATATCGTTTCGCCCCCGAACGCCGCCTGAGGGCATCGCCCGCAACCAAGGCCCCCGCCGGGCGAACACTCCGGGGCCCGCGGGCGTTGACATGATCGGACCGGGGCTGTCAGATTTGCCGAGCCCCGGCGGTGCAACCGCGACGCGAGCCGCGGATCACAGCTCACGCACGGGGCGCCGCCTGGTCGAAAGCAAGTGGTGAATCCCCAGGGCGGGGAAGGGACGAGATGAACCTGATATCGCTGATCATGCTGAGCGCGTCGATGCTGCTGGGGCTGCTGAGCGCGCAGCCCGTGCCCGAACCGGCGGATACGGGCGACGTCTTCACCGACCCCGACGCGTTGCTCGCCGCCGTCGCCGAGCGCGACCGGCGGACGCCCGTGCTCAGCGCGGACGTCCGCCATGTCACGCTGCAGAGCCTGGCCGGGGATACGCAGACCCGGGAGGGGCGCCTGATCCTCGCGACCGATTGGACGGACCTGGGGCCTAGCGGCGATCCGGCGCGCCGGTTCAGCGTCAAGTTCGATCGCCTGATCGTGGACGAGCGGGTGCGTGACGAGCGGCGCGAGTACACCTTCGACGGGATCTGGCTGACCGAGCGGATCCCAGAAGACCGCCAGTTCAACAAGTGGCAGCTCACGCCCCCGGGCGAGCGGCTCGATCCGTTTGCGCGGATGGCCGGCGCGCCGTTCTGGGTGCCGGTGGGCCAGGACCCCGCACGCGTGCGCGCGGTCGCTGAGCCGGAGGTCCTCGAGACGACCGACTGGCTCGAGGGCGAGCCGATGCCCGCGGGGCTTGCGCGCCACGTCGAGGGCGCCGTGCAGCTTCGCCTGACCCCGCGCGAGGGCACGGGGTTCGACGACGACTGGGCCGAGATCCGGATCTGGTTCGAGCGCGAGCGCCTGATCCCGATTCTCTACGCCGCGATCGAGCCGACCGGCGACCAGCAGATCGCGATCCTGACCGGCGCGAGCACCGACGCGATTATCAACCCCGCGGTCTTCGACACAGCCACGCCCGGCGCCGACGAGGGCTGGGACGTGGTCATCCAGACCTACCGGGGCGACTGAACAGGCCCGAGCGGACGAACGGAGGCGGCATGACGCAGCGGTGCGCACGGAAGCGATGGATGCGAGCGGCGGCGGGGCTGGCGGTCTCTGCGTCGGTGCTGCTGGCGTCGGGGGCGCACGCGCAGCCGCAGCAGCGCCACGCGCTGGCGCGTGCCGTGGATGCGCGTCTATCAGCCGCGCACCTGGAGGGGGAACCCGGCGCGCTCGCGCGTATCCGCCACGGGCGCTTCACGCCCGCTGATCTGGCGACGCCCGCGCTGCTCGCCGAAGCGGCGCTGAGCGTCGGGTCTGTCGATCACCCGGTGTTTATGGATCCGAGCGTGCCGCCCGAACTGCGCGCGCGGGCGCTGCTCGCACGCGGCGAGGCACAGGACGCGATCGACGCGGTCGAAGGCATCGAGACGATGGGCGCCGAACGCGTGCGCACAGAGGCGTCGTTCACGCTCGCCCGCTACGACGACGCCGAGGCCGCGACGCAGCGGGTTATCGATCGGTTGCTCACCGACGAGCTGCGCGACGCGGGCGAGGCCGCCGACGCGGCGCGCGTGATGCTCGTCCGCCTGCGCCTGCGCGGGAGCGAGGGCGACAACGGGCGCGACTACCAGCGCCTGCTCGACCTGCTCGCGGGCGCCCGCACGCGCCTCGACCGCCTGGACCCGCGCCCGCGGCTGGCCGAGGCGCTGCTGCTGTACGAGAAGCACGACCGGGCGAAGTGCGCCGAAGCGTTGACCGAGGTGCTCGCGCTCAATCCGAGCAACGCCGAGGCGCTGCGCCTGCGCGGGCTGCTCGCGGTCGACGGGTTCGACTTCGAGACCAGCGAACTCGTCGCCGAGCGGCTCGAGTCGCTGCGGACCGACGCGGGGATGTTCGGCGATCGTGCGCACGCGGGCGGGGCGAGCATCGCGGCGGCGGAGATCCGGGCCCGCGGGCTGCTGCGCCAGCGCCGGGCCGACGAGGCGATCGAGGTGCTCGTACCGGTCGCGTCGGACTTCCCGCGGGAGCGCACGGTGTTGGCGCTGCTTGCGGCGAGCCACGCCGTGGGCAACGACGAGGCGGCGCTGCGCGACGCGCTGGAGCGCCTCGAATCGCTCAGCCCGGGCGGGGCGGCGGGGCCCTTCGAGGTCGGCGCGGCGCTGGCCGAGGCAAGGCAGTACGACCTCGCGCCCGAGCACCTCGAGCGCGCGCAGAAGCGCCTGCCCAACTGGTCGGCGCCGGGGCTCGAGCTGGGGCACCTGTTCGTGCAGGCGGGCGACGACGACCGGGCGACGCTCGAGCTGACCGAGGGCCTGCGCCTCGACCCGTTCGACGTGCGCGCGCGCAACAGCCTCAAGCTGCTCGAAGAGCTGCGCGGGTACGCGATGCTCGAGACCGAGCACTTCCGCGTGCGCTACAAGCCCGGGCCGGACGCGGTGCTCGCGCGCGACATGGCGGCCCGCCTCGACGCGATCCACGAGCGCGTGACGGGCTCGGCGCGCGGCGGCGCGGACCACACGCCGACGGACAAAACGCTGATCGAGCTGATGCCCGACCATGACCGGTTCAGCGTGCGCATCGCGGGCATGCCGGATATCTGGACGATGGCCGCCGCGACCGGCCCGGTGATCGCGTTCGAGTCGCCCCGCGAGGGGCCCGGGCACATGGCGGGGCCCTACGACTGGGCCCGGGTCGTGCAGCACGAGTTCAGCCACACGACGACGCTGCACCGGACGCGCAACCGCATCCCGCACTGGTACACCGAGGCATGGGCGGTCTTTCACGAGGACGCCCCGCGCGACGGGCGGACGTGGGACCTGCTCGCGCAGGCGACGGCGCAGGGCAAGCTGTTCGACCTCGATGCGATCAACGTCGCCTTTGTGCGCCCCGAGCAACCGAGCGACCGAGCGCTGGCGTATGCGCAGAGCGAGTGGATGCTGGAGTTCATGTTCGAGACCTACGGCGAAGAAGCGCCGCGCGCGATCATGGACCGTTTCGCCGCGGGCGACAGCCCGAGCGAGGCGTGGGAGGCGGTGCTGGGCGTGCCGCCCGCGTCGTTCCTGGGGACGTTCGAGGCGTGGGCGCTCGAGGAGCTACGCGATGTGGGGATGGCGCCGCGCGAGGGCGAGCCGACGGTCGGTGACCTGCTCGAGGGCGAGCGCGAGGCGATGGGGCTCGATGAGGCGCCCGAGCTGTCGCGCGAGATGGTCGATCGGTGGCTCGGTGAGCGGCCGGACAACCCCGCGGTGCTCGAGCTGGCGGTGGGCTTTGCGCTGCAAGAGCGCGGGGGCGAGGTCGACGAGGGCATGGCGGCGCTTCTGGATCGCTACGCGCGGGCCCGCCCGGGCGACTCGCTGCCCCACCGCTTGCTGACGCGGGTGTATCTGGGGGGCGAGACGACCGAGGAGCGGGCGCGGGCGATCCCGCACCTGCGGCACCTCGACGAGCGAGAGATCCACACGCCGGCGTTCGCGCGCGAGCTGGCGGAACTGCACGCCGAGGTGGGCGCGTGGCCCGCGGCGTTCACTTCGGCCGAACGCGCAGTCGGCATCGAGCCGTTCGACCCGGCGCTGCGCGAGATGGCGGCGGCGCTGGCGATCAAGGCGGGTGCGCTGGGCGATGCCGAGCGCCACGTGCTGGCGCTGACCGAGCTGGAGCCGCAGCACGAGATCCATGCGCGCAGCCTCGAGGCGCTGCGCGCCCTGATCGAACGCCAGGGCGGCGGGTAACACGCTCGTTTGACGCGTGCGCGCGGGCCTTTTGGTGTTCAGGCCGCCGCGTCGGGGCAGGAGGCGTCGCCTTCGACCTCGGTGCTCGGCTCGCGGCGCGTGCGCACGCGGCTGGGCTTCTTCACGCTTGCGCGCTCGGTGCTGGCCGGGTCAGGGGGCGTGTCGTTGGCGGGCCAGCCGGTCCACGCGATGTATCGCGAGCGGAGGTCGGCGGCGATGTCGGCGGCGCTCAGGCCCGAGCCCTCGTAGTCGATGACCTCACCAAACTCGACCCGGCTGCGGCTGCGACGCCAGAGGCTGCCCCAGGCGGGGTCGACCTGCGGCGTGCCGTCGATCCAGACGGGGAGGACGCGGGCCTTGCTCTTGCGGATCAGCAGCCCGACGCCGGGCAAAAAGGGCATGATCTCTTGGGGCGGGCGCTCGAGGCCGCCTTCGGGGAAGATGCCGACGACACCCCCGGCGGCGAGCTCGGCGAGGGCGTTGCGCACGCTCAGCCCGTCGCGCTGCTCGCGGCGGACGAAGATGATCCGCTGCCACTTCCAGAACCACCCCAGCCAGGGGACACGCATGTCGTCGGCCATCATCCAGCGGATGACGAACGGGGTCTGCGTTGCCACGAGGATCGGATCGACCCCGGCCGTGTGGTTGGCGATGACGATCAGCGGACGGCGGTCAGGATCGGCCAGCTTGGCACGCTCTGGCAGATGCTCGGACCCGACGACAACAAGGTTGTGCACAACGCGGACGTAGCGGCAGGAGACCCACCAGATCAGGCGTTCACAGAGCCTCGGGTACGGCCCACGCCCGGCTGCGCGCACAATGAGTGCCGCCCCGAAGAGGGCGAGCAGCGCAGCGGTCGCGAGCATCGTCCACCAGTGGTCCACGAAGTAGGTTAGCACTCACAAAGCTCATCGGTTCCGAGTGGCTTCGGACTTGGGCAAGACCGTTCGCGATCGGCGTGATTCGAGCGAAAATCGGGGGGATGCCTCTGGGGCGACCGGGCCCGTGCGGCCCGTACAATTCCCAGATCGCCCGCGGGCAGCGCGCGAGATCGGAGGCGGCATGGGCGGCAGCGCAACCGGCGGAACGACGGGGCACAAGATCGGCGGCACCTCGGATCTGTGGGCCCCGGCGCGCACGGCCCGGCGCGAGGAGGCGGCTGCACGCGTCGCGCCGCTCGCCGAGCGCATGCGCCCGAGGTCGCTGGATGAGGTCATCGGGCAGACGCACCTGCTGGGCGAGGGCAAGCTGCTCCGGCGGATGATCGACGCGGACGCGGTGATGAGCCTGATCCTGCACGGGCCGCCGGGGACGGGCAAGACAACGCTCGCCGAGGTGATCGCGCACCAGACGAAGCGCCGGTTCGTGCGCGAGAACGCGGCGGGGGTCGGCGTGAAGCGCATCCGCGAGATCATCGAGGAGGCGCAGCGGGTGCTGAGCGAGAGCGGGTCGCGGACGATCCTGTTCCTCGACGAGATCCACCGCTTCACCAAGGCGCAGCAGGACGTGCTGCTTGCCGACGTGGAGCGCGGGCTGATCACGCTGATCGGGGCGACGACGGAGAACCCGCTGTTCAGCGTGAACAGCGCGCTGATCTCGCGCTCGACGCTGTTCCGCGTCGAGGCCCTGAGCGAGGACGAGATCGTCGAGGTCTTGCGGCGTGCGATCGGTGACGCCGAGCGCGGGTACGGGGCGCAGCGGATCGAGGCCGACGACGATGCGCTGCGGGTGTGGGCGATCAAGAGCGAGGGCGACGCGCGCCGGGCGCTGACGGCGCTGGAGGTCGCGGTCGAGTCGAGTCGGACTCGTGAGCTGTCCGACGCTCGGGCGGGCAACCCCCCTCCGGCCTCGCCCGGGGGCTCGGCCACCTCCCCCGCGGGGCGCGGGGAAGGGGAGGAAAACCTGCGCATCGACCGCAAGCTGGCGGAGGATTCGATCCAGCAGAAGGTCGCCAGCTACGGGGGCGACGGGCACTACGACGCGGCGAGCGCGATGATCAAGAGCGTGCGCGGCTCGGACGCGGACGCGGCGATCTACTGGATCGCGCGGATGCTCGACGCGGGCGAGGACCCGCGGTTCATCGCGCGCCGCCTGGCGATCCTGGCGAGCGAGGACGTGGGCAACGCCGACCCGCGGGCGGTGGTGATCGCGCAGAGCTGCTGGGACCTGGTCGAGCGGATCGGGATGCCCGAGGCGCGGATCACGCTGGCGCAGTGCGCGACCTACCTGGCGTGTGCGCCCAAGAGCAACGCGAGCTATGCCGCGATCGACGCGGCGCTCAAGGACGTGCGCGAGGGAAGGGTGATGGCGGTGCCCTTGTACTTGCGCGATCCGAACAGCTCGCCCGTGTCATCGGGCGCGCGGGCCGATGCGGGCGGGCGGGGGATGCGCGTCAAGCAGGCGGCGGGCGAGTCGTACGAGTACAGCCACGACGCCGAGGGCGTGACCGGGCAGGACTACCTTGGTGTGGAGAAGCGGTATTACGAGCCGAGCGGCGAGGGCGCGGAGCGTGTGCTGCGCGAGCGGCTGGACGACGTGCGCGCGCAGCGGCAACGCCGACGGGACGCGGGCACATGACGGCGATCGGCGACGCCAAACGGGCGATGCGGCGCGAGGCGCGGACGCGGCTCGCGGCGATGGATGCGCAGCAGGGGGCCGCGGCGTCTGACGCGATCGCGGAGCACCTGGTCGGTTCGGATGTCGCCGGGTCGGATGTCTTCGCGAGCGCGCCGGCAGTGCTGGGGTTTGTCGCGCTGGCGGGCGAGCCCGATGTATCGGCGGTGCTTATGCGGGCGCTGGGGGCGGGCAAGCGGGTGGCGCTGCCTCGGATTGAACCGGGCGAGGCGGATGGGTCGATGACCTTCCGTTGGATCGACGGGCCGGGTGGGCTGGCGGGGCTGGCCCGCGGGGCGTTCGGGCTGCTCGAGCCGGGCCCGGCGACCGATCGGGTGGAATCGCTCGGGGGCGGGTCGCTGGTGCTGGTGCCCGGTCTGGCGTTTGATGGCGGCGGCGGGCGGCTGGGGCGGGGCAAGGGGTATTACGACCGAGCGCTCGCGGAGGTGACACGCAGCGAAGGCGTGGTGCTGGCGGGGGTGTGCTTTGAGGCGCAGGTGGTCCCGCGTGTGCCGCGGGAGGACCATGACCGGGCGGTCCATATGATCGTAACCGAGGCGGGCCTGCGGCAGGCGACGTGAGTTGGGGCGGGGTTGAGAAGGAGCGAGAGACCGATGGCATTGCCCTCGCAGAGCGGGCGTCCGCAGCAATCGCGGCGCGTGACGACGTACAGCAGGCGGAAGAAGTCTGGGCCGCCGCTCGTGGTGGTGCTGCTGCTGGTGGTCGGCGGGCTGGTGGTGGTCGGCGCGGTGGCGGCGCGGATGCTGCCCGGCGGCGGGGCGGACGAAGCGGTGGCTGAGACGGCGGGCGATGGGCCCGGTGATGGGGATTCGCTGTTTGCGCAGCGCGAGACGGGCGAGGATCGCGGGGCGGGCGAGCCGACGGCGATCCCCGCGCCGGTGGAAGACAGGGGCGCGGCGTCTGCGGACGCGGCGCTCGATGCGATCTTCAGCGGGGCCGCGCAGCCCGACGGCGGCGACGGCCCGACGCGCGGGCTGCTGAGCGGGGCGATGGACGACGCGGCAACGGGCGATGACAACACACCGCGCACCGGCGCGAGCACGATGACCGAGGTGACGCCAACGCCCGAGGCGCCTCGGACGGCATCGGCGGCGGCCTGGGAACAACTGCTCGCGCAGGGGCGCGAGGTCGCGGCGCGCGAGGCGATGTCGGCCCGCCTGCACGAGAGCGGCACGCCGGAGCTCGAGAAGCAACGCCTGCGCGCACGGCTGAGCGAGCTGAACGAGGAGCTGGTCTTCGGGCGGCAGGTCGAGCCGAGCGACCCGATCACCGAGTGGTACCAGGTGCAGAGCGGGGACACGCTGGGGCGCATCGCGGCAAGGCGCGAGCTGCTGACCGAGTGGAAGCTGATCCAGCGCGTCAACGGGTTGAGCGATCCGCGGCGGATCCGGGTGGGGCAGCGGCTGAAGCTGGTGCGGGGCCCGTTCCACGCGATCGTGCACAAGGGCGACTACCGCCTGGATCTGTATCACGGGCCGCCGAGCGAGCCGGAGCGATGGGTCTTTGTCCGCTCGTTCGAGGTGGGGCTGGGCGAGGGGGGCTCGACGCCCGTGGGCAGCTTCGTGGTCGCGAGCAACAAGCTGGAGAACCCCGGGTGGGTCAACCCGCGGAACAGCCGCGAGCGGTACGACCGCGACGATCCGGCGAACCCGATCGGGGAGTTCTGGATCGGGCTTGAGGGGCTGGGCGACGACGCGATCCACCGTGGGTACGGGATCCACGGGACGATCGAGCCGGGCAGCATCGGGCGGAGCGAGTCGATGGGCTGCGTCCGCCTCAGCGACGGGGACGTTGCGCTGGTGTTCGAGCTGCTGGCGGAGGGGACGTCGGTGGTCCACATTCTGGACTAGCGGCGTGTCGCCGGCCTGATTCGATGCAATCTGAGGTGCGGATGGGCCTGGCGCATGCGTTGTGCGCGTGTTGCGGGGGTGTGTTCTCGGGATCTTGGAACTGTTGCTCGCATTTCTGGGATCAGCTGGCGACAATGCCGAGAATGGGGTTGGGCGCACCCGAGAACCGCGGTCGCGGCGAGTGAGGCACACGCATGGCGGACGAGCACAGCGGCATGGGCAGCAAGGCACGAGCGGCACCGGCGCGGGGGCGGCCCAAGGTCAACGAGCCGGTTCGGCCCGAGTTCGCGGCGCTGGTGCGCGAGCACCTCGGCACGCTTGGGTGGAGCCAGCAGCACCTGCTGTACGCGAGCCGCAATGCGCTGACGCGGAGCCAACTCTCGGCCTGGCTGGCGTGCGAGCGGGCGATCGGGCGGCACGACGTGAACCGGATCACGTGGGCGATCGCTCGGGGGTACGAGCAGCGGATGAACAAGGCGGGGCGGCACCACCCGACCGAGGGGCTGGGCACGCTCGACCATCTCTTGAACCAGATGCTCGACGCGGCGGGCTACACGCCGATGGAGGGGCGGGGGCTGAACAAGCGGTTCGCCAAGCTGGCGCGGCTCGAGCACCAGCAGCAGGCGCTGACGGTCGGCTTTGCGCGCGCGCCCGGGCTGATCAGCCCGGAGCACAACGGGTTTATTGCGCACGTGACCAGGCGGGTCGGGCGGCTGATGGGGCTGAGCATCGAGTGGCGGGAGTATGAGTGGCGGACGCTGATCGACGGGCTGCGTTCGGGGGCGGTCGATGCGATCGCGCCGTTTTACATCAAGCTGCCGAGCCGGATGTTTCGGATCCGGTTCAGCGATCCGCTGCCGGGCGTTCGGGTGCAGGTGAACGCGGTCCTGCATCGGGATTGTCTGGGCGAGGCGACGGGCACGGGCGAGCAGGTCGCCAGCGTGCACGACCTGGACCACTCGAAGATCAAGTACGGGTACATCGCGGGCGAGGCGGGCGAGGTGCTGAGCATGATCATGGCTGGCGGGCACGGGCTGGATCGTCACGAGGCGCACGCGTCGGCGGAGTCGGCGTGGGAGGAGATCAGCCGGACGCCGCGCGTGGCGGCCTCGGGGCGTGCGCGGGTGCTGGTGGTCGATACGCCGACGTGCCAGAAGCTGTGCGCCGAGCACGCGGAGGCGACGATGCTGCTGCGCCCCGGCTCGGACGCGCCGAAGATGGGCCTGCACTTCGCGGTGCATCTGGACGAGCCGGAGCTTGCGCTTGCGATCAACGAGAGCCTAAACGTGATGCGCGAGACGGGGATGTTTGAGAGCCTGCACCGCGAGTTTGGGCAGTACCTGCTTGAGAGCGGGGTGCATGTCGAGGCAGGGGGGATGGCCGCGGGCGGCGGAGGCTGAGCGGCCCGGACGGGCACGCGTGTAAGGCCATTTTTTCAAGGGATTTACGCGGTCCCGTGAAGACGCAGCTCTGGGCTGTTTTCTGGGTGATTCTGGGGGCGTTGCGGGGGCTTTTTGCGGGGGTGAGACCTACAGTTCTCGGTTCCGCCGTGGGCGACGCGCGGGGGCCTGTGTTGCCCCTGTGTTGCAGGTGCCGCGGCGGCCGCCTGGAGCGTGCATGACCGAGCAGAATGACCAGCAGCCCTCGACGCCCGGCGCGGACCAAGAGGCGGGCCAGATGTCGGGGCAGGCGTCGGGCCCGGCCCCGATGTCCGGCGCGTACGGCTCGGACCAGATCAAGGTGCTCGAGGGCCTGGAAGCGGTGCGGAAGCGCCCGGGCATGTACATCGGCGGGACGGGGCTGAACGCGCTGCACCACCTGGTGTATGAGGTCGTTGATAACTCGATCGACGAGGCGATGGCCGGGCACGCGACGACGGTGAGCGTGACGATCGAGGCGGACGGTTCGGTGCGTGTGACCGACGACGGGCGGGGCATCCCGGTCGAGCCGGTGCGGCACGAGGACCCGGCGCTGAACGGCAAGTCGGCGGTCGAGGTCGTGATGACCAAGCTGCACGCGGGCGGTAAGTTCAACCAGGAGGACAGCGCGTACAAGGTCTCAGGCGGCTTGCACGGCGTGGGCGTGAGCTGCGTGAACGCGCTGTCGAGCTTCTGCGAGGTTGAGGTCTGGCGTGAGGAGATGGTGCACAAGATCGTGTTCGAGCGGGGCGTGGTGACGTCGCCGGTCGAGGCTGTGGGGCCGGTGCCAGCGGCGAGCACGAGGCGGCGCGGGACGACGGTGACCTTCAAGCCCGACGCGACGATCTTCCCCGACACGACGTTCAACGCGCAGACGCTGGCGCTGCGGCTGCGCGAGCTGGCGTACCTGAACCCGGGCGTGACGATCCGCCTGAGCGACGAGCGGGTGGACGCCGAGGGCAAGACGCTCAACGAGACGTACCGGGCGGACGAGGGGCTGATCGCGTACATCGAGTACCTGATGCGGAGCAAGAACGCGGTGAGCAGCCCGGTCTCGCTGCGGCGTGAGGACGAGTCGCGGGGGATGCTGTGCGAGATCGCGCTGCAGTACCACGACGGGTACAACGAGACGCTGCTGACCTTCGCCAACAACATCAACAACGCCGACGGCGGGACGCACGGGCAGGGCTTCAAGGTTGCGCTGACGCGGACGCTCAACGGGTACGCCCGGCGGAGCGGGATCATCAAGGACAAGGACCCGGTGCCGACCGGCGACGACCTGCGCGAGGGGCTGATCGCGATCGTGAGCGTGAAGCTGCCCGAGCCGACGTTCAACAACCAGCCCAAGGAGAAGCTGCTCAACCCCGAGGTGGAGTCGTTTGTGAGCCAGGCGGTGAGCGATGCGCTCGAGCAGTGGCTCGAGGAGCACCCGGCCGAGGCGAAGCGGCTGTGCCTGAAGGGGATCGTGGCGGCGCAGGCGCGCGAGGCGGCGCGGCGGGCGCGCGAGCTGACGCGGCGCAAGACGGCGCTGGACTCGGGCTCGATGCCCCACAAGCTGCGCGACTGCAAGACCAAGGACCTGGCGCTGAGCGAGATGTTCATCGTCGAGGGTGACTCGGCCGGCGGGAGCGCGACGCAGGGGCGCGACGTCGAGACGCAGGCGATCCTGCCGCTGCGGGGCAAGCTGCTCAACGTCGAGCGCGCTCGGATCGACAAGATGCTCGCGTTCGAGGAGATCCGCACGCTGATCGCGGCGATGCGCTGCGGCATCGGCGAGGACTTCGACGTCAGCAAGCTGCGGTACGGCAAGATCATCATCATGACCGACGCCGACGTCGACGGGAGCCACATCCGCACGCTGCTGCTGACGTTCTTTTTCCGCCAGATGCCCGAGCTGATCCGGCGCGGGCATGTCTACGTGGCGCAGCCGCCCTTGTACCAGCTGCTCAAGGGCAAGAGCAGCCGGTACGTGCTCAACGAGGGCGCGCTGGGCGACACGCTGACCGAGATGGGCCTCGAGGGCAGCGTGCTGGTGGTGCGCGATCTGGAGAGCGCCGAGCCGGGGCGGGCGGCAGAGGAAGTCGCGCGGCTGGAAGGGCAGGATCTGCGCCGGGCGATCCGGCTGCTGGGGCGGTTGGGCGAGCTGGTCGAGATCGCCGAGCGGCGGGGTGTGCCGTTCGGCGACCTGCTGTCGGCGCGCAAGGACGGCGTGCTGCCCAGCCACAAGGTGACCGCGGGCACGGCGACGCTGTGGGCGTGGAGCGAGCGCGAGGCGATGGACCTGGTCGAGCAACGCGGTTGGGCGCTGGAGGAACAGGCCGCGGCGGATGAAGACGCGGCGGAGCAAGCGAGCGAAGACGAGGCCGACGGCGCGGCTCTGGTGCGCGACCCGGCGCGCGGGGCGAGCAAGGCGGCGCTGAACGGCGCCGGTGCTGGCAGCGGCGCGGGCGACGGCGACGAAGACGGCGTGCCGGTGGTCAGGCCGATCGCGACGGTGCGCGAGCTGCACGAGAACCGCGAGCTGGGCAGCCTGTT
Source organism: Planctomycetota bacterium (assembly GCA_039033175.1). Lineage (GTDB taxonomy): Bacteria > Planctomycetota > Phycisphaerae > Phycisphaerales > UBA1924 > JBCCDD01. Next base: position 35,970 of record JBCCDD010000007.1, read on the forward strand.
CGGCGAGCTGGGCGAGCTGGGCCTGCCGATCGAGGACTACCTGCTGATCCAGGAGGAGAGCGTGACCGGCGAGACCCTGCCGGCGCGGTTCGCGTGGATCACCGAGAAGGTCGGCACGGCGACGGGCGCGATGGCGAGCGACGCCGACGCGGACGACGAGAGCGAGGCGAAGGACCCCGGCAAGGACCCGGGGAGGGCGAAGGGGCGGCGCGTCGTCGAGTGCGCGAACCTGCGTGAGATCCTGCCCGGGCTGCACCAGATCGGGCGGCGCGGGATGGATGTCAAGCGGTTCAAGGGGCTGGGCGAGATGGACGCCGAGCAGCTCTGGGAGACGACGATGGACCCGACCAAGCGGGTGCTGCTTCGGGTGCAGATGGAGCAGGCGGGGGATGCGGACCGCCTGTTCAGCATCCTGATGGGCGAGCAGGTGGAGCCGCGGCGGAAGTTCATCGAGGACCATGCGCTCGAGGTGAAGAACCTCGACGTCTGACGCGCGGGCCGCGGCCTTTGCGTGCGGCTCGGCACGCCGGGTCCGAGAACGGATCGCGGGCGTCCTGCGCACGCGCGGGCTGAGAAAGCTCCGTTGTGAATCCTGTTTCAGGGGAAGCGCCCCGGGCCCTTTGGCCGAAAGTCGGGCTCACGTGCGGCCTGTCGCTCGGACGGGGCGAGACGCGCGGGCTCGGGAGCGGCGCGGGATGAGGACAGGACGGGCGTCAAACAGTCTGCGGCTGACGCGGGGCGACCTCAATCGCCTGCTCGATCGGCTCGATTCGCAGGATCCGCCATTGCCGGCGTCGCGGCAGCACGTGCGCCGGTCGTTCAGGCGTCCGCTGGTGCTGCTCGAGCTCATGCAGCACGGCGCCGTGACGAGCAAGCTGCTGGTCGCGACACGCAACATCTCGGACAGCGGGATGAGCCTGCTGCACGCGGCGTACGTGCACGCGGGGGGCGATGCGCGGGTGACGATCCCAGAGCCCGGCGGGGGCGCGTGGCGGATCAAGGGCAAGATCGCGCGCTGCTCGCACGTCGAGGGCAACGTGCACGAGATCGGGCTGGTCTTCGACGAGCAGATCTCGACGCGCGAGATCCTGCGCATCGACCATATGGAAGACTGCTTCGGCATGGAACGCGTCGACCCTTCGGCGCTGGCGGGCAGCGTGCTGGTCGTCGAAGACAGCGAGATGGACGCCAAGCTGGTCGCGAAGATGCTCGAGAACACTTCGCTGGAGGTGCGGGTGACCGACTCGATCGAGCGCGCGCTCGAGATCGCGTCCAACGGGGTCGACCTGGTGCTGGCCGATTATCACCTGGGCGATGAGACGAGCGAGCGGCTGCCCGACCTGCTGCGCGAGGCGGGGCTGCGGGTGCCGGTGGTCGTGGTGACCGGCGACCGGCGTGTGGAGACGCGCGAGGCGATGCGCCAGGCGGGGGCGAACGGGCTGGTGCACAAGCCGATCGATCGTGACCTGTTGCTGCGGGTGCTGGCGGAGTTCCTGCTGACCGGGGGCGGCTCGGGCCCGATGCACACGACGCTGGCTGAGGACGATCCGGCGAGCGATCTGGTCGAGCCGTTTGTCGCCGACGTGCAGACGAGCGCTGCCCGCCTGGAGAAAGCGATCCGCGAGGCGGACGAGCAGACGTGCCTGGAGATCTCGCGCCGGCTGATGGGGCAGGCGCCGTCGCTTGGGTTCGGGGATCTGGGACGCCACGCCGAGGAGGCGTTCAAGGTGCTCGCGGCCTGCATGGATGTCCGAGAATCATCGGGCGAACTGTGGCGGCTGGCCCACTCGTGCGGGCGTGTGCGGGCGCGGACGGCGGCTTGAAACGTGATCGTTCGAGGCGCTGGTCGATCGGGCCGATGTGAACATCGGCGCGGGTTGATGCGAGGGGAACGGCACCATGACGCAGCGATCAGGGCCCGGGAACGGGCGGGGCAACACGATCGGGCAGAGTGCGCCGCAGCTGCGCGAGACGCTGAAACGCTTTGATTCGGGTGCGGGCTCGGGTCCGAATCCGCAACCGGGGTCGGACTCCGGTTCGGGCGGCAAGGCCGACCGTCGGTACACGCGGCTGCCCTTCCGCGCGGTCTCGCTGCCGGTGGCGGTGGCGCACCCGGGGGGGAACGAGGTGTCGCTGCGCCTGGCGTGCCGGAACATCTCGCGGCGTGGGCTGGGGTTTCTGCACTCGTCGTTTGTGTACCCGGGGACGCGTGTGCGTGCGCGGCTGCCCAGGCTGGACGGATCGGCCGCGAGCGTCAGCGGCGCGGTGGTGCGGTGCGATCATCGCGAGGGCGTGGTGCACGAGATCGGGGTTCGCCTCGATGAGCCGATCGAGCTGGAGGCGTACCTGCGCGCGAGCCCGCTGGCGGGGCCTTTGAGCTATGAAACGGTGCCGGTCGGCGACCTGTTCGGGACGCTGGTGTACGTCGACGCAGCGGAGGCGAACGCGCGGGTGATCCGCCACTTCCTGCGCGAGACGCCCATGCGGATCCATGAGGCGGCGACGGCGCAGGAGGCTGCCGAACTCGCCCGGACGCGGTGCGATGTGGTGCTGATCGGGGGCGAGGTGGGCGCGGACGGGGCGGCCGAGGCGGTGGCGACGCTGCGGAACCTGGGCGTTGAGGCGGCGGTGCTCGTCACCGGGCCCAAGCTCGACGATGTGACCCGCGCGTCGCTGCGGATCGCGGGGGCCGACCGGTATCTGGAGAGCCCGTTCAAGCAGCGGGATCTGCTGCGGCATATCGCGGAGTTTGTGCTCGAGCCCCGGACGACGCCGAGCGAGCGATCGGGCGATCAGCAGACCGCGGCGATGCTGCTGGCGTCGATGGCGGAGCTGGGCGAGGCCTTGGGCGGCATGCTGGTCGGCGGGCCCGCCGGGGCGGGCGGGGGCGACACGTCGCTCGATGCGTACGTGGTCTGCCAGGAGTTGCAGCAGATCGCGACGGCACTGGGGCTCGATCGAGCCGCGGAGCTGGCGGGCGTGACGGCGGGCAAGCTTGGTCAGGGGCGGTCGGTCAGCTCGCTGGCGGCCGAGGTGGCGAAGCTGCTGGATGCGTGCGGCGTTTCGAGCAAGGCGGCCTGATGGGGGCGACCTGACGGGGCGGCCCCAGCGAGCGGCCTGGTGCGCGCGTGAGCGTGCGTGAGCGGGTGTCGGCGGGCGAGCGAAAGATCGCTGGTGGATACCGACGCGCTCGATCGCATCGAACGGACATTGGGCGAGCGCCCGGTGCGCCTGGCGCCCTTGCGGGGCGGGTGCATCGCGGAAGTGATGCGCGCCGACTTGGCTTCGGGCGAGCGGCTCGCCGTGAAGCTCGACCGGGGCGATTCGGCGCGGCTTGATATTGAGGGGCGGATGCTGGATCGTCTGCGGGGGGTGGTGCCGACGCCGGGCGTGATCGCGAGCGCGCCGGACGTGCTGGTGCTGGCGTACATCGAGCACGACGGGCGGCGGAGCGAGGCGGGTGAGCGCGAGGCCGGCGAGCTGCTCGCACGCCTGCACGGCATCGCGAGCGAGCGCTTCGGGCTCGATGAGGACGGGCTGATCGGGCCTTTGGATCAGGCGAACGGGTGGGAGGCGAGCTGGGGTCGGTTTTACATTGAGCGCAGGGTCGGGCCGATGGCGCGGGCGTGCGTGTCGAGGGGCGTGCTCAGCCCGGCGTGCGCGCGTGTGTTCGAGGATGTGCTCGGTGATCGCGGGGGCGCACTGGCGCAGCGGCTGGACGCGAGCCGCCCGCGCCCGGGGCTGATCCACGGGGACGTCTGGAGCGGCAATGTGCTGTGGGATCGCGGGCGGGTCGCGGCGTTGATCGACCCGGCGCCGTACTTTGCCGACCCGGAGGTCGAGCTGGCGTTCATCGATCTGTTTGGCTGCTTTGGGCCCGCGTTCGGCGAGGCGTACCGGGCGTTGCGCCCGGCGCCGGCGGGCGAAACGCGGGCGGACAACGCCTGGCGCCGCGATGCGCACCAGCTCTACCCGCTGCTGGTGCACGCCCGACTCTTCGATAGCCCCCGTCGGGGGGGCGGGAGCCGGGGCGGCGGATACGGCGCGTCGGTCGAGGCGACGCTGAGAAGGGTGACCGACGGGATTTGAACCCGCGACCCCCGGGATCACAACCCGGTGCTCTGCCGCTGAGCTACGGCCACCAACATGGGATGCTCGGGGGACAGTCGACCCGCGGCAGACGAGCGTGCGATCCGAAGCGGAAAGCATTTTCGTATAAGAGAGTCCGTTATCGTCGACAGACCCGAGTATCCGGAATAGGATGTGATCGTACGTCGTCCCTTCCGCCGACGTCAATGAAGCGGGCGGGACGGAGAGCGGGCCTTGGGGCTGATGCTGGCCCTTGGAAGGGAAGTTGATCATGGCGAACACGACCGTGGATCTTGGGTATCTGGGCCTGACCGTCGCCGACGTGAAGCGCAACCTGGCGCCGTCGGTGTTGTACGAGGAGGCGATCCGCAACGAGGCCGGCAGTTCGCTTTCCGACGCCGGGGCGCTGATCGCGTACTCGGGCAAGAAGACCGGGCGGAGCCCCAAGGACAAGCGCGTCGTCAAGAACGAGGCGAGCGAGAAGGACATCTGGTGGGGCGCGGTCAACAGCCCGCTGCCCGAGCAGGCGTTCCTGACCAACCGCGAGCGGGCGCTGGACTACCTGAACACGCGCAAGCGGCTGTACGTGGTCGACGCGTTCGCGGGGTGGGACCCCGAGAGCCGGATCAAGATCCGCGTGATCTGCTCGCGCCCCTACCACGCGCTGTTCATGCACACGATGCTGATCCGCCCGACGCACGAAGAGCTCGAGAACTTCGGCGACCCGGACTTCACGATCTTCAACTCCGGGCAGTTCCCGGCCAACCGCTACACCACGGGCATGACGAGCAAGACGTCGGTCGATGTCTCGTTCGAGCACCAGGAGATGGTGATCCTGGGCACCGAGTACGCGGGCGAGATGAAGAAGGGCGTCTTCACGGTCATGAACTATCTCATGCCCAAGAAGGGGCTGCTGAGCATGCACTGCTCGGCGACGGCCGACCCCAAGACCGACCGCTCGAGCCTGCTCTTCGGGCTCAGCGGGACGGGCAAGACGACGCTCAGCGCCGATCCCAAGCGCCTGCTCATCGGCGACGACGAGCACGTGTGGACCGACACGGGCGTGTTCAACATCGAGGGCGGCTGCTACGCGAAGGCGATCGACCTGACGCCCGAGAGCGAGCCGGAGATCTTCCAGGCGCTGCGGTTCGGCGCGGTGCTGGAGAACGTGGTCTTCGACGACGATCACCACGTCGACTTCCACGACACGAGCATCACCGAGAACACCCGGGGCGCGTACCCGCTGGAGCACATCCAGAACGCGAAGATCCCGGCCGTCGCCGGACAGCCGACGGATGTGATCTTCCTGACCTGCGACGCGTTCGGCGTGCTGCCCCCGGTGAGCAAGCTGACGCCCGAGCAGGCGATGTACCACTTCATCAGCGGGTACACGGCCAAGGTCGCGGGCACCGAGGTGGGCGTGACCGAGCCCTCGGCGACGTTCAGCGCGTGCTTCGGCGCACCGTTCCTGGTCTGGCACCCCGGGAAGTATGCCGAGTTGCTCGCCCAGCGGATGCAGGCGCAGAAGGTCAACGTCTGGCTGGTCAACACGGGCTGGTCGGGGGGCGGGTACGGCGTGGGCAGCCGGATGAAGCTGGCCTACACCCGCAAGATCATCGACGCGATCCACGACGGGAGCATCACCGGCGCCCCGACGGTCGAGGACCCCAACTTCGGTTTCGGCGTCGTGACCAAGGTCGATGGTGTGCCCGACGAGATGCTGACCCCGCGTGCGACGTGGGACGACGGCGACGCGTACGACAAGGCCGCGAGCAAGCTCGCGGGGCTGTTCGTCGAGAACTTCAAGAAGTTCGAGGACGGGGTCGACGCGGCGGTCCGCGAGGCCAGCCCGCGGGCAACACTCAACGCCTGACGGCATTGCTTGAAGGGCTTCTCTTCTCTCCACGCTCACCCGCCGCCGCGAGGCCTGCCCGGCCCGCGGCGGCGGTGTCGTTTTGCGCCCCGCGTTAGGCTGCGCGCATGCAAGACGCGGGCGTGCATGACTGGGGCGATGTCCGGCGGAGCGACCTGCGCGGCGGGGGCGTGCGCTGGGTGCTGCCGAGGCGCCGGCTGGGCTGGCTGCACGGCGTCGGCTGGTTGCTGGTCGCGATCGGGCTCGCGCCCTTTGTGATGCTCGCGGTGGTGCTCGTGCAGGTGCTGGTCACCAGGCAGATGGGCGGGCCGTCGTTCTCGCCCGGCTGGATCTTCGGCGCGATCGTGCTGCTGCCTGGCGTGGTGCTGGGGCCCAAGCTCGTGCGGCTCGGCATGGTGATCGCGCTGGCGCGCGCGGAGGTGGATTTCCGCCCGGGGGCGGGCGGCGCGGAGGTGATCGCGCGCGAGATCGCGGGCCCGGTGCGTTGGACGCGCCGGCGCGAGGCGTCGCGGCTCAGCGCAATCGTTGTGAGCGTGGACGGTGGCTCGGACAGGCCGCCGAGGGACGGGCGACACCGGGTGCGCATCGGGCCCGATAGCGTGCACGGGCTGGCCGGGCTGCTCGCGACACAGCACGGCAAGGGCGGGCGTTGGCCCATCGCGGTTGCGTACCCGCCCGAGCTGATCCGGACGCTGGGCGACGAGCTGCGCGAACGCCTGGACGCCAGCGGCGAGACAGGCGAGCCCGTGGCCCTGCACCAAGAGAGCGCGCGTTTGCTCGATGACGACGGGCTGCGCGACGACATGGGCGCGGACCCGGAGTCGGTGCCGGATCCGCCGGAGGACACGTCGATCGTCGTGACCCGTCGCGAGGGGGAGCTGAGCTTCGAGATCCCGGCGGACGGGTACTTCAAGGGCAGCTCTGGGCTCGGCGCGTTCGGGCTGCTCTGGAACGGTTTCATGGTCGTGTTCACGACCGGCGCGGTCGTGGGGCTGATCAACAACAGCTGGACCAACAGCGCGACCGGTGCGCCGGCAACGGGCATGGAGAAGCTGCTGATCGTCGGCATGCTTGTGCTGTTCTGGGGCGTCGGCATCGGGCTGTCGTCGGCCGCGTACGTCATGGGCAACCGGCGTTCGACGATCGACGTCGTGGGCGACGCCCTGCTGATCACACGGCACAGTCCGATCAGGTCCGCGATCCACGAGTTCACCGCCGACCGGATCGAGAGCATCAAGGCCGGGGCCAGCGGCGTCGAGGTCAACGAGAAGCCGGTGCTGGAACTCCAGATCCGCCTGCACGAGCCGATCCCCGGCAGGAAGAAGCGGGGCGAAGCCGCCCGCAAGCTGGGCATGCTGATGCAGCGGAGCGACGAGGAGGTGAGGTGGATCGCCGCGGAGGTCAACGCGGCGCTGGCCGCTCACCGGCGCACGCGACCTACCGACGGCCCCGACCACCGCCCGGCGGACGACCCCGACCTCATGCTCGCCCCGGAGTCGAAGATCCGCTTCGAGCCGACGCCCGGCGGCGTGCGCATCGCGGTGCCCAAAGGCGGGTTCTTCGGCGGGAGCAACGGGCTGGGCCCGATGGCTTCGATCGTGATGCTCGTCGTCGTCGCAGCGGGCGCGGGCATGCACACGTACGGGCAGGGCGTCCCCTGGGTGATCCTGTCGCTGGTGACGCTGATCTGCGTCGCGATGGGGTGCATCGCAGTGGTGCTGGGCGGGCGGCGGTGCACGATCGACGTCCGCGGCGGGCGCCTGACGGTCGAGCGGCGCAGCCCGATGCGCTCTATGACCCACGTCTTCGAGCCGGGCGAGATCGAGTCGATCCGGGCGGGCGAGAGCGGGACCGTGGTGAACGGGAACCCGGTGCTCCAGCTCGTGATCGACCGGGCCGAGGGGAGCGCGGGCGGGCATGTGCGGATGCTCGGACAGCGGCGCAACGACGAGGTGCGGCGTGTCGCGGCCGAGCTGCGCCGGGCGCTCGGCATGGCGCGCCGATCAGGGCCGGGGCGATTGGTGCGCGCTGATCGGGCGGGCGGGCCCTCCTAGACTGGCGCGTCCTGCGTTCTGGCGGGATGAAGGAGACGAGCCGTGAGTGATCGCAAGCCTTACGTCGGCGGCAACTGGAAGATGAACACCGACCACCAATCGGCCAGCGATCTGGCCCGTGGCGTGGCCGACGGGCTGGCGGGGGTCGATGGGGCCGAGGCCGCGGTCTTCCCGCCCTTTCCCTATCTCGCGGCGGTCGGGGCGATCCTGCGCGAGCGGCAGAGCAGCGTGAAACTCGGCGCACAAGACGTGTACCACGAGAGCGACGGGGCGTTCACCGGCGAGATCAGCGCCGCGATGCTCAAGGATGTGGGGGTCAGCGTTGTGCTCGCGGGGCACTCCGAACGCCGCCATGTCATCGGCGAAGACGACACGCTGATCAACGCCAAGGTGCGAGCGGCGCTGGACGCGGGGCTGGAGGTCATCCTCTGCGTGGGCGAGACGCTCGAGCAGCGTGAGGCGGGCCAGACCGACGCGGTGAACGAGAGGCAGACGCGGGCCGGGCTGGCGAACGTTGGCGCCGAGCAGCTCGGGCATGTCACGATCGCGTACGAGCCGGTCTGGGCGATCGGCACGGGGCGGACGGCCTCGCCCGAGGATGCCCAGAACGCCCACGCGAAGATCCGCGCCGTGGTCGCCGAGCTGTTTGGCATCGAGGCCGCGGGGCGGATCCGGATCCAGTACGGCGGGTCCGTTAAGCCGGGCAACGCGGCCGAGCTGATGGCCCAGGCGGACATCGACGGCGGGCTGATCGGCGGGGCAAGCCTCAAGGCGGGGGATTTCTGCCAGATCGTGCGGGCTTCGGCCCCCGCGATGGCGTGAGGCGCGTGCCCGGCTGATGCCAGCCTGGGGCCGGCCTGGGCGCAGCGGTGGCCGGGCGGGGGCTCAGCGGGGGCGGGGACGGCGGGCCGGGGGGCGCGGCCGCCTACCATCATCGCCCGTCCCAATACCGGGCGGGATCGATCCTGTGACTGTCCGAAAAGGCCCATCTGAACCGGGCCTTGTGAACCGGAGCGTTGAGCCGGCATGCTGACCCTTGGTATGAACTACGTCGTGGTCTCCGTCCTCGTGGCCGTCTTCATGCTGGTCTGCGTGGCGATGATTCTGATCATCCTGATCCAGCGCCCCCAGGGCGGCGGGCTGAGCGGCGCGTTCGGCGCCGGCGGCGGTGACGGCGCCGGGCAGACGGCGTTCGGCACCAAGACCGGCGATGTGCTGACGATCACCACGATCGGCGTGTTCATCCTGTACCTCATCATCGCGGTGGGCCTCAACTTCGCGACCCGCCCGACCTCGGGCCCGCCGGCGGGCACCTCGATCACCGCTCCCGAGGGCGCGGAGACCGAGATCGGCGATGTGCCCATCGACAGCGGCATCGAAGGCGACGTCGAGAACGCGATCGAAGACGCCGTTGATGACACCGGCGAGGCGATCGAAGGCGCTGTCGATGGGGCTGTTGATGGGGCGGCCGAGGCTGCTGAAGAACTCATCGATCCGCCGGCTGATCCGACGCCCTCCGGCGGCACGACGCCCTGATCACGTCCTGATCTGCCCGTGAGCGGTATGCTCGCCCGATCGGCGGAGGCCGGGCCGGCCTTCGCTCGCGGGAGCAACGCGTGATCAGGAGCATGACAGGTTTCGGCGATGCGACGGCCGAGCACGAGGGCGTGCGGTTTTCGGTCGAGCTGCGCAGCGTCAACAACCGTTTCTTCAAGTGCACGGTGCGCGGATCGGACTGGCTCATGGCGCTGGAGCCACTGTTCGAGTCGCAGCTGCGCAAGGGCGTGCACCGCGGGTCGCTGACGCTGACCATCTCTTGCGAAGAGCCGGGGTCGAGCAGCGCGCACCGCGTCGATGCGGATGTTGCCCGGGCGTATGTCGAGCAGGTGCGGGGCGTGGCGGGGATGGAATCGGCCTCGATCGACCCGGCCTCGCTGCTGCACCTGCCGGGCGTGCTGCGGGCGCCTTCGAGCGGGACCGATCGCCTCGACCGGGCGCGGGCGGCGCTGCCCCAGCTGATCGCGGCGGCGCTGGAGCACTGCATCCAGATGCGGACGCGCGAGGGCGTCGCGCTGCGTGACGACATCGCGAGCCACCTCGACCTGATCGAGGACCGCCTGGGCGAGATCGCGAAGCTGGCGCCCGGCGTCTCGAGCGAGTATCAGCGGCGCCTCAAGACGCGGCTGGAGGCGATGCTGGCCGAGTACGACGTGCAGGCGCAGGCGCCCGACATCATCCGCGAGGTCGCGGTGTTTGCCGAGAAGACCGACATCGCCGAGGAGATCGCCAGGCTTGGCGAGCACGTGGCCCACTTCCGCGAGCTGCTCGACTCGACCGACCCGCGCCCGGTCGGGCGGACGCTGGATTTTCTGAGCCAGGAGCTGCTGCGCGAGGCGAACACGATCGCGAGCAAGAGCCCCGACGCGGCGATGAGCAAGCTGGCGGTCGACATCAAGGGCGCGATCGACCGGATCAAGGAGCAGGCCGCCAACGCCGAGTGACGCGCGGGGCGGCGCTGGACGCGGGATTCGGAACGGGAGCGTCGATGGAGGCGCATTTTTCGGTACCCGAGGTCAGGCGCGTGCTGGCGCACTACGCGCTGGGCGAGACGCGGAGCGTGCGCGAGCTGCGCGGCGGGACACGCGCGTCGGCCAAAGCCGTCGTTGAGTGCACCCGCGGGGCGTTCCTGCTCAAACGCCTCGAGGCGCGCGACGCCGATCCGGCGCACCTGGTCTTTCGCCACACGCTGATGCTCGCTGCGCGCCGGGCGGGCGTGCGGGTGCCCGAGCTGATCGGCACGCGCGACGACAACAACTCGATGCTCCAACTCGACCACCGCGTGTACGAGCTCGCGCGGTTCATCCCCGGGCGGGCGTTCATGCAGGGCGAGAGCACGCTCGAGGACGCGGCCCAGGCCGGCTCGACGCTGGCGGCGTTCCACCGGGCAACGGGGGGCATCGCGCTGCCGACGACGGCGCGGGCACGCGGCGGGGAACTGTTTGCCGGCGAGCCGCCAGCCGGGTGCGCGCGAGCGGTCGAACGCGCGTGGCGCGAGGCCCGCGATCGGCGGGCGGCTCAGGGGGAGCCACGGCGCGCGCTGCACGGCGACGTGCACCCGGGCAACATCATCTACGACGGCGCGGGCGAGGCGTGGCTGCTCGACTTCGACGCCGCGCACGCGGGCGTCGCGTCCGATGATCTGGCTCAGGGGGCGGGGCAGTTTGCGTGGGCGGGCGATCGGGCGTCGGCGTCGGGGGATCGGCCGGTGCTCGAGGCGTTCTGGCACGGGTACGCCTCGGCCCGCGGGCCGGGGCTCATGCCGGCGGATGACGCCCCGTGGCGGATCGCCGGCTCGCTCGCGCTGGAGATCGCGGGCGCCCGCGGCGACGCGGGTCACACCGCCGACGAGGCGACGCGGATGGGGGCCGAGGGCGAGCGGCGTGTCGCGGCTCTGGTCGATCGGGCCGAGGAGCTCGCCGGCAGGCTCCGCGACGCGAGCCGGGCGTCGTAGCATGCACACCATGCGTCGAGCAATGTTCATCCTGATCTCGGCGGGCCTGCTGTGCGGCAGCGCGGCAGCCCAAGTGAACGAGGGCCGGGCCGACGATAACCGGGCTGGCGAGGATCGGGCTGGCGAGGACGGGAACTGGAGCCAGGTCTACGCCTCGCTCGTGGCCCGGCTCGATCATGCCGACTGGCGCGTGCGCGAGCAGGCGGAGGTCGAGCTGAGCGATCTGAGCGATCTGCCCTACCGGGCGATCGAGGACGAGTTGCTGGGCGATGGGCTCTCGCCGGAACGCCGGGCGAGGCTGGAGCGCGTCGCCGCCGCGGCCTATCGGCGCGAGCCTCTGGGTGGGCTGGGCGTGCAGTTCGGGGGCCCGGTGAACGGGGGCGTGGCGATCCAGCGTGTGATCGACAACGGGCGTTTCCCGGCCGCGGGTGTGTTGCAGGACGGCGATGTCTTCACGCATGTCGCGGGCAAACCGCTCGTGCGCCGGGGCGACCGGCTGGCCGACGGTCAGGAGCGCCTTCGGGCGGAGATCCTGAGCCGAGCGCCGGGCGAGACGCTGCCCGTGAGCGTGATCCGCGACGACCAGCAACTGGACCTGGACGTGCCGCTGGGCTCGTACAGCGATCTCGACGGCGCCCGCGTGCCGAGCGCGCAGGTCATGCTGCCGGCCGTGCGCCTCCGGCTGCTGCGGCTGCGGGGCGAGGCGCTGCCCGTCGTGCGCGTCGATGCGGACGCGTGGGGCGAGGCTGTCTTCGGCGGGCGCGACGCGCTGGCGCTGGTCGAAGAACTCCGAGCGCGGGGCGGGGGGACGGGCGGCCCCGTCAACGCGGTGAGCATCGGGGGCGTGGCCCCCGGGCCGCGCGGGCGCGCGATGCACGGAGGGTGGAGCGTGCGCTCGGCGATCGTGTCGGGGTTCACCGGCGACCGGGCGCAGGCGTACGCCACGCTCGCGGGCGAACGCGACCGCCTCGAGCGGCGGCTGTCGACATACGAGAGCATGCTCGCCGGGCCGGGCGTCGACGAGGGCGATCGCGAGCGCCTGCTCGAGTCGACCGCGCTGCTGCGCGGGCGGATCAACGAGCTCGAAGACGAAATCGACACGCTCGTGACCGGTGTGGACTAAACCGGCGCCGACTGAACCGGCTGTGCCTGAGCGGTTCTGCCTGAGCGGTTGTGGCGGATCAGCGGGCGTAGGTGATCTTGGCCCGTGAGGGCGCAGCGCCGTGCTCGTCAAAGACCAGCAGCTCGTTGCCCTCGTCCTGCAGCCACGAGAGTGGCAGCGCAACGGTGGAGATCGGCGGCACCTTGTCGCCCGCCGAGGTGTGGGCGAAGTACCGCCCCAGCGTCTTCCCGTTGAGCACGAGCACGCCCTTGGAGAGCCCGCCGAGCTCGAAGACCGGCGGCGCATCGGGCGAACGCAGCAGGTCGAAGTGCGTGCGCCACCACGTGGGCACGCCCTGCTTGATCGGTCGGGCGACCTCCGCGAACGAGCCCTTGGTCGGCGCTTCCCACTTGGCGAAGGCCCAGGTCGCCTTGGCGGTGATCTCGGTCTTGCCCTCGAGGAAAGCAGAGCTGGCGGCGACCGCGTGCGCGGCCTTGAGCTCCTCGTCGGAGTCCGGCCCGCTGTGGTGGATCAAGGCGAACTGGATCGTGTTGTTGCCGCGCTTGAACGGCTCCTGATCCAGCGTCAGCTGCACGGCGCGGTGCGAGTCGACGACCCGCGTGATCTCGTCGTTGATCACGATGAGATACGCGACGGGCATCGGCGGGACGCGCACGAAGATCGGGCTCTTGCGCCGGTGCTGGAAGGCCCAGCTCGGGCGCATCGGGTGGGTGGCGTCGCCGTCGCGCACACCGAAGATCGGCAAGCGCTGCTTGAGGATGTCGAGCGGCTCGGCGACATCGAGCGTGCACTTGCCGGGCTTGAACGGCGCGAGGTCGTAGAGCGGGCCGAAGACGCCCTTGGGGTCGCGCAGGTCGGAGCCGGCGCTGACGCGCCCCATGTTGTCGCTGAGCAGCGTGATCGTGCGGTCGCCGCGTGCGATCGAACAGGGGATGTGGTCGACCGCGCCGGGGCCCTCGCCCAGGACGCCCGCGGCCTCACCGTCGAGGATGACCTGCGTGCGATCGGCGCTCATGGGCGCACCGAGCTTGACCTTGCTGGTCGCGCCGGCCTTCATCGTGAGGCGGTACCACCCGTAGCCGTAGGGCGAGCCGAGGGCGCCGAGCTCGGTCGGTCCCGGGATGGTCGCGTAGCGGGGGCTTGTGCCGTCGGCGTGATCGGCCGCGGGGGAGACCGACCAGGGCGACATCTCGATCTTGGCCTTGGCGGGCACGCTGACGCGCGACTCGGGCTGCTTGATCGTGACGTTCTTGGTCGCGCCCTGGGCGTTGACGAGCGTGGCGCTGCGCGAGGAGCCGGGCAGGGGTGCGCCGTCTTCGTCGATCCCGCCCAGGCCGACGTACACCCCGTCGGGCGTGAGGTAGGTCTGGTCGACCGCGTCCTCGTTGACGCAGACAACGACGACGCCCTCGTGCTCTTCGACATGGGGCGTGCGCCCCTTGGGGACGGGGGTCTCCAGGGGCGTGCCGTTGATCGACAGGCGCCCGTGCCCGCCGGCGGGGCCGAAGACGACGAGCGTGTCGCCCTGGTGCGCGAAGGCGTTGAGCGTACAGTAATCGAGCCTTGCCCGGCTGTTGAGCTGGACATCAAAGAGGCACCAGCCGACGGCCTGCTTGCCCATGTCGACCGGCAGGCTCGTGCCGTCGGGCAGCAGGATCTCGACGACGCCGCCCTTGGGCTTGCCCGCGGGCGCGAAGACGAAGCTCACGGCCCCCTGCTGCCCGCTCAGATGGGTCAGCACCGGGCCGGCGAGCGCACGCTCGGACTGGTGCGTGGGCGTGGGGTCGAGGATGACGGCGTGTCGGTCGGGCTCGAGCGAGGAGAAGACGCGGGCGAAGGTGCTGGCGAAGGTCGCGATCCGCCGGACGTGGTTGTAGTGCTCGGTGGGTCGCCCGTCCTCGGCGACGACGCCGCCGAGGTCCTGGGTCGGGGCGAGGAAGCGTTGGTCGCCGTGGCTGGCCTGCCCGCTCCAGAAGCCGAAGCTGGTGCCGCAGGCGCCGGGCGCGAGGTTGAACTGCGCCCCCCCGGCGAGCGCTTCGCCCAGGCGGCGCTGGAGCTCGATCGGGCTCAGCGGGGCCTCGGGCTCGACGCCGAAGACCGGGCGGCGCTTGGGCCCAAAGTCTGCGAAGACGCGGGGCTGATCGGGGCGGACGACAGCGAGCTGGCGCGCGATCGAGAGGATGTCGTCGTCGCCGCTCCAGCAGTCGACGTCGCCCTCGACGCCGGCCCAGAGGTTGTTGCAGTTGATCCGGGGCAGGCTGAGGCCCGCTTCACGCATGTAGCGGTTGATCTCGCCCAGGTAGGCGGTCGCGGCGATGTCGTGCCCGCAGTACCAGCCCGACTCGTTCTGGATCAGCAGGATCGGCCCGCCGCCGGTGGAGCTGGCCTGGAGGTCTTTGACCTGCTTGGAGAGGTTGGTGAAGTATTTGCCGAGGGTCTCGAGGAAGGGCTGGTTGCCCACGCGGACCTCGAGGCCCTCCTTCTCGTGCAGCCACGCGGGCAGGCCGCCCATATCCCAGCCCGACCCGATGAAGGGCCCGGGGCGGAGGATGACGCTCATGCCCAACTCGGCGGCGATCTGGCAGAACCCGCGGATGTTGTTCTGGCCCTTGAAGTCGAACTGGCCCTGACGCGGCTCGACCGCGGACCAGAAGATCGGCGTCTCGACGGTGTTGAAACCGGCGTGGCGAAGCAGGCGAAGGCGGTCGCCCCAGGCCTCTGGCGGCACGCGCTGGGCGTGCAGCGAGGCCGAAACCAGCCAGATCCGACGCCCGTCGATCTGAAAACTGCGCCCGTCGTAGGTGATCGACGCCATGCGGTGGATGCTCCTGGAGCCGGCGGAACCCGCGAAGAATACACCACTTTGGGTGTATATTCGGGATCTGAAAGGCGACTTGGCCGCCCGTCGCGGGGGATCGGAACTGTAGGAGGCTTCGGTCGAAACCTCAACGTTTGCCGCCGGTTGTGAGCGACACCGGTAGCATGCTCGCCCCCGATGGGCCCCCATCGGCGCCGCTCGACCCAGCTCGGCGGGCCCAACGCTCCGGGACGAGCAGAGACCACGCCCCACGCCCAGATCGGGCGGCACCCGGGGCCAGAAAGGCACGGACGCGAGTGAGCACACGGGCACGGATCGGTTGGCTGGTGCGGGCGGGGCTCGGCGGGGTTGCGATCGCTGCCCTCGCGGCCTGCTCGGCCCCCCTCTCAAGAGTTGATAGAGCAACCGACCGGCTGCTGGAAGAACGGTCGCAAGGGATCGGCACGGTCTCGCCCCGCCCGGCCCGCTCACTGCCCGACCCCGCCGATCGGCGCAGCCTGACGCGGACCGACCCCCCCACCGTGAACCCGCGGACCGACGAGCTGCGCCTGATCCCCGCCGACGAGGACCGCGACGTCGCCGAGCTGCTCACGCGGTATGCCGAGCGGGCGATCGGGGGCGCCGGGGGCGATGTCCGCCGGATCGGGCTGAGCGACGCGCTGCGCATCGCCCAAGAGAGCGGGCGCGAGTACCGCAACGCGGAGGAGGCCTACATCCTCTCGGCGATCGCGCTGCTCATCGAGCGGCACCTCTGGGGCCCGCGCCTGTTCAACGACACGAGCGTCTTCGTCGGCGCCGAGGGCGACGAGGGGCGCTTCGACCACGAGCTCGACGTCATCAACACGCTCCGCGTCACCCAACGCCTGCCCTACGGCGGCGACATCGAAGCGCGCTGGGTCGCCCGCGCGACCGACCAGCTCCGCGACAACGTCACCCAGCGGTACCGCAGCTCCAGCGAGCTGGTGCTGAGCGCCGACGTGCCCCTGCTCCGCGGCGCGGGCACCGTCGCGCGCGAGGACCTCATCCAGAGCGAACGCAACCTGGTCTACGCGGCCCGGTCGTTCGAGCGGTTCCGGCGGTTCTTCCTCGACAACATCGCCGGTGAGTTCTTCGCGCTCGTCGAGTCGCGCAACCGGATCGCCAACCGCGAGCGTCAGCTCGCCAGCCGGATCCGCGCCGACCTCGAGGCGCAGGCCAAGGTCGAGGCCGGGCGATTGCGCCCGTTCCAGCGTGACATCACGGCCAACGCGGTCGAGGAGACCCGGGCGGCGCTCGCCGCGGACCGCGAGGGGTACATCCTCCAGCTCGAACGGTTCAAGATCCGCCTGGGTCTGGAGCCGGAGACGCCGATCGAGATCATGGACCCGGATTTCGACGTGCCCGAGCCGGCGCTGACGCCCCAGGAAGCGACGCTGCTCGCGCTGGAGTACCGCCTGGATCTGCAGAACGAGCGCGACGGGCTGATCGACCGCGAGCGGGCCGTGCGCAACGCGCGTAACGACCTGCTGCCCGACTTCGACATCACCGGATCGATCGGCTTCGAGACCGACGACGACGAGAACAATGGGGGCTTCGGGCTCGACGACGACGAGCTCGACTACAGCCTGGGCATGACGTTCGGGCTGCCCTTGGACCGGCGCATCGAGCGCCTGCGTGTCCGCCGATCGCTCATCCAGCGCGACCAGGCCGAGCGCGACTTCACCGAGTTCCGCGACCGGATCGTCGTCTCGGCCCGGGCCGCGGTGCGGTCGGTCGACCTCGCCCGCTTCCAGCTCGACCTGGCCGAGCGGCAGATCGAGATCAACGAGCGCGGCCTCGAAGACCTCCGCCTGCGCGACGACTCGGACCCGCAGGCGATCGTCGACCGCGAGAACGCGCTGCTCGACGCCGAGAACGCGCGTGATTCGGCCCTCACCGACTTGCGCAACGCCGTGCTCGATTACCTCCTGGAAACCGGGCAGCTACGCGTGCAGGAAGACGGCACCTTCGACCCGCCCCCGGGCCTGCTCGACGGCTGATGCCGCGACCCGCTGGCCCGCATTCGCCTGACGCGTCAGGCCGGGATGGAGTGGAGCGTGTAGCGCTCGTGCTCGAGCCAGCGGTCGTTGACCAGCAGCTTGCTGTCGCCCGAGGGCTCGTGCCTGAAGCCGACGCGCGCCAGCAGCGCGAGCGCCGGCGTGTTGTCCCGCTGCACATCTGCGGCCAGCGCGTGCAGCCCCAGCCCACCGGGCAGCGGGCCCAGCGCGTGGCGGGCCGCGGCCTCGAGCATCGCCCGCCCAACGCCCATGCCCGTGCAACCCTGGGCGACCCAGAACGACACGTCGCCCGACCAGCTCAGCCCGCGCTCGATGTTGAAGATCTGCACGCAGCCCGCGAGCTCGCCGCGCGGCGTAAAGGCCGCCCGGCGCCAGCCCGTCGACCGCTCATCGGCCCGGCGCGTGAGCTCGAGCTGGCGCTCGAAAACGGTCTCGGGCGACTCGCCCGGCGTGCTCAGCGGGAACCACTCGATCACACGCTGGCGGCTCGCGGCGACCGCCTCGCCAAACGCTGCGCGGTCGCCCGGCTCGATCGGGCGGATCGTCAGCTCGCCGGGCGACCAGTGACGCTCGATCGCCACCGGGCGGGCCACACCCGCCACACGTGGCGGGCGGGCGGTCTCTCGCTGAGCGGCTCTGGGCCTCAAGGCGGGCTCCGGCGCGCGGCCCCGGATCAGGGCGGCGATCCAGTGCTATCGGCCCATCGCACGCCGCAGCGTTGACGAAAGACCCGCCTCACTCCACCGTCACGCTCTTGGCGAGGTTGCGGGGCTTGTCGACGTCCTGCCCTCGGAGCACCGCGGCGTGGTACGCCATGAGCTGGAGCGGGATCACCGTCAGCAGCGGGCTGAGCTGCTCGGAGCAATCGGGCACGTACAGCACATCCTCGGCGACGCTCTTGATCGCCTCGTCGCCCTCGGTCGCGACGGCGATGACGTGCCCCCCGCGCGAGCGGACCTCCTCGATGTTGGAGATCACCTTCTCGTACTGCGGGCCCTTGTTGGCGACAAAGACCACGGGCATGCCCTCGTCGATCAGGGCGATCGGCCCGTGCTTCATCTCGGCCGCGGGCATGCCCTCGGCGTGGATGTAGCTTATCTCCTTGAGCTTGAGCGCCCCCTCCATCGCGGTCGGGTAGTTGACGCCCCGCCCGAGGAAGAGCCAGTTGTCGCGGTGCACGTACCGCTCGGTCACCTTGCGGACCTGGGCGTCGGTCTGGAGCACACGCTCGATGAGGTCGGGGATCGACTCCAGCTCGGCCATGATGCGGGCGCAGGCCTCGGGGCTCATGAAGCGCCGGCGGGCCATGAACATCGCGATCATCGTGAGCACGGCGACCTGGCCCGTGAAGGCCTTGGTGCTCGCGACGCCGATCTCGGGCCCGACGCGCAGGTAGACCCCCGCGTCGGTCTCGCGCGCCATGGTGCTGCCGACGACGTTGATCACGCCCAGCGCGAGCGCGCCGCGGTCCTTGGCCTCGTGCAGCGCCGCGAGCGTGTCGGCCGTCTCGCCCGACTGGCTGACCGCGACGACGACGGTGCCCTCTTCGATGATCGGGTTGCGGTAGCGGAACTCGCTGGCGTACTCGACCTCGGTCGGCATCTTGGCGAGGTCCTCGAGCAGGTATTCGCCGATCATCGCGGCGTGCAGGGCCGTGCCCTGGGCCGTGATGATGACCCGGCGTGCGCGCACGAGCTGCTTGGCAAAGCTCGCCAGCCCGCCCAGCACGACCTTGCCCTCCTTGCGATCGAGGCGCCCCTTCATGGTCGTGCGCAGCGAGGCGGGCTGCTCGTGGATCTCCTTCTGCATGTAGTGGCTGAAGGAGCCCAGCTCGATCTCCTCGAGCTCCATCTCGAGCTGGATGACCTTGGGCGAGAGCTCGACATCATCGACGGTGCTGGTGCGGAAGCCATCGCGCGTGATGCGCACGACGTTGTAGTCGTCCAGCGTGATCGCCTGGGTGGTGTGGGCGATGATCGCCGACGCGTCCGACGCGACGACGTACTCGCCCGCGCCGACGCCGATCATCAGCGGGCTGCCTTTGCGCGCACAGACCATGACGTCCGGCTCGTTCTTGCTGATGACCACGATCGCGTACGCGCCGGTGACCTCTCGCACCGCGGCCTGAACGGCCTTCTCGAGGTGCATGCCGTTGCCCGGGTCGTACAGCTCGGCGATGAGCATCGCGAGGACCTCGGTGTCGGTCTCGCTCTTGAAGGTGTGGCCCTTTTCCTCGAGCAAACGCCGGAGCGAGGCGTAGTTCTCGATGATGCCGTTGTGGATCAGGGCGATACGCCCGGCGTCGTCGGTGTGCGGGTGGCAGTTGAGCTCGGTGACGCTGCCGTGCGTGGCCCAGCGGGTGTGGGCGAGGCCCAGGCTGCCGGTGAGCCCGCCCAGCGATTCGAGCTTGTCTTCGAGGTTGGCGACCCGCCCGACGCTGCGGGCGATGCTGAGCCCGTCGTCTTCGAGCACCGCGACCCCGGCCGAGTCGTAGCCCCGGTACTCCAGCCGCTTGAGCCCCTCGACGAGGATGGGCTGCGCGGCCCGGCTCCCGATATACGCCACGATTCCGCACATGCCGGCCGCCTCCCCTGATCGCCCGAGAACCGCACGATCCGAATCGCGCCGGGCGTCTGCAAGCGTACGGGTCACCACCCGCACGCGGTTCATCGGTTCTCACGATCGGTCGGAGCAGCGGTCCTTCGCGAACGGCTGCGCCCGGGATCGCAATCGAGCCGGGCCCGTGGCGTTGGGCTTGTGGTGTGACCCGCCGCCGACCCCACGCGCGAGCCGATGCCAGCGCCTCCGCCCGCACCCGAGCCAGGAGACCCCGATGACGAATCGTGTTTTGTTTGGATCGGGCCGAGCGGTTGTCGCCTCGGCTCTCGTGCTCTGCACCACCGGCTCGCTCGCACAGGAAGCGGATCCGGCGGACGCCTTCCTCGGCGGCCCCGCGATCGTCGAGCACGACGCCGGCCCGACGCTCGTGCGCTTCGGCTACGACGGGCGCCTCGAGAAGCTCGAACTCCCGCCCGAAGAAGCGGCGCTGGAACTCCTCGAGCTCGAGCCCGCGCTGCAGGCATCGGTCGACGCGTACCTGGGCGAACGCTCGGCGGCGTGGGACGCCTGGGTCACCGCCAACTACACCGACATCGTCGCCGACCGCCCCGCGATCCAGGGCGGGGGCGATGAGGGGCGACGCGCCCGCCAGCAGCGAGCGCGGCTGCTCCTCCAGGACTCACCGATCGCGACGATGGGCCCGCTCGGCGAGGGGCTCAAAGCGATCCTGCCCGCCGATGTGCATGCCGAGGTTGTTGCGCTCACCACCGCGTATCAGCAGGCCCTCGCGCAGGATCGCGCGAGCAACCCCGCGGGGGCTCTGCCCGGGATGCAGGAACGCCCGGCGAACCGCGGCGGCGCCGAGCGAGCGCGCCCGGGGCGCGCCGGTGGGGGCGAGCGGATGGCCCGCGTCCGCGCACTCACCGACGAGGCGACGATCGAGCTCCGCCGGGCGCTCGAGCGGACGATCGGGCAGGCGTCCGACGAGTTCGAAGACCTGATCCGCTCGGCCGGGCTGAGCCCCGAGGGCGAAGCGCTCGTCCGGGTGCGCCTGGCCGAAGCCCGCGGCGCCGCGAACGCCGAGGGCAGGGGCGTTGAGGGCGAGAGCGCCGACGGGGGCGAGCAGAGCCGCCCGATGACCGGGGTCTTTCGCGAGGTGATGCGTGACCTGAGCGACGAAGACCGCCGGGGGCTGATGCGTGCGTTGCAGGAACGCCGGGGCAACACCGGCATGGGCGACGGACGGCGCCGCGTCCCAAACGGCTGATCGGGGGTCTTCGCGCGATTTTTCCCCCGACGCGGGCACCGGATCGCGGCTAACCTGCCGGAGTTTGCGCCGGGGTCACGGGCACGCCGCCCGGGCCGGGCGCCGCTCGGCGGAGCCGCGATGCCCAGACGCGAAGACATCAAGACGATCCTGCTCATCGGCTCGGGCCCCATCGTCATCGGGCAGGGGTGCGAGTTCGACTATTCGGGCACCCAGGCCTGCCAGGCGCTGCGCAGCGAGGGGTACCGGGTCGTCCTGGTCAACTCCAACCCCGCGACGATCATGACCGACCCGGCGTTCAGCGACCGGACCTACATCGAGCCGATCACGCCCGAGGCCGTGCGCAAGGTGCTCGAGAAGGAACGCGACCTCGGCACGCCGGTCGACGCGGTCTTGCCCACCCTGGGCGGGCAGACGGCGCTCAACTGCGCCTGCAAGCTGCACGACGACGGCGTTTTCGAAGAACTGGGCGTCGAGATGATCGGGGCCGACCGGGCGGTCATCCACCGGGCCGAGGACCGCCAGGCCTTCGCCGGCGTCTGCGCCGAGCTGGGCCTCGCCACGCCCGAGAGCACGACCATCGAAACGCTGGATGCCGGGCTCGAGTTCCTCGAGCACATCGGGCTGCCGGCGATCATCCGACCCGCGTTCACGCTGGGCGGCTGGGGCGGGGGCATCGCCTACAACCGCGAAGAATTCGAAGAGCTCGTGCAGCGCGGCCTGCGCGCCAGCATGATCGGACAGGTCCAGGTCGACCGCAGCCTGCTGGGCTGGAAGGAGTACGAGCTCGAGGTCGTCCGCGATAAGAAAGACAACGGCATCATCGTCTGCGGCATCGAGAACATCGACGCCATGGGCGTGCACACCGGCGACAGCATCACCGTCGCGCCCATCCTGACCCTGACCGACAAGGAGTACCAGGCCCTGCGCGACGCGGCGCTGGCGATCATGCGGAAAGTCGGCGTGGAAACCGGCGGCAGCAACGTGCAGTTCGCCGTCAATCCCACCCCCGCGCCCCGGGCCGACGGGACCACGCCGTTCGAGTTCGTCGTCGTGGAGATGAACCCGCGCGTCAGCCGCAGCTCGGCGCTGGCCTCCAAGGCGACCGGTTTCCCGATCGCCAAGATCGCCGCCAAGCTCGCGATCGGCTACACGCTCGACGAGCTGCGCAACGACATCACCGGCACGACCAGCGCCTGCTTCGAGCCCAGCATCGACTACGTCGTGACCAAGATGCCGCGCTGGACGTTCGAGAAGTTCCCCGAAGCCGACGAGACCCTGACCACGCAGATGAAGAGCGTGGGCGAAGCGATGGCGATCGGGCGCACGCTGAAGGAGAGCCTCCAGAAGGTCATCCGCTCGATGGACGTCAAGCGGTTCGGGCTCGGGCTCGACCGCAACGATAAGTGGCTGACCGCCGTGCGCGCGCTGGGGGGCGACAGCGCGCTCTTCGACGGCGCCCCGGCCTCGCAGCCCGCCGCCGGACGCACCGCCGACGGGCAGGCGATCGAGTGGCCCATCGACATCGACAAGCTCACGCGCAAGCTGAGCGTGCCCAGCCAGGGGCGCCTGCACTACATCCGCTACGCGCTGAAAATGGGCTGGAGCGTCGAACGGGTCAACGAGCTGACGGGCATCGACCCGTTCTTCATCGATCAGATCGCCGAGCTGGTCGATTTCGAGGACGAGCTGTGCGCCGTGCGCACGCTCGGGGATGTTCCCAAAGATCTGATGCAGCGGGCCAAGCAGCTCGGCTACGCCGACGCGCAGCTCGCGAACCTGTACCTGGGCACGATCAGCAGCGAGTCGATCCTTGAGGTGCGCGCCCGCCGCAAGGCGCTGGGCGTCGAGCCGGTCTTCAAGCTGGTCGATACCTGCGCCGCCGAGTTCGAGGCGATCACGCCTTATTACTACAGCACGTACCAGCCCGGCTTCGAGCGCGTCGGCGAGGACGGCGTCGCGAGCCCGGGGGGACCCGAAGACGAGCTGACGCTGCGCATGCAGGACGCCGCTGCGAGCAACAGAACCAAAGAGAAGGTCATCATCCTCGGCGGCGGGCCCAACCGCATCGGGCAGGGGATCGAGTTCGACTACTGCTGCGTGCACGCCGCGTACGCCGCCAAAGACCTCGGCTTCGATGCCGTGATGATCAACTCGAACCCCGAGACGGTCAGCACGGACTACGACACCTCCGACCTGTTGTTCTTTGAGCCGCTCACGCTCGAGGACGTGCTCAACATCGTCGAACGCCTCAACGGGGGGCGCCTGCTGCCCGACGCCGACAACCCGGGCCCGGTCAGGGGCCTGATCGTGCAGTTTGGCGGGCAGACGCCGCTGAACCTCGCGCACGGGCTCGACCGCGCGGGCGTCCCGCTGCTGGGCACGCCGCTGGACGCGATCGACCGGGCCGAGGACCGCGACCGCTTCGACCAGCTGCTCACCAAGCTCGACCTCAAGCGACCGGGCAGCGGCATCGCCCGATCGCTCGAAGAAGCCGTCGATGTCGCGACGCGCCTGGGCTACCCGGTGCTCGTGCGACCCAGCTACGTGCTCGGCGGGCGCGGCATGGAGATCTGCCCCGACGAATCGGCGCTGCGCCACTACATCACCGGTGCGCTCGCCAGCAGCGACCTCGACGACGCGCCCGTGCTGATCGACCGCTTCCTCGACGCGGCGACCGAGCTGGACGTCGACGTGGTCGCCGACTTTGGCAAGGGCGAGGACACCGAGCGCGCCCTGGTCTGCGCCGTGATGGAGCACATCGAGCAGGCCGGTGTGCACTCGGGCGACTCGACGTGCATGATCCCCCCCGACACGCTCGACAAGCAGCTGGTCAAGCGCGTGCGCACGATCGCGCGCGACCTGGCGCGCGAGCTGGGCGTCTGCGGGCTGATGAACGTGCAGATGGCGGTGAAAGAGGGCGAGGTTTTCATCATCGAGGTCAACCCCCGCGCGAGCCGCACCGTGCCCTACGTGGGCAAGGCCAAGGGCATCCCCTGGGCCTCGATCGCGGCCAAGGCGATGATGGGCGTCACCCTCAGCGACCAGCGCGCCGCCGAACGCCCGGACACCGGCACGCACGCGGTCAAAGTCCCGGTCTTCCCCTTCCAGAAGTTTCCCGGCGTCGACTTCGTGCTCGGCCCGGAGATGCGCTCGACCGGCGAGGTCATGGGCATCGACGTCAGCCTCCCCGTCGCGTACCTCAAGGCCCTGATGGCCGCGGGGACCACGCTGCCCGGCTCCGGCGGCGTCTTCGTCAGCGTGCGCACGCAGGACAAGCCGGCGATCGTCCCCGTCGTGCGCTCGCTGCTGGCGATGGGCTTTGAGGTCTTCACGACCGCCGGCACGGGCGAACTGCTCGAACGCCACGGCATGCGCCCGACGATCCTCCAGAAGATCGGCGCGGGCGCCCGCCCCAACGTCATCGACATGCTGCACGACGGCAAAATCGGGCTGGTGATCAACACGCCGACGCGCACCGGCTGGCAGACCGACGAGGGGCGCATCCGCGCGACCGCCGTGCGCCTCGGCGTGCCGATGATCACCACCGCGACCGCCGCCGCACAGGCCGTGCGCGCGATCGAGGCGCTCAAATCCGGCGTCTGGCAGGTCGCGGCGCTGCAGGACTACGAATCGCAGCAGCCCGAGATCGTCACCAAGGCACCAACCAAGTCGACGACCGGCCCGACGACCAACACCGCGGTGCGCTGAACGCCTCAGCCGCCCAGCAGGTCGATCTCCGACGCCTCGAGGACGATCTCGTGCGTCTTGGTCTCTCGGATGAGGTGCAGGCGGAGCGTCGCGTTGCCGTCGAGGCGGGAGCCGATGGATCGCCACTCGGTCGCTTCGCCCACGGCCTCGTCCTCGGTCTCGATCAGGGTCGCCGACCCGGCGATCGCCGCGGTGCGGCCCGACGCGTCAACAAGCTCGATGCGCCCGATCACCGGTCGCTGCTCGCCCGTGCCCGCGAGGCGGTACGCGACGACGACGCCTCGCACGCCCGAGGGACCGTCGGGCGTGCCCCGCACGCGCACCTCGACGCCCTCGTCGATTTCGACGAAGTCGCCGCCGGTGTCGATGGGGGTCGACAGCGTGTCGAAGTCGCTCACGACCTCGACCATGACGCGGACCGCGACGTGCTCGATGACGGCGGGCAGGCGGTCGAGGTCATCGATGGAGACCGTCTGGCTGATCGCCCCGCCGCTGCGCGCCGCGGGCCAGCGCCACGACAGCAGGCTGTCGCGAAAATTGGTCGCCGGGCGCTCCACGCTTTCGGCAAAGTCACGCCCGTCGGCGGTGCGCAGGCTCAGCAGACGCGGCGCGCCGAGCAGACGGTGCACCCGCGTCGGGGCGGCGACCGAGACGCGCACGTTCAGCGTGCGATGCACGACGTGGCGATCCTCGCCCGGCCCCGGCGGGCGGGCCTTGGCGAACGCGGTGATCTCCGGGCCCATGACCTCGATGCCGGCGGGCGCGCCCGCGACCGGACTGGCAACCGCAGCGGCGACCGGGGCCGGGTCCGCCGAGTGCTGCGCGCGTGCAGAAGAAGCCACGAACGCGAGTGCGAGGGCCGTCAGTGTTGCGCATGTGATCTGTCGCATGGGTCTCTCCACGGGTTGAGCTTGCCGTTATCGACGGGCCTCGGACGCCCGTGCCCCTGATCGCGGCTGTCTCGCTGCAACGGACCGCTTGACCGCCGCTTTGCCTGACGTGTCTCGGTTCAGATTCGCCGCGGTGAACGTCTGCCCGGTCGTGTCGCGGTCCCAAGTGTGGGCGGGCCCGGCCTTGGACTCGTAGAACGCCCACAGCTCGAACCAGTAGCTGCGGAACTTGTGCACGCCGAACGGTTCGTAGTGCCCGGGCAGACGCCTGAGGATCTGCGCGTCGGTCCCCTCGTGACCGAGGACGACCTTCGCGTGACGCACGCTCTCGGTATCCAGCGCCAGGCGGCTGTAGCGCCCGAGGAGTTGCATGATGTTGCCGGCGGCATACGGCCCGATGCCCGGGAGGGTGACCAGGAATTTGAAGACGTCATCGTCGGGCGTCGCCGCGTCGCTCAGCCAGGCCTCGTCGATCGCGCCGCGCACGAACAGCTTCGCCAGATCCACCATCCGCTGGTCGCGGTAGCCCACGCGGCAGCGCGCGCGCAGCGTCCCCGGGCGCGTGCGCGACAGGCGCCGCGCGGTGGGAAACGCGTGCAGCCCCGTCGGGCTCGTGCGCCCGCAGACCTCGCAGAGCCGGCGGTTCATGTGGATCGTGCTCGTCCAGGCGACGTTGCAGCTCGTGACGGTCTTGATGACGTCCTCAAGCAGCGTGGGCGAACGGAAGAGGCGCGCCCGCCCGCTGCGCTTCCAGCGCGGGTCGACGCGGTGGAACGCGCGGACCTCTTCGGAGGATACATCCAGGCAGAGCATGCGCGAGAGCTGCGCGCGGGCCGCGCCGTGTTCGCTGCGCTCGAGCCGGCGGTCGAAGCGGGCCCGCAGCTCGCCGCTCGGGCGTTGATCGATCAGCACGCCCGCGGGGCCGCCCGCCAATTCGAGCACGCGGCTGAACGCACGGGCCTGCGGATCCCAGCGGTTGGGCGCGAGCAGGAAGTAGCCGTACGAACAGACATCGCGCGCCAGGTCGTGGTCGCTGGGGGCGGTCAGCTTGAGCGTGGTCCCGGGCATGCGCGGGCACCGGGGCGGGGGTCAGACCGCCGTCAGCGTGCTGAACGGGAAGGCGTAGCTGGCGAGGTTGACGCACAGGCGATCGGCCAGGCGGGCGAACATCTCGTAGTGGTTGTCGGCCTGGTCGCTCAGCACGTCGGGCGAGACGCCGGCGTCGGTGAAGAGCGCCTGCTGCTCGCGCGAGAAGGTCTCGATCATCGCGCGGTCGCACTCGAAGTGGTACTGGAAGCTGTACGTCCGCAGCCCGATCTTGAACGCCTGCACGGGGCAGGCCTCGCTGATCGCGAGCACCGTCGCGCCGGGGGGCGCCTTGGTGACGTGGGCGCGGTGGCTCTGGAACTGCGGCGCCGTCCAGGCGATGCCGCCCAGCATGCTCTCGGTCTGGGCGGGGATGGTGAGCTTGACGTCGACGAAGCCGGCCTCGGGCTTGTCCATCTCGCCCACCTCGCCGCCCAGCGCCTGCGCCAGCAGTTGGTGACCCAGGCAGATGCCGACGACCGCGAGCCCCTTGTCGTGCGCGCGCTTGAGCAGGTCGCGCTCGGCGTCGAGCCACGGGTGCGGGTCGGTCGTGCTCTGCAACCCGCCCAGGCTGATGACGGCATGGATGCCGTCCAGATCGCTGGGCAGGTGGGTGTGTGTCCCGGCGGGGGCCCGGTCGGCCGGCAGGTCGGGCCTGCGGACGTCGAGGCTGAAGCCGTGGTCTCGAAGGGTCATCCCGAGCCGACCTGGGGTCTGCGAGGGGCCGTGCTGAATCACCAGAACGCGTGCCATGGGCTGCGATGGTAGCTCAAGCGGGTCGGGCCGACCGGGCCGGGCTCCGCATCGTGATCGTCGCGTCGTGCCCGGCGAGATAATCGTTGCGGAAACGGACCAGCGGCGTCTGCGAAAGGGCCCAGGCGACCATCGCCGGCGTGTCGAACCGAGTGGCCGGGGGCTCGGCGGTCGTCCGCCCCGCCAGGTTGTGGCTCGACAGGAAATTGAAGACCACCAGCCCGCCCGCGACCGGTTCGATCGCCCGCCACAGGCGCCCGAGCACGCCGATCGCGTCGCCCTGCTCCAGCGTGTTGAGCGACCCGGAGAGGGCAAAGACGCTCACGCCGAACTCGGCGACCAGGCGCCCGGGCAGGTCGGTGTCGCCCACGAAGTCTGCGGTCAGCACGCGGGCCGGGCTGGCGCCCTCGAGCGCCCGCTCGGCGGCATCGGCCAGCTCGGCGATGCCCTCGACGCCCACGTACATCGAAGGGGCGTGGTCCTTCGCCCGCAGGTGGCGCAGAAAGTCGCCCGTGCCGCAGCCCAGATCGGCGACGACACGCCCGCGCAGGCGGGCCATCCGCCGGGCGACTTCGAAACGCGTCGTCTGGGCCTGCGGGCTCTTCCAGAGCAGCGCATCGAACCCGACGCCGAGGGTGTCGACGGCCTCGCGGTACGGGCGGAGATAGAGCGGCTCGGACGGACTGCCCGCCTTGGCCGAATCGGCCGGCTGGGCTGGATTGGCTCGCTCATCGGTCATGCCAGCGCGAGCCTACCGTGCGGGCTCAGCGTCTGCGATGGGTGACCAGCAGGAGCCCGACCATCGAAAGGAGGGCCGTGCCCGGGGCGGGGACCAGCGAGACCCGGTCGAGCCCGAAGTCGCCCATGATCGAGTCGGGCGTCGCGGTGATCGGCTCGAGGTCGTGGCGGAAGAGCAGGCGGTTGGAGACCGACAACGCCTCGGCGAACGTGCCCGAGCCTTGGGTCTGGGTCCAGTTCGCCTCGTCGAAGGCGACCTCGAGGAGCTGCCAATCGGCGCCGGGGACAAAAGCGATGGTCGTGATCCAGAAGTTGTTGCGGTTGGCGCCAACGCCGACGCGGATCTCGAGCTGGTCGGCCGGGCCGACATCGCGGAGCGCGAACCGGACGCCGGTCGCGCCGGCGGCCGTCAGATCGCCCGTGAACACGCTCGAGGTGTTGCGGACGCCCAGGCGCCCGGGCGCAGCAAGCTGGCTGACGTGGAGCCATCCGTCGCCCGCGCCGCCGATGCCGTCGGTCGCCTCCTGAACGACGTTCGCGCCCCCGCCCCACTCGCCGACGCCGTTGTTGAATTCCTCAACGACGCCGACCTCGCCCGCCTGCACGGCGGAGGCGAGCAACACAGCAGCGGCCGGCAGGACGACTGGCAAGCAAGCAGGGCGGATCGGCATCTCGGGCTCCCCTCCGAACGCCCGTGCGAGGGGGCGGATCGGCTGGGGCAAAGGTGCCGCGCCACGCCGGGCGTGCAACCCGATTACCGGTCTTCATGCTCGGATAAGCGTCTCGGCGCCGCGAAAGCAGCGCCCTGGGGCGGGGCCGGGCCCCGGGGCAGCGCTGGGTTGGCGCCGCCCTCGCCTACTCGCCCAGGTGCATCATGGAGGCGAAGTCGTCGAACCGGGCCGTCAGCTCGTCCATGCCGCTGGGCCTGGTCAGCTCGGCCAGGCGGTCGAGGCTGAACTTCTCGATCGCGAAGCTGGCGACCACGGTGCCGAAGGCGAGCGATCGGCGCAGGGTGTCAAACTCCGACGGGTCCGCCGGGTCGGTCTGTGCGAGGCGCCCCATCATGCCGCCGGCGAAGGTATCGCCCGCGCCGGTCGGGTCGACGACACGCTCGGTCGGAAAGGCGGGCAGGGCGGCCATGCCGTCCTCGTGGACGAGGATGCACCCGTGCTCGCCCTTTTTGATGACCACAAACCGCGGGCCGAGGTCGAGGATCTTGCGGCCCGCGACAACGGGGTTGCGCACGCCGGCAAACTGCTCGGCCTCCTCGTAGTTGAGCACGAGCCCGTCGACCTTCTTCAGCAGCGAGGTGAGGTCGTCCTTGGCGATGTCGATCCAGAGGTTCATCGTGTCGGCGACGCTGAGGACGGGCTGCTCGATCTGCTCGAGCAGATCGGCCTGCACCGCCGGGTGGCTGTTGGCGAGGAAGACGTACCGCGAATCGACGAAGCCCGCGGGCACCTTGGGCGGCGCCTCGGCGACGACGTTGAGATCGGTGCTCAGCGTCTCGCGCTCGTCCATGTTGTCCAGGTACTTGCCCGCCCAGCGGAACGTCTGCGAGCCGCCCCGCACCTCGAGCCCGCCCAGATCGATGTTGCCGAACCGCTCCAGCGAGGCCCGGTGATCGGCGGGGAAGTCGTCGCCGACGGCCGCGACCAACCGCACGGGGCAGAACAGGCTGGCCGCGGCGGCGAAGTACGAGCAGCTCCCGCCGAGGATGCCCTCGCGGTGCTCGCCCGTGGGCGTGTAGACGGTGTCGATCCCGATGGTTCCGGTGACGATGAGGCTCATGCCCGAATCATACGCCGGCGCCCTCAGCCCTTCTTGCCGCCCCCGGCCTTGGCCCAGCTGTCCTTGAGCGATACCGCGCGGTTGAAGACCGGGCGTTCGGGCGAGCTGTCGCTGTCGAGGCAGAAGTACCCCAGGCGCTCGAACTGCCAGATCGGGCCCAGCTCGCCCATCTCGGCGTTGAACAGCCCCGCCGGCAGGAACGTGTCCCGCACGCTCGCCGCGAGCGCGGGTTCGATCTTGGCGTTCGCCAGAACCCGCAGCGAATCGGGGTTGAGATGCTCAAGGAAGCTCCAGCCTTCCGGCGCGTCCTTGGGCGCCTTGTCGGGGCGATCGACGCTGAACAGGCGGTCGAACAGGCGCACCTCGGCGTCGACGGCGTGCTGTGCGCTCACCCAGTGCAGCGTGCCCTTGACCTTGCGGACCTTGCCTTCGCTGTCGGGCGGCGGGTTCTCGCCGCCGCGGGTCTGCGGGTCGTACGTGCAGAAGACCTCGGCGGGGTTGCCCTCGCTGTCGGTCCCGACATCGTGGCACTTCACCCAGTACGCCGATCGCAGGCGCACCTCGCGCCCCGGCGCGAGGCGGAAGAACTTCTTGGGCGCGTCCATCATGAAGTCGTCGCGCTCGATCCAGAGCGACGGGGCGAAGGGCACCTCGCGCGTGCCGGCCGAGGCGTCTTCGGGGTTGTTGATCGCGGTGAACAGCTCGACGCGGTCGCCCTCCCCGTGCTCGCCCCAGTTGGTGATCGTGACGCGGATCGGGTCGACGACCGCCATCGTGCGCGGGGCGCGCTTGTTCAGGTCTTCGCGCAGCGCGTTCTCGAGCAAGAGGATGTCGTGCACCGCGTTGAACTTGGTGACGCCGACGCCCTCGCAGAATGCGCGGACCGATTCGGGCGTGTAGCCCCGGCGGCGCAGCCCGCTGATCGTCGGCATCCGCGGGTCGTCCCAGCCGCTCACGTGCCCGCCGTCAACCAGCTCGCGCAGCTTGCGCTTGCTCGTCACGATCGTCGTGGGGTTGAGCCTGGCGAACTCGGTCTGCTGAGGGTGGTGGATCTCGGGGCCGAAGTCGGCGACCTGCCCGGGGTGACGCCCGCGCCCCTCGTTGATCGCGTCGATGAACCAGTCGTACAGCGGGCGGTGGTCCTCGAACTCCAGCGTGCAGAGGCTGTGGGTGATGCCCTCGATCGAGTCCTCGAGGCCGTGCGCCCAGTCGTACATGGGGTAAACGTGCCAGGCGTCGCCCGTGCGGTGGTGCGGGGCGTTGACGACGCGGTACATGACCGGGTCGCGCATATTCATGTTGGGGCTTGCCATGTCGATCTTGGCGCGGAGCACCGCGCCGCCGTCGGCGACGCGCCCGGCGCACATGTCGTTGAACCGCGCGAGGTTCTCGCTGACCAGTCGCTCGCGGAACGGGCTCGCCTCCCCGGGGGACTTGAGCGAGCCGCGCTGACGCCGGATGGTCTCCGCGTCCTGCTCGTCGACGTACGCCTTGCCCTTGTTGATCAGCTCGACGGCCCACGCGTGCAACGCCTCGAAGTAGTCGCTGGCGAACAGCACGCCCGCGGTGCTGGTGTGGTCGCTCTCGTGCGCATCGGGCCAGCGGTAGCCCAGCCATCGCACGTCGCGCACGATCGAATCGACGTACCGCTGTTCTTCCTTGGTCGGGTTGGTGTCGTCGAAGCGCAGGTTGCACGCGCCGCCGACCGCCTCCGCGAGCCCGAAGTTCAGGCAGATGCTCTTGGCGTGCCCGATGTGCAGGAAGCCGTTGGGCTCGGGCGGGAAGCGCGTGCGCACGACCGACGCGTCGCCCGGGCGCCCCCAGCGCCCGCTGGCAACCTCTTGGTCGACGAGGTGGCGGAGGAAGTGCTTGCGCGGGGCGTCGCCCTGATTGGCAGGATCGGGCTGGCTGGGCTGGTTGGGCTGCTCGGTCATCGGGCGGGAGGATACGCGTGCGGCCAAGCGGCTGATAGGCTGCCCGCATGCTCGGACTCCTGCTCATCGCCGCGGCTGCGCCGCCGATGTTCGCCTGTGACTTTGAGGGGCCCGGCCCGATCGCCTCATTCGACCGCGCGCACCGGGTCGACCGCTTCTCGATCGTGCAAGACCCCGCCGACGCGGGCAACCGGGCCCTGCGGGTCGAGGTCGGCGCGGGCGACCATTACGGCGGCTCGCTCAGCGTGCAGACCGCACGCCGCCTGCCCGAGGAGCCGCGGTCCCTCTACTTCAGCTATCGCCTGCGCATGGGCGAGGACTGGGACCCCGCCCAGGGCGGCAAGCTGCCCGGCTTCGGCGGCACGTACGGCCGCGCCGGATGGGGAGGCAAGCCCTCAAACGGGCGCAACGGCTGGTCGGCCCGCGGGCAGTTCTTCATCAGCCGCGACGGGCTCATGCCGATCGGCTCGTACGTCTACCACGCCGACATGGTCGAAGACGGGCGCACATACGGGGTGAGCGTCCCTTGGGACGCGGCCCTCGAACGCGGACGCTGGTACACGATCGAGCGGCAGATCACGCTGGACACCATCGGCCCCGAGGGCGGACGGGGCGACGCGCGCCTGCGAGCCTGGGTCGACGGCGTCCTCGTCTTCGATCGCAGCGACCTGCACGTGCGTGACACCGACGACCTCCGCATCGAACGCGTCTGGCTCAACATCTACCACGGCGGCAAGATGCCCGCGCCCG
This sequence comes from Planctomycetota bacterium, assembly GCA_039033175.1. GTDB lineage: Bacteria > Planctomycetota > Phycisphaerae > Phycisphaerales > UBA1924 > JBCCDD01. The sequence continues at coordinate 68,953 of JBCCDD010000007.1, forward strand.
CCGATATGCACCTGCTGATCGACGACGTCGTCGTGCGCACAGAACGCCCGGGGCCGCAAGTCCCGCCCTAACGCAGATCTGCCAGCGCCGGGGCGAGCTCTGGGAAGCGGAACGCGAAGCCCTCTTGCGCGAGGCGGCGAGAGATGCAGAAGCGCCCCTCGAGCGCAAGCTCCGGATCGATCCCGAGGGCGAGCGGCGCGCCGAGACGCACCATCCATCGGGCCGCGGGGACACCGATCGGCACGCGCAGCGATCGGCGCAGCTCGCGCATGAACGCGCGGTTGGAGGCCGGGGCCGGCGCGCTGGCGGTGTACGGGCCGTGCATCGACGCGTCCGTGATCGCGCGCACGAGCAGGCGGTGCATGTCGAGCTCATGGATCCAGCTCACGCCCTGGCGCCCGTCGCCCACACGCCCGCCCAGGCCCAGGCGGGCGATGCGCCGGAGCAGCGGGTACGCCCCGCCCGAGCGCCCGAGCACGAAGCTCGCGCGCAGCACCACGGGGCGGATATCTGGCGTGCATGCTTCGGCGAACGCGCCCTCCCACCGCCGGCAGACATCGGGCGCGAAGCCGACGCCGAAGGGCGACGATTCGTCGCACGCCTCGCGACCGTCGCCGTAGCAGCCGGTGCCGGACATCTGGACCCACGCGCCGGGCGGGCTCGACGCCAGGCGCAGCGCCCGCCCGAGGGCGAGCGTCGGCTCGACGCGGCTGCGGATGATCTGGTCGTGCGTCAGTGGGGTCTTGACGCAGTCGAAGCGGCGCCCGCAGAGGTTGATCAGCGCCGACGCGCCGTCGAGTTCGCGCGCCCAGTCGCCGATGTTCCGCCCATCCCAGCGGGCGTGCCGCCAGGGGCCGGGCGGTGGCTCGGTGCGCGAGAGGATGACGATGTCGGCGTCGCCTCTGGCGCGCTCGTGGATGAACGCGCCGAGCGATCGCCCGAGCGTGCCCGTGCCGCCGGCGAGCACGATGCGCCCGCGTGGCTTCGGCTCAGCCCCGGACATCGCCTCAACCCCGGACATCGGCCAGCGCCGGACCGAGCCCGGGGAACTCGAACGCGAACCCCTCTTCCGCCAGGCGGCGCGAGACGCAGTAGCGCCCGTAGAGCGCAAGCTCTGGGTCGGTCCTGAGCACGAGCGGCGCCGCGAGGTTGACCATCCACCCCATCGCGGGCAGCCCGATGGGCACGCGCAGCGCACGGCGCAGCTCGCGCATGAACTCGCGATTGCTCACCGGGTTTGGGGCGCTGGCGATGTAGGCCCCACGCATGGTTTCATCGGTCAGCCCGCGCGCGAAGAGGCGGTTCATGTCGAGCTCGTGGATCCAGCTCATGCCCTGTCGCCCGCTGCCGACGGTGCCCCCGAGGCCCAGGCGGGCGATGCCCGCGAGGCGTTGGTACGCCCCGCCGCCCCGCCCGAGCACAAAGCTCGTGCGCAGCACGACGCGCCGGATGCCTTCGGGGCATGCCTCGTCGAATGCCTCTTCCCACTTTTCGCCCACGAACGGCGCGAGCCCGTAGCCGAAGGGCGCGTCTTCGTCGCAGGTTTCTTCGCCGTCGCCGTAGCGGTGGGCCGTGGACATCTGCACCCAGGCGCTCGGCGGGTTTGCCGCGGCGCGCACCGCCTCGCCCAGCACGCGCGTCGACTCGACCCGGCTGCGCAGGATCTGATCGCAGTGCAGGGGCGTCTTGATGCAGTCAACGGTGCGCCCGGCGAGGTTCACCACACCCGACGCGCCGTCGAGCTCGCGGGCCCAGTCGCCCATCGTGCGCCCGTCCCAGCGCACGTGGCGCCACGGGCCGCGGCTGGCACCAGCGGCCCCACCGGCCCCCTGATCGCTCGGCACACTGCGCGACAGGATCACGACGTCGGGCGCGTGCGACCCGGCACCCGGTGCGCCCAATCCATCCGACGCATCGGCCAGAAACCGCGCGAACGAGAGCCCGAGAAAGCCGCTCCCGCCCGCGATCACGATCCGCCCGCTCGGTATGGCTCCAGTCATGGACGATCATAGAAAGCATGCGCCGCGACCGGGCGCGCTTGGATAGCCTGTTGCGATGCCGACGGCGATCTTTCGAACAGGCGACACGCGTGCGGAGCGACTCGATCGGCTCCGCATGCTGACACCGATCGGCGAGGTCGAGCTCGCCGCGTCGCCCGCCGGGCTGCGGTCGTGCAAGCTGATCGACGCCGCGACCGGCGCCGACAGTCACCCGGCGCGACACGGTCAACAGCGCCGCCCGGCGTACGCCCACGTGGCGAGGGCCTCGCGCGAGCTTTCGGCTTACTTTGCCGGCGATCGCTCACCCTTCAGCGTCGCGCTCGACCCGCCCGGGACGGACTTTCAGCGGGCGGTGTGGGACGCGCTGCGTGAGATCCCGTGCGGGCAGACCCGCTCGTACGCCGCGCTGGCCCGCGCGATCTGCAGGCCCGCCGCGGTGCGAGCGGTCGGGCGCGCCAACGGGGCCAACCCGCTGTGGATCATCGTGCCCTGCCACCGGGTGATCGGGAGCGACGGCTCGCTGACCGGGTACGCCGGGGGCGTCGAGGTCAAACGCCGCCTGCTCGCCCACGAGGGCTCGATCCTCTGCTGAGGGCTGCTGAGCGGGCGCGGGCACACATGAAAGCTTGACAAAGGCAAGCGAGGCTCGGCGGAATCTGCTTTGAGCCATTCGGGCCCGCATGTGACATTGTCATAGAAGAACCGCCCCACGCAGAGATGCCGGCGGACTGTCTGAGGAGGGACACGACATGTTGCATACGACCGAGACCATCGCCGGGACCTCGACCGCCGCCGCGGGCGCAGCGCAGGGCGATCGGCGTGGCGCGGTGCTCGCCGCCCTGTGCGTGCTGTGCGGCGCCGCGGGCGCTGCGCACGCGAGCTGGGGCGACCGCCAGCTCGCGTTGCTGGACTCGGCGCTCGTGCCGCCGGCGCCCCTGTTCATCAGCTTCAGCGAGGGCGTCACCGGTTTCTCGATCGAGCTCGGCGGGTTCGAGCCGGGGCCGTACGCGGTGCTGCTGAGTGTCTTCGGCGGCGCGAACGGCACGGGGTCGGTGATCGACTCGCAGGTGCTGAGCTTCAACGGCGCGCTGCCGGTCGCCGACACGCTCGCGTTCTCGTTCCTCGCCCCGACCGACGCGATCGGGTCGGTCTCGATCGACGTGTCGATCCCCGGGGGCGGGTCGGGGGGGCGGGGCGCCGGACGCGTTCTACTTCGACAACCTGACGGTGACTATCCCGTCACCCGGAGGCGTGGTCCTGCTCGCGGGCGTTGGGGTGCTCGGCGCACGTCGGCGTCGATGCTGAGGGTTTGCGCCCTTGCCCGGGGCTGAGCGCGGGCGAGGCCCTCAGGCGTTCAGCGGCTCGAACTCTGTGTAGCCCTCGGGCCCGCCGCCGTAGAACGTCTCGCGATCGGGCTCGCGGTACGGGCCGCCCCGGCGGATGCGCTCGGCGAGATCGGGGTTGGGGATAAACAGGCGCCCGAAGGCGATCGCGTCGGCCCAGCCGTCGGCCAGCGCTTGCTCGCCCTGCTCGATCGAGTAGTCGCCGTTGGCGAGGTAGATGCCGCCGCCGGCGTCTTTGAAGGCGTCGCGGATGCGCGGGATGACCTCGCCCACGCGGGGGTCGAGGTTGGCCCGGTCCCACGTCTCGACCGCGTGCAGGAACGCCACGCCCATCGAGCCGAGCCGGCGCGCGAGCTCGCCGAACGTGGCGCCCGGGTCGCTGTCGCGGGCGTCGTGGTGATCGCTGAGCGGGCTGATGCGGTAGCCGACGCGCCCCGGTCCGAAGACCTCGCAGACGCGCCGGGCGACGAGCGTCGGCAGGCGCAGGCGGTTGTCCAGGCTGCCGCCCCACTGGTCGGTGCGCAGGTTCATGCCGTCGCGTGTGAACTGATCGAGGATGTAGGTGTTGGCGCCGTGGATCTCGACGCCGTCGAACCCGGCCCGCTTGGCGAGGGCCGCGGCGTTGGCGAAGTGCTCGGCGATCTCGGGCACCTCTTCGTCGCGCAGCGCGCGCGGCTGGGTGTTGTCGGCCCGCTCCATCGTGTGGTCGAGGTAGGTCTTGCTCTTGCTGGTGACGTCGGTCGGGCCGACGGGCTTGTCGCCGTTTGGTTGTAACGCGTGGTGGCTGACGCGCCCGACGTGCCAGAGCTGGCAGACGATGAGCCCGCCGCGCGCGTGCACGGCGTCGGTGACGAGCTTCCAGCCCTCGGCCTGCTCGTCGGTGTGGATGCCCGGCGTCGCGTAATAGCCGTGCCCGCGCGGCTCGACGGGCGTCGCCTCGCTGATGATCACACCGGCGCCCCGGTCGGGGTCGGCGCGCTGCGCGTAGTACTCGGCGTTCATGGGCCCGGGGATGTTGCCCGGCATCATCGCGCGGCTCCGTGTCAGCGGCGCCATCCACACACGCGTGCGTGCATCGAGATCGCCCGCCCGGACCGGCGACAGAAGCTGTTCGAAGATGCGCTCGCTCAACCCGAGACCTCCGCCTTGGCGATCTGCACACACCGGTCGATCCGCGCGAGCGCCCGCTCACGCCCGATCACTTCGAGCGTGTCGCCCAGGGGCGGGCTGACGCCGTTGCCGGTCACCGCGACGCGGATCGGCTGGGCGACCTTGCCCATGCCCAGCTCGTGTTCGCTCGCGTAGCCCGCGACGGCGGCGTCGATCGCCGCGGCCCCGAAGGGCTGGACCTCCGCGAGCACGCCCCGCATGCCCTCAAGCGCCTCGAGCCCCTTGGCCCCGCCCTTGAGCAGGTGCTTGTGCAGCACCTTGCCGTCGTAGTCGATGCCGGCGTCGTCGAGCAGGACGAAGCCCAGAATCGTGCGCACGTCACGCAGGGTTTTGCAGCGTGGGCGCATCGCCGGGGCGAGGCGGACAAGCTGCTCGCGCGTGAACCGCCCGTGCAGATCCGCGTCGTACCGCTCGGCCCACGCGAGCCAGGTGTCGACGAACGCCTCGTCGCTCATCTCGGCGATGTAGTCGGCGTTGAAGCTCAGCAGCTTGGCCCGGTCGAACTTCGCGTTGGTCTTGCCGACGCCGCCGAAGTCGAAGTGTGCGCACAGGAAGTCGAGGTCGAACCGCTCGAGGTCCTGCCCGCCCGCGGTCTTCTGCTTGGGGTTCCAGCCGAGCAGCGCGAGGAAGTTGAGCAGGGGCTGCGGCAGGTAGCCGGCCCGCTGAAAATCACCCACGTCGATCTCGGGCACCTCGACGCTCAGCACAGCCGCCAGCTCGAGCAACGCCTCGCTTGGCAACTGGCGGGTTTTGTCCTTGAGCCAGGCGGCAACGGTCGCTCCGTCGATCGAAGCGACCGGAGATTCGCTGACGCCCGAGGCCTTGCACGCGGCGCGCACGGCCTTGTCCTTGTCCCGCTTGCTCATCTTCGAGCCGTCGGCGTTGAAGATCAGCGGCATGTGCGCGTAGGTGGGGACGTTGAAGCCCATGGCGCGTTGCAGCGCGATGTGCCTCGGCGTGTTGATCAGGTGCTCCTGCCCGCGCAAAACGTGCGTCACGCCCATCAGCGCGTCGTCGACGACGACCGCGAGGTGGTAGGTCGGGAAGCCGTCGCGTTTGCGGATGATGAAGTCGTCGAACTCATCGGGCCCGACGGTGACCTCGCCCAGCACCTCGTCGTGCACGCTGATTGCCTCATCGGGCATGCGGAAGCGGACGACGTGCTCCTCGCCCGCGGCGACGCGGCGTGCGCGCTCCTCGGCGGGGATCTCAAGCGCCGCGCGGTCGTAGCGGTTGCCGACCTTCTGGGCGATCGCCTCGCGCCGCTTGGCTTCGAGCTCGTCTGGCGTTTCGAACGCGGCGTACGCGGCGCCGGACGCGATCAACGCGTCGATGCGCTCGTTGTAGGTATCCAGGCGTTTGGATTGGTGGAAGGGGCCCACGCCGCGCTCGTCGCCGCCGAGGTTTGCGCCGGCGACCTCGACCTCTGGCCCGTCGTCCCAGGCGAGCCCGAGCCAGGCGAGGTCTTCGAGGATGCCGCCCGCCGCGGCCTCGCTGCTGCGTCGCTGGTCGGTGTCTTCGATGCGCAAGACGAATCGCCCGCTGTGTTTGCGGGCGTAGGCGAGGCAGAACAGGGCCGTTCGGGCACCGCCGATGTGGAGGTGCCCGGTGGGCGAGGGCGCGAAGCGCGTGATCACCGGTGCTGGGGGCATGGGAGAGTCTATGAGGCCCGCATCCGCAAGTCGTACCCGCAGTCGAGACAGCGGTTCTGCTTCGAGCGGCGCTTGCGGGCCCGTCGTCGCCAGATCGGCGGGGCGAGCAGCCACGCCGCGAGCAGGCCCAGAGCGAGCACGCCCGCGACGCGCCAGGTGATCGCGAACGACAGGTCGAACGTCCACCACCGGTTCGCGACATCCCCGGCCTTCCAGCGCAGCCAGAGCGTGCCCATGCGGACCTCGGGCGTCTCGCGGAGCCAGGCCGGTTCGGCCGGCCAATCGAGGTCGATGCGCGTGGTCGCGAACCAACGCTCCCTCATCCACCGCTGCGGCAGGGTCCAACCCAGGCCCGGGGGCGCGCGGAACTGGCGGATCTCGATCGTGTCCTCGCCCTCAACGCGCACGCGCCAGGCGACGTTCTCTTGCGCGGGCGTGTCCCACGCTTCGCCGAACGCGGCGGCGAGCGCCGGGCGGACCATCGCGATGAACTTGGCGTCGGTCATGCCCGGGCGGGTCAGGTCCTCGACACGCAGGGCGGAGGGCGTCCAGGGCGTCGTGTTCTGCGTCACGCTGTTGGCGACGAGCGCGACCTCGGTCGGGGCATCGCGCGGCAGGGGGATCCACGCGGGATAGGCGGTGACGACGACGCCTTTGACGTAGAAGTCTGTGCCGGCGAGCCCGGTCTCGGCGTGGTCGAGCCAGCGGTCGACCGCGTTGATTGGGTAGAGGTATCCGCCGCCGGGTGTCGTGAGCGACGTCAACATCGGCGGCGACCCGCCCAGCAGCCCCCACGCGACCCAGCCCCCCCACGCGAGCAGCACGCCGAGCAGCGCGAGACGGCGTTGCCAACGCCAGCGGCGCGGGAAGGCCTCGCCCCCGGCGGCGCCGCCGCACTCCGGGCAGCGCGGCAGGCTGGCCTGGGGCGGGTGGGCGTGCGTCATCGGGTGGGCCCTTCCTGTGTGTGCCGGTGGAAGGCGAGCGGGTAGCCGCAGTCGAGGCAGCGAACCGTTCGCTCGCGACGCCGCCTTGTGCGACGGATCCAGATCGGCGGGAGCAGCAACCACGCGAGCACCGGTGCGCCCAGCACGATGGCGGCGGCGATCGCGACGTTCGCTGGCGGAACGATGTAGACGCGGGCACGGCGTGCGTCGGCGGCGTTGAGCGTCCGGATCCACAGGGCTCCGTTCTGCCAGCGGATCGGCGGGGTGTCCCACGCCAGCGCGACGCCCCGCGCCGTCCGCACGTCGATCTCCCTGACGAACACGGGCGAGCGAATGCCCAGCACCCGGGGCATGTTGAACGCTCGCGTGCGGAATTCGGGCTGCTCGGGCAGGCGCCAATCGGCGAAGAAGACGCCGGATGCCATTGCGGGCATCTGGGTTGTGGTCTCGATGTCTGCCAGGAACAGCGCTTCGCGTCCGCGATCGTCGAGCGCCGGGTTGAAGACCTGACCGACGGTCAACGCGGAGGGCGCCCAGGCTCCCGTTGCCGCGGGGTACATGCCGCCTTGGAGGCGACGCTGGAGCGCGACGTCGGCGCGGTACGGGCCGTCGGCACGCATCCACCTGCCCGGATGATGGAACGACCACGCGGGCGGCACGCCCGGGGGCGCGGAGCGCGAGAGGGCAAAGTCGCCGATGCGTACGTTCGCGCCCGGAGCGGGACCACGAACCGATTCCCACGCCGCGGTCCATGGGCGTGTCGAGGCGAGGCACCCAAAGCACGCGAGGACGAGCAGCCAGACCACCAGCACGCGGCGGTGCCTTCTGCGCCACGCCGGGCTGACCACCTCGCCCCCGGCGGGCACGCCGCATTCGGGGCAGGTTGACAGGCAGGTTGAGAGGGGATCCACAGCTACATTCGCTTCAGGTCGCCCCATGCGTGGTGGTACCGCCGGGGTGAGGTGACGGGTGCGGGGACGGGTGTGGGGCCGAGGCCGCCTCACGTTTATTGAAGACACAAAGGGCGGTTTGTCCTACACTCGCGTGTCCGGGCGTGGGCGGGCGTTGCCGCCTGCTTGCCCGGGGTGATCCGCGGGGTCTGGGAAGTCCCGCCCGCGGGCGATGAGGGACCGCCGGCGGGGCGGGCCTGGGGCGTGTTTCGACGCGCCGGGCCGATCGCATCCGCGTGCGACAATCCGAGCGAGGAGGTGACCGGCCATGCCGGCACGCAACCCGGGCAGCATCCGCAACATCGCCTTTGTCGGCCAGGCCGGCGCGGGCAAGACCACGCTCGCCGAGCGTTTGCTCTTCAGCACCGGCACCATCCAGCGGATGGGCAGCGTCGACGAGGGCACGACCTTCAGCGACTGGTCGGACGAAGAGAAGGCCCACAAGCACTCGCTGCGCAACACGCTGCTGCACTTCGAGCACGAGGGCCACCTGGTCAACCTCATCGATTGCCCGGGGATGCCCGACTTTTTGGGCCACGCGATCAGCGTCTTCCCGGCGGTCGAGACCGTCTGCGTCGTGATCGACGCGGCCCGCGGGATCGACACGATCACGCGGCGCATGATGGCGCTCGCCGAGCAGCGCAACCTGCCCCGCATGATCATCGTCAACAAGATCGACGAGGCCCAGGCCGACCTGGGCGAGCTGGTCGAGCAGATCCGCGAGGCGTTCGGCCCGGTCTGCCTGCCGGTCAACCTGCCCACCGAGGACCGCGCCGACACGCTGGGCGTGTTCGACGAGACCGGCTCGGGCACGACGCTGATCGATAGCCGCGAGGACGCGCACCAGAAGATCATCGAGCAGGTCGTCGAGATGCAGGACGACCTGATGGACCGCTACCTCGAAGACGGCGACGAGCACAACATCTCGCCCGAGCAACTGCACGACGTGTTCGAGGCGGCGCTGCGCAACGCGCACCTGGTGCCGATCGCCTTTGTCAGCGCCGCCACCGGCGCCGGCTCGACCAACCTGCTGCACACGCTGGCGAGCCTGCTGCCCAGCCCGACCGAGGGCAACCCGCGCCCGTTCCTGCGGCGTGAGGACGAGGACGGGCCGGAGGTCGAGTTCCACGCCGAGCCGGACGCGGGCAAGCCGACCATCGCGCACATCTTCAAGATCACGACCGACAGCTTCGTTGGCAAGCTGGGCGTCTTCCGCGTGCACCAGGGTGTCGTGAGGTCCAAGCAGGAGCTGGTGATCGACGACCAGAAGAAGCCGATCCGCGTGGGGCACCTGGTCAAGCGTCAGGGCAAGGAGAGCGTCGAGGTCGACGAGCTGGGCCCGGGCGACCTGGGCGCGCTGGTCAAGATTGATGAGCTGCATTTCGACGCCGTGCTGCACAGCGGGCACGAGCTCGACAGCCTGCACCTGGCGCCGCTGCCCCTGCCCAAGCCCATGTTCGGGCTGGCGGTCGAGCTGGCCGACCACGCCGACGAGACCAAGTTCAGCACCGCGATCCACCGCATGCTGGCAGAAGACCCCTGCCTGCGTTTCGAGCGGATCGCGGCAACCAAGGAGAGCGTGCTCCGCGGGTTGGGTGAGCTGCACCTGCGCATCGTGCTCGAGCGGCTGAAGAAGGAGCACGGGATCGAGGTGCAGACCAGCACGCCCAAGATCGCCTACAAGGAAACCATCACCGCGAAGGCCGACGGGCACCACCGCCACAAGAAGCAGACCGGCGGGGCCGGGCAGTTCGGCGAGGTGTACCTCCGCGTCGAGCCCCTTCCCGCGGGCAGCGAGCAGGAGTTCGAGTTCGTCAACGCGACGGTGGGCGGCTCGATCCCCAGGCAGTTCATGCCGGCGATCGAGAAGGGCGTCCGCGCTGTGCTCGAACACGGCGCTGTCGCGGGCTACCCGCTCACCGGCGTCCGCGTCGAGGTGTACGACGGCAAGCACCACGCGGTGGACAGCAAGGAAATCGCGTTCGTGACCGCGGGCAAGCGGGCCTTTATCGACGCGGTTGCCAAGGCCCGCCCGGCGTTGCTCGAGCCGTTTGTCACGGTTGAGGTGACGGCGCCGAGCAGCTACATGGGCGATGTGACGGGCGATCTGGCGAACCGGCGCGGGCGCGTGCAGGACACGCGGATCCTGCCGGGCGAGATGATGACCGTCGTGGCGCAGGCGCCGCTGGGCGAGCTGCAGAACTACCCGACCGAGCTGAAGAGCCTGACGCACGGGGCGGGGTCGTTCACGCTTGACTATTCTCACGACGAGAACACGCCCCCGCACGTGCAGCAGGCCGTGATCGCGGCCTTCGGGGGCCACGACGACGAGGACTGATCCGCGTTCGATGCTGAGCGCGCACATCGCACCACCACGCCGGGCCCGTCGACGATGCGGGCCGCGCGAACCATGAGGGAGGCCCACCGATGGCCGAGCGTTCGCACCGTCCCATCCCGCTCGCGGTGATCGTGTTCAGCCTGCTGGTCGCCGGCGGGCTGCTGTTCGCCACGGTCCGGAGCCTGAGCGAGGAGATCGCGCCGACCGAGGCGGGCGCGTTGCCCGCGTTGCACGCCGCCGCGGCCGCGGGCGATGCGCAGCGCGTGCTCGAGCTGCTCGGTCGCGACGCCGACGTCAACCAGGGCCTCGAGTCGACCCGCCTGAGCGAGTCGGGCAAGACCCCCCTGCTGCTGGCGATCGAGAACCGCCACGCGCAGGCCGCGCGGGCGCTGATCGAGGGCGGGGCCGACACCAACAAACGCGCCGGCGACAGCCAGACGGCGTTGATCTCGGCCGCGGCCTGGGGCGACCCGGAGATCGTCTCGGCGCTGCTCGACAAGGGTGCACGCGTCGACGCTCGCAACGGCGACAACTGGACCGCGCTGATGATGGCATCGGGGCGCGGGCACACCGAGGCCGTCGAGGCGTTGCTCGCCGCGGGCGCGCGGGTCGACGAGCGCAACAAGTGGGGCCAGACGGCGCTGATGCTCGCGGCCTTCCCCAACGACGAGGCCGTGCTGAGCGCGCTGATCGAGGCGGGTGCCGACGCGAACATCGCCGACAACGAGGGGCGCACGTCGCTGCGCATCGCGGCGAGCAACGATGCGTCGCCCGCGCTGATCGCGCTGCTGCTCGAGGCCGACGCCGATGTCGATCTCGCCGACGCCGACGGCGTTACGCCCCTGATGGCCGCGTGCGACGCGGGCAACACGCCCGTCGTCGCGGCGCTGCTCGCCTCGGGCGCCGACGCCTCGCTCGCCGACCGCGCCGGACGCACCGCTCGAGACTGGGCCCTGGCCCGCAACGACGACCGCGGCACCGAGATCGCCCAGCTGTTGCCGGAGTGAACCGCTCGGGGAAAGGCTTGCCTTTGGAAGGCAACGCGGGCGACTCATCCACGATGCATCAACAGCCGGCGCAGTTCCTGCCGTCCGAGAACGCGAGAGTGCATCCGTCCGCCCCACCACCCTCGCCCCGAGAGGTGTTGAGCGTGTAGGCTAACGGCCCGCGGTCGATCGCAAGGCCCGAAGCAACCGGACGCAGCGGGCAGAACGCCGCAGCAGAATCAGACGACGCAGGCAGGCAACGCGGACAACCCCGCGCGAAGCAGAGGCACGCGACCCATGGCATCCGTCCCGCCCTCCATCCCGTTCCCCGCCGCCGCGGCGAGGGCGTATCAGAGCACGGGCCCCGCGCGCCCCCCGAGCAACACGCCACCCCAGACCGACCCGATCGCTCGCATCGGGAGCGGGCCCGCCACACCCGCCACGACCAAACCCGCGCCCGCCGACACGTTCGAGGTGGGTCGCACGGCAGCCACACCGTCGACGAGTCCATCGGCGGACCGGGCTGCGGACCGGGCTGCGGATCGGGCCGCGGACCGGGCCGCGGACATGGCGGCCCGCTTGAAAGAGCTCGTCGGCGCCCGCGTCCCCGCGCCGGCCGATCTGCCGGTTGATCTGCGTGACGCCGATCTGATCACCCAGTCGCTCGCGGTCAAGGGCGACCGCGGCGCAGCCGCGCCCGAGGCACCATCCGCCATTGATGGCGGCGCGATGCCGATCTACCGCCATCCGGCCGATCGCAACACCGCAGCCACCGGTGTCGAGGTCGGTCGACGGCTCGACCTCTCGGTGTAAACGTGAGCACACTCGACACACTGCGCGACGCGACGCCCGGATCGCTGCCCGCGCCGTCGCCGGCGTCGCGTCACTGGCGGCTCGACGAGCGGATCGTCTACCTCAACCACGGCTCGTTCGGCGCGTGCCCCGTGCCCGTCCAGCGAGCGCAGCAGGCGCACCGCGACCGGATGGAGGAGGAGGCCGTCAGCTTCTTCTGCGACGAACTGTTCACCCGCCTCGACCGCACGCGCGACGCGATCGCGGGGCTCATCGGCGGGCGCCCGCAGGACTACGTCTTCCTGCCCAACGCGACCAGCGCCGTCGCGACGATCATGGACAACTGCGCCAAGGGCATCGGCCTGGCCGACCCGCGCCCGCTTGGCCCGGGCGACGAGATCCTCGTCAACGACCACGAGTACCCGGCGTGCCTCAACATCGTCGAGCGCACCGCCGAGGCGACCGGCGCAACGGTCGTCAAGGTCGCGCTGCCGACGATCCCCGCCCCCGGCGAGCCCAAGGTGAGCGCCGACCTGATCTGCGAGATGCTGCTGGGGGCCGTGACCGAGCGCACGCGCCTGTGCATGCTCAGCCACATCACCAGCCCCTCGGGCATCATCATGCCGGTCGACCGCCTCGTCCCCGACCTGCGCGAGCGGGGCGTCGAGACACTGCTCGACGGCGCGCACGGGCCGGGCGCGATCGAGTTCGATATCGAGGCGCTCGGGGCGGCGTTCTACACCGCCAACTGCCACAAGTGGCTGTGCGCGCCCAAGGGCGCCGCGTTGCTCTGGGTGCGCGACGACGTCGCCCCGCGCTTCCGCCCGATGGTCTTCAGCAACTACGCCTGCGCACCCTGCGGCACCAAGCGCCGCTCGCACTTCAACCTCGAGTTCGACTACCTGGGCACCGACGACTACACCGCTCGCCTCGCGGTCGCCGACGCGATCGACATCGTGCCCACACTCGGCGAGGGCGTGATCGACGAGCCGACCTGGCCCGCGGTGATGAAGCACAACCGCGACCTCGTCATGCGGGGGCGCGACATCGTCTGCGACATGCTGGGCGTCGAGCCGCCGGTCGAAGACGACCTCATCGGCCCGCTGGCGATGGTCCCGCTGCCGCGGGTGGGCGACGACCGCTGGGAGCTGCTCCGCAACCGCCCCTCGATCTACGCCGACGCGCTGCAGGACCGCCTGGTCGAGCGGTACCGCGTGCAGGTGCCGGTGTGGCTGCCTTGCGCACAGATGGGCGGGGGCATGACCGACGGGCGGCGCTTCGTCCGCCTGAGCGCACAGCTCTACAACAGCGAGGCCCAGTACGAGCTGCTCGGGCGGGCGCTGGTCGAAGAGATCAAGCACGAACGGGGCGGCTGAACGCCAACCTGAGGCGCGCGGGCGGCACAGCGCCGCGCGCGAGGCACAGGGCCGCGGCTCACGCCACCCCGCTCTCAAGCCATCCCGTACGCCGGCTTGACGCGTGACGCGAGATGGCGCATCAGCGGCTCGGCCTCGAGCGGCTTGCCCGTGATGCGCTCGCACAGCTCGCCCGCGCTGTAGCGCCGCCCGTGCGCATGGATGTGCTCGCGCAGGAACCCGAGCAGCTCACCGAACGAGCCGCGTTCGATCTGGGCGTCGAGCGTGGGGATGCGCTCGCGGATGGTCTCCCAGATCTGGGCCGCGTAGAGGTTGCCCAGGGCGTAGGTCGGGAAGTAGCCCATGAGCCCGAAGCTCCAGTGGACGTCCTGCAGGCAGCCGCGCGCGTCGTCGGGCACCTCGACACCCAGCATCTCTTGCATCAGTCGGTTCCACTCGCTGGGCAGGTCGGCGACCTCGAGCTCGCCCCGCATCATGGCGCGTTCGAGCGTGAACCGCAGCATGACGTGCAGGTTGTACGTCGCCTCGTCGGATTCGACGCGGATGAGCGAGGGCGTCGCCGTGTTGACCGCCGCGGTCATGTGCTCGACGCTCACGCCGCCCAGCGCACCGCCGAACAGGTCCTTGGCGATCGGCATCGCCCAGGTCCAGAACTGGCTGCTGCGCCCGACGAAGTTTTCCCACAGCCGGCTCTGGCTCTCGTGGATGCCCAGGCTCACCGACTCGGCCAGCGGCGTGCCGAACAGCTCGCCCCCCTTGGGCAGGCCCTGCTCGTACAGCCCGTGCCCGCCCTCGTGCATGGTCGAGTAGAGCGCGTCGCTGAAGTGCTGCTCGCGGTACCGGGTGGTCAGGCGTGTGTCGCCGGGCGCCATGCCCGAGCAGAACGGGTGCGTGGTCGTGTCGAGCCGCCCCGCGTTCAGGTCGAACCCGATCACGTCGAGCACGCGGATGCCGAACGCGTGCTGCGCGCCTTCGCCGATCCTGGTGCCGAGCACCTTGGTATCGGGCGGCGTGCCGTTGTCGCGCACCTCGGCGATGAAGGCGCTCAGCCGCTCGCGCAGCGGCTCGAAGACCCCCGCGATCTCGCTCGCCCGCGCGCCCGGCTCGTACTCGTTGAGCAGCGCGTCGTACGCCTCGCCGCCCTCGGGTGTGCCGTAGCACTGAGCCTTGCGGCGCGCGAGTTCGACCATCTTTTCCAGCCAGGGGCGGAAGGCCTGGAAATCGTTGCCCTCGCGCGCGTGCTTCCACGCCTCTTGGGCCAGGCTCCCGGTCTGCGCCAGCTCGGCGACCAACTCGCCCGGCAGCTTGGTCGCGAGGTCGTAGTCCCGGCGCATCTCGCGGAGGCTCGCGCCCGTCGGGGTCGATGCATCACCCAGCGCCCGGTCTTGCGCGCACGCGTCGAGCAGCTCGCCCACGCGCGGGCTGGTCGCACGCTCGTGCACCAGCTTGGCGAGCACCGCCGACTGTTCGGCCCGGAAATCGGCGCCCCCCGCGGGCATGTATGTTTCCTGGTCCCAGCCCACCAGCGCACTGACCGATCCGAGCGTCGCCTGCTCGCGCTTGAGCTTGACGAGTTCGGCGTACGAAGCCTGCGTGTCTGCCATCTGCCGTGTTTCCCTTCTCGCGCGTCAATCGAGCGCGTGCCGCAGCGCGATGACGGCGTACGCCGTGATCAGCACCGGGTCGTCTTCCATCCATCGCGACGCCTGCGGCGCGAAGCTCCCGTCATCCTGCTGCAACCCCTCGAGGCGATCCACCAGATCGGCCCGCCAGTCTCGCCCGGCGATCTCGTGCTCGCCGAACGCGTCGAGCGCGCGGCTCAGCGTGATGAAGTAGTAGTAAAGCCCCTGCATCCCCATGCCGGGGTTCTCGTCCAGCGTGTAGTGCGCCTCGGCCCACGCCCGTGCGCCCACGACCCGCGGGTCGTCTCGCGGCAGATCGGCAAACAGCAGGCTCTTGAACCCCGCGTAGCTCATGCTGCCGTACGCGCGCAGGCGCCTGGCCCGCGTCCCGTCGGTCAGGGTTTCTTCGATCTCGCCCGCGTAGCTCTGCCCGGGGATCGCGTCGATCGACTCGGCGTTGGGCACCGTCGCGTAGATGAACCCGCCCTGCGTGCTGCCGTCGGCGTAGTCCATCTCGTTCACGTCGCCCAGCATCTGCACGCGGCGCAGGAAGACCAGCGCCCGCTCGAACGCCGGGTCCTCGGCCGAGACGCCCGCGTCGTGCAAGCCCTGCAGGAAGATGCTCAGGTTGCTCAGGTCCGGGCGCCCGTGGCGCCCGTACCCGACGCCGCCGTAGTACGGATGATCCAGCGGCACCGGCTCGTTGAAGTCCGGCGCTTCGGCTCCGCCCGTGCTGCCCTCGTGGTATTGCAAGCCCCGCATAAACGCGACCCCCGCGCGCACGCCGCTCGCGGCCTCGGGCGATCGCACCAGGCTGAGCATCGAGACGCAGATCGCGGTGTTGTAGCTGGGCAGGACGCCGGCGTGGATGCCGCCGTCTGGCTGCGTGAAGCCCAGCACGTAGTCGATGCCGCGCGCGACCTGCGGGTCGCGCTGATCGATCCGCGGGTCCATCAGCATGCCGGTGAGCACGAGCGCGCTGATCGCGGGGAAGTTGGGCCCATCTGGATTGTGACGCCAACCGCCCAGCTCGCCCTGCTGCGCGCGCAAGTACGCGACCGCGCGATCGCTCACCGAGCGCCCGCGGGCGCGCCAGTCGGCTTGCGCGTGCGCCTCGCGCTCGGCGTCTTGAGCGATGCGCACCAGCTCGATGACCTCGCCCGGCAGCGGATCGGGCCTCGGCACAGGCTGAGGACTGGGCAGAGGGCTGGGCTGAGGACCGGGCTGGGCGAAGAGGGTCGCCGGCGCGAGCGCCGCCGCGATCAGGATTGCGTGCATGCCGATCACTCCTTTATCACCGCGCCAGCATCGCCCCGCGCCGCGTGCGCCATCACGAGGGCGGTGCCAACGACGGCCGCCGTCTCGAGCCGGAGCACATGCGGCCCCGCGCACACCATCGTTGACACGGCGAGGCTCGCACGCTCGCCCTCGCTCCACCCGCCCTCGGGCCCAACCAGCACCCGGATGCAGTCGCCGCGCCCCAGCACGCCGGGCGCATCGCCCGCGGCATCGAGCACCAGCAGCTCGGCCTTTCCCGCACCCGACCCGACATCGAGCGCCGCATGAAGGTCGCCTGGGTCCTTGACCCCCATGATCCAGGCCCGGCCGCACTGCTTCGCGGATTCGCGAGCGACCCGCCTGAGCTTGTCGAACTGGGCCGGCGTAGGGGCGCGCTGGGCCCGCTCGGTCCGCATGGGGACCCAGGCCGACGCCCCGCACTGGCTGAGCTGTTCGACGAGTCCCGCCGCCCGATCGACGCCCGGCATCGGGCACCAGACCTCAACCGCAGGCCGAACCACCGGGGCCTTGTGTACCTGGCCCTCCAGGCGGACCACTACTTCAGGGTGCTGTCGACTGCCCGCCAGGCGCGCCACACGCCCGGTCGCGACCAGACCGGCACCATCAAAAACCTCGACCGGCTCGCCCGCCTCAAGCCGCTTGACGCGCGCGGCGTGGCGGGCCTCCTCGCCCACGACCACGATCTCATCGCCCGTGCCGAGCCCGGGCGAGAGGTCATCGAACAGAAACCGGTGCGCGGCGCGAGTCGAGTGCATACTGCGGCATCCCCGACGCCCCCGACACCGGGGCGAAGATCGCACAGGATACCGGCGGTCTGTCTTGAGTTCGATCCGGCGTGGTCCGATCATCGATCCGAAGCCCTATGCCAGAGCCCGAAGCGCACCATCTCGATGAGCTCGAAGAGCTCGACGCTCGGATCGCCGACCTGCTGTCGGATATCGAGGATGAGTGCGCGCGCATCGAGGAATCGCACGAGCCGGTCAAGCCCGCCGGCCCGACGATCGAGACGCTGATCGCCCAAGGCGCCGCCCTGACCGACGACGGCGCCGACGACAACAGCGCCGACGACAGCGCCGACCAGGGCGCCGACGAGGTCGCCGGCGTTGTCGAGCCAGAGCCCAAGCCAGAGCCCGAGCACGAGCACGCGGACGCGGACGCCGACGAGACACCCACGCTCGACGACGACATCATCGATGACTTTGAAGCCGGCTTCGATGATGCATCGCCCGAGCTCCCCGAGCCGTCGGCATCAACAACCGATGCCGCGTCGGCGAGCGACACCGAAGAGCTCGACGAGTTGCTCGAGTCGGCGATCACCGAAGCCGAGCAGGTCGCCGGCGAGGACCCGGTCGAAGACAGCGAGGCGGGGTTGCAGGCCGCGCCGCAGAGCGAAACGCAAACCGCGACGCTCGATCAAGAAGAGCTCGTGGCGCTCGGCGAGGACGCCGAGGCTGACACTGCTGATCCCGCTGATGGAACAAGCGAAGCCGCTGCCGCCGCCGACGACAAACGCGACGACGCCGACGAAGCCGACGACATCGGCACTGACGCGGTCTCCGCATCGCTCGACGCCGTCGAGGACCTCGACCGCTCGCTCGCGGCCCTGACCGAAGAACTGCTCGACGAGGACAACTGGGGCGACCCGACCGCCGGTCGGCCTGTTGAAGACGCCGCCGAGCAACCCGCGAGCGAGCGCACGCCAGAGGACGCGGCTCCGCAAGCGCGCGAGCCAGAGCCCGCGAACGCTGCCGCTCCGCCACCTGCGCCCACCGATGCAGGCGACGACGCGCCGATGCAGTACCCCGCGACCGGCGATGGGCCGCCCGTCACCCAGGCCGCGTCCGAGCCGGCACCCAAGCCCGCGCCCGAGCCACGACCCGCGGCAACACCTGCGGAGCCGCCCGCGGTTGCCGCGTCCGCCGATCCCCCCGCCGCCAGCCCGGCCATCTCGACCGACCCATCAGATGAGCAGAGCACCCCCGAAGATCCCGCGCCAGGCGCCGCGTGGGCGCGTGCACGGGCGCGTGCATCTGAAGCGATCGCGCAGACCCGCGAGGGCTGGCCCGAGCAGAAGCCGGGCAAGCGGGCGAAGCTCGCCGGCGCCGGCGCGCTGGGTCTGTTGCA
Source organism: Planctomycetota bacterium (assembly GCA_039033175.1). Taxonomy (GTDB): domain Bacteria; phylum Planctomycetota; class Phycisphaerae; order Phycisphaerales; family UBA1924; genus JBCCDD01. The sequence continues at coordinate 87,549 of JBCCDD010000007.1, forward strand.
CGCCGCGTGGATTCTGCTCGAGCCCGTGCGCCGGGCCGCGGGTCCGGCGGGCGCGCGGATCGCGACCGATGCCAGAGCCGCCGCGGGCCCCGCGGCGCTCACGCTCGCCGGCCTGATCAGCAAGCCGCTCGCCGGTCGCCCGGCCTTGTCCAAGGCCGCGGGCTACCTCGCGGGGTACACGTTCTTCCTCGCGTTCTGCGTGCTGATGTGGGCGTTGTTTTTCCGGGCGCCCGACGCGCCCGTCTCGGGCACCACGCCGACGAAGCTGAGCGCCGAGCCGGCGCTCGCCGACTGAGGTCGACCTTCAGTCACGCTCGATCAGCCAGGCACGCCACGCGCCGTCGAGACGATCGAAGCCCAGACCCAGCGCCCGCTCGCACGCGACGTCGAGGCCCGTGCCCTGCGCGAGCGCACGCACCCACGCGTGCAACGCATCGACCCCGCGCGTGCGCTCGATGAACGACACCATCGACAGGCCCTGCGCATAGATCCGCGCCCCGCGCCCGCCGATCGAGAGCGGGTCGCGATCGAGCGCGTCCCAGGGCTCGAGCGTCGCGTCTCGCAGCCAGATCGCGCACAGCTCGTGCGCACGATCGGCCCGCGCGCTGACGCGATCGGCGGCGAGCTCGCCCAGGCCCTCGGTCGCCCAACGCGGGAGGCGCTCGCCCGCGGCGCCGAGCGCAAACTGCGCGGCGTGGGCCGCCTCGTGCGCGAGCACCGGGATCATCGCCTCGACGCCGCCCGGCGTTATCGCCAGGCGGATCGTCTCGCCCCGCTCGTGCCAGCCGAGCACGGGTGACGCGTCGTCGTGCGCGATGGGGATGCTCAGCGCGAGGGCGGCGGGGTCCGGATAGATCGATGCCGAGAGGGCGCCGGGAACCGGCGCGCCGATCACCCCGGCCGCCGCGGCACGCGCTTCTGCCCAGCGGGCCTCGACCTGTGCGCACACGTGCGCATCGACGCCCGCGCCGCGGACGCGCAACCGATCGGACGTTGGTGCTGCCTCGCCGCTCGGCGAGACCCAGCCGCCCCATGCCGTCTGCCCGCGACCCCACGCCCGCGCCACGACCCACGCCGATCGATCAGCACGGTACACACGCTCGCCCCACGCAACGTGCACACCGACCGACACCCGCTGGCCCGCGACCGACCGGAGCGTCAACTCAAACACGTCGGGCGGATCGGCGGCGACCCGGATCGCCCATCGCTCGTGTTCGAGTCGCAACGCATGGTCCTCGATCTCGGCCAGCGCGATCAACCGCCCGGCATCGCGAGCGAGGACGGCCCGCTCGATGTCGTCGAGCAGCGCGGCCGGGCTCGATGCGGCGCACGCCACGGCACTCAGACTCAGAGCGCATACCACCACGCCGAGCAACGTCAGCCCTGCCCGGCATCGAAGCCGCGCTCGTACTCGAGATCGAAGTCGCAATCGGCGTACGCGGTGATCGCCGCGTAGCGGTCGATATCGCGACTCAGGCTGCGCTCGCCGAGCTGCGCGAGGTCTTCGGCGTTGAGTTCTCGCTCCTCGGATATCGCGCGGAGGCGGCGGATGAGGCCCCAGTCCGACTCGCCCACCGAATGCCACTCGCGGTAGTAGAGCACCGCGGCATTGCGCCCGCCGGGCTGCTGCGCTTCAGCACGGACCATCTCGACCGCGCGGGGGTACAGCCAGTCCGCCGGCTCGGCCTGCACGCCCCAGCGCACACCGAGCCATGCGCCGATGCCGAATGCACCGAAGACCGCCGGCGTGGTCACGCCGAGCCAGATCAAGCCGCGCATCCGCCAACGCCGTTCGCTCGCCATCGCGTAGCCCTCCGTTCATCCGGTCAGAACGCGCACTGCTTGGGCGCTCGGGGGAAGGGGATCACGTCGCGGATGTTCTGCACGCCCGTGCAGAACTGAATGAGTCGCTCGAAGCCGAGCCCAAACCCGGCGTGCGGGACGGTGCCGTACTTGCGCAGGTCGCGGTACCACCAGTAGTCGTCCTTGCTCAGCCCCATCTCGTCGATGCGTGCATCGAGCACGTCCAGCCGTTCCTCGCGCTGGCTGCCGCCGACGATCTCGCCGATGCCGGGGACCAGAATGTCCATCGCGGCGACCGTTTCCTCGGGCGCGCCGTCTGTGCCCGCGTCGTTGAGTCGCATGTAAAACGCCTTGATCTTCTTGGGATAGTTGATCACCGCGATCGGCTGCTTGAAGTGCTCCTCGGTCAGGTACCGCTCGTGCTCGCTCTGCATGTCGAGCCCCCACTCGACGGGGTACTCGAACGTCTGCCCCGACTTCTGGAGGATGTCGATCGCCTCGGTGTAGGGCAGCGTGCGGAAGGGCCTGTCGATGACCGCGCGCAGGCGGTCGATCAGCCCCGGCTCGATCCGCTGGTCGAAGAACGCCATATCGTCGGGCAGGCGGGTCAGCACGTCGTCGAGCAGGAACTTGAGCATCTCCTCGGCAAGCTGGACGTCGTCGGCCAGATCGGCGAACGCGATCTCGGGCTCGATCATCCAGAACTCGGCGAGGTGGCGGCTGGTGTTACTGTTCTCGGCGCGGAACGTCGGGCCGAACGCGTACACCCGGCTCAGCGCGCTGCAGTACGTCTCGACGTTGAGCTGGCCCGAGACCGTCAGGTTCGACTCGCGCCCGAAGAAGTCCTGGGCGTAGTCGACGACGCCCTCGTCGGTCTGCGGCGCGTTGAGCGCGTCGAGCGTGCTGACGCGGAACATCTCGCCGGCGCCCTCAGCATCGCTGCCGGTGATGATCGGTGTGTGGACGTAATAGAACCCGCGATCATCGAAGAACCGGTGCACGCCCGCCGCCAGCGTGTGGCGCACGCGCGCGACGGCCCCGAACGTGTTCGTGCGCACGCGCAGGTGCGCCACCTCGCGCAGGTACTCCATCGTGTGGCGCTTCTGGGGCACCGGGTACGTGTCCGGATCTTCGACCCAGCCGATCACGCGTATGGCGCTCGCCTTGAGCTCGAGCGACTGCCCCTTGCCCTTGCTCTCGACCAGCTCGCCCTCGGCCTCGATGCTGCACCCGGTCGTCAGGCGCTGCACGTCCGCGGCATAGTTCTCAAGATCCGCGGGCGCGACGACCTGGATCGCGTCGAAGCACGTCCCGTCGTGCAGTTGCACGAAGCTCAGCCCCGCCTTGCTGTCACGCCTGGTGCGCACCCAGCCCTTGACGGTTGCCCGCTCGCCCGCCTCGCCCGCGAGGGCCTGTTTGACCGTGATCCACGCCATGTTGCTGCTCTCCCGATCGCCCGCGATCGCCCGGCGATTCCGGACGCGGGGGGATCGTACGCGCCCCCCGAAACCCGCACGATCCGCCCGGGTTGCGCGGGGCTTTGGGGCGGGCCGGGGCGGTTGACGACCTAGCATCGGTCGCGTCGCGTGCCCGCCGAGATCGGATCGGGTTGTCGCTTCGCACGGAGGGCGCACGCATGTCGCTGATGGTGATTCTCGTTGGTCTGGTCGTCGCGGTTGCCGTGGTGGCGATGGCGGTGCAGACCAAGTCCAAGTCTCTGATCGCCGGCGGCGTGGTGACGGGCCTGCTCGTCCTCGTCATCGCCTTTGCGCTCGCGAGTGTGCGGTTCGTCGGCTCCGACGGGGTCGGCATCGTGACCAAGAACGCGCTGGGCCCCGGACTGAGCGGCGGGCGGATCATCGCGACCGAGGGCGAGATGGGCGTGCAGGCGGAGGTCTTACCCCCCGGGTGGCATATGGGCTACTGGCCCATCATCTTTGATGTCGACACGGTCTCGCTGATCGAGATCCCCTCGGGGCAGGTGGGCCTGGTCGAGTCGCGCGACGGGCTGCCGCTGGACGAGGGCCAGCTCTTTGCGCCCGAGGTCGCGCCCGATCAGTTCAAGCGGATGGTCGAGGACGCACGCTTCTTCCTGACCGAGGCCGGCGGTCGCAAGGGCCCGCAGTCCAACGTGCTTACACCGGGCAAGTACCGCGTCAACACGCGACTGTTCGCCGTCGAGATGGTCGCTTCGACCGACGTGCGCCCGGCGACGGTCGCGGTGCTCAAGAGCAACTTCGGGGGCTCGCCCTCGCTCGAGCGCGTCGTGGTCGACGACGCCGAGCCGGTGCTGCTCGCCAAGCCCGGCGAGAAGGGCGTGCTCGCGGCGCCGCTGCCCCCGGGCAAATACCCGGTCAACACCAGCGCGTTCAGCGTCAGCAGCGTGAGCACGAGCGAGACGATCGTGCGCTTCACTGCCGCGAGCGCCGGGGGCGACGGCGAACAACGCGAGATCAACGTGCGCACGAGCGACGGGTTTACCTTCCCGGTCGACGTCCGCATCGAGTACCGCATCGACCCCGAGAACGCGCCGGTCGTCGTTGCCAAGCTGGGCAGCGACGGGCAGCCGCTGCTCGCCAAGCTTAACTCGACGGTGCGGGCGATCTTCCGCAACAACGCCGAGAGCGTGAAGGCGCTCGACTACGTCAACCAGCGGAGCCAGCAGGAGTCGCAGTCGCTCGCGATGATCGGGGCCGAGATGGCCCAAGTCGGCGTGACGATCAGCGGCGTGCGCATCGGCGACGTCGGCGACGTCGCCAGCCTGGGCGAACTGCTCAAGACCCAGACCGACCGCGAGATCGCGCTGCAGGAGCAGGTCACGTTCCAGGAGCAGCAGCGGGCCGCCGAGCAGGAGAAGGAGCTGACGCGGACCCAGCAGGAGGCCGAGGAGGAGCGTCGACTCGCGACCGCGCGGTACGAAGTGCAGATCGCCGAGCAGGCCCAGCAGCAGCGGATCATCCAGGCCGAGGCGGAGGCCGAGGCGATCCGCATCGAGGCCGAGGCGAGGGCCAAGGCGTACGAGCTGGTCGCCGGGCAGATCGGCCCGGGCAACGCGGCCCTGGTCGAGCTGCTGCGCGTGGTCGGTGAGAACCAGATCAACATCACCCAGCGGGTGATGGTCAGCGGCGCCGCGGGCGGGGTGAACCAGGCGCCGGGCGTGCAGGCCGCGGGCCCGGCGAGCCCCGAGACGGTCGCGCTGATCGGCACGATGCTCGACACCATGATCGACAGGACGCCCGAGCCGCAGCGCCGGACGACGGCCGCGTCAACCACGACATCCGGCGACGGATCCTGACCGCTCGGCGGGCGCGGCTTAGAACCGCTGGTACGCGTCGAGGAAGCCCCACTCGTCGACGCGTTTGGTGCGCAGCGAGCCGGAGACACCGCCCCAGTTCATCTGGCCCCAGAAGCGGTCGCCGTTGAACTTCACGCGGATCATGATGTCTTGGGCGCTGAAGTCGCTCTGGAACTCCTGCTCGGTCGGGTCGTCGCCGAAGTCGGTGCGGAACGGGCGGACGACGCCGTCGGCAAAGAGCATGTTCGAGTTGCCCTGGTGGCGCTGGGTGAGCTGGTCTTGCTGGGCCCACTCGCCGTCCTGATACTCGTCGTCGTTTTTCACGACACCGTTGTAGAAGTACGAGCTCTCTTCGACGAAGACGGGCATGCTCTTGAACGGCACGATGTACTCGTCGATGTCGTCGCCCAAGACCTGTTGGAGCGGCGCGCCAGAGTAGACCGTCCGGTCGATGTAGCCCAGGCGAGCCTGGTTGTCGAGGCGTGCGCCCTGCACGCCGCGCATCAGGGTGTAGTCGAAGTCGACGGCCGTGTCTTTGTAGGTGAACAGCAGGCTGGCGTCGGTGTTGCCGGCGCCGCGTCGCTTGGATTTGGGGCAGCCGAGGACGCCGTCGGCGTTGTCGATGTAGTCGAAGATCGCGCCGGGCTCATAGATCGGCGAGCCGTCGGTCGGGGCCGGGTCTTTGCGCACCTTGGCCCACTTGCCGTCTTCGGGCCAGATGCGCTCGTCGTGGTCGTTGGCGTAGAGGATCGTGGCCTGCCCGAGGGTTCGGAGGTTGACTGCGCAGGCGGTGTTGACCGCCGTCTCGCGCGCCTTGCCCAGCGCGGGCAGCAGGATGCCGATCAGCAGCGCGATGATCGCGATGACCACGAGCAGCTCGATGAGCGTGAACGCACGCGCGGCGCGGGTGCCTCCGGTCCGGGCCTGCGGGTGGTGCCTCATGCTCGCTGCCCTCCCTCAGGGCTGATCCCGGGCTGATCCAGTGGTGATCCAGGGGTGATCCGGGGGTGACCTCGGGCGGAATCGCCCGGCACCCAAGCGTAACTGTTACTGCCTGCCCACACCAGACCCACCCCTCCGTTCTTGGCCCGCGGCGGGCCCCCAGGCCCCCTGCCGGGCCCGGCAGCGGCGGGCGTAACATCGCCCGCGATGCCGAGCCCCCCCGCCCAGTCCGTCCTGAGCCCCCTCGGGCTGACCCACGCGGGCTTTGTCGACGCCTGCCGAGCCGCGGGCCACCGACCCGGGCGGGCCGGCGAGGCGTACGCGGCGTTCTACCGCGAGGGCATTGCCAGAGCGCCGGCGACCGAGGCCGGGCTCGCCCCGATCGTCGCCCGACTCGAAGAGCCGGGCGAGCACGGCGTGACGACCAAGTTCTGCCAACGCCTCGACGACGCGAACCGCGCGGACGCCCTGGCGGACACCCCAACCCGTTCGGGCCCCGCGCCCCGCGCGGCCGACCGCCTGCCCCTGGGCGTGCTCCAGCACGACGAGCGCGTGCGCCACCTCGACGTCGAGAGCGTGGTCATCCCGATGGTCGGCAGCACCGGGCGGGTCTCGCACACGCTGTGCGTCTCGAGCCAGGTGGGGTGCGCGATGGGGTGCCGCTTCTGCGAGACGGCCCAGATGGGCCTGATCCGCAGCCTGACGCCCGGCGAGATCGTCGGGCAGTGGTACGCCGCGACGCACGCCCTCGGCGACAGCGAGCGCCGCTCGATCGACAACATCGTCTTCATGGGCATGGGCGAGCCGCTGGACAACCTCGACAGCGTGCTGCGCGCGATCGAAGTGCTGACCGGGCACATGGGCCCCTCGGTCCCGATGAGCAACATCACCATCTCGACCGTCGGGCGCGTCGACGGGCTGCGCCGGCTCGTCGACGTCGTCGCGCAGCCCGGCTGGCGCCGGCTGGGCCTGGCGCTGAGCGTCAACGCACCAAACGACGAGGTGCGCAGCGACATCATGCCGCTGAACCAACGCTGGGGCATGGGCGAGCTGCGCGAGGTCATGCAGGATCTCGTGCGCGTGCGCGGCTCGCGCAAGCTGCTGTTCGAGTACGTCCTGATCCCCGGCGTCAACGATGAAGAACGCCACGCGCGCGAGATCGCTCAGTGGCTCCAGCCCTTCGTGCGCACGGCGGAGCGCGGGCACATCGGGATGCTCAACGTCATCCCCTACAACCCGCGGCGCGATTCGCCCTGGCCCGCGCCGAGCGAGGAGAGCGTTGACGCGTTCTGCCGCTGGGTGGGCGAGCACGGGGTCTTTGTCAAGCGCCGCAAGACCAAGGGGCGCACGAGCATGGCGGCCTGCGGGCAGCTCGGCACCGCCAGCATCCGCCGGCGCCGGTACATCGGCGCCACGGACGAGGCGTGAGACGCCCGGCGCGGTTCGCCGCGATCGGGGTGCCCGCGACCATCTACGCGGTTTTTCTGCTGGGCTCGTGGCTGCTGGGCGCCACGCCGGTGCTGCCGGATGATGCCCCAGATGCCCATCGCATCGGTGTGCGCGTTCCGGCGTTTGATCGCGCCGGACCCGCGCGCGACGACCCCGGTGCTTCGGGCACGTTCGTCCACCTGATCGACGCGCCCGGACGCCCCGGCGCAGAAGATCACGGTCGCCCGCCGATCGTGCTGCTGCACGGCTCGCCCGGCGACGCGAGCAACTTCGAGCTGGTCCAGCCTTTGCTCACCAGCGTGGGCCGCCGATCGATCGCGATCACGCTGCCGGGCTACGGGCGCAGCGACCTGCGGCTACCCGATGCCTCGTGCGTCGCGCACGCGCGCACGGTGCTCGCGGTGCTCGAGCGCATGGGCATCGGGCGCGCGCACGTGCTCGGCTGGTCCAACGGCGGCGGGGTGGCGATCCACATGGCGGCGCTCAGCGAGGGCGACGATCAGCAGCCTCGCATCGCGTCGATCACGCTCTTGGGCTCGATCGGCGCGCAGGCGACCGAGGGCTCGGGGAGTTACGCCTTCGAGCACGCCAAGTACGCGCTCGGGCTGGCGGCGCTGGGGCCGGGCGTCGAGCTGCTGCCCCACTACGGCCGCCTGCCGGCACGGGAGGCGCGCACGGGTTGGCTGCGTCACTTCTGGGAGACCGATCAGCGGCTGATGACCGAGACGATGCGGGGCGTGCGCACACCGACGCTCATCCTGCACGGGCGCTCCGATTTTCTGGTCGCCGACTGGGCCGCCGAGCATCACCACGACCTGATGCCGGCGAGCCGGCTGATCATGTACGGCGGCGACCACTTCACGCCCTTTGTCGATCCGGCGGAGATCACGCTCCACACGCTGCCGTTTGTGCGCCGGCATGATGCGCCGGGCGTCGACCCGCGGACCGATGCGCTCGTGCTCGAGCCGCGGGCGCCCAGGCACGGGCTCGATGCCCTCGTGGAGCGCGCCGGTGCGCACCTGCGGTGGTGGCCCTGGTTCGTCATGGCGGCGCTGGTCGGTGTTGCGGCCCGCCTGCGGCCCGATCTGGCGACCGTCGGCGCGGGGCTGCTGGTCGCGCGTCTGGATCTTGATATCGGGGTCGCGATCGTTGGCGTGGCCGCCGGGCGGCTGACGATACCGCGCCACCCGCTGGATGATCCCGCACCAATCGCACGCGCCGTGCGCGCGGTCGCCTGGAGCGGCGCTTCGATCGCCCTGGCGATGGGCCTCTGGGCGGCGGCTGATCGGGCACAACTGTCTCGCGGCACCGCCGGGCTGCTGCTCGTCGCGGTCGCGCTCTGGCTCGTGCTCGCGCTGCTCGGGCGGCTCGCCACACGATCGGGCAGGCGACGCCTGCGCGTTGTGTGGGTGCGATGCACCAACCACGAGTGGTGGCCCGGATGGGCGCTCTATGCGCCGGTGCTGCCGATCTGGATCGGGCGCGTCTTCAAGCGCGGCGGCGTGCTCGCGTTCACGGCGGCGAACCCGGGCATCGGCTCGGGCGGCGGGGTGGTGGGTGAACGCAAGCGGAGCCTCATCGACCAGCTCGGGCACCGCGCCGAGTTGCTGGCGATGGCGGCGCTCGATGCGGAGCCCGACCTCGACGAGCGTGTGCGAACCGCGGCGACGCTCGTCGCATCACGCGAAGACCTCGGCGGGTACCCCGTTGTCGTCAAACCCGACCGCGGATACCGGGGCGCGGCCGTGCGCGTTGCGCAGGACGAGGATGACCTCCGGCGCTGCCTGCGGGCCCTGCCCGACGACGCGGTGCTTCAGCGGTACCACCCCGGGCCGATCGAGGTGGGCGTGCTCTGGATCAGGCGGCCCGAACGCGTCGCGGACGAGGGGCAGAGCGACACGCTCGCGGGGCGCATCTTCGCGCTGAACACCAAGGCCTTGCCCGAGGTCGAGGGCGACGGCGCATCGACGCTGCGCGACCTGATCGGCGACCACCCGCGGTACCGCGTGCAGGGGCGGGTCTTTGCGTCGCGCCTGCGCGACCGCCTGGGGGAGGTGCCCGAGGCGGGCGAGGCGGTCCCGCTCGGGCAGGCGGGCAACCACGCGCAGGGCGCACGCTTCGGCGACGGCGCGCACCTGATCACGCCGGAACTCGAGGCGGCGCTCGACGAGATCGCGAGATCGTTCGTGGGCGGGTTCGACTTCGGGCGCTTCGACATTCGCGCGGGCAGCATCGACGACCTCAGGCGCGGGCGCGATCTGGCGGTGATCGAGGTCAACGGCACGAGCAGCGAGGCGACGAACATCTACGACCCGGAGCGGTCGGCGCTGTGGGCGTGGGGCGTGCTGCGCGCGCAGTGGCGGGCGCTGTACGCCGTGGCCGACGCGCGGATCGGTCTCGGCGCGAGCCCGATGGCGCTCGGCGCGTTTCTGCGCATGCTGCTGGTCAAGGGTCGCCCGAGCGATCGGTCTTCGGACTGATGGGGCGCGCGAGGTGAGGCCCGGGGGGAGAAGCCCCGGGCACGGCGTCGGCCGCGCGCGGGGATGAGTTTGGTCGGACGGTCGTCGGGCTCTGATCAGCGACGGCGACGCGTCGCGAGCAGGCCGCCGAGCGCGAGGGCGCCCAGGCCCGCGGGCGCGGGAACGACGGCGAAGTAGAGGTTGCTGATCGCGGCAAACTCGGTGGAGCCGCCGGCGTTGGTCACGGTGATGCTCGCGCCGCCGAAGCCCGCGCCGTCGGCGTAGCCGATGAAGTCGAAGTTGGGCGCCGCGACGCTGTCTTCGACGTTGAACGCCTCGCCGTTGATCGTCACGGTGAGCCCGTTGCTGACGAAGCTGTTGAGCCAGTCGGCGCCGAAGCCGGTGACGTTCTGGTCGAAGTCGAAGGTGATCGACTCGAGGTCGCCGCCGACGGTGAACACGAAGTTGCTCGCCCCGTTGATCTCGGCGCCGCCGGTACCCGTGCCGGCGAGGGTGACGGTGTACCCGTTGAAGAAATCGTTGGCGCCGAGCGCGAGGTCGACCACGCCGTACGACGCGAAGTCGTCGGTGGTGACGGGGTTGCCGGCGGCGGCTTCCCAGGCGGCGAAATCAGTAAACGCATCGACCGCGCCCGCGGTGGATGCGACAACAGCGACCGCCGAGGCGGCCAGGACACTCTTGATCTGCATGGCTAAAGACCTTTCCTTCTCACTCGTTCCCACCCGGGCGGGCTCTCACCCCCGCCCAGGAACCTGTCTCGCGGCGCACGACGACACATCCTGCGCCGGCCTGAGATTACCGGAGCGGCGGAGGGCGACCAAGCAACATCTGCTGGAACTCTGGGAAAACTAGGGCTGCAGGCGCGTGGCGGCCCACGGGCCCGGGTCGAAGCTGACGCCGTCGGCATTGGGGCTCAGTTCGCGGGTCCAGCGGGCGCGATCGTGGACGCGCCCGGTGCCGGCGCACCAGAGCTCGGCGGTGTCGGCCCAGAGGCGGAAGCCGCCCCAGTGCGGCGGGCGTGGGATGTCGATCTCGGTGCGCTCGCCGGCGTCGAGCTCCATCAGCTGGGTGAGGTCGAGGCCGAGCCGATCGACGGCGGCGCCGACCTTGGCGATCAGGTCGTCACGCGTGGCGATCGGCTCGCTCTGCTCGCTTGCCCAGGCGCCGACGCGGCTCGTCCAGTGACGCGTGCGGAAATAGGCGTCGCTCTCGTCGGGCGGGCTCTTGACGATCGGGCCCTCGAGGCGGATCTGGCGGTCGGTGTGGTCCCAGTGCAGGATCGCCGCGGCCCGCGGGTTCGCGGCGAGCTGGCGCCCCTTGGGCCCGTTGTAGTTGGTGTAAAAGACGACGAAACCCGGGCCCTCGTGCAGGGCCTTGCAGAGCACGATGCGGGCGTGGGGCGTGCCGCTCGGATCGGCCGTGGCGATGGTCATCGCGTTGGGGTTGGGCTGATCGGCGCGGGCGTGGGCCTCGTCGAACCAGGCACGGATCGTCGGGAACGGATCGGCGGGCAGGGGGTCGGGCAGGGTCTCTTCGGTCGACCAGGTCGTGGCGAGGGCGGGGGTTGGGTCTGGCATATCCGAGGTTATGCGCTCCGCGACGCCCTCCCGGCGAGATGGAACGTGAACTGGAACGTGAACAAGCTGTCGACAACGCCAACCGGCCCGCCGGGGCGGGTACTGTGCCCCGGCAGTCACGGAGGCGGCATGGCAGGCGACGAGATGAGCAGCATGGCGAGCGGGCTCGGCGGCGGGATGGGCGGCGGGATGGGCGAGAGCCAGGGCGAGGGCAAGCCCAGGCGCGGCAACCGCGGCCCGGTCGTCCGCGTCGACCAGCTCTTCGACCGCGTCCCCCCCCACTCGCTGGATGCCGAGCGGAGCCTGCTGGGCTCGATCCTGCTGGAGCCTCGGATCCTGACCGAGACGCTGCACCTGGTGAGCAAGCCGGATCAGTTTTACAAGGAAGCACACGGGGCGATCTTCAAAGCGCTGCTCGACACGTACGACGCGCATGAATCGGGCGACATCGTGCAGCTCGCCGAGGCGTTGCGCGGGCGGGGCGTGCTCGATCGCGTCGGCGGGAGCGACTACCTCGTGGAGCTGGCCGAGTGTGTGCCCAGCTCGGTCGCGGCGCCGCACTACGCGCGGATCGTTGCTGATACGGCGCGCCTGCGCCGGCTGATCGAGACCGCGGGCGAGATCCTGTACAAGGCGTTCCACGAGGGGATGGCCGGGCCCGACACGGCCCGCACGGTGATCGACCAGGCCGAGCAGGCGGTGTTCAAGATCGCCCAGGAAGAAGACGCGACCGAGCCGGAGACCCTGCGCGAGCTGCTGCTGGCGGAGATGGAGCGGATCGACCGGGCCGACGGCAAAGCCATCAGCGGCATCGGCACTGGCTTCCACGACATGGACGAGCTGCTCAGCGGGCTGCAGAAGGGCGAGCTGCTCATCATGGCGGCCCGCCCGTCGATGGGCAAAACCGCCCTCGCGCTGAACATCTCCGAACAGATCGCGTTCGGCGGCGTCACGCCCTGGGACCGCTCGGGCAGCAAGCGGCGCGTGCCCGTCGGTGTGTTCAGCCTTGAGATGTCGCGCGGCTCGCTGGTGCAACGCCTGATCAGCGCGCGATCCGGCGTCGACAGCCACAAGATCCGCACCGGCGCCGTGGGCGAGGACGAGTGGCGCAAGCTGCAAGAGGCGTGCGACGAGCTGAGCGATGCACCGATCTTCATCGACGACACGCCGGGCATGACGGTTCTGCAACTGCGCGCCCGCGCGCGGCGGATGAAGCACCAGCACCACATCGAAGCGATCGTGATCGACTACCTCCAGCTGCTGACCAGCCCGGGCAGCGCGCGGGAGAGCCGCCAGGTGGAGGTGAGCGAGATCAGCCGGAACATCAAGGCGCTGGCGCGCCAGCTCGAGGTGCCTGTGGTCTGCCTGGCGCAGCTCAACCGCGGGGCCGAGCAGCGCGAGGGCAACCGCCCGCGGATGAGCGACCTGCGCGAGTCGGGCTCGATCGAGCAGGACGCCGACGTCGTGATGCTGCTGCACCGCGAGGCGTACTACCACCGGGGCGAGCCGGCGTGGGACCCCGAGAGCCCCGAGTTCGATCCGGAGAACGAGGACAAGCTCAACGTCGCCGAGGTCATCATCGCCAAGCAGCGCAACGGGCCGACGGGCACCGTCAAGCTCGTCTGGGACAGCGCGACGACACGCTTTAAGAACCACGACGGGCGCAGCACCGCCAGCGGCTGGGGGCACCGCGACATCACCGCGGGGCCGAGCGTCCGGGCCGGGGCGCAGGCCGGGGTCGCGGCACCCGCGGACGACATCATGGCGGGCGACGCCTCGGGCGAGATGCCCCCGTTCGGCGATCCCGTCACGCCCATGCCCGCGCCGGGGTCGGGATCCGGGGGGGGGGCGGAGACCTCGTTCACCGGCTCCGCCTTCGGCAACCGCGAGCCGACGGGCCCGGTCGAGAACCATCGCGACGGCGGCGGCTCGATGCACAAGGACGAATTCGAGGACTATCAAGACCTCGACAGCGACGACGGCATTGCGCCGTTCTGAGGGGGACGTTCTCAACCCCCCCGTTGACGGCCGCGCAGGGCTGCTCGCAGCGTGACGCGGCATTGCATAGGCACCGGAAACCGGCAAGTTCGCTGGCTTGGCGATCCGGCGCGGGGTATCTTGGGTCTGCGTTGTCGAAAGGCAACACGCAGAGAGCACCGGGCCGAGGCTGACGGCGTAGACCGGCAGCGCACGACCGGCGGCAAACACGGCGTGAGGCGAGCGCGAAGCGCCCGCCCGCACACAGCCGCTCGCCCGACCACCACGATCGCGATCGAATCCGTCGCCTCGCGCCGCCGCGTTTTCTGTCCACGGGACAGACCGAGCGGCCCGGGCAGAACGCAGACGATGCGATCCATTTCAGGGAGCACAGACCATGCCGACCACCGATACCCATGCGCGGGTGCTGCGCACCGCCGCCCTCGCGCTCGCCGGCACGCTCGCGGGGCACGCGCACGCGCAGTCGCTGTTCGGCGTAACCTTCGAAGGCGAGTTGGTGCGCGTCGATGCCGCGACCGGGAACGTCGAGTCCATCGGTGACACGGGCGTCGACCGCCTTGCCGGCCTCTCACGCGCCGCCGACGGCACGCTGTACGCATACGACGCGCCAGCGCCGGGCGCCGCGGCGGCGCTCTACACCATTGACGCGGCGACCGGGGCCGCGACCACCATCGGCACGCTCGGCGTCGGCTTCGAGTTCGAGGGCGGGCTCGTTGTCGCCGACGCGCAGACCGCGTTCGCGATCGGCGGGCGCGACACCGACGCCGGCGCGGGGCTGTTCCGCATCGATCTCGCGACCGGGGCCGCGACCGAGCTTGGCTCGCTCGGCACGCCGGACATCAACGGCCTCACGCTGCGCAGCGACGGATCGCTCGTCGCGTGGACACAACTCGGCGGACAACTCCTCGCGATCGAGCCGGACACCGTCGCGGTGACCCCGATCGCGGTCAACTCCGCCTTCAACGGCGCGTTCGGGGGCATGGCCTCGGCGAACGGGCAGACGGCATTCGTCACCGCATCGGGCTTCGGCAGCACGGGCTCGATCTTCAGTGTCGATCTGTTCACCGGCGAGGGTGGCGGCTTCGTCTCGCTCAGCGACGGGGTCCAACTCAGCGGACTGGCGATCCCGGCGCCGGGGGCGATCCCCCTGCTGCTCGGCGCTGCCGCGCTGGTCGCCCGCCGCCGGCGAAACGCCTAACCGAAGCGTCGGTTCTCGCGATTGACCATCGCGGGGATCAGGAACGCGTCGATGATGGTGCCGATGAAGAACAAGCCCAGCGTGAAGAACCAGATGAACGCCGTGATGTACCGCCGGCAGTAGAACCGGTGCAGACCCGCGAAGCCGAAGAAGCTGAGGATCCAGAGCAGGTAGGCGACTTGCTTGTCTTTCATGGCGCAAGTTTCTTTGGAAGAACGCGGCTCGGGTTTCGCGTCCCGATCAGTCCCCGAAGCACGTGTACACGCTGCGCGCCGCCTCGAGCAGCGCGTGGTTCTTGGGCACGAGGCGCTGCTTGTCGGCGGCCGCGGTGATCTCGATGTCGCTCAGCTCGCGCCCCTGCATCACCACCAGGCGGTTGCGCTTGCCGAGCTTGAGCAGGTGGGCCGCGTGGTGCCCGAACTGCGTCGCGAGGACACGGTCGGCGGCGACGGGCGTGCCGCCGCGCTGCACGTGCCCGAGCACGACGTGGCGGCTCTCGATGCCGGTCTTGTCTTCGATCTGCCCGGCGACCCACTTGGCGATGCCGCCCAGGCGGATCGGGTCGGGGCTGGTCGGGTCGACGCGATCGACGATCTGCTCGCCGCCCAAGGGCTTGGCGCCCTCCGAGCAGGCGATGATCGAGTACCGCCGACCGCGCCGGCTGCGCTCCTCGCAGAACGCGCAGACCTTATCAAGATCGAACGGGATCTCGGGCAGCAGGATGACGTCCGAGCCCGACGCGATCCCCGCGTGCAGCGTGAGCCAGCCCGCGTTGCGCCCCATGCACTCGACCACGATCACGCGGTGGTGGCTCGCGGCCGTGGTGTGCACACGGTCGAGCGCCTCGGTCGCGACGCTGACCGCGGTGCTGAAGCCGAAGGTGATGTCGGTGCCAAACAGATCGTTGTCGATCGTCTTAGGCACGCCGATGCAGTTGATGCCGCGATCGGCGAAGGGCTTGGCACCCGACATCGTGCCGTCGCCCCCGATGACGACGAGGGCCTCGATGCCGTGGACTTCCATGTGGGTCATGCAGACATCGGTGAGGTCTTTGAACTTGGGCGTGCCGTCGTCGTTGAGGCCCACGGCGTACTTCTGCGGGTTGGCCTTGTTGGACGAGCCGAGGATCGTGCCGCCGTCGGTCAGGATGCCCGAGACATCGTCGCGCGTCAGGGGCGTGACGCGGTCTTCGATCAGGCCCAGGAAGCCGTCGGAGATGCCGAGGACTTCGATGCCGTGGTAGAGCGCGTCCTTGGTCACGGCGCGGATGACGGCGTTGAGCCCCGGGCAGTCGCCCCCGCCGGTCAGGATGCCGATGCGCTTGACGCCGGAGGTGGGGACGCGATCTGAACTGGACATGCTGGCTCCGGCAGGACAGGCGGGCGATGGCGCACAACAGCGCGCGTCACCAGCCTATCGGGCGTCGGCCGATGTTGCGTGAGTCGATCCATGGATGCGTGTTCAGCCTTCATCGGCGCGGATGAGCAGGCCGCGAACCTCCGCGTCGCGCACGATCAGGCGGAACCGATCGCCCGGCCCACCAAATGGTTGTTGTTCGTGCCGACGCGCGACAACGCGCAGGACGCGCCAGTCAGGTTCGCTCGGATGGTCTTCGACCCGGACGCAGAAGGCGTCCGGCGGCAGGTCCGCGGCATCGAATCGGAACTCGATGCGCGGGTCGAGGCCCCGCGCGCGGTACTCGATCAGCACGACCAAAGCGTCCGCGGCGAGCGACGCCGGGTGCAGCACACCTGCCAGATCGATCGATCCGTCTTCGGCGTAGATCTGGTCGCCGACCGCCAGCCACCGGAACGAGCCGGGAGTGTCGAGCCCGAAGGCCGCGCGAACGACGTCCAATTCTCCCGCGTGGCCCTTGTCGAGTTCGTGCCTGACGTCGTCGCTGGCGAACCCGACGATGCGCGAGCCGATGTATCCGCGCGCGGGGCGGAAGACGTGACCGAGTCGCCCGGTGTCGCCGTCGCGCGCGGTGCCGCGTCCGCGTCGCCCGCCGTCTGCCGGGATCGCGAACCCGCCGGGCATCCAGGCGTGAGCGGCGCGTTGGTTGCCGCCGGGTCCACCGTCACCGCCGACGCCGATCGGGATGAGCTGTTTGGCGAGCAGCGTGTAGCCGAAGGCACGCCCACCGTCGCCGCCAGCGCCGGGTTCGGAGCCTGTAGCGGGCCCGACGTTGCCACCCGAGCCGCCGGCGCCACCGACTGCGGCGGCGTCACCCCCGTCCCCGCCGTTCCCGCCGCGTGCTTCGGCGTTGCCGAACGGGTGCCCGCCTTGACCACCGTCGCCGCCGGCACCCGCCCAACCGGTGCCGTTGAGTGTGCCCCCGCGTCCGCCGTCACCCCCGTCGCCGTCGGAGTGGCCGCCGCGACCGCCGCGCCCGGCGAAGACCGTGTCGCCGTCGGTTGGGCTGACCGCGGCGCCACCGTTGCCCCCATCGCCGCCGCGCGTGCGCCCCCAGCCGCCGTCTCCGCCGTCTCCGGCGTGCCCGGCGCCGTGGTCCGGGCGATCGCCGCCGTGGCCCCCGTCGCCGCCGGTCCCGCCGTCGGACCCACTGCGACCACCCGTGCCGCCGTGTCCACCGCGTGCCGCATCGCCGCCATCACCTCCGTCACCATCGCTCCACCCGTCGCCCCCGGGCCCGCCGTTCGGCGCGTACGGGTTGCTCGGGTGGCCGCCGGGGTAGCCGTCGTATCCGTTGGGATGATCGGGTGTGCCGGGCTGACCGAATGGGTAGTCCGCGGGATAGGCGCAGGCGAGGCCCGCCCCCATGCCGACTGCGATGCAGGCCGCCGATGCCGCGATGAGGAACCGGTGCGCGAGACGCGAGAGATGCACAGCCATGCTCCCTTCAAGGTCGACTCGGCCGGACGACTCGGCCGGACGACTCGGCGGAGCGACTCGGCGGGGCGACTCGGCCTCGCGGGGTGCGCGACCCCGGGCCGACGTGTGCGTGCTCTGTGGCAATCGGATCTTTTGATCCGAATCAACTTTTCCGATCGGCCTTTGGTCGATTCTTGCTCGATTGCACGCCTTCTGACCCGTTTGGGGCACCTCCGCCTGTGCGGGCTGGGCGATCGCGGGCGGCGGCGCGGGCGGGGTTCGCCCTGTTTGCCGCCGGTCACGCGGGCGGCGCGATCGGGGCGGGTGGATCGGGCCGACGCCTGAATCAGGAGCCCTCGGTCCGGGGGCCAGTCGAGCACCCGCGCGGGCGCCGGGCAACCCCCGCCGATCCGCGCCAGCCGGAGGCATCCACATGCCCAGCAACACGCCCAGCACCAAGGTTTCCGTCGCGTTCGGTGTCGCCCTCGCCCTCGGCCTCGCCGCCGGGTCCGCCGCCGCCGGCCCCGTCCGCGGCAAGCCCAGCGTCAACCACGGGCACCACAACACCAACGTCAACAGCTCGTTCAGCCACAACAGCAGCGGCTTCAGCGAGACCAGCCCCACCCGCAGCGTGCCCCAGGCGACCGACCTCCGCCCACTCAGCGGGCAAGAGCTCAGGGCCCGCTTCGACCGCAACGCGAACAACACGCTCGACGCCTCGGAGCGCACCCTCGCCGAGGCGTTCCTCGACCAGCGTCGGCGCCAGTTCGAGGCCCGCCTGATGCAGCGTTTCGACCGCAACCGCGACGGCGCCCTGAGCCCCGCCGAGCGTCTTGACGCCAAGGCCGCGCTCCGCGTCGATCAGCTCAACAACCACAACGCGCTCGTGAGCGCCTTCGACGCCAACAACGACGGCATCCTCGACCTCGCCGAGCAGGCGACCGCCAAGGCCAACGACCCGCAGCGGTTCTTCGACGTCCGCTTCTACTCGGGTGCGCCCAAGATCTTTGCCGCGATCCAGAACGACGGCTTCGGCCCCGCGCACGCCGGCGTCTACACCGACTGACCCCCCGGACTGATCACCCCGGACCACAGGCCCGACCGCGGGCAAACGACTGCAACGGGGGCCCGAGCCGACGCCCGGGCACCCCGATTTTGCGATTCTCCGCTCGCAATCACCCCAGAACACCGCGCGTCACGCACCAAGACCCGCCCCCACCCGTACCATCGCCCGATGGCACAGGGCCCACAGGTGCGTGATCCGAACTGGCCCGCGGTCACCGCGGATGTCGGCGAACGCCCCGAGATCGACCCCCAGCTCTACCTCCACCCGCGCACGCTCGCGCGGCTCGCCAGATTCGAGCTGCGGGCCAAGATGATCGTCGAGGGCGTGCGGGCCGGGCAGCACCGCTCGCCCTACACCGGGGTCTCGGTCGAGTTCGCCCAGCACCGCCCCTACGTCGCCGGCGACGACATCCGCCACCTCGACTGGAAGGTCTACGCCCGGTCCGACCACCTGCTCGTCAAGCAGCACCGCCAGGAGACCAACCTCGACCTGGTCGTGCTCGTCGATTCCTCGGGCTCGATGGGCTTCGGCAGCCGCCCGTTCAGCGAGGCGTCTGGCACGGGCGACAAGCAGAGCCCGCGCGGGCGGCTCCAGTGGACCAAGTTCGACCACGCGACCGCGATCGCCGCCGGGCTGGCGTCGATCGTGCTCACCCAGGGCGACCGCGTGGGCATGGTGGTCTTCGCCGACGAGATCCGCTCGATCGTCAACCGCTCGAGCAACCGCCAGACCTGGCGTCAGATCGTTGATGTGCTCAGCCTGCACCCGGTCGACAACCCGACCGACCTGGGACGCGTGCTCGACCAATCGCTGGGCAAGGTCTCCAACCGCTGCCTGTTCGTGGTCATCAGCGATTTCTTCGACGACATCGAATCGACGCGCTCGGCCCTGGCGCGCCTCAAGCACCGCGGGCACGACGCGATCTGCTTCCAGGTGCTCGACAAGGCGGAGGAGACGCTCGCGTTCGACGAGCCGGCGCCCTTCGAGGGCCTCGAGGGCGAGCCCGGCGTGCGCGTCGACCCGCGCGCCATCCGCGCCGCGTACACCGAAGCGCTGGAGGGCCACATCAAGGAACTCCAGCGCGTCTGCCGATCGCTGGGCTTCGACCACCAACGCGTGAGCACGCAGCAGTGGCTCGGGCCGACGCTCTCGGCCTTCGTCGCCCGGCGCAACGCGCTGATGAAGCGGACCAAGCACGGATGACGCCGACCCGACCGAGCCACCGGGCGGACACTGCCGCGGGCGACCCCGCCGGTGCGCGCGCGGCGTGAGCGTGCTGCACCCCATCCTGCTCGCCGCCGGGCTCGCGTGCGTCGCGATCCCCATCCTGATCCATCTGTTCATGCGTCGGCGGCGCAAGCCCGTGCAGTTCGGCGCGATGCGCTTCCTGCTCGAGGCCTACCGGCGCAAACGCCGACGCCTCGCGATGGAGCAGTGGCTGCTGCTCCTGCTCCGCTGCCTGCTCATCGCCTGCCTCGCCACCGCGATCGCCCGCCTCGGGCTGGGCGACCCGGCCCGCGGGGGCGCCGGCGGGCGCACCATCGTGCTCGCGATCGACGACTCGCTCACCAGCGCCGCCTCGACGCCGGGCGACCAGGCCGAGCTCGCCCGTCACCTGGAACTCGCGGCCTCAGCGCTCGACGCGCTCGATGCCGCCGCGGGCGACCGGGCCGCGGTCGTCTCGCTCTCGCGCCCGCCCCGCGTGCTGGTGAGCCCGACGGGCGACCTCGCGGGCGTGCGCCGTGCGCTCGCGGGCATCACCCCCACGGACGCGCGCGCGGACCTGCGCGGGGGGCTCGAGGCGGCGCTCGCGCTGATCCCGCCGGACGCCGCGCCGCGATCGAGCGTGCTCATCGCGTCCTCCTTTCGAGAGGGTTCGCTCGCCGCCGCGGGCGACTCGCCTTCGGGCGCGGGCGAGACCGCGAGCGACGGCGTTCCACGCGCCGAAGCCGAAGCGGACATCGGGAGCGAGGCGAACGGCGTGCGGATCGTCGCGCTCTCGCCAGCGCCAGCGCCCGCGCCCAACGTCTCCATCGAATCGCTCGTGCCCGGGCGCACGCTGCTGACCACGGGTGACGCGGGCGCCCCCAGCGGCGCCGGCGCGTTGCCGCCGCGGGTCACCCTCGTGCGCACGGGCGACGCCGGAGACGAGCGCATCGGCATCGAACTGCTCGGCGTCGACGACGAAGTGCTCGGGCGGGGCGAGGCGGTCTTTGCGCCCGGCGAGCGGCGCACCGAAGCGCTCGTGCAGCTCGACGACCCGCCCGAGGACGCCCCGGGCGGATCCGCCCTGCGCGCGCGCATCCGCGTGGGCGACGCGATCGAGCGCGACTCGATCGCGGCAACGGTGCTGCGTACGCGCGCGTCGATCCGCGTTGCGCTGCTGGGCGGCGCGCCGCCGAGCGAGCGCACGGCGGGCGGTATCGAGCCCGACCGATGGATCGAGATCGCGCTCTCGCCCGGCGGCGTGCAGCAGGACCTGGCGATCGAACGCTTCGACGCGTCGCTCACAACCCCTGCGGCGCTCGTCGGCATCGACGCCGTCGTGGTGACCGAGCCCGCGCGCCTCACCGCTTCCGGCTGGGCGGCGCTGGGCGATCGGGCCCGCGCCGGCGCGTTCACGCTCGTGACCGCGTCGCCCGGCGAGGGTGTGCAGCCCTGGACCGGTGCCTTCGCCCGTGCCTTCGATCTCGCGTGGAGCCCGGGGCCCGAGGCGCTCGAAGCGCCGGCGCCGCTCGGCATCGCACGGGGCGAAGCGCTTGACCTGCTCGCGGCGATCGCGCAGGACCTGCCCGACCTGCTCGCCCCGGCCGACGTCTCGCGCTGGCTGCCCGTGCGCACGCTCGAGACCGGCGCTTCGCCCCGGGTGCTGCTCGCCCTGGAGAACAACGACCCGTGGCTCGTGAGCGACCGCGCGGGCGCCGCGACAGGCGCCGCGGCAGAAGGTGGCGCCGGGCTCGTGTGCGTGCTGCTGAGTGCACCCGACCTGTCCTGGACGAGCGCACCCGCCAAGCCGCTCTGGGTCCCGCTGATCCAGGAACTGATCCGCGAGGGCGCCGGATCGGGCAACGCGCCGCGAACCGCGGTCGCCGGCGAGCGCGTGCGCCTGCCCCGCGGCAGCGCCCGCCTTGTCGACACGCGCACGGGCAGCCCGATCGAGACCGGGACCGAAGGCCTGACGCGCGAGCCGATTCGGCGCGCCGCGCGCCTCGCGGCCCTCGACCCGAACGGGCGGACGGTCTCGCTCCTGGTCATCGCTCCAGACCCGACCGCGAGCAACACGACGCCCGGCACGCGAGACGCCGTGGCATCGAGGCTCTCGAGGCCCGGCGACACGATCGCGTGGTTTGAGGCGGGCGATCGCACCAACAACGGCGCTCGCGGCGCATCGCTGGCGTCGGCCCTCCGCAGCGACGACACGAGCGATGTCGCGACGTGGCTGCTGCTGGTCGCGGGCCTGCTCGCGGTGATCGAGATCGCGCTGGCACGGGTCGCAAGCCACGCGTCGCGGTCGGAGGTGTCGCCTTGAACGCGCCGACGACCGCCCCACTTCCCGCGCCGGCCGAGCGTTCCCCCCTCGATGTCCTGCTGGGCCTCGACCGGGTGCGCCTGGGCGACCCGAACGCGGCGCTGGAGTTCGCGTTTGCGCTGCCGGGCTGGGCGTGGGTCGGAGCGGCGGTCGCGGCCGGCGGGCTCGCCTGGGCCGGGTACGCCGGTCTGATCGGGCCGCGCTCGTGGCGGGCGGTCCTCGCGGGCGTGCGCGCGGCGCTGATCCTGCTTGTGCTGCTGCTGCTGACCGGGCCGGCGTTGGTTGTGCGCGAGACATCGATCGAGCCGGACAGCGTGCTGGTGCTCGCGGATCGCTCGCTCTCGATGACGATGCCGGACGGGGCATCGACGCGCGACGCGGCGTTGCGCGAGCTTGTCGTCAACGGTGCGGGTGCCTGGAACGAGGCGGCGCAGACGCGGGACATCCGCTGGCTGGGCTTCGCCGCCGGGGTGTTCGATCTCGACGCGCCCGCGCCGAGCGAGGTCAGCGCGAGCACCTGGGCGATCCCCGCGCCCGAGGGCACCTCAACGGCGATCCACGCCGCGCTCGGCGAGGCGATGCGCCGCGCCGGCGGTCGACCGGTCGCCGGCATCGTCGTCATCAGCGACGGGCAGTCCAGCGACACGCTCGAAGCGGCGACGCTGCGTCGCCTCACGGGGGCGCGGGTGCCGGTCTATGTCGTGCTGCTGGGCGAGACCGACGGGCCCGGCGATGCGCGCATCGCTTCGGTCGACGCGCCGTCCTCCGGCTGGGCGGGCGATCCCGCGGCGCTGAGCGTGCGCATCGAGGCGTCGGAATCGGCTTCGCTCTCGGGCACGCTGCGCCTCATCGACGAGACCACCGGCGCGGTGCTCGACGAGCAGCGGGTCGACACCGCCGAGAGCCCGAGCAACGCCGACGGAGCGGAGCGAGCGACCGTCGCCGAGCGCACGCTCCTGGCCCGCGTGCCCGACGAGGCGGGCGCCGGAGCGGGCGCATGGCGGGTCGAGTTCGTGCCCGACCTGCCCGACGCGATCGAGGCGAACAACACACGCACGCTGACCATCCGGCGTGTCGACGAGCCGTTGCGCGTGCTCTACATCGACGGGTACCCGCGCTGGGAGCAGCGTTACCTCAAGAGCCTGCTGCTGCGCGAGCCGACGATCGTGAGCGCGAACCTCCTGCTCGGGCCCGGGCGCCGGTACCTGCAAGAGGGCGACGAGACGGTCGCGACGCTGCCCGAGACGCCAGAAGAATGGGCCGCTTGGGATGTCGTGGTGCTGGGCGACGTGCGCCCCGAGCTGTTCGGGCAGACCCAACTCGCGGCGCTGCGCACACACGTGAGCGAGCGCGGCGGGGGGCTGCTGTGGATCGCCGGTCCATCGGCGACGCCCGGAGCCTGGAGCGCGACGCCGCTCAGCGACCTGCTTCCGATCGACGCGTCTGACAGCGGGCCGGGCGTGTGGGACCGCCCGGTGGTCCTGGAGCCGAGCGACGAGGCGCGGCGCCTGGGCGTGCTCCGCCTGGGCGACGACGGGCGCAGCTGGCCCGACGCGTTGCGCGCACACGAAACCGGCTGGTCGCGCCTGCGCTGGGCTCAGCGGATCGAACCCGAGGCGATGAAGCCGGCCAGCGAGGTGCTCGCACGCGCGGTCGATGACCGCGGCGCCGCCTCGCCCGCGCTGATCCACATGCGCTTCGGCAGCGGGCGGGTCCTGTACGTCGCGACCGACGAGACCTGGCGCTGGCGCTACGGGCGCGGCGAGGACCTGCAAGAGCGGTTCTGGCTGCCGCTTGTCCGCCTGCTCGCGCGCGACGCCACGGCGGGCGACGCGCCGGCGCCGGTCACCCTGCGCACGGCCCCGGCGGAGCCTGCTGTGCAAGAACGCGTCACCATCACGGTTGATGTGCGCGATCAATCGTTGCTGGGCGTGCTGGGCGATCGCATCGAGGCGACGATCAGCGACCCCGAAGGGCGCTCGCGGGAGCTGTCGCTGCGCACGGGCGAGGGGTCGAGCCTGCGCCGGCGCTACAGCGGCGCCTGGGTCCCGCCCGACGCGGGCACGTACACGCTGCGGATCAGCGAGCCGCTGCTCGCGGGCATGGGGCTCGATCGAGAGCTCGTCGTCCGGCGCGGCGACGAAGAATTGCTGCACCCCAGGCCCGACCACGGGTTGCTCGAACGCCTGGCCGAATCGACCGGGGGCGAGGTTGTGCCGCCCGGTGATTTCGCCTCGATCCCGGCGCGCCTGGGCGATCGGCGGATTGTGAGCGAGGGCGTTCGGGCGCGAGAGACACTCTGGGACTCGCCGTTGTCGTTGATCCTGATCGCGTTGCTGCTGGCGGGCGAATGGGTCGGACGGCGCCTGATCAGGCTGGTTTGATGCGCTCATTTCGGCGATGATGGAGCACGAGTGACCACAGCCCCGAACACGATCGAGAGCCTGCTGCCCCGCATCGCGCCCGCGCGTGCGCGCATCGCTCGCCTGCGGATGATGCTCGCGGGCCTGATCGGCCTGCGCACGCTGGCGATCACGATCGCGGTCGGCGGGGGGGCGCTCGCGCTGCTGATGCTGCTCGACGGGGCGCTGCGCTTGCCGCGGTCGGTCCGCCTGCTGAACTTCACGGCCCTCTCGATCTGGACCGCCGGCGGCGTTGCCCGCGCGGTGTGGGGCGTGCTGCGCACCCGGCTGACGCTCGTCGACCTCGCGCTGCTTGTCGGTCGAGACGAGGGTGAACGCATCGCCTCGGCGATCGACCTCGCCGACCAGCCCGCCGGCGATGATCCGGTCGGCGAAGCGATGCGCGTGCGGGCGGTCGAACGGCTTGCGCGAGAGCTCGGGGGCGGGGCGGGTCGGATCGGGCGCGCCGTGCGTACGCCGCGGGTCTCGGTCCCGCTGCTCGTCGCGTGCGCGGTCCTGCTGGGGCTCGGCGGGTTTGCCTGGCGGGCGCCCGCGTCGGCGGGCATCGCGTTCGCACGCTCGCTCGCGCCGTGGTCCGACGCGGCATGGCCGACGCGCGTGCTGCTGGAAGACCGCACCGAGGGCAGGGCGTTGGCGCAGGAGGCCGACCGGGTGCGCCCCGCGGACGAAGCGCTGCTGCTCTCGGGCGCCGCCGGCTGGCGCAGCGAGAGCCAGGATGATCTGACGGTCATCGCGCGTGTGCGTCTGAGCGGCCCGGGGGCCGCGGAGCGTGCGCGCCGCTGGACGCGTTACGTCCTGACGCCTCAGGCACGCGAGACGAGCCTCACGAGCGCCGCGGGCGATCGCATCGCGGGGCGGCTGCACGAGCGCCTGATCGATGCGGGCGGGCTGGGCCTCACGCCGGATCTGGAGGCGGTGCTCGAGTATGAGCTGTCGGCCGAGGACGCCGCCCCCGTGCGCGGGCGGGTGCGCCTCGTGCCGCCCCCGCGGGTGAGCGCGCTGCGCGCAACGATCACGCCACCTGCTTATGCGGCGGGTCTGGAAGGTGTGCCGAGCGGTGAGGTCGATCTGCTTGCGCGGGGCGAGCCGGCGCAGGCGCTGGAGGGCTCGAGGATCGAGCTGCGCTGGTCGGGGGCGCGGGCGGTGCCCGAGGGCGGCACGCCGGACTGGGCGACCCTGCTCGACGCGCCGGACGCGCGGATTGAGGCCGATCGAGGCGAACGCGGCGTTGTCGACGGGGTGACCGGCGGGGTGGTCAGCTTTGAGGCCCGTCGCGACGTGCGTGCAGAGCTCGCGCTGCGCGATGAGCACGGGATCGCGAGCCGTGAGCCGGTGTTCCTGCTGCTCGATGCGTTGCCCGACGGGCCGCCCGCGGTCGTCGTCACCGAGCCAACGCGGGATGAGCCCGTGCTCGCGACCGCCCTGATCACCCTGCGCGCCGAGGCGACAGACGATCTCGCGTTGCACACAATCCACATCGAAGCACTGAACCTGCGGCTGTCGAACCTGCGCACGAACGACGGGGAGAGCAGCACGGCGCCGGACTGGGCCGCTGCGACCAGGCTCGGCGAAGACGTGCTCACGCGCCGCCCGCGCGAAGCGGCGCTGGAGGCAACGCTCGATCTCGACACGCTCGGGCTCGTGCCGGGCGATGAGGTCTGGGTCGCCGGCGTCGCGCTCGATCTGCGCCAGCACGACGCGGGCGAGGCCGGGACCCGGAGCACGCCCCGGCGGCTGCGGGTGATCACGCCCGAGGTGCTCGTCGAGCAACTGCGCACCGATCTCGCCGGCGTGCGCGCGGCGCTCCGGCGGCTCGACGAGACACAGCGCGATCTCGAAAACGAACTCGACGGGCGCGGCGCGACCGCGGGCCTCGGCGCACGCCAGCGGTCGCTCGCCGGGCGCATCGGCGAACAACGCGAGCAGCTCGAGGGCGTGCTGGATCGCCAGGCCCGCAACCGCCTCGACGACGGGGCGCTCCGGTCCGTTGCCCAAGGGGCGGCGTCGCTGCTCCGCGAGGCGGCGGATGCGGCCGAGCAAGCGGCCTCAAGCGCCGCGGCGGGCGACAACCAAGCGACACAGAGCGGGCAGGAGCGGGCACGCGACCGCCTGGGCGAAGCGGCCCGCCGCCTCGACGAGGGGCAAGACGCGTGGCAGGCCAGGCGATCGCTCGAGCGCCTGCTCGACGAACAGCGCGACCTGCTCGAACAGACGCGGGAAGCCGGCGACCGGCTGCTCGGACGCACGCGCGAAGAGCTCACGCCCGAGGAGCGATCGACGCTTGACGAGCTCGCCGATCGCCAGAGCGAGGCCGCCGAGCGGGCGCGTGAGTCGCTCGACGAGCTGACCGACCGCGCCGAGGCCCTGCGCGAGAGCGACGGGGTGCAGTCGGCCGCGCTCGAGGCCGCCGCCGCACGCGGGCGGCGCAGCGCGCTGGGCGAGCGTCTCGAACAGGCGGCCGAAAACCTGAGCGCCAACCAGTCGGGCGAGGCGCAGCAGGAACAGCAGGCCGCCATCGAAGCGCTCGAGCAGATGCTCGCCGACGTCGACGACGCGAACCGCAACCGCGACGCGGCACTGCGCCGCCAGATCGCGACGCTGCGCTCGTCGATCGAGGGCCTGATCTTGCAGCAGGAACGCGAGATCGCGCGGCTCGACGAGGCCGAGGCGTCGGGCGGGCCGCTGTTGCCCTTGCGGGACGGCATGGAGCGCCTTCGCGTGAACACGCTGGGCGTGCGGGCCGACGGCGAGGGCGGCTTCGGCGAGCTGCGCGATGCCGCGGCTGCGCTGGACGCGGCGACCGAGGCACAGGGGCGGGCCGTGGCGGCGCTCTCGGGCGTGCCGGGCGATACCGAGGGCGCGCGGGCGGACGAGCTGCGCAGCCTCGGGGCCCTGCGTCGTGCGCTGCGTGAGGCCGAGCAGGCCGACGAGGACGCCGCCGAACGCGAACGCGACCGCGTGCAACGCGAGCTGCGCGAGGCGTACCGGGAATCGCTCGAGCGCCTGCGGGCGCTGGTCGAGCCGACGTCGTCGCTGCTGGATCGGCCGCTCTCGCGCCGAGAGCGCAGCGAGGCTCGGCGGGTCTCGGGCGAGCACGCGTCGATCGCCGATGCGCTGCGAGCCTTGCCTCAGGAGTATCCGGCCTTGAGCGAGGCGCCGGTGCTCGAGTTCGCCCACCGGCGCCTCGACACGCTGCTGGATGGCATCGCGGGCGACCTGCGGGGCGCGCCCGTCGCGGGCGCCGTCGCGATGCGTCAGGGGCAGGCGATCGCGCTGCTCGAGACCTTGCTCGAAGCGCTCGACCCGAACAACAGCAGCGATGACTTTGAATCGGGCGGTTCCGGCGGCGGCGGCTCGGGCGGGGCGCCCGGCGAAGACAACCCCGTGCCACCCCTGGCCGAGCTGCTCATCCTCCGCGGCATGCAATCGCAGCTCGCCGAGGCGACCCGGACCGCGGGCGACGCGGGCGATGGTGCCTCGCTCGACGCGCTCGCGGATTGGCAACGCGAACTGGGCGAACAGGCCCGAGAACTGCTCGAGCGTGCGCGCGAAGACGCCGGCGGCGGGCCGCCGAGCGGGCCGGGTCAGATCAAGCCGCTCGGCGAACCGGAAGCATCCGACGGCGGTACAACAAGCGTGGAGGGCGCGTGATGCGGCGCACAACGGCCTGGAATCTGATCGTTGCCTCGGCCCTTGCCGGGGGCGCGATCGCGCAGGATGCGGCAACGGACGAACCGCCCGAGCCGCGCGGGGTGCCCTCGCTGCAAGAGCTGCTGGGGCTCGAAGGCGACCCGAGCGGAACGGACACCGGGGAAGCGGCGCCGGGCGCACCGACGGCCGCGGAGGCCGAGCTCGATCAAGCCCTCTCGCCCGGCGCGTCGGGCGATCGGTTCGAGCAGGCGGTGGCGCTGATGGACCTGGCCGCGGCTCGCCTGGGCGATGCGCGCGACGCGGGGCGTCAGACGCAACGCGTGCAGGCGGACATCCTCGCGAAGCTCGATCAGGTGATCGCCTCGGCGCGGGAAGGGCAGGGCGGGTCATCGAGCAGCTCGTCGGGGTCGAGCGGCTCGAGCGGGTCGCAACAGGGCTCGCAGCAATCGAGCGCGCAGAGCGACGCCGCGGGCGACGGCAACTCGGCGGGCACGCCCAGCGACGACACCAACGCCGACCCGCGCGGCCTCGCGGCGCCGGATGCGTCTTCGTGGGGCGCGCTGCCCGATCGTGTGCGCGACGCGCTGACCCAGGGCCTCGCCGATCGGTACAGCACGCTGTACGAGCGCATGACGCGCGAGTACTACCTGCGCCTGGCCGAGGAGGGATCGCGGTGAAACACACGCTCGTGCGCCGATCGGCGATGGTCATGGCGGTGGCGGCGTGCACGCTCGCGAACCGAGGCGTTGCGCACGCACAGGAGAGCGCGGCGTCATCGCCCGCGGCGGGCGAGATCGTCGCCGGTCTCGACGGCTCGATCGAGCGGGGCCTGGCGTACCTCGCGGCAAACCAGGACCCCGACGGCGCATGGTCGGGCGGGCGCTTCGGGCGCAACGTCGCGATCACCTCGGTCGCGTGCATCGCGCTGCTCGCCGACGGGCACGCGCCCGGGCGGGGCGCCTACGGCGAAGCGGTGCAGCGCGGGCTCGACTTCGTGCTCAGCGCCGCGGCCGAGAACGGCCTGATCGCCGCCGACGCGGCCAACGGGCCCATGTACGGGCACGGCTTCGCGGCGCTGTTCCTGGGCGAGGTCTACGGCATGACCCGCGGGGGGGGCGACACGGCCCAGAGCCGACGCCTGCACGATGCGCTCGTCCGCGCCGTCCGCCTCATCGAACGCACGCAGAACGACGAGGGCGGGTGGCGCTACAACCCCGTGCCCTACGACGCCGACGTCAGCGTGACGGTCTGCATGGTCATGGCGCTGCGCAGCGCGCGCAACGCGGGCATCGAGGTCGATGCGGGGGTGATCGATCGGGCCGTCGAGTACGTCCGGCGCTGCCAGAACCCCGACGGCGGCTTC
Organism: Planctomycetota bacterium; assembly: GCA_039033175.1. Classification (GTDB taxonomy): domain Bacteria; phylum Planctomycetota; class Phycisphaerae; order Phycisphaerales; family UBA1924; genus JBCCDD01. The sequence continues at coordinate 117,158 of JBCCDD010000007.1, forward strand.
AAGTACCAGCTCCAAGGCGGGTCGAGCGCCTGGCCCCGCACCGCCGCGGGCGTCGCGACGCTGTTTTATGCGGGCATCTACAGCGATGACTCGATCGACGAGGGCCTGGCGTACCTCAAGCGGGCCGCGGGCCCGGCGTCGAACACATCGACGCGCGCGCACTACTTCTACGGGCACTACTACGCCGTGCAGGCCCACTTCCTCGCCGGCGGCGAACACTGGGCCTTCTGGTGGCCCGGCGTCCGCGACGAACTGCTCGGGCGCCAGCTCGCCGACGGCTCGTGGGAAGACCGCTCTGTCGGCCCGGCGTACGGCACGGCGATGGCGCTCATCGTCCTCCAGATGCCCAAACGCTACCTGCCGATCTTCCAGAAATGATGCTTCCCCAGGCGCTCATTCCGGGTCTTCTGCCGCTGCTGCTCGCCGGCGCAACCGCGCTGTCGGGCGCCCAAGACGCCCCGCGCGCGACGCACACGCTGCTCGACGCGCAGCGCGGATATCTCGACATCACGCTCCGATCGATCGACGACGGTGCGCTCGTGCACAGCGGCGTCGGCGGGCGCGATCGGCGGGTCGACCTCTCCGACGTGCTCGCGCTGGTGCCGGCTCACGCACAGGCGGGCGACGCGCCATCCGCACCGCTCGCGCCGGACATCGAGAACGGCACCGTCGTCTTCGAGCTCACCGATGGCTCTCGCGCCGCCGGCGTATTGCTCGCACCGGGCGACGACACCGTCCTCGCCCGCGTAGCAGGCCTGGGCGAGCGGGGCCTGCCCATCGGTTCACTCGCCCTCGTCCGGGTCGACCAGGCGGGCGATGCAAAGCTCACGCAGCTGCGCTCCAGCACCGAGGCCGGTGAGAACTCCGACGACCGCGTCCTGCTGCGCAACGGCGACGTCGTCGAGGGCTTTGTGCTCGCCCTGGGCGCGGGCGGCGTCGAGATCGATACCGACGGGCGGGTGCGGACGATCGCCCTTGAGCTCGTCGCGGGCATCGCCTTCGCCAACCCCGCGACGTCTTCGGCCGTCCCGCTCGCGGGCCTCGCCGACGGGCGCGTTGTCGCGATCGGCGTTGATGCCCCGCTCGCGGTGCCCGCCGGCTCGATCGAGCCCGGCGAGCTGGTCTGGCTCGCGGCGCCGGGCGAACGGGTCACCGCCCTGGCAACGCTCGCCGCCCTCGAACCGCGGCCGCCCGAGCCCGGGCTCCGCCGGCGCTGGGTGCCCGAGACGGCGATCGCCAGCCCGCGCGACACGCCGGGCGGGCTGGGCGAGATCGTGCTCAACGGCCCGCAACGCTGGACGCTCGACCTGCCCACGAGCGGCGTCCCCCGGCGCCTGGGCCTGCGCGTCGGCGTGCCCGATTCGCCCTGGAGCGATCTCCGCCTCACCCTGCGCACCGCAGAGACGGTGCTGGCCGACCTGAGCCTCAGCGGCGCCGGCGAGCGCGCGCGGGACCTGCTGCTCGACCTGCCCCCGGGCGCACGCACGCTCACCTTCGAGATCGGGGAAGGGCGCTTCGGGCCGGTACGCGATGAGCTGCGCATCCGCCTGGGCCACCTCGCCCCGATCGCGGAGTAAGGCCCGAGCCGGCCGCGCTCACCGGATCTTGATCGTCGCGAGCCCGATCAGCGCAGCGAGCACGCTGATGATCCACATCCGCGCCACGACCTGCTGCTCGGTCCAGCCGCCCATGTGCAGGTGGTGGTGATACGGCGCCACACGGAAGATCCGCCGCCCCGTGCCCGTGCGGGCGCGCGTCCACTTGAACCAGCCGACCTGGAGCACGACGCTGCCGATCTCCGCCAGAAACAGCACGCACATGAGCAGGACGACGAACTCCTGGCGGATCGCCAGGGCGATGTATGCGATCAGCCCGCCGATCGCGAGGCTGCCGGTGTCGCCCATGAAGACCTGCGCGGGCGAGGTGTTCCACCACAAAAAGCCCAGGCACGCCCCCGCCATCGCCGCGGCAAGGACCGCCAGCTCCGCGCTGAACGCGACGTGCGGCACCAGGAAATATTGCGCGAGCCCGCTCGAGCCCGCGACCAGCGCGAGCAGCACCAGCCCGATGCTCGCGACCGCGCTCAGCCCGCTGGCGAGCCCGTCCATCCCGTCGGTGATGTTGACCGCGTTGGACATCCCCGCGACAAACAGCACGATGATGAAGATAAACGCGGCACGCCCGAGATAGATCAGCCCCTCCGCCGGCCCCCCGCCCCCGGGCTCGTAGGTCCGCTGCCCGGGCATGTTGACGACGTGCTGCATCGACGCGCCGTCCTGCCCGAGGCCGTGGCGATAGAGGAAGAACCCGACCAGCAGCCCGATGCCGAGCTGGAAGACGAGCTTCTCCCACGCCAGCAGGCCCTGGCGCCCGTCGCCGCGGCTCGCGGCTGTCAGCTTGAGCCAGTCGTCGAAGCCGCCGACAACCCCCAGCCACAGCAGCACGACCAGCCCGAGCTGCACATGAAAACGCGAGAGGTCCGCCAGCAGCAGCGTCGCGATGAGGATGCCCCCGCCGATGAGCAGCCCCCCCATCGTCGGCACGTTGGCCTTGCTCTTGGCGTGCGCACGCAAGGCCTCGGCGTCGGTCTCGCCCGTGTCGCCCAGCTTCATCGCGATCAGGCGGCGGATCGTCGTGGGCCCGAAGACGATCACGAGCGCGAACGCGAGGAACCCCGCGGCAAACGCCCGGAACTCGACCTGATCGAGCAGCCCGAACGGGCCCCCCAGCAGCCAGTCGGCCTTGGTCCACTCGCGCAGCCACTGGAGGATGAGGTAGAGCATGGTCGCTGCCGCAGCCTACGCGGGCGCGTCGTCGAACGCCCCGCCGACGCGCTCCAGACCCATCCCGCGCGACGCCTTGAGCAGGATGACATCGCCCGGGCGAGCGACCGCGGACAACAGCTCGCCGGCGGCCGCGGCGTCGGCGCAGGTTTGGATCGCCGGCTGACCCGCCCGCTCGATCGCGCTCGCCATCCGCTCGCCCACGCCGATGAGCACATCCGCGACGGCCAACGCACGCGCGAGGACCTCGTCGTGCGCCCCCGCCTCGTGCTCGCCGAGCTCGAACATGTCGCCCAGTACCGCGACGCGCCGGCGAGCACCAGATCCAAGTGACCAGGCCGCCAGCGTCTCCAGCGCCGCGAGCACGGAGTCGGGGTTCGCGTTGTAGGCGTCGTCGATCAGCGTCGCGGCACCGCCCCGCACACCGATCTCGCGCGCGCTGAGCCGCCCTGGCTCGCCCTCGGCCTGCGCGAGCCCCGCCGCCGCTCGTTGCAGGTCCGCGCCGAGTTCGCGAGCGATGGCCAGGGCCACCCCGGCGTTCTGCGCCATGTGGGCCGCGGGCACGGGCAGGCTCGCCGAAACACCCAGCGCCCGGAACGAGACGCCCGAGGCATCGACGCGGACATCGTTGATCAGGACGTCGGGCCTCGCGTCGCCGGGCACCCCGACGCGCACGAGCCGCGGCGTGTGCGCATCCTCGATCGCCCGCTCGAGCACGCCGACGCCCGCGGGGATCACACCGACCCCGCCCGGATGAGCGTGCACCAGGATCCGGCTCTTCTCCCGCGCGACGCCGGCGACGGATCCGAGCTTCTCCATGTGCGCGCGACCGATCGACGTGATCGCCGCGATGTCGGGCACGACGATGCGCGTGAGGGCCTCGATCTCGCCCGGCGCGTTGGTGCCGATCTCGCAGAGCAGGTAGTCGTCGGTTGGCCGCGCGCTGAGGACCGTGACGGGCACGCCGATGCTGTTGTTGAAGCTCTTGCGCGCGTGCGTGCCGTCGAAACCGCAAGCGCGGAGCCCCGCGTGCAGCAGGCGCACGGTGCTGGTTTTGCCGTTGCTCCCGGTGACGCCGATGACACGGGTACCGCACTCGCGCAGGTGCGCGCGATACGCCCCGGACGCGCGTGCGAGCGCGTCGAGGGCATCATCGACCACGATCGTGCGCATGCCGGCGGGCACGGTCGCCGCACGATCGTCGATGAGCGCCGCCCCCGCGCCGGCGTCGTGCGCCGCTTGCAGAAACGCGTGCCCGTCCGTTCGCTCGCCCCGCAGCGCGACGAAGACCTGCCCGGGCCCGATCTCGCGCGTGTCGATCGCGACGCCGACGAACGGGCGATCATCTTCGCCCGAGGCGCCCGCGGCACGGGCAAAGTCGCCGATCGTCCAGCGTTCCGGAGCGCGGCTCAGCTGGCGGGTCACGGGCCAACGCCCCGCGCAGCGCGCTCGTCCATCGCCGCGCGCGCCTGCTGCGCATCATCAAAGGCGACCGAGCGCACGCCGCCCTCTGCGCCGGCGACGACCTGCGTTCGTTCGTGGCCTTTGCCAGCGACGACCACAACGTCGCCCGCCGCCGCACCGTCGATCGCGGCCCGGATCGCCCGCGCGCGGTCGGCGTGCACGAGCACACGCTCGCGGGCGTCGGCGGGCACGCCCTCCAGGATCTCGGCGATGATCGCCGACGGGTCTTCGCGCCGCGGATTGTCACTGGTGATCACGACCGCGTCGGCAAAGGTCGAACCGATGCGCCCCATGACCGGACGCTTGGCCCGGTCTCGCTCGCCCCCGGCGCCGAAGACGACCCAGAGCCGGGCGCCCGGGTCGAGCAGCTCGCGCACACCGCGCAGCGTGCGCTCGAGCGCGTCGCCCGTGTGCGCATAGTCGATGAAGACCGTCGGGAGATCGCGCCCCTCGGCCTCGACCCGCTGCAGCCGACCCGCGGGCGCACGCAGGCTCGGCAGCGCGTCGGTCAACGCGTGCAGACGCTCGGCCCCGCCGACACCCTCGCGCTCCAGCACCGCGTCCGCGGCGCACAGCGCCTGGGCAAGGTTCATCACGTTGTGCACCCCGGCGAGCGCCGTCCGCCCCGCGATCTCGCCGATCGGTGTGCGCAGGCGCAGGTCGCACCCCAGCATCGTGGGCCCATCGATCTCGATGCGCCAGTCGGCATCCTCGCCCTCGCCGCACAGGCGGACCAGCCCCGGCGTCCGCCGATCCGCGAGCGAGCGCGACCACGCGTCGCCCGCGTTGAGGACGACGACCCCGTCGCCGTCGAGCAGGTCGAGCAGGCGGGCCTTGGCCTCGCCGTAAGCCTCGAGCGTCCCGTGATAGTCGAGGTGCTCGGGTGTGAGATTCGTAAAGACCGCGGCGGCGAAGGACAGCGCGTCGGCCCGCCCCTGGTGCAGCGCGTGGCTGGAGACCTCCATCGCGGCGCCCCGGCAATCGTGCTCGGTCATCACACCGAGCGCCCGGCTCAGCTCGATCGCCGGGGGCGTGGTCATCTCGGCCGGGGCGACCTCGCGCCCGTCGTCGATCTCGACGGTGCCGATCAGACCCGTGCGCACGCCGGCGTGGTTGAGCGCCTGGTGCAAGAGGCCCGCGACGGTGCTCTTGCCGTTGGTCCCGGTCACACCCACGCAGCGCAGGCGGCTCGACGGTCGGCGGTGATACGCCTCGGCGGCAAACGCGGCGGCCAGCGCCGGGTCACCCGCGACCAGCACCGGCGTGCCCTCGGGCACACGCTCGGCGCCATCGGCGTCGGTCAGCACCGCCGACGCCCCACTCTCGACCGCGGACACGATGTACGCCCGCCCGTCGCTGGTCAGTCCCCGGCGCGCGATGAACAGCGACCCAGGCACGGCGGTGCGGGAGTCCTGGGTCAGGTCGCCGATGCGCGTTTCGCCGTCGCCGCGAAGCACCACACGCGCCCCCTCGGGCGCAAACGCGTGCATCGCTTCAACAAGGTCGGCGAGGTTCAAGCGGCTCCCCGGTCGTGGTCAGATCGGCTGCTCAGTGTTTCGGATCCTGGCCCGGTCGATCGCCAACCGAGAACGCACGCGGACGTACGGCGCGCGGCGCACGCCGCTATTCGTACGCCCGCTCTCGCTCGTCGTCCGCCTTGGGTGACTCGTCGATCGCGCCGACCGAGGCGGCACGCTCCCGCGCTTCGCCCTCGCTCAGCAGCGCCCCCTCGCTGTGCGCGACCGTTGCGCACACCATGCAGTCGCCCGTCACGTTGCAGCTCGTGCGGCACATATCCAGGATCCGATCGACGCCCAGGATCACCGCGATCCCCTCCAGCGGGATGCCCACGCTCTGGAGCACGATCACCAGCATCACGATGCCGACGCCCGGCACGGCGGCCGTCCCGATGCTCGCCAGCGTCGCGGTGAGCACGATGGTGAGCTGTTCGCCGATCGTCAGATCCATGCCGTACATCTGGGCGATGAAGACCGCGGCGACGCCCTGGTACAGCGCGGTGCCGTCCATGTTGATCGTCGCGCCGATCGGCAGCACGAAGCTGTTGACCTCTTCCTTGACGCCCAGGCGCTCCTCGCAGCACTCCATCGCCACCGGCAGCGTCGCGCCCGAGCTGGCGCTGCTGAACGCGAGCAACTGAGCCGGGCTGATCGCGCCGAAGAACCGGCGGTACCGCACCGGCGTCAGCACGCGCAGCACAAGCGGGTACACGCCGAACATCATGAACGCCAGCCCGCCGACGACCGTCAGGCAGTACTTCGCCAGGCTCCCGAGCACGGGCAGGCCCAGATCGGCCAGCACCTCGACGATCAGGCTGAACACGGCGTACGGCGCGATGATCAGGATCAGGTGCACGACCTTGATGACCACTTCGGTCATCGCCTCGCTGATGCGCACCACCGGCGCCGCCTGGGCCTTCGGCAGCATCGTCAGCCCGATGCCGACCATGAGGGCCGCGAAGACGACCTGGAGCATCTCGGTCGTCGCGAGGGCGGTGAACGGGTTCTGAGGCACGACGTCGAGCAGCACGTCCCACGTCGTCGGGCGGTCCTGGGCGTTGCCGATGCGGGCGCTCGCGTCGGCGGCGCTCGACTCGCGCAGGCTCTCGCGCAGCTCTTCGGGAAAGCCCCGCCCCGGGCCGACGACGTTGGCCGCCAGCAGCCCGACCGTGATCGCGACCGCCGTCGTCGCGAGATAGATCCCGATCGTCTTGCCCCCGATGCGCCCGAGCTTGGCCGTGTCGTTGAGGCTCGCGACGCCCGCGATCAGGCTGAACAGCACGATCGGCACGGCGATGAAACGCAGCAGGCGCATGAACAGATCGCCGATGAACGCGTTGGCGTTGCGGACGAACCGCGACGCATCGGCGACGAAGCCGGCGTCGGCGTTGGCCCCGCCCGGCGCCTCGGCGGTCGCCCGGGCGTCGCTCGGGGCACCCAGGAACGTCGGCACGTCGTTGACGCCCATCGCCGCCCAGGTGTTGCTCGTCCAGAGCAGGTTGATCCCGACCCCGACGACGACGCCCAGGGCGAGGCCGATCAGGATCTTCCAGTGCAGCGCCAGCTTCACGCGGTCGTCCCTCCGCAGGTCAGTCTCGGGCCGCCCGCCGGGCATCCCAGACCCACGGTACCGCGGCCAGACGACCGGCGAGCGGGCGCCAGCGACCCGCTCCGCTCGCGACCCACCCCATACAAGGGCATTTGTCCGGACCCACGTGTCCGTTAGTCTGGCGGTTCGGGCGGGGCGGGCGTCGGCGTGGGGGTACGCGCCGGTCCGGGGCCGCCGGTTGATGACACGACCGCGCCGGGCCCGCCCGGCGACCATTGGGAAGGGGACCCCGATGCCTGATGCCAACGTGACGAAGGCGCTGCTCTCTGCTGCCGCCGCGGGTCTCGCCGCCGCCGGCACCGCCTCGGCCCAGACCGTGCAGTACACCGAGCGCGCCGGCGACGCCGGGCTCATTGTCCGCTACATCCAGCCACCGGGCGACGCGACGTACAACCCGATGACCGGCGGCGCCGTCGCCGGCGACTTCAACAACGACGGGTGGTGCGACCTCTTCGTCCTCAGCGGCGGGGGCGAGGGGCCCGACCGACTCTTCATCAACGACGCCAACGCCGGCCCGGTCACCTTCACCGAGCGCGGCGCCGAGTACGGCGTCGACGCCTGGCACATCGGCTCGGGCGCCAGCGTCTACGACTACGACGGCGACGGCTGGCTCGACATCTACGTCACCTCCATGGGGCCGATCACCGGCTTCGAGCGCCACGCCCACCGCCTCTACCGCAACACCGGCGCCGAGGGCGTCTTCGGCTTCAAGCAGGTCGCCAGCGTCGCCGGCGTCGCGACGACCGGCGAGTTCGAGGGCGACGGGTACGGCGCGAGTTGGGGCGACTATGACCTCGACGGCGACGCCGACCTCGCCGTCGCCGGCTGGACGCAAGGCAACTTCGGCAACCGCCTGTTCACCAACAACGGCGACGGGACCTTCGCCGACAGCACCGGCGCACTCCAGCACCCCACCTTCGACTTCCGGGGCTTCAGCCCGCGCTTCGCCGACATGGACGGCGACTTCTACCCAGAACTCCTCTGGACCGCCGACTTCGGCACCAGCCACTACTTCATCAACAACACCGACGGCACCTTCACAGAAGCAACAGCCGCCAGCGGCACCGGGCTCGACACCAACGGCATGGGCTCCTTCGTCGCCGACATCAACAACGACGGCATGCCCGACTGGTACGTCACCAGCATCGACGACCCCATCAAGCGCCGCACCGGCAACATGGCCTACGTCAACGCCGGGGCCCACACCTTCGACGAGCGCGCCGTCGAGCTGGGCGTCATGGCCGGCTACTGGGGCTGGGGCGTCGCGGGGCACGACTTCGACAACGACACCGACATCGACATCGCCGAGACCAACGGCTGGATCCTGCACCCAAACCTCGTCGATCCCTCGATCCTCTGGATGCAGACCGACCCGCTGAAGTTCACCGACCAGGCCGCGATCTCCGGCTTCAACCACTTCGGCCAAGGGCGCGGCCTGCTCTGCTTCGACCCCGACAACGACGGCGACCTCGACATCGTCGTCACGACCAACGACGACCGCCTGTTCTACTTCGAGTCCGACGCCGCCGACCGCGGCAACCACTGGCTCAAGCTCCAACTGGAGACCTCGGCCTCAGCCAACCTCGCGCCGCTGGGCTTGGGTGCGCACGTCGTCGCGACCATCACCATCGAGGGCGAGAGCGTCGAGCTGCACCGCTGGATGCAGAGCGGGCCCAACTACCTCACCGCCGACGAGCCGGGCATCCACCTGGGCCTGGGCAACGCGCCGACCATCGACCGCCTCGAGATCCGCTGGCCCAACGGAACAACCCGCGTCCTCGAAGACGTGCCGAGCGATCAGGCGCTCGTGCTCGCGTCCTGCCCGGGCGACTTCACGGGCGATCACGCGCTCGACATCTTCGACGTGCTCGCATACCTCGACCGCTTCGACGCGGGCGATCGGGCCGCCGATCTGGACGTGAACGGGCAGACGGATGTCTTCGACGTGCTCGCGTACCTCGAGGCCTTCCAAGACGGCTGCCCCAGCGACGGCTGAAGACGCCCCAACCCCGGATCGAGCCAACCCCGGATCGCGCCAACCCCGGATCGAGCCGGCAGGCAAACAACAAACGCCCGGGGCCGAGGGGCTCCGGGCGTTCTTCAATAGGGGGGCCGAGACTCGAACTCGAACTAACGGAATCAGAATCCGTCGTGCTACCAATTACACCACCCCCCCGAGCGATCGGGCCCGCGCGGGGCCACGCCGGGGTCGAGTGAACATGCTACCTCGCCCGCAGCCTCAAGCAAGCGCTGGGAAGGCCCGGCCCGGTCGCGACGGGCCCTCGACGGTCTGGCGTAGGCTGGGTGTATGCAGACCAGCCGCTCCACCCCCGTCGTTCTCGTGTCGATTGTCCTCGCCGGCGCGCTCACGGGCCCCGCACGAGCCCACGCGGCCGAGCACGCCGCCGGGCACGCCGCCCAGCCCAACACCCAACACCCCGGGCAGCCGGGCGACGCGCGCGACGCCGAGCTGATCGCCCTGCTCGACCGCTTCGTCGACGCCCTGCACGAGCGCTTCCCCCAGTGGGTCGGCCCCTCCCTGGGCGACGAGCGCTACAACGACCGCCTGAGCGACAGCTCGCCCGAAGCGATCCTCGCCTGGGAAGACCGCCTTCGCGCCTTCCGGAGCGAGCTCGCGGCCCTCGACCGCGCCGGCTTTGCCGAGCCCGACCACCTCGACGCCGACCTGCTCGCCTACCAGCTCGATGAATGGCTCGAGGTCGCGACGCTGAAGCGCTGGCAGATGCCCGTCAACGCGCTCAGCGGGCCGCAGGTCTGGCTGCCCCAGCTCGGCGACCGCGTGCCGCTGAACACGCCCAAGCACTACGACGATTACCTGAGCCGCCTGCGCCAGGTCCCGATCGCCGTCGGCGATGCGATCGACGCGATGCGATTGGGCATCGCCGAGGGGCGCGTGCCGCCTCGCGTGGTGGTCGAGCCAACGGTCGCGCAGGCGATGAGCCAGGCGAGCGCGCGGATCAAGGCCGACCCGAGCGCGAGCCCATTCTTTTCGCCCTTCCGCCGGCTCGATGAGGGCGACCCCCGCCGGGCCGAGGCGATGATGCTCGTCGCCGATCGCATTGCGCCGGTCTACGAAGAGCTGGCGCTCTTCCTCCAGAACGAGTACCTCCCCGCGACGCGCGAGACCACCGCGATCGCCGACGGCATCGACGGCCCGCGCGCCTACGAAGTCGCGATCCGCGAGCACACCACGCTCGACCTCACCCCGGACCAGGTCCACCAGATCGGGCTCGAAGAGGTCGCCCGCCTCCGCGCGGAAATGATGGGCGTTATCGCCCGCACCGACTGGCCCGGCAACGACACCTCCTGGGACGACGACGACGCGAAGTTCAGCGCCTTCGTCGAGTACCTCCGCACCGACGAGCGCTTCTACTTCACCGAGCCCGAAGACCTGCTCCGCGGGTACCGCGACATCGCCAAGCAGATCGACGCCGAGATGCCCAAACTCTTCGCCACGCTCCCGCGCCTGCCCTACGGCGTGCGCGAGATCCCACGCTTCGCCGCGGTCAGCAGCCCCACCGCGTACTACTACTCGGGCTCGCTCGAGGGCGGCGTGCCGGGCTGGTTCATGGCCAACACCTACGCCCTCGACCAACGCCCCACCTACGACATGGTCGCGCTCACGCTCCACGAGGGCGTGCCGGGGCATCACCACCAGATCGCCCTGACCCAGGAGCTCGAGGGCGTGCACCCGGTCCGGCGCCTCATGGGCTTCACCGCCTTCAGCGAGGGCTGGGGCCTGTACGCCGAGCTGCTGGGCCTGGAAGTCGGCGAAGACCGCGTCGACGACGGCGTCTACCGCGGCATGTACGCCGACCCCTACGACGACTTCGGGCACCTCAACTACCAGATGTGGCGCGCGATGCGCCTGGTCGTCGACACCGGCCTGCACAGCAAAGGCTGGAGCCGCCAGCGCGCGATCGACTACATGCTCGCCAACAGCGCCAACACCGAGGTCGACACCGCCAACGAGGTCAACCGCTACATCGGCTGGCCCGGCCAAGCGACCGCCTACATGATCGGACGCATGAAGATCGTCGAGCTCCGCGAGCGCGCGCAAGAACGGCTCGGAGGTCGCTTCGACATCCGCGCCTTCCACGACGCACTGCTGCTGGGCGGCTCGATCCCCCTGCCCGTGCTCGAAGCGCGCATCGACCGATGGATCGGGGCGCAGCTCGCCAGCGACTGACCCGACCGAAGCGGCCCGCCTGGAGCGGGCCGCCCGCGCCCTCTCAGCCGATCGTTGTATCGTCTTCGACCCGCTCCGTCTGGTCACGCCCGATCCACTGGCGCGGCTCGGCGCTGTCGCGGTTCAGCGGGCGCGCACGCCCGAGGCCCGGCTGACGCCGACGCGCAGGCGGCTCGCCCGGCACGGGGGCCGGGTCGCCGTATGCGTCGGTCGGCTGCTTGGCCGGCGCGGGACGCGGCTCGGTCGACTCGACGTCCTCACCCCGCTCAAGCTGGCGAGCAGGGCCGTTATTCTCGGACTCGGGCGGCCCCAGACGCCGCGAACGCGCATCATCGATCGACCGATCGAGATTCCGCAGCAGCCCCTTGACCTCATCAAACGCCCGGTTTTGGTTGGTCATACCCGCACCTCCACAGCCACCCGCGTATCGGCCCCGCCGAGCCATGACTTCTCGCCCAAGGCGGGCTCTGGGGTGCGCCGGGGCGTGCCGCGGCGGTCTGTGCGGGCTGGCGTGGTCGAGCGGGCACCGCTAGAGTCGCTCCGCCGGGGGAAACACCCCCCTGCGAGGGAGTTTGACGACCCATGGCTGAAGTCCTGCTGCGCTCGGTCTGGAAGATCTACGCCGGGGGTGTCGAGGCCGTCAAAGACGTCAGCCTCGAGATCCCCGACGGCGAGTTCACCGTGCTCGTCGGGCCCTCGGGCTGCGGCAAGAGCACCACGCTCCGCATGGTCGCGGGCCTCGAAGAGATCAGCAAGGGCGAGGTCCTGATCGGCGATCGCGTCGTCAACGGCGTCCACCCCAAGGACCGCGACATCGCGATGGTCTTCCAGAACTACGCGCTCTACCCCCACATGAGCGTCTACAAGAACATGGCCTTCGCGCTCAAGCTCCGCAAGATGTCCAAGGCCGAGATCGACAAGCGTGTCCGCCACGCCGCCGACATCCTCAACCTCAACGACTACCTCGACCGCAAGCCCAAGGCCCTCTCCGGCGGGCAGCGCCAGCGCGTGGCCCTCGGGCGCTGCATCGTCCGCGAGCCCAAGGCCTTCCTCTTCGACGAGCCGCTCAGCAACCTCGACGCCAAGCTCCGCGTCTCGACCCGGGCCGAGCTCAAGAGCCTCCACAAGCGCCTCGGCACCACGACCATCTACGTCACCCACGACCAGGAAGAGGCGATGACCCTGGGCGACCGCGTCGTCGTCATGTCGGTCGGCAAGGTGCAGCAGGCCGACACGCCCTTCGAGGTGTACCAGCGCCCGGTCAACCGCTTTGTCGCCGGCTTCATCGGCACGCCCCCCATGAACTTCTTCGACGGGCGCCTCGAGCGCGTCGACGGGCACCTCACGTTTGTCGAGCAGGCAACCGCGGTATCGACCGGCAACGCCGAGGCCCCGCCCCTGCACCTGCGCCCGAACCCCGCGCACATCGACCGCCTCAGCGCGCACGAGGGCGAATCGATCGTCCTGGGCATCCGCCCCCAGGGCATCGACGAGGCGCAGACCGGCGAGGCCCACGCCCAGGCCAAGGCCGAGGGCCGCCTCATCCAGATGATCCCCGACGTCGTCGAGCCGCTGGGCGATCAGATGGACGTGCACGGGCACACCGCCGGGCACACCCTGACCGCGCGCATCCCCGCCCACCGCGATCTGCCCACCAACCAGATCGCCAGCCTCGCGGTCGACACCGACCGGGTCCACTACTTCGAGCCGGGCGAGTTCGGCGTCAACCTGCTGCACGCACCCGAAATGGCGACCGCGTGACCGCGCCGGCCGGACCAGCCGCAGGGGCCCTGCCCCCCATGGGACCGGGCCTGATGCCCACGGGCGACCGCCCCAGCGTGCAGCACGCGCCCGTCTCGAGCGCACGGCGTGATGTCTTCTGGCAGAACGTCCTGCGTGAGGTGCTCATGGGCCTCGCCGCCGCCGCGACCAGCGGGGGCCGCATCAGCCCGACGCCCGCCGGCGCCGCCACCAGCGCCGAGCCCGTCGGCGCGCTCTTCGACGGGCGCACCGCCGTGATCACGCACACGGGCCAGCGCATCCCCATCGCCGATATCTACCCCGTCTTCGCGTGCAGCATCCCGGGCGACACGCACGCGCGCGTGATGTCGGCCGACGTCCAGTGCACGGTCTTCCGCATCAAAACGCCCGGCGGCGAGATGTTCACCCTGCCGATCGGGATGATCGCGATGGTCCACACGCTCAGCGCCGAGCTGCTGGGCCAGCTCGAAGCCGCCGCCGAGGCCCGCGCCAACGAGGCCGCCGGCGACGACCAGAAGATGCCCTTCGGGTTCGCGGCCTTCACCAGCATGTCACGCGCTGAGAGCGAGGGCCCCGTCGCCAAGGGCCAAGACAGCAACGCCTGACGTTCCGCGCACCGCGATGCCCACGAGTCACCATCCACCCCCCCCGCGCACGCTCGTCGCGATTCCCGTCTACAACGAGGCCCCCACCCTCGAACGCGTCCTTTGCGCCGTGCGCGCGCACGCCGAGCATGTTCTCGTCATCGACGACGGCTCGACCGACGCCACGCCGAGTGTCGTCGATCGCCTCGCGCATGAGCTGGGCATCGATGTCCTCCGCCACGCCCGCAACCTGGGCTACGGGCGATCGCTGATCGACGCCTTTGCGCACGCGAGCGAGCACGCCTTCGCGTGGGTGGTCACGATGGACTGCGACGAGCAGCACGAGCCGGCCGCGCTGCCCCGGTTCTTCCGAGCGATCTCGAGCGCCGCGCAACCGGGCGGCGCCGACATCATCAGCGGCAGCCGATACCTCAACCCCGCGCTCGCGAGCGACCGCCCCCCGCCCGACCGGCGCGCCATCAACGCCGAGCTGACCGCCGAACTCAACGAGCGCCTGCGCCTGGGCATCACCGACGCGTTCTGCGGTTTCAAGGCCCACCGCGTGCGCGCGCTCGAGGCCGCGGGCCTGGCCCACGCCGACGCGCCCGGGCACACGCCCATCGACCCGGGCTACGCCGTGCCGATGCAGCTCTGGGCCCGCGCCGCGGCCGCCGGTCTGCGTATCAGAGAGCTGCCCGTCCGCCTGCTGTACACCGACCCGACGCGCACCTTCGGCGGCACGCTGGACGACCCAACCCAACGCCTGCACCACTATCGCTGCGTCCTGCACCGCGAACTCGCCCACCTGCGCAGCGCCCTCCGCGAGCGCATCGGGCCGAGCGCCGCCGCGATGCTCGACCAGACCTGCGGCTGCCCCGAGCCGGCCCACGCGTGATGCCCGGCGTCGGCGGAGCCATCGCGATCCCCGAGCACGACCTCGGCGTTGCGCTCACGCCCGCCGCCTGGACAACGCCGCAGCGCGCCGCCCACGCCGACGAAGACCGCGCAGCCATGGGCCTGCCCACCGATCGCCCGGTCGTGATGAGCGGGCACCAGGCCCTGGCGTTCCACGCGGGGATCGCCGCCCGCTTGGCGGCCTTGATCGCGTGGAGCGAGCGCGCCGGCGCACACCCCGCGTGGCTCGTCGCCGACCAGGAGCCGGGCAACCCGTTCAGCCTCGACCTGCCCGGTCGACCCGGGGTTGCGCTCTCCCCGGGTTACGCCGCGACCGGCAACGCGCCGCTCGGGCTGAACGCGCCCGCCACGATGGATGCGCCGAATCGTCTTCCCGATGATCCGCCGGGCCTGACGCGCCGGTACATCGAACGCCTCCGCGCGCACGAGGACGCGCCGTCCGCGGCGCTTCAAGTCGCGCGCGCGATGCTCGACGTGCTCATCCCGGCGATGGGGTTCGACACGCGCCCGACCCTCGTGTGTGCGACAGATCTCATCGCGACGCGCGCGTTCGCGTGGCACGTCAGCGAGTGCAAAGCCGATCCGCGCCGGATGCACGATCGCTACAACACCGCCGCGAGCGAACGGCCCGCGGCGGGCGTGCGCGCACTCGTGACGCACCGCAACGGCGCCGTCGAGCTCCCGCTCTGGCGCGTGCGCAGCGCCGGCGCCCGCCTGCCCGTCTTCGATGCCTACCACCTCGACGACGAGGGGCTGCTCATGCTGCCGCGGGCGCTGGGGATGACGGGCGTCGCGCGCCACGCGCTGTGCGACACGTTCATCCACGGCGCCGGGGGCCTCGCGTACGAGCCGGTCAACGATTCCGGCTGGCACGGGCTCGCCCCCCTCTGCCCGGTGGTCGGGGCGACGGCGACGCTCCTGCTCGACCCCAACGCCGGGCCGGCGCCGGATCCGCAACACCTCGCCTGGCGCGCACACCACGCGCGACACCATCCGAAGATGGTCGGCGACGAGGACACCCAGCGCGCCCGCGACGCGCTCGTCGCACGCCTCGATGAGCTGCCCACGGGGGCTCCGGAACGACGCGAGACGTTCGACGCGTTGCAAAGCCTGCTGCGCACGCACCGCGAGACACGCGCTGAGCAACTCGCCGCCCTGCGCGACCGCGCCGGTGACTCGATCCAGCAAGCCGAGCGCCACCGCGGGCTGGTCGCGCGCGACTGGCCCTGGTGCGTGCACAGCGAGGACCGCCTGCGGGCGCTGGGCGATCGCGTGCGGCGTGAGATCGACGCGGCCGCGGAGGGATCGCTCTGATGCCTACACGAACATGTTCTCGTCTGTTCGCACTGCTGGCAGCGCTGTTGGTGCTGGCCCTCACGCTCGCCGGCTGCGGACGCGGCACCCCCCCGCCCGCGACGGTTGACACAGAAGAAGAGCCGCGGATCGTGGCGTTCAGCCCCGCGGTCGCCGTCATCCTGCGCGACATCGGGCTCGAGGACCGCATCGTCGGCAAGCACGCGTACGACCTCGTGCTGCCCGAACGTGTGCCCGCGGTCGGTGATCTGCTGGGCATCGACTACGAGGCGCTGCTGCGCACCGAGCCGACGCTGGTGATCACACAGTTCCAGAGCGCCGGCGTGCCCGAGCGCCTGGCCGATCTCGCCGAGCGGCGCGGCTTCGAGCTGCGCGACTACCCGCTGCTCTCGCTCGATTACGTCGCGCGCGCCGCCGACGATCTGTACATGGACCTGGTGCACGGGGGCGTCGGGCCGCCGGACGCGGGGTCGCTCCTGGCGGGCGAGGGCCCGGTTTCACCCGAGGCGTGGCTGGATGTGCGCCTGCCGGGCGAGCGACTGGGGCAGGCCCTGCGCGACCGGGGCCCGGCGTCGCGCGGGGCCGGGCGCGTGCTGCTGCTCGGCTCGCTCGACCCGCCCAGCGCAATGGGCCCGGGCTCGTTCCACCATGACATGCTTGTGCGCATCGGCGGCGCGCCCGCGATCACCGAGGGCGCCGCGTGGATCGAGCTCGACGCCGAGGATGTCGTGCGCCTCGCGCCCGACGCGATCGTCGTCTTCGCGCCGCGCGCGCCGACGCGCACACCGACCGACGACGACCGCTTCGGCGAGCCAGAGACCCCCTCGTGGGACGAGATCCGGGCCCGCCTTGGGCGTCTGGCGACGCTGGACATCCCGGCCCTGCGCGCTCGCCGGGTCGCGGTCATCGATCACCCCCTGGGCCTGCTACCCAGCACGGCGGTCGGCGATGTTGCCGACGAGCTGGCCCGTGTGCTCGCGGGCTGGTCGGCTTCGGGGGAATCCGCGGACGACGCCCCATAGACTCGCCCCGCTATGCCTGATGCCCCCCCCGCCGCCGGCGCCGACGACCCGAACCAGCCCTCCGCCATCGACCCGCTCGAGCTGCTGGGGCAATTGTTCTCGCGCGCGATCGAGCGGGCGTACCCCGATGCGAGCGGCGCCGACCCGCTGGTGACGCGCAGCCGCCAACCCAAGCTGGGCGACTTCCAGTCCAACGCCGCGATGCCGCTGGGCAAGCGTGTCGGTGCGAAGCCGCGCGAGGTCGCGGAGCAACTCGCCGAGTCGCTCGCGAGCGACCCGGCATTCGACGAGCTGTGCGAGCCAATGGGCGATGACGCGATCGCGGGGCCCGGCTTCATCAACGTGCGCCTGCGGGCGGACGCGCTGATGCGCTTCGCCGACGCGCTCGACACGCCGGAGTTGGGCGTCGAGCCCCCGGCGAACGCGCAGACGGTCGTCGTCGATCTGTGCGGGGTCAACCTCGCCAAGCAGATGCACGTCGGGCACCTGCGGTCGACGGTCATCGGCGATGCGATCGCGCGCCTCTTTGAGCGCCTCGGGCACCGAGTCATCCGCCAGAGCCACGTGGGCGACTGGGGCCTGCCGATCGCGATGGTCGTGCAGAAGCTGATCGAGCGCGAGGACGCCGGGGGCGGCAAGGCGAGCGAGACCTCGCTCGATGATCTCAACGCGCTCTATCGCGCGGCCCAGGGCGAGTGCCGGGCCGAGCGCGTCGCGCTGGCGAGCGCACAGAAGTACGGCCCACACCCCAAGGCGATCGCCGAGTTGGAGGCGCGCATCGAGCACGCCGAGGGCAAGATGGAGGCCGCGAAGCGCCGGCTCGTCGCGCTCCAGTCGGGCGAGGCCCGCAGCGTCGCGGTCTGGCAGAGCGTCTACGACATCACGATGGGCGAGTGCCTCAAGACGTGCGCCCGCCTGCATGCCAACGTGACCGACGAGCACTCGGCGGGCGAGAGCACCTACCGCGAAGAGCTGTCCGCCGTTGTCGACGACCTGGTCGCGCGCGGCGTGGCGGAAGAGAGCGACGGCGCGCTCATCGTCCGCGTCGACGGCGTCGGAGAGCCCTGCCTCATCCGCAAGCGCGACGGGGGCTATCTCTACGCGACGACCGACCTCGCCGCGATCCGCCGGCGTGTGCAGCGGATGGGCGCATACCGCGTGGTCTACTGCGTCGACAGCCGCCAGAGCCTGCACTTCAGGCAGGTCTTCGGCGCGGCGCACAAGGCCGGCTACGACTCGACCGAGGGTGGCCCGGCACGCCTCGAGCACGCCGCGTTCGGCAGCGTGATGGGCGAGGACAACCGCCCGCTGAAGACGCGCAGCGGCGAGAACGTCAAGCTCGCCGACCTGCTCGACGAGGCCGTGCAGCGCGCCGACAAGACGGTCGGCGAGAAGAACGAGGGCATGCCCGCGGGCGATCGCGCACCGATCGCCGAGGCGGTCGCGATGGCGGCGATCAAGTACGCCGACCTGAGCATCGAACGCGTCAAGGACTACGTGTTCAGCTTCGACCGCATGCTCGCGTTCGAGGGCGACACGGGGCCCTATCTGCTCAACGCGTTGGTGCGCATCCGCAGCATCTACCGCCGGGCAGAGGAACAGGGCGTGGACACCGCGGGCGCCCGCGCCGCGCCGCTCCGCCTCGACCAGCCCGACGAGCGAACGCTGACGCTCACGCTGCTGCGTTACCCGGGCGTGGTCCGATCTGCGGGCGAGGCGCTGGAGCCCAGCCGCCTGTGCGCGTACCTGTTCGAGCTGGCCGGCGCGTTCAGCGGCTTCTACGAGCGTTGCCCGGTGCTGCGCGTCGAGGACGAGGGCGTGCGCGACAGCCGCCTGCGCCTGTGCGACCTCACGGCCCGCGTGCTGGGCGACGGGCTCGAGGCGCTGGGGATCCCGACGGTCGACCGGATGTGAGCCGCGGGCGGCGTTAGAACAGAATCTGGAACTGTGCGCGGAGCGTGATCTCGCCGTCGTCGGTCTGCCCGAGGACACCGTTGAGCGCGCCGTCCCCGACGGGGCGGACCCCGTTGTTGTTGCTGAGCATGCTCAGCGGCATCGTCTCGTCGAAGGCGTAGATGATGTCGCAGGTGAACTTCGCCGCGTGCGATTGCGGCAGCACGTAGTAGTTCGCGCCCAGCGTCAGGAAGCTGAAGTCGTTGTCGTCCGTGGCGACGGCGTCCTCGTCGGGAAAGAGCGCCTCGTAGCGGGCGATGAACTCGACCTGCTCGGTGAGGAAGTACCCGCCCTGCACGCTGAACGCGTGCGAGGTGATGTCATCAAGGAACGGGTCCTCGGTGTCGATCGTCATGCCGCTGTACGCGGCGAACGCGTTCCATCCGTCGCCCTTGGCCTGCACGTCGGCGGTCCAGTCAAAGCGGTCCTGCTCGTCCTGCACGGGGACGCCGCTGCTCCCGGCGCCGGTCTCGCCGAGGCGGGCGTAGGTCAGCCCCGCGCCGATGCGGACGCCGTAGTCAGACCCGCGGAAGCTCGTGAAATCCTGGAACTGGGTGAGCGACCCGACGGGCGACCAATCGCCCCGGAACGACCAGGCGATGTCGGCCTCGTCGCCCGAGTCGAACGATGTCTCCCACGTGCCGAAGCCGTCGTGGGCGGCCGCGGTGAAGGAGAACTCGTCGGTCGCGTAGCCGAACTGGATGCCCTCGCTGAACTGCTGGCCCATGTACTCGGTAGCGATCGATCGCTCGGCGAAGGCCTGGTACTCGTCGGGGATCAGCTCTTCGTAGAGATGCCCGACCTTGAACTGCCCGAAGCGGATGTAGAAGTTGTCGCCGAAGCCGGCGACCGCGTACGCCTCTTCGAGATCGCCTTCGGTCTCGCCCGAGGGCGCGCCGCTGGACAGGCTCGAGAGGTTGTAGCTGATGTACGCGCCGAGGTTCTCGGTGATGTCGGCGTCGAAGATGAGGCGCGTCCGCGGGCGCTGGAAGCCGTGGCTGAAGCCCTCGCCGTCGGCGGCGGGCAGCTCGTCGTCGTCTCGGAAGCTCGCGGTGTAGCGGAACTGGAGGCTCGCGCCGACGCGGAACTGGGGCGTGAAGCCGCCGCCGGCGCCCCCGCCGCCTATGGCGAACGTGCCCGGGCGATAGTCAAACCCGCGGAGATGGAGGGCCCCCGTGCCGCCGACAGCCGGGGAACGCGTACCGCCGGCGAGAATGGACCTGAGCGCATCATCTGACGGAAGCGAACCGACGTCGGCCACCGACAGCGTTGTGACGGCGGCGGGCGAATCGCTTGGCTCCCCGCCCGAGCTTTCGGCGGCGGACGCGAGGCCCACAACAGCGGCGAGCGTGCTGGGCAAGACGACGGTGCGCAGAAGGGCCATGAGCAACGCTCCAGATCCTCTGGGCCCCGCCCCATCGGTTCGATGCAGAGGCGGAACGCCGACGCAGCGTGCGTCGGCAGCGGGCGGGGCGTGTGTTCGATCGTGCACAGAGCAACGGGCACCGCAACACATCAGCCCGAACCGAGCGGGCGTGAGGACGCGGGTGCTTTCACCCGTGTCTTCGTTGCCCCCAAAACGCCCCGCGGGCCCTTTCGGGCCCACGGAGGAGTGATCTTCAAGCCGGCGGCCGACGGGCGAGAGCCCGGCTGGCCGCCAGCGGTGTATCGAGAGGCGATCCAGTCTTAGAAGAGGAGCTGGATCTGGCCGCGGAGGGCGATCTCGTCGTCCGACATGCCGAGCAGGCTGGTGTCGGTCTGGTTGGCGTCGACGCCGCCGATCAGGTTGCTGCCGAGCGATTCGTCGAGGGCCCAGACCACGTCAACAGTAACCTTGGCGGTGTGGCTGTTGGGGGTGACGTAGTAGGTGCCGCCGAAGGTGAGGAAGTGGTAGTCCTCTTCGGCGTTGGCGGCGACGAGGTCGCCGTCGAGGAAGAGGCCGTCGTAGCGAGCGAAGAGCTCGACCTGGTCGGCGACGTACAGGGCACCCTGAACGACGACGCCCTGGTTGGTCACGTCGAGGCCGCCGTCGATGTCGAGCGTGTGGCCCAGGTAGGCGGCGTACGCGCTCCAGCCATCGCCCTCGAGCTGAGCGTCGACGGTCCAGAGGTAGTAGTCGCTGTTGGCGGCGTTGGGCAGACCCGAAGCCGACTGGCCCGTGTCACCGGCCGACTGCCAGTGGAAACCACCACCGAGCAGGAAGCCCATGTCCTGGCCACGCATACCGGTGAAGTCAGCGAACTGATCCCAGTCACCGGCGAACTTGACCTCGGCGCGGCCCGTGAAGGCGTAGTCGGCGTCGGGGCCGGCGAAGGGGGTGCCACCGGTGCCGCCGGTCACGCCGGGGTCACGGACGCCGTCGCTGACGGTGCCGTACAACGCGAACGAGTCCGCGAGGTAGCCGACGAGGATGCCCTCGCTGTAACCGGGAGCGAAGAACTCGTTGACGCTCGACCGCTCGACGGCGAGCTGGTACTCAGCGGCGATGTTCTCTTCACCGATGAGCGGGGCCTTGAACTGACCCCAGCGGGCGAAGAAGCCCTCGCCCTCACCCTCGAAGAAGTACTGCACGTACGCGTCGCGCAGGGCGCCCGAGGCGGTGTTGCGGCCGCCGTTAGCTGTACCGAGGTCGAACGACACGCGGTACTGCAGACGCGGGTTGACGATGTTGCCCTCGAGCCAGATCTGCGTGCGGGGACGCTCGAAGCCGTGAGCAAAGCTCTCGGCACCCGGGGCCAGGTCGTCGTCGTCGCGGAAGCTGGCGACGTAACGGAACTGCAGCAGCGAGCCAACACGCAGGGTGTTGTTGCCCGACGCGTCGCCCAAGTGGAAGCCGTCCTCGGGCGTCCAGCCCGAGCCGCCGCTCTGCAGCAGGCTCGTGTGGGTCGCGGCGTCGGCACGCAGCTCGGCGGCGTACGCGCGATCGATGTCAAGGTCAGGCGTCGCGGCGCCGGCGAGGCCGGCAAGGCTCAGGGCCGCACCCGTTGCGAAAAACTTGTTCAGACTCATGTCAGATACCCCTTGCGTGGAGGGCACTACGCCCTCGAGAACCGTTGTCAGAAAAACCGTGGCACTCCGGCCCCGACCTCAGCTCGGCACACGCGGCCTTGCGTGGTGTCGGTCGGTCGCCGGTGCATCCGGCCTTCCAGCGCCCCGTCCACGCGGGGCTCACCTCAATCCATGGATCGCCTCAAACGAAGCGGCCCGTTCCTGCGTGCCCCGGCAATCCTCGCCGAAGCCGAGCGGCCCGGATCCTCCGGCCGCCACCGTGCTCTCGAGCAACCCGGCATCCATGCCGGCCTGCTCAAATCGGCTCGCCACGCCTCTCGGCGTGAAGCCCGCAACCCACTCTTTCGCCCGTCCCGAGCGTGCAGGCCCCGGTTTCCCGGACGCCTCCCCCACCAGGCGGACAAGATTAGCGAGTACCAACCATAGTCACCATCTCGGCAAGTTAGCACCAACTACCACAAGATTCCTCTCCGATTTCCATCACGCAGCGGCCCAAATCAGGCTCAATCCACCGGTTCTGGTGACTCACTCCTGCCTCCGCCTCGCCGCAATTGGGCAGGAACTTGCTTTGCGTCCCGCGCGGGCCGCGATACCATCCGCCGCCGCGGGGGCCTCCAGCACGCCCCGGCGCGGATTTCACGCCGGAAACGAAGATCCATCACCCGTCGACAACCCGTCGACCATCTGGAACTCCCCCCGTGAACGACCCGCGACGCATCCTCGTCGTCGACGACGAGCCCGATCTGGCCGAGCTGCTCGCGTACAACCTCCAGCGCGAGGGATTCGAGACGCGCGTCGCCCACGACGGGCTCGCGGCGATCGAGCAGATCGAGGCCGATCCGCCCGATCTCGTCGTGCTCGATGTCATGATGCCCGAGCTCAGCGGGCTCGAGGTCGCCCGGCGCCTCAGGCACGGCAAGCACGCGGGCCTGCCCATCCTGATGCTCACCGCAAAGACCGAGGAGGCCGACGAGGTCGCCGGCTTTGCCGAGGGCACCGACGACTACATGACCAAGCCATTCAGCATGCGCGTGCTGCTCGCGCGCATCCGTGCGCTGCTCCGCCGGGCCGCGGCGATCGAGGGCGAATCCGCCGAGCTGAGCATCGGATCCATCCGCCTCGACCTGGGCACGCACCAGGCCTTTGTCGACGGGCACCCGATCGCGCTGACGGTCACCGAGTTCCGCATTCTCTCCGCGCTGATGGAAGCCAGCGGCAAGGTGCAGGACCGCCGTCGCCTCATCGCCCGCGCGATGGGCCCGGGCGTGACCGTCACCGAGCGCACGGTCGACGTGCACGTGACGAGCATCCGCAAGAAGCTGGGCGATCACGCGGGCGTGATCAAGACCGTGCGCGGCGTCGGGTACCGGCTCATCGCCGAAGACGACGCGAGCTGCGAGGTCTGAGCCGAGCCCGCCCGATGCCGCCCCCGCCCAACGCCGGCCCCGCCCCCGGCTCGCCCAGCCTCATGCGCACCTCGGCCCCGCTCGCGCTCATCGGGCTCGCGGGCATCGTGCTCGTCGTCGCGTTCGCGCCCGAGTCGCTGCGCCCCCCGCTGCTGGTCGCGATCGTCGCGGGCGTCGCCCTCCGCGTCGTGTACGACCTGCTCCAGCGCGCCCGCCAGCGCGATCTCGCGAGCATCGCCTCGGCCCTGGGCGACACGCCGGGCGCCACGACACCCGCGTCTGCCAGCGAGTTGATCTCGCTCGCGCGAGCGCGCGACGGCGCGCTGCGCGCGCAGCTCGAGCGCCTCGTCCAGCAACGCCGCGGGCTGCGCGAGGTGCTCGACGGCGTCGGCGCGCCCGTGCTCGCGCTCGACTCGGTCGGGCGTATCCGCTTCGCCAACCGCCCCGCGCACCAGCTCCTGGGCGCACGGCGCGAGACCATGGTCGGCACCGAGATCGACGACGTGCTGCCCCACCGACAGGTGCTCGACCTCGTCGAACGCGTCCGCCGCGGCGACGAGCTGCCCCGCCCGCGCATCCGCCTCTCGGTCGGCGACGTCACGCGCGTGATGGAGGTGGTCGCCGGTCCGGTGCGCCTGGGCCCGGTGCGCGGGCTCGCGGGGCAGAACGATGACGGCGAACCCGACGAGCACGGCGTCGCGCTCACGCTGCGCGACGTGACCGAGCTCGACCAGGCCGTGCAGCTCAAGAGCGATTTCGCCGCCAACGCGAGCCACGAGCTGCGCACGCCCGTCGCCTCGATCCGCGGGGCCGCCGAGACGCTCGCCACGCTGCCCGAAGACCCGCAGATGGTCGCGCGTCTGGTGTCGATGGTCGAGAACAACGCGCGCCGCCTCGAAGAGATGGTCAGCGACCTGCTCGACCTCAGCCGTCTTGAGTCGCCCGACCAGCGCCCGACGGTCGAGCCGGTCGACCTGCACGCGATGGCCGGCGAGCTGCGCGACATGTTTACCGATCGCCTGGGCGAGCAAGGCCTGTCGCTCGAGTTCGACATCGCGCCCGGGCTCGAACGCCTGATCTCCGACCCGTCGCTGGTCGAGCTGATCCTGCGCAACCTGATCGACAACGCCTGCAAGCACGCGCGCGACAACACAATCGTGCGGGTCGTCGCCCGGCTCGCCGAAATCAGGCCCAGCCCGGATCTGCCGACCCCGCTGGTCGTCGACGAGGCCCGCCCCATGCTGGGCATGCGCGTCCGCGTGATCGACGAGGGCACGGGCATCCCGCTGCGCGACCAGCGACGCATCTTCGAGCGCTTCTATCAGGTCGACCCCGCGCGGGCCGGCGGGCAACGCAGGCGTGGCACCGGGCTCGGGCTGGCGATCGTCAAGCACGCCGCACGCCGGCTCGGGGGCGGGGTCGGCGTCGAGAGCGTCTGGCAACAGGGCACGACGATGATCGTCGAGCTGCCCGCCTGCGTGCCCACGCCGGGCGATGAGACGCTCGCCGCGCTCGAGGGCACGCCCGAGGACCAGCCGATTGTTCAGCAAACGCCTTCGAGCGACACCTCTCGCGACGCCGAGTCACGCTCAGCGGATCGCTGACCGCAGCTCCTCGAGCAGCCTGCTCGCATCGGCCTCACCACCAAACCGCCCCAAGCGGGCCGAGGCGTTGAGCACGTCGCCCGAGCGCTCCAGCCTCAGTCGCCCCGGCGCGTCCGTGTGCGACAGGAGCTCGTAGGTCCGGAAGCGGTCGCCCAA
Organism: Planctomycetota bacterium; assembly: GCA_039033175.1. GTDB lineage: Bacteria > Planctomycetota > Phycisphaerae > Phycisphaerales > UBA1924 > JBCCDD01. Next base: position 142,465 of record JBCCDD010000007.1, read on the forward strand.
CTCGCCGACGCTCGCGACGATGAACCGCTCGGCGCGGGCCGCCTCGGCGACGGCCTCGTCGATCGCTTGCCAGGGACCGTATTCCCCGGTTATGGCGGGTTCCAACTCGATCCGGAGCGACGCGGGCTCGGACGCGAGGCGCGGGGAGGCCTCTGGTGTCCCGCACCCGCCCACGCAGCACCCGGCGACGACCGTCAGGGCGAGCACGCCCGCGCGGAGGACGCCCGGCGAGACATCGGGCAAGCGTGCGGGCGAACGGGCCGATAGCACACGCGGGGCCCGCGCGGGGCGGGCCGACGAGATGTGTGATCCGGGCGTGGGCGGGTTCATAGCATCACCTTCCGGGTGAGAGGCTCCCGCCGGCCCGGGCGGGTGTCAACCGGGGCGGGTGCCCCGGCGGACGGGCGTCGATCGCCAGAGCAGCAGAGCCGGCGCCCAGCGACGGGCAGACCGGCGGAGAAGCAAGCCCCTTGGAACTGACCGTTCATGTCCCCGACCGAGACGAGCAGCAGCGCGTCGTCGGTGTTGCCGAGCGCAATCTCAAGATGCTGCGCGAGGCGCTGGGCGTCTCGGTCAGCTCGCGCGACGGCGTCGTGCGCCTCAGCGGCAAGCCCGAGCAGCTCCGCGTCGCGCGGGCGGTGCTCGAGCGCTTGCGCGAAGAGGCACGCCGGCGCCACGCGCTGAGCCGCGAGGACGTGCTCGCGATCATCACCGATGTCGCCGCGGGCGATCGCCACGCGGGCAGCGCGCCGCTGGGGGCCGAGGGGTGGGACGGGCGCCTTGACGTGTACGCCGCCGGTCGGGCCGTGGTCGCCAAAACCGCGAACCAAGAGCGGTACATCCGCGCGATCCGCGACAACGACCTGATCTTCGGCGTCGGGCCCGCGGGCACGGGCAAGACCTACCTCGCCGTCGCCGCCGCGGTCCACATGCTCAAGCAGCAGCGCGTCAGCAAGGTCGTGCTGTGCCGACCGGCGGTCGAGGCGGGCGAGAAACTGGGCTTCCTGCCCGGCGACCTGGAAGCGAAGGTCAACCCCTACCTGCGCCCGCTGCTCGACGCGCTGCACGACATGCTGCCCTACCACGACATCCGCCGGTTTATGGATACCGACGTGCTCGAGGTGGTGCCGCTGGCGTTCATGCGCGGGCGCACGCTCAACGCGAGCGTGATCATCCTCGACGAGGCCCAGAACTCGACGCGCGCGCAGATGCAGATGTTCCTCACCCGCATGGGGCACGGCTCCAAGATGATCGTGACCGGCGACACGACACAGATCGACCTGCCCGAGAAGCACGACAGCGGGCTGGTCGACGCGGTCCGGCGCCTGCGGGGCATCCCGCGGATCGACGCGGTGACCTTCGCGGGCGAGGACGTCGTGCGCCACAGCCTGGTGCAGCGGATCGTCGAGGCCTACGGCGGCGACGAGACGACCGGGGGGAGCACACCTTGACCGGCGACCAGGGCAAGAAGCCGGGCAACCCCGCCGGCAAAGCGGGCGCCAAGCCTCAGGGCAAAGCGGGCGCGCGAGCCAGCGGCAAGGCCAAACGCCGGCGCTCGAAGGTCCGCGTCGGCGCGCGCAGGCCCGCCGAGGTTCTCGCCGATCTGATCGCGGCACCGGGGCTCGTGCCCGGGCTGCTGATCGTCGCGGCGTTGATCGCCTGGGTCTCGTCAGTCGCCAACTGGTCGCGCGAGCAGCCACGGATCGCGGTCGGGCAGGTGATGACCGAGACCGCGACGGTCCGCGTCCGGTTCACCACCGTCGACGAGCAGGAGACCGAACGCCTGCGCGAGGAGGCGCGGTCGCGCACGCCGCGGGTCTTTACCGCCGATGAGGGCGTGATCGAGGCCGTCCGGTCTGAGCTTGAGAACCTGCCGCTGACCGTCGCCGGCGCCGCGTCGCTCGACGAGGTCGACAACGGGGTGCGCGAGACCTTCGGGCTCAACGAGGGCGAGCTCGCTTCGCTGCGCATGCTGACGCAGAACGAGGACGGGCAGGGCGGGTGGCGCCAGTCGATCTCGACGCTCGACGACATCCTGCGCCGGCGCCCGATGCTCGACCGTTCGACCTACCAGCAGGCGACGCAATCGGGCCTGAGCCCGCAGATCCGCCTCGACGGTGCGCGGGGCCCGGTGTTTGTCAGCCGCAACGACGCGATCAACCTGGGCGACACCGATCAGCTCGCCTCGGTCGTTGCGACGCTCGTGCGCGTCGCGGGGTTCGAGGGCGAGCGAGCACGCGTCGTCGAGCACCGCCTCTCGACGGGCGCACGCCCCACGTTCGACTTCGATCCCACCGCCACCGCCCAGGCCGAGACCGAGGCGGCCGAGCAGATCTCCCCCGTCGTGCGCACGATCCCGGTGGGGCAGCAGATCTTCACGCGGGGCGACGTGCTGGACCAGGCGCAGTACGAGCTGTTCGCGCGCGAGCTCGCCGAGTTTGCGGGCAACGCGCCGGCGTGGCGCGTGTGGAGCCGGCGTGCCGCGGTCGGCGGCGCCGTCGGCGCGATCGCGCTCGTGCTCGCGGGGTACTGCGTGGTCTTCAACCGGCGCATCGCCGAGCGCTCCGGGCGGGCCGCGTGGCTGGCGGGCATGATCGCGCTGGGTGTGACGATCGCGGCGCTCGTCGCCGCGGGGGACCCGCGGTTCTGGCAGCTCGGGCTGCTCACCCCCTGCGTGCTCGTCGCGGCGCTGACGGCGATCGCCTACGACCAGCGGACCGCCGTCGCGATGGGCGCGGGCACCGCCGTGATGGCCTGCCTCGCCCAGGACCAGCCGGTGAGCTCGTACATCCTCGCGCTGACCGGCATCGCGGTCGCCGTCGCGCTGCTCGGGGAGATCCGCGACCGCGGCTCGCTCGTGCGCGCGAGCCTGGTGACGGGCGGCGTGCTGGCGGTCGGCGCGGTCTTTGTCGGGCTCGTCGACCGCCCGCTGACCGAGCTGAACCTCTCGGCGGCGCTCCAGCAGACCGGCATCGACGCGGGGCTCAGCGGGTTCGCCGGGCTGCTCGCCGGCGGGCTGCTGCTCTTCCTGCTGCCGGTGATCGAGCGCACGTTCGACATCACCACGGGCATGACACTCATTGAGCTGCGCGACCCCAAGCAGCCCCTGCTGCGCGAGATGCAGCAGCGCGCGCCGGGGACGTACAACCACTCGCTCAACGTCGCGTCGATCGCCGAGACCGCGGCCGAGTCGGTCGGCGCCGATGCGCTGCTGACCTACGTCGGGTGCCTGTACCACGACATCGGCAAGATCAACAAGCCCGAGTACTTCATCGAGAACCAGACCGGGCTCAACCGCCACGACAAGCTGAGCCCCGCGATGAGCCTGCTCGTGATCGTCGGGCACGTCAAGGACGGGATGGAGATGGCCCGCGAGCACGGGCTGCCCCGATCGCTCTGGCACTTCATCGAGGCGCACCACGGGACGACGCTGGTCGAGTTTTTCTACCGCCGGGCCCGCGATCAGGCCGGGGGCAAGGGCAAGAACGGGGAGCACGCCGAGGGCTCTCCCGCCGACGCCGCCGAGCCCATCGCCGACGAAGACCGCCTGCCCGAAGAGGCCGACTACCGCTACCCCGGGCCCAAGCCGCGGACGAAAGAGGTGGCGATCTCGATGCTCGCCGACGCGGTCGAGAGCACGACGCGCACGCTGAGCGAGCCGACCGCGACGCGCATCGACGCGCTGGTGCGCGACATGGCCGACCGGCGCTTGCGCGATGGGCAGTTCGACGAGTGCGACCTGACCCTGCGCGAGCTGCACATCATCTGCGCGTCGATCAGCCGCACGGTCGCGAGCATCTACCACGGGCGCATCAAGTACCCGGGCGGCGACAGCAAGCCCAAGGGCGACAAGGGCGGCGAAACCAAGCCGCCCGAGCCCGCCGGCGACGACAGCGGGCAGGCGCACGGCAAGTCGGCGTGATCCCGGGCGAACACGAGGCCGGGTGCCCGCAGATCGGACAACCTCACACCCGGTCAAGCCGCGCCACCCGCGCTGCGGGACTCAGCGACCGGGCGCGTAGTGCCGATCGAGCACGGCGCGCCAGCCCTCGAGATCCTGCACCCCGATGAACGCCCGGCGCACATCGTCCGCACGCGGATGATGCTCGCTGAACCGCACCGCGAATTTGCGCATCGTCTTGCCGGTCACCAGCTCGGCCCGGTCACGCTTGGCCTGCGCATCTCGCCCGCGGACCAGACGCTCGTTGACGCTGACCGCGAGGTCGAAGTGCTCTTCGAGCACGCCCCGCTGCTCGGCGACCGTCGGCGGAGCGGGCTCGCGCCCCGCGAGCAGGTCGCGCGCCTGGCGGAAGATCCACGGGTTCCCGATGCACCCGCGCGCGACGCTCGCGCCGCCCAGCCCGGCGTACGCGACCATGCGGAAGATGTCGGCGGCACTCCAGATGTCGCCCGAGCCGAAGACGACCCGATCGGGCCAGCGCGCCTCGACACGCCGGGCGAGTTCGCGCAGCGGGTCCCAGCGGCTGGGGCCCAGGTACTTCTGTTCAACGGTCCGTCCGTGCACGGTGACCCACGCGCAGCCGATGTCGTAGGCCGCGTCGAACAGACGCAGGAACGTCTCGCGCATCGCGTCGGTGTCGTCGAAGCTCCGGCGCATCTTGACTGTGACCGGGACCTCGGGCGGCACGGCCTCACGCACCGCCTCGAGGATCGCGATCGCTCCCTCTGGCTCGGCCAGCCAGTGCCCCCCGCGCGCCTTCTTGCTCACCTTCTTGACCGGGCACGCGAGGTTGACGTCGATCACCGAGAACGAGGCCGTCGGCGACCGGGGGTCGGTGATCGGGGCGTTGCGCTCGTGACCGGCGTCGACTTGCACGCCCCCGGGCAGGCGCAGGTGCGAGGCGCTGACGTCTTTGGCAAAGTCGGCGTCGCGCCCGGCGTAGGCGAGCGCGCGGTAGTGCTTCTCCCCCGAGCGCCCCTGCTCGACGGCCTTGAGCGAGGCGGCCGCCATCTCGACCGGATCGGAGCCCATGATCTGGCAGGCGAGCGGCGCGTCCTCGGCGCCGCCCGGGATGTTGTCGGTCAGGTCGCCCAGGTCGGCCTTGGCGAAGCCGCGCCCGCCGGCGAGCAGCGTGCGATCCAGCAACGCCTCGGTCACGCAGAACGGGCACCCGTGGCGACGGGCGATCAAGCGCATCGCGGCGTCGGAATACCCCGCGAGCCCGGCCTGAAAGAAGGGCGCGTCGAAGCCCGGCACCAGATCGCGGACGCGCGGGTCCATGCCGCCGGGGCCGAATCGCGTGACCAGATCCTCGGCGATGCGCCGGGGATCGAGCTCGATTGCCGGGGGTCGCCCGCGCCCGCCGGGCGCGATCGCCGGGCTCGGCGCCGTCGCGTTGCCGCTGGGCTTCGGACTGGCTTTGTCGTTCCCGCAACCCATACGGAACGATACGCGGCCCGAACGCCGATCCCGATTGTCGATCCGCCCGCCCGATGCCGCCGACTGATCTGCCCGGTTGGCTTGCCCGGTTGATCTGCCCAGTTGCTCCGATCAGTTGCTCCGGTCAGCCGATCACGATCGGCTCGCACTCCAGCTCAAAGACCGCGAGAAAATCGATCACGTCGAAGATGTCGAACAGCCCGTCGAGGTTCCAGTCGGCCTTGGCATCCATCGCGTCGAAGAGCCCCAGGAATTCGATGACATCAAAGACGTCGATGAACGTGTCGCAGTTGAGATCGACCGGGCAATCCTTGAGCGGGTCGGGCGGGATGAAGTCATCGACGTAGCCGTGGGTCAGGATCTCGATGCCCGGGGGCGGCGGGGGCGGGGGAAGCATCGGGTCGGGGTCCAGCGGCTCCAGCCCGGCGTCCTGATCGAACGTGAAGCCGAACCCAAGGCCGGCGAAGTACGACGTCCGCCCCTTCTGGGCGGCGAACTGCGTCGCGACGCCGCACTGCCCCTCGAGCCTGACAAAGACGGTGAGCTGCGAGCCGACGACCGCGTCGAGCATCGCCTCGCTGCTGCCGGTCGCCCAGAGCGTGTCCTCGGGCATCGCGAGCTGCGCGTTGATCAAGCCGGTGAACACCTGTTCGGTCTGGCAGCTTGTCTCGGAGACCGTGCCGCTCTCGCGGTAGCGGTTGACGCCCGGGCTTTGGGCACGGATATCGACGCTGGCGCTCCCGCTGTGGGTCGATCGCTGCGGCGCGCACGCGTCGCCGTTGGAGTGCCAGCCCTGCCCGCGGTAGGAGACCTGCACGCGGAAGCGGAGGGTGACGGGCGTGCCGTCGGGGAGCGTGTCCGAGGTGATGCGGTAGGTCTCGTCGAAGGTGATCTCGCTGCGCGCCGAGGCGTCGAGCACGACGCCTCCGCTCTTGGCCTGCCCGCAGCCGGCGATGCCGAGCCGCCCGCCGGGCACGTCGGCCCGGACGACCGCCGCCGCGCTGCCCCGCCCGACGCTGCCCGTGTTCATGGTGTACAGAAACGCCTCGTTCGAGCGTTCGTCGAAGACAACGCCCATGCCGTTGACATCGCGGGTGACGGTCTCGAACGGCGAGCCACCCTTGACGGTCGCGCTGCCGAAGCCGTCGGCCTGGGCCGAGGCCGGAGCGCCCAGCGAGACAGCAGACAACAGGAACGCAACGCCCAGCGAACGGCTCAATCGGTCGGTCAACATGGAACGGATCCCTCCCCTCGTTGCCAAACTACCAGAGCGTCGGGTGCGGATCCAGACCCGCCACACGCCCGGATTGTTTTCCCCACCGATTTGCCCAACCGGCGCGACAACGCCACCATGTCCGGTGATGCCACACACCCCCGACGCGTTGAAGGCCGTCCCGCTTGCGCTGCTCACGCTGCTCGCACCCTGTATCAGCGGGTGCGCGCTGCTGACCAGCAAGGCCCCCGCGGCCTCGGCCTGGGCCGCGACCTACCCCGCCTCGCCCGAGCGCACGGGGACGGCCGACATCCAGGTCTTTCGCGAGAACACGCGCCTCTCGCTGACCAACACGACAACGACCGAACTGCCCGCCGGGCGGATCTGGCTCAACCGGCGCTTCAGCAGGCCCGTCGACGCCCTGCCCCCGGGCGGGTCGCTCGACCTCGAGCTGCGTGAGTTCGTCGACCAGTTCGGCACACCCTTCCGCGCCGGCGGCTTCTTCGCGACCGATCAGCCCGACCCCGTCGTGCTCGTCGAATGGGGCACCGGCGGCGAGGACGACGAGAACGGGCAGGGCGGGCGGGACGCGCTGCTCGGGCTGGTCATCGTCAGCAACGAGATGACCTGAGAGGCGCCCGCGCGATGGCCCGCATCATCGTCTTCGGACCCCACCCCGACGACCAGGAACTCGGCATGGGCGGCACCATCGCCCGCCTCGCGCGACAGGGCCACGACCTGCTGCTGGTCGACCTGACCAACGGCGAGCCCACGCCCCACGGCACACCCGCGATGCGCGCGCGCGAGGCCGCCGCCGCGACCGAGATCCTCACCCCCGCGCCCAGCCCCGAGCACCCCGGCGCGCGCCCGATCCGGCGCATCCTGCTGGGGCTGCGCAACCGCGAGCTCGAGCACTCGATCGAGGCACGCCACCTCGCGGCGTCGGCGATCCGCGCCTGGCGGGCCGACATCCTCTTCTCGCCCTTCCCCGCTGACGCCCACCCCGACCACCGCGCCGGCACGCGGATCGTCGAGGACGCGCGCTTCGACGCCAAGCTCACCAAGCTCGACCTGCCCTGGCCCCACGACCACTGGACGGGCGACCGCTTCATCCCCAGCGACGCCGACGCGGGCGAGCACCCCCCGCCCTGCTACCCCAAGTGGCTGATCCACTACTACGCGACGCACCTGCGCATCGTGCCGAGCCCGAGCTTCCTGATCGACATCAGCGATCAGCTCGAGATCAAGCTCGACGCCGTGCGCGCGTACGAGAGCCAGTTCCTCGCGCACGAGAAGAACCGGCGCGTGCTCGCCACGATCGAGCACGCGGCCCGCTACTTCGGCAGCCGCATCGGCGCCGAGGCGGCCGAGCCCTTCCACACCGACGAACCGCTCGGGCTCGCATCGCTCGAGGGTCTCTCGCTCTAGCCCGACGCCAGAGCGGCGCGCAGCGCCCGACTTTTCTTTCAACCCCCGGAAATACACCCACGCCCTCCGCGGTTTGGAGC
>JBCCDD010000008.1:0-146227 GCA_039033175.1 Planctomycetota bacterium
GCCGGGCCACCTCCCCCGCGGGGCGCGGGGGAGGGGAGGGGACACGGTGGGCGCGGAGGAGGGTTGTTGCGGCTTTGCGGGCGGTTTCGGGTGGGGTTGTGGGGTCGGCGGTGAGGTTGAGCAGGCGGGTGGTGGCGAGGGGGGCGGCCTGGGCGGCGACGGCTCGGGCGCGAATAGCAGCGAGGCGTTCGATGGTGGCGAGGGTGCGTTGGGTGGCGTCGCTGGTGAGCCAGGCTTCGAGCTGGTCGAGGGAGAGGGCGTGGCGGGCGGCGAGGGTCAGGAGGCCGAGGTCGTTGGTGAGGAAGTCTTGGAGGAGGGGATCGGCGACTGGGGACTGGGGACCCGGGGTTGGAGGGGGCGGGGCACTCGTTGAGGACTGGTGCTGGGGGTGGTGGTCGTGCCGATCGGTTGGGGTGGTCGTCCATCGCATGGGGGCGACGGTACCGGCGGGTTGGGGCGGCGTCGGCGGTGGTGTTGAGAGGACGCGGAGGTTGCGCACGAACGTGGCACATCGCTCCCGCGGACGAGACAGGCCGGTGCCCCCTACTCAACAAGGAGCTTATCGGCCAGTTGCTCGCGGACGTATCGCGCTCCAAGGTCGGTGAGCCGATAGTTGCCGGCTGGCAACTGAATTACCTGACGCGACTCGGCGGCAGCCAGCCGCGACAGAGCGCGCGTGACGCTCGGCGGCGAGCCCATCGAGAAGCGCCCGAGGTCGCGCCGCGACATACCAGATTCCCCCGCGTAGTGAAGAAGAACTACAAGCTCGTCCTGCACGGACAGATCAGTACGCTGGACAAGCAGCAAGTCTTCGTAGACGCCAATTGCCGGGACATCGAACTGAAGCAATTCGCGGATCATCTTCGCTGTCGCTTCGGGTTCTGCTTGCCCCAACACGCGGAGACTCTCTGACATACACCACCTTACGACCTCGATAACGAGGCGCGCATCCATATGACTGGGGGTGTAGTTGGGCGAGATGTGCGCGACTCCTCGCTGATTCCTGAACTTGTAAACGAGGCGGAGACTCTTGCAGATATGCAGTGCGTCGTGCCGCGGGACTAGAGCATGCGCGACACCGTCTCGTTCTAGGTAACTGAGGCAGTCGCCAAAGGAACGCGAGCGTGATACAGTGCCCGCGTCTGCCTGATAGAGCAGCCGGGCCAAGACCTCGCAGAACTTTGCACCATCAAGCTCGGCAATACCCCAGTCTCGCTGGATGAACCTTTGCTCCATGGAGACAAATTCATCCACGAGTTGATTGGCCAAGAGTGCGTCAAGTGACGGACTGAACGCATCGACAAGCTGCTGACGTTCTACAAGCCCCACGGAAGTCCTAGCTGCTCGCTGCTTCGGGCTTTCCCAGCGCCGCTGCCACCAGCCTCTCCGCCCGGGTCTTTCCGGCGTTGGTCAAGAACCATTCCGATGGCGACTTCGTCGAGTCCTCACCAACTTCGGAGTTGGCGCCTGACCTGAGACCTCCCAGGTCTCGTGTCACGTTTGGCGGGTGAACAGTCTTGGCTTGCTTGAAGTGATGATTGAATGTCCCCACGATCTGCTTCGCCGGGACAGCCGTACGATTCAGCTCTTTCTCGATCACGTAGAGCAGCCAGATCGACTTCTCGGCAGTAGTCCAACTCTGTAACGGATTGCCCCACTTCTCCGGGTTATGTTGCCAGTTGAGGACGTTGCTCTCATCGGCAGCCGATGCAGCCGCACCAGCACGACCTCCTCCACTTGAACGCTTCTTCCGCTTCGCTGGCTTAGGCTCAGCAGCCTGCGCTGCTTGAGCATCGTTAGCAACGAGCTTCTTCGGCGGCTCGCCTTCAACAATGTTGGCGGCAGGTGCCAGGAGTCCAGAGAACTGCTCACCGATGTTCTGAGCGATCGTCGGGATAGCTTCTCGCTCACCCTCGATGTCCAGCTCGAAGCCTTCGAGCTTCATCCGCATCTTAAACTTGGCCATTGGTTCGCCTTTCAAGAGCTACAGGATCTGTCAAGATACTGTAGCCGCACTGTTAGGTAAATAGGTCAGTAGTCGAAATCATCCCCCGCCCCGGCTCCGGCGGCGGCGGTCTTCTTGTCCTTGATTTCGACGATGGCGGCCTCGGTCGTCAGCAGGAGGCCGGCGATGCTGGCGGCGTTCTGGAGGGCGATGCGCTCGACCTTGGTGGGGACGATGACGCCCATGGCGACGAGGTCGCCGTACTCGTGGGTGAGGGCGTTGTAGCCGAAGTTGGTCTCGGCGTTTTCCTCGACCTTGCTGGCGATGACCGAGCCGTCGAGGCCGCAGTTGTGGGCGATCTGCTTGACGGGTGCGCTGAGGGCGCGGTGGACGATGTCGAGGCCGACGCGTTCGTCGCCGGTGGTCTTCTTGCGGAGGTTTTCGATGGCCTTGCGTGCGCGGAGGACGGCGACGCCGCCGCCGGGGAGGATGCCCTCTTCGACGGCCGCGCGGCATGCGTGGAGTGCGTCTTCGACGCGTGCCTTCTTTTCCTTCATCTCGACCTCGGTGGCGGCACCGACGTTGACCTGTGCGACGCCGCCGGCGAGCTTGGCGAGGCGCTCTTCGAGCTTTTCGCGGTCGTAGTCGCTGGTGGCGTTTTCGACCTGGGCGCGGATCATTTCGATGCGGCCCTTGATGGCGGCGGAGGTGCCGGCGCCCTCGACGATGGTGGTGTTGTCCTTGTCGAGGGTGACCTTTTTGGCGCGGCCGAGTTCGGTGAGCTCGAGCTTTTCGAGGTCGAGGCCGAGCTCGTCCATGACGGCGGTGCCGCCGGTGAGGGTGGCGATGTCTTCGAGCATTTCCTTGCGGCGGTCGCCGAAGCCGGGTGCCTTGACGGCGGCGACCTTGAGGACGCCGCGGAGCTTGTTGACGACGAGGGTTGCGAGCGCTTCGCCGTCGATGTCTTCGGCGATGATGAGGAGCTGGGAGCCGGATTCGGCGACCTTGCCGAGGATGGGGAGGAGGTCCTTGGCGCTGCTGAGCTTCTTTTCGTGGAGGAGGATGTAGGGCTTGTCGAGCTCGACGGTCATGGATGCGGTGTCGGTGACGAAGTGGGGGCTGAGGTAGCCCTTGTCGAACTGCATGCCCTCGACGAGCTCGACCTCGGTCTCGAGGGACTTGCCCTCCTCGACGGTGATGACGCCGTCTTTGCCGACCTTGTCCATGGCGTCGGCGATGATTTTGCCGATGGACTCGTCCTGGTTGGCGGAGCAGGTGCCGACCTGGGCGATTTCCTTGGAGCCCTTGACGGGCGTGCTCATCTTGGTGAGCTCGTTGATGACGGCGGTGATGGCGGTCTCGATGCCGCGCTTGATCTGGTTGGGGTTGGCGCCGGAGGTGATGTTCTTGAGGCCCTCGGCGAAGATGGCCTCGGCGTAGACGGTTGCGGTGGTGGTGCCGTCGCCGGCTTCCTTGGAGGACTTGCTGGCGACCTCCTTGACCATTTGTGCGCCCATGTTTTCGTAGGGGTCGTCGAGGGTGATTTCCTTGGCGACGGTGACGCCGTCTTTGGTGACGGTGGGCGCGCCGAAGGATTTTTCGAGGACGACGACGCGGCCGGAGGGGCCGAGGGTGACCTTGACGGCGTTGGCGAGCTTCTGGACACCCTTGAGGATGCGCTCGCGTGCGTCGGTGTTGAATGCGATCTGCTTGGCAGGCATGAGTGAACTCCGGAGAGGCGCTGGGCGGTGGTGCCGAGCGTTTGTGTTTGTGTTTGGCGACAGGCGGGACGCCTGTGCTCTGGGCGTGACAGGCGGGACGCCTGTCCTACTGGGTTCAGAGGCCGATTCGGATCCAGGCGACCCGTTCGGCTTCGACGATGTACACGCTCTTGCCGTCGGTGACTTTGACGAGTTTGTCGGTCTCTTCGGGGATGAGCATGGCGCTTGGGATGGAGAGGCGTGTGGCCGACTCGTGCGTGCCCATGAGGGCGAGTTCGAGTGTTCGGTCGCCGTTGAGTTCGGTGAGTGCGAGTCGGAGTTGGTCTTGGTTCATCGGGCGATCAGTCGACGATGGCGAGGACGTCGGAGGCGTTGATGATGAGGTAGTCCTCGCCGTCGAGGGTGATCTCGGTGCCGCCCCACTTGGAGAGGATGATTTTGTCACCGACGGAGACGTCGAGGGGGATGCGGTCGCCGGTGTTCTCGTTGAGGGTGCCGTCGCCGACGGCGAGGACGGTGGCGGTGGTGGGCTTCTCCTTGCTGGACTCGGGCAGGAAGATGCCGCTTGCGGTCTGGGTCTCGGGGGCGTCGCGCTCGACGATGATCTTGTCGTGCAGGGGGCGGAGGTTGACGGTGGTGGCCTTGCTCTTCTTGCTCTTGGTCTGGGTCGCGGGCATGGTGTTCTCCTCTTTGCGTTTGGGCCCGTTTGTTGGCGGGCGTTGGGTTTGAACTGACTCGGGTTTGAACTGACTTGGGTCTGTGCGGGGGAGGCCCGCGGGGTTTGGCTCAGGTGGCGGGCTCAGGTTGCCGGCCAGCGTCCCTGGTAGTGGCGCTGGACGATGCGGCGGAGGATCTCGAGCATGCGTTCGAGGTCGGTGGTGTCGTGGGGGCGGTCGATGACGGCGAAGGCGCCGGCGCGGAGGGCGGCGGCGAGCTCGCGGCGGTCGTCGCGGGCGCTGCGGGCACGCTTGATGACGACCGTGGGCGGGGGCTGGCGGAGGCGTCGGAGGAGGTCGAGGAGCTGGACGCCGGCCTGCTCGGCGGGGTCGTCGTGCATGGGCAGGGCGAGGTCGACGACGGCGACGTGGACGGGGGAGCGGTCGATGACGCGGGTGGCCTCGCGCCCGGTCTGGGCGCGGAGGGCCTGGACGCCCATGGGCTCGAGCATGCGGGGGAGGCGGTCGACCCAGGGGTCGTCTTGCCAGGTGCCGCAGGAGAGCAGGAGGTTGAGGCGCCCGGCGGGCGCGGGGGCGCTGCCCGGGTGCTCGGGGGTGCCCGGGGGGCTGGTCGGGCCCGGGTCGATCGGGCCGGCGTGATGGAAGCGCAGTGCTCGCACGGGTGAGGTATGGCAAACCGGGTGCCAGCGGGCGGCGGGGTCGGGGGCGATGGCTCCGGGGCCACAGAAGGGACTTGCGGGACGGCGCGGGCGGGGCCGGCGAGGAAACGCGCGGGGGCGGCGGCTGCCTGAGCGATCGCGCGGGGGGGCGGCGGGGTGCCAGAGTGGCAGGCTTGGCGGGCGCGGGTGAGGGGGCAAGCGGGTTGGCGAGCGGGGAGCGGCAGGGTTCGTAAACTGATCGCCATGGTGACCGCGATTGTGGCGTTGAGCGTGGCGAGCCTGGTGCTCGCGTTGGCGGTGGTGTGGGCCCTGGCGGGGCGGACACGGGCGCTGACCGAGGCGGCGGGCCTGCGGGCGGACGCGGCCCGGCTGGGCCAGGAGGTCGACCGGGCCCGCGAGGAGACCGAGCGGGTGCGCGAGCACGGGCGGGCGGAGCTGGAGCGGGCGGAGGGAGCCCGCGACGCCGGGGGGCGGCGGGTTGTCGAGCTGAGCGAGGAGCTGGCGCGGCTGCGCGAGCGGCTTGAGTCGGCGGCGCGGGAGCTGGGCGAGCGCGAGCAGCTCGAGAAGCGGTTTACCGACGCGTTCAAGGCGTTGTCGGCGGAGGCGCTCAAGAGCAGCCGGGCGGAGTTCATCGAGCAGGCCAAGCCGGTGTTCGAGAGCGCGCAGAAGGATCAGGCGGAGCTGGTCAAGCCGATCGGGGAGACGCTGCGGCTGACGCGTGAGAAGCTCGAGGAGATCGAGAAGGCGCGGATCGAGAGCTTCGCGAAGATCGGCGAGCAGGTGCAGGCGTTGCAGGGCGCGAGCGGCGGGCTGCGCGACGAGACGGCGCGGCTGACCAACGCGCTGAGCCGCCCGGAGGTGCGCGGGCAGTACGGGGAGATCCAGCTCAGGCGCGTGGCCGAGCTGGCGGGGATGACGGGGTACTGCGACTTCAGCGAGCAGACGAGCACGCGGGACGACGCGGGCAACCTGCTGCGCCCCGACATGGTGGTGCGGCTGCCGAACGAGCGGGTGATCGCGATCGACGCGAAGACGAACACGTACGCGTACCTGGAGGCGGTGAACGCGCGGGACGACACGGAGCGCGAGCAGCACCTCGAACGGTTTGCGCGTCACGTGGCGGAGCAGGCGAAGAAGCTGAGCGACAAGCGGTACTGGTCGCACTTCGACAAGAGCCCGGACTTTGTGGTGATGTTTGTGCCGGGGGATCACTTCATTGATGCGGCGCTGAGCCGTCGGGCGGACCTGCTGGAGACGGCGGCGCAGCAGGGGGTGATCCTGGCGAGCCCGAGCACGCTGATCGGGCTGCTGCGGGCGGTGGCGCTGGGGTGGCGCGAGCACTCGCTGACCGAGCAGGCGCGCGAGCTGCTGGAGCTGGGGCGCGAGCTGCACGAGCGCGCGAGCGTGGCGTTCGACCACGCGGGGAAGCTGGGCGATTCGATCCGCCAGAGCGTGGACCGGTACAACCGGCTCGTGGGCTCGATCGACACGCGGCTGGTGCCGACGCTGCGGCGGTTTGAGGACGCGGGGGCGAAGGGGACCAAGGCGCTGGTCGAGCCCAAGCGGGTGGACCAGGGCGTGCGGACGATCGAATCGGGCGAGACGGGCGAGGTGTCGGCGGCGCTGGAGAGCCTTGGCGCGCCCAGGAAGGCGCTGGGGCACGGGCGGGGGCGGAAGGCCGTGCGCAAGGCGTCAGAGGGTAAGGCCCCCGAGGGTGGGGCGCCCGATGCGAAGTGATGTGCAGGCGTGCGTTGCGGGTGGGGCTCGGGCGAGGGTTCGACGGCGCAGCGCGGGTGCGGGCCGGGGCGGTTGTTGAACAAGACGACAGGAGCGGAAACATGCGGATGCGCGAGCGGGGTTTCGCCATGGCTGCGGCGGCGGGCGGGATCGTTGTTGCGCTTGGCGCGGGCGGTCGGAGCGCGCTGGCCTCGGGTGTGGACTACGTGCTCGATGATGGTTCGGGCGGGGCGGTGATCGGGCCGAGCGCGTTTGACGCTTGGTTCACGTGGGGCAACGTGTTTGATGTTGCGCCGGGCGGCGAGTTGATCAACGAGGTGTCGGTGAGCTTTGGGACGGGGTTCGACGTCGGGCGCGAGATCAAGATCACGATCTTTGACGACCCGACGGATGACCTTGACCCGCGGGACGCGGTCGCGTTGACGGTTGTGGACGCGGTGACGCGGGCGACGACAGTCGACACGTTTGCGACCTATGCGATCCCCGAGACGGCGGTGAGCGGGACGTTCTTTGTGGCGGTCTCGCTGGATGCGCGGCAGGGGGAGGCGTTTGCGCGTCAGGACCAGAGCACGCCGGGCGTGCGGAGCTGGTACTTCTTTGACGGGGTGTTCAACACGGACCTGGGCACGCAGGGGCTGGCGGTGCAGAACACGCAGGGGCCGTTCCCGGGGACGTGGATGGTGCGGGCGGGCGGGGTGCCGACTCCGGGTGCGCTGGGCGTGCTGCTGATCGCGGGCGGGATGGTGGTGCGTCGGCGGCGTTGAGCGGCTGGGGGGCGGTTCAGGCCGGGGCGGTGCCGGGCGGGAGGTCGGCCTCGGGGTCTGTGGCGGTGTCAGTCTCGGCGCCGGAGGCTTCTTTGGCCTTGGCCTTGGCGGCGGAGCGATCGGCGCGGAGGAGGTCGGCGACGGTGGGCTTGTCGAGCTCTTCGCCCCGCATGAGCAGGTGGACCTCTTCGGCGGTGAGGGTCTCGTGCTTGAGCAGGGCCTCGGCGACGGAAACGACCTGGGTCCAGTGGTCGCTGAGCATGCGCTCGGCGTCGGCGTAGGCCTCGTCGGTGATGCGGCGGACCTCTTCGTCGATCAGGCGGGCGGTCTCGTTGCTGAACTCGCGGTCGGAGATGAACATCTCCTTGGTGTCTGCGCCGGCGTAGCGGACGAAGCCGAGGCGTTCGGACATGCCCCACTCGGTGATCATGGTGCGCGCGAGCTGGGTGATCTGCATGATGTCCATGGATGCGCCGCTGGAGACGTCGCCCATGGCTTTTTCTTCGGCGATGCGGCCGCCGCAGACGACGCGCATGGTGGCGTTGAGCCACTTGAGGCTGTAGCCCATGCGGTCTTTTTCGGGCAGGCTGAAGGTCGCGCCGCCGGCGCCGCCTCTTGGGATGATGGTGACCTTGTGGAGCGGGTCGGCGTCTTTGAGGACGGCCTGGAGGACGGCGTGGCCGGCCTCGTGGTAGGCGACGAGCTTGTTCTCGTCCTTCTCGCGGACGCGGCTCTTGTTGGCGCGCCCGAACTTGACTTTGTCGCGGGCTTCTTCGAAGTCTTCGTGCTCGATGAAGTCCTTGTCGTTCATCGTGGCGCTGATCGCGGCCTCGTTGATGATCGCGGCGAGGTCGGCGCCGCTGAACATGGGCGTGCCGCGGGCGACCTTCTCGAGGTGGACGTCGGGGCCCAGTTTGACCTTTTTGGCGTGGACTTTGAGGATCTCGAGGCGTCCCTTGACGTCGGGGAGGGGGACGCTGATCTGGCGGTCGAAGCGCCCCGGGCGGACGAGTGCGGGGTCGAGGACGTCGGAGCGGTTGGTGGCGGCGATGACGATGACGCCGTCGCCGGATGCGAAGCCGTCCATCTCGACGAGGATGGCGTTGAGGGTTTGCTCGCGTTCGTCGTGTCCGCCTGAGGAGAAGCCGCCGCCGCGGCGTCGGCCGACGGCGTCGATCTCGTCGAGGAAGATGATGCAGGGGGCGGACTCTTTGGCCTGCTTGAAGAGGTCGCGGACGCGGCTGGCGCCGACGCCGACGAACATCTCGACGAAGTCGGATCCGGAGATGCTGAAGAAGGGGACGTCGGCCTCGCCGGCGATGGCCTTGGCGAGGAGGGTTTTGCCGCAGCCGGGCTCACCGACGAGGAGGACGCCTCTTGGGATGCGTCCGCCGAGGCGGGTGAACTTCTTTGGGTTTCGGAGGAACTCGATGATTTCGGTGACTTCGTGCTTGGCTTCTTCGATGCCGGCGACGTCTTTGAAGGTGACGCCGGTCATTTCTTTGGTGAGTCGCTGGTGTTTGCTTTTGCCGAAGTTGCCGATCATGCCGCCGCCTGCGCCGGCGGCGCGCATGCCGCGGGCGACGAAGAACCAGAGGAGGGCGACGATGAGCAGGAGCGGGCCGAAGAAGTAGAGGACGTTGAGCCACTCTGAGCGGGCCTTGGAGCGGTAGTCGCCCCCGGTGAGTTCGAGGAAACGGGCGCTGATGGCGTCGTACTCGGCGGGTGTGACGGCGACGCGGACGGCCTTTGGCTCTTGCCCGGTTTCGGGCTGGTCGAGCATCGCGGAGATGCCGGTCTCGCTGAAGACGACCGAGTCGGTGTCGATCTCGCCGGCCTCGTAGTGGCGGGCGAATTCCTGGAAGGTGATCGCCTCGCCGCGCCCGGCGCTGGAGAGGAAGGTGATGAGGAGGATGCCGAGGACGATGAGGATGAGGAAGCCGAAGAGGCCCCGGGGTGGGCCTGAGGGCTTGGCGTCGCCCTGGGCGTTTGGGTCGCCTTTGGGGTCGCCCTTGCCTTGGGGCGGGTTGCCCTTGCCTTCGTTGCCCGGCTTGTTGCGGGGGCTCTGGCTGGGCTGCTTGTCTTCGGGCGATCGGCTCATGCTGGATCGGCTCCTGCCGCTGGAACGGCGTGGGCGTTGGCTTGCCGGGCGGGTCGGCTCGGCGGATGTGTGGCGGGCCGGTCTGACGCCCGCTGCTGGTCGTATCGGACGGATCGGGCCCGCCCTGTGTTGAACGCGTCCTGGGGCCTGATCGTTCCCGGGGCGGTCGTGCGTTCGCTTGGGGGGTTCGGCGAACGAGCGCGAGTGGATCCGCCCGGGTCAGGCCCGAGACGATGGCTTTGATTGAGGATAGGGGCGTGCGGCTGGGGTGGTTCGCGCCGGCTGATGGGGCGTGCGAGCGCGTCTCCGGGGCCGCGGCGTCCCGAAGGGCGGGGAGCGGGGGCTTACCAGGCGGACCGGAGCTCGGCGACGATGTCGTGGGCGAGTTCTTCGATCGCTTCGCGCTGGCCGACTTCGATGCGTTCGTTGATGCCTTGCCGGGGGAGGAAGGTGGAGGTGGCGCTGAAGCCGCGTCGGGCCTGGCGGGTGTTGCCGGTGCGGAGGTCGGTCCAGTCGAAGTCGGCGGTGAGACGCAGGGCGACCTCTTCGACCAGGCCGGTGCCCTGGGTGTTGCTGAGGCGCCGGAGGTCGGCGTCGGTGATGGTGCCGGTGAGCTCGGTGTCGGCCCGCTCGCCCGAGACGACGAGCCAAGGGGTGGAGCGCTGGATCTCTTTGCTGATCGCCTCGCTGAGCATGGCGCCGAGGCCCGGGGTGAAGGTGGTGTTGTCGAAGATCGGGACGCTGACGGTGCGGACGTCGTCGCTGAAGCTCGAGGCGAAGGAGTAGCCGTCGCGTGGGCTGGCGGTGCACGCTGGAAGCGCGGGCAGACAGAGGAGCAGGGCGATCAGCCCGACGGTGATCGGTGAGACGGCTTTCACGACGCGGGCCCCTGGTCGGGAGTTTGCTCGGCGGGCGGGTTGGCGGGTTCGTCGGCGGGGGCGAGCAGATCGCTGGTGTCGCGGACGGGGGCTTCGATCCAGCCTCGGTCGGTCATGATGTTGAGTGCTTCGCGGGCGGCGGCGCTGCGCGGGTGGTTGCGGACGAGGCGGCGGAGGGTGAGGCGGGCGGAGGGCTCGTCGTTGCGCTTGAGGTACCACATCGCGGTCTGGTAGCGCTGGGCGGCCTCGGCCTCGTCGATGCGGTGGCTGAGCCCGTCGATGAGGCCGATGTCGGCCGAGCCGGGGTGGCGTGCGGCGTAGTTTTCGATGAGCAGGCGTGCTTCGAGCAGGCCGGCGCCGTCGTAGGAGGGGCCTTTGAAGCGTGCGACGTTGCAGAAGATCTGTCGGAGGCGGGCGTGCTCGGTGTGTCGGCTGCGGGGGTAGTTGACGAGGAAGATGCCGTACATCTCGCCGGCGAGGTCGAGCTCTCGGCGGTCGTAGTAGAAGTCGGCGAGGAAGATGGCGGCGCGCTCGGCGAGGGCGGAGCCGGGCAGTCGCTCCTGGACGCGGATGAGAAGCTCTTCGCCCGTGGTGCGGGCGTCTTCGAAGCGGAAAGTGCCCAGGAAGCGTCGCTTGAGTCCGCTGAGGTAGCGGACGCCGATGTCGAACTCGCGTTCGACGGCTGTTGCGAACTCGGGCGAGGCGGGGAAGTCTCGGATGACGGCCTCGTAATCGAAGAGCGCGCGGAACTCGCGTCCGGAGGCGAGGTCGGCGTCGCCGCGCAGGAGGTAGGCCTGGGGCAGCAGGGGCGAGACGGAGCGTTTGTTGACGTCGATCCAGTCGCTCAGGATCGAGCGGGCCCGCTTGGGCTTGCCCTCGGCGAGGAGGCGGCGCGCGTCGGCGATGAGGGCCTCGTCGGTGCCGGGCTCGGGGGCGCTGGCGGCGGTCCAGCCGATGTCGTCCTCGAGCGTGTACTCGAGCGACTGCGCCCGGGCGACGCCGACGATCGAAAGCATCAGGAGGACGGCGAGCGGCACGCGGGCCGGGTTGTTCGCATAGCGTGGCATCGCTTTGAGGATACCGGGTGGGCCCGACGAACGACGGCGCCGCCCGGCGACGCCTGGCCGAGAGGAGCGACCTTGCCTGCGCGCGTGCTCATCACCGGTCTTGGGGCGGTTTCGCCGATCGGTGTGGGTGTGCCGGCGTTTGTCTCGGGGCTGCGCGGCGGGCGGAGCGGGGTCGAGCTGCTCAGACCCCGCGACGAGCGGCTGACGACGCGGGTCGCGGCGCGGTGCTCGGGGTTCGATCCCGCCGATGTGCTCGAGGGCGGCGACGTGAAGCGGTTGCCCGCGCTGCTGCCGATGGCGCTCGCCGCGGCGAGCGAGGCGGCGGCGCAGGCCGGGCTGGGCGGGCTGGCCCAGCGCGGCGACCGGGCGAGCGACGTGAGCAGCGGTGCGAGGGGGGACGCGCGGCGCGTGGGGCTGGTGCTGGGGACCGGGGCCGGGGGGATCGACTTCACGCTCGACCAGGCCGAGGCGGTGCACCACGGGCGGCAGCCGAGCCTTTGGACGATCACCAACGCGACGCACGGGAACATGGCGGGGGAGCTGAGCATCCGCCTGGGGCTGCGGGGGCCGAGCCTGTGCGTGTCGGACGGGTGCGCGAGCGCTTCGGACGCGGCGGCGCACGCGTTGGGGCTGCTGCGGTCCGATCGCCCTGGGACGCCGGACGCGGCGGTGGTCGTCGGCGCGGACGCGCACGTCCGGTGGGAGACGTTGCGGGGGATGGAGCTGCTGCGGGTGATCAGCACGCGGGACTTTGCTGGCTCGCCCGAGGCGGCGGCGACGGCGTCGCGCCCCTTCTGCAAGACGCGGGACGGGTTTGTGCTGGGCGAGGGTGCGTGGGCGATGGTGCTGGAGCGCGAGGACCGGCGCGTGGGCGACGGGGCGGTGCTGGGGGAGCTGATGGGCGCGGCGGCGACCTGCGACGCGTACCACCGGGTGCGCCCCGACCCCGACCCGGGCGAGAGTGTGCGCGCGATGCGCCTGGCGATCGAGGACGCCGGGCTGAGCGTGCGCGACGTGGGCACGGTGCAATTGCACGGCACGGCGACACAGGTGAACGATGCGCTGGAAACGCGGGCGGTGCGCGCGGCGTTCGCGGACACCGACGCGGATGCGCTCGTCTGCTCGTCGATCAAGGGGGCGATCGGGCACCCGCAGGGGGCGTGCGGGCTGGCGAGTGTGGTGGGCGTGCTCGGGTCGATGGGTGCGCACGATCGAGACAAGGGGGGGGCGTTCTTCCCCCCCACCATCAACCGCGTCGAGGCGGACCCGGCATGCGACCTCGATGTGTGCGCGGAGGGCGCGCGGGCGCTGGAGGCGAGCGACCCGAGGCAGATGACGTGCCTGATCAACTGTCTGGCGTTTGGGGCCAAGAACAGCGCGCTGGTGGTGCGCGCGGCGGCGCAGGGGGCGGGGGGCTGAGGTGGAACTCACGGCGTTGCGGCAGTTCATCGCGATGGCGGAGGCCGGGCACATGACGCGTGCGGCCGAGGCGATCGGTGTGACGCAGCCGACGCTGTCGGCGATGCTCAAGAAGCTCGAAGAAGAGGTCGGCTCGCCCCTGCTGGATCGGACGGGGCGGGGCGTGCGGCTGACCGACGCGGGGCGGGCTTTTCTGGAGCACGCGGAGGCTTCGGTGCGGTCGGCGGAACAGGCGATCGACGCGGTGCGGGAGCTGCGCGGGCTATCGCGCGGGGTGATCCGCGTGGGCGGTGGCGCGACGGCGGTGGCGCATCTGCTGCCGGCGGTCGCGGGCGCGGTGCGAGCCGAGCACCCGGGGCTGCGCCTGGTGATGCGCGAGGCGGGATCGAGCCAGGTGGCGTCGGCGGTGCTGGCGGGCGAGCTGGATCTTGGGGTGGTGACGCTGCCGGTGGATGTGCCGGGGCACGGGGATCTGATGACGGTCGGCGAGGCGCAGGACGAGCTGCGTCTGATCGTGCCCGGCGGTCATGCGCTCGCCGGGCGGAAGGCCTTCCGGTGGAGCGATCTGGAGGATGAGCCTGTTGTGGCGTTCGAGGCGGGCAGCGCGGTGCGGCTGGTGATCGATCGGGCGGCGGCGGCGTTCGGGGTGTCGCTGGATGTCGTGATGGAGCTGCGGTCGATCGAGTCGATTCAGAAGATGGTCGAGGCGGGGATCGGGGTCGGGTTTGTGAGCCGGCTGGCGCTGGAGGCGGGCGTTGGGACTGGTGCAGAGCCGGGCGAGGGGCTGGCGTGCCGGGACGGGCGGCTGACGCGCCAGCTCGGGGTGGTGCGCCGGCGGGACCGGATGCCTTCGGACGCGGCGGCGGCGTTCGAGCGGGCGCTGCTGGATCGCCTGGGGTCGATCGCGGCGGTGGATTAGTCAGCGCGCAGGTAGACCGGATTGGCGAGATAGACCCAATCGGGGTGGTCGTGGATGCCGATCTCGTCGCGGGTCTGCGTGTCGAAGAAGTCGTCGTCGTTGTCGCGCCCGTTGTGCCAGCGGCAGTCGGGCGCGCCGGTGTCCATGAGGTTGATGGTCTCGGCGTGTCCGTCCTGGAAGCTGTAGACACCGTCGCCGGCGTGCCAGTAGCCGAAGACGCCGCCGCCGTCTGGCATGTCGAGCGCGACGAGCGCGTTGGTGATGCGGATGTCGGGGTAGTGCACGCGGCTCTCGGCGATGAGGATGGTGTGGCTGGGGCGGAGGATGGAGGTATCGCTGCGGACGGCGGCTTCATCGAGCGTCGAGTCACGCCACAGGACGTCGCCGTTGAGGGCGTAGCTGGAGGGCGTGTCGCCCACGCACTGTGATCCCCGATCGGGGAAGTCCAGCTCGCTCAGCGGCTCGCCCGGGTGCGCGGGGCAGAGCCAGGCCTCGGGCGGCTGGATGTAACCGGCTTGGAGGAAGCGCCAGCGCCAGGTCTCGTACTGGCTGCTCGCTTCGTCGCCCGCTTTGTCGCCGACGAGGGTGCGGTTTTCGGGGAAGCGTCCTCGGTTGTCGGCGGCGAAGGCGGCGACGGCGGTTGCGATCTGGCGAGATTGCGAGAGGCAGGCGGCGGTGCGGGCGGCGCTGCGCGCTTTGCCGAGGACGGGGAGCAGGACGGCGACGAGCAGCGCGATGACGGCGATGACGACGAGCAGTTCGACAAGGCTGAAGGCACGGTGTTTCAAGGCCTCACCTCCGTCATGGTGAGGATGACGAGGTCGTCGCCTTCGTTGACATCGAAGCCCTCGGGCCAGTCGTTGAGCTTGGGGGAGAGGTGCTCGCGGAAGGCGAGCGTGTAGCCCCGCGGCTCTCGGCGGAGGAGGAGCTTGATGCGTTTGCCGACGAGGGCTGGGTCCATGGAGTCGGCGGCGATCGCCTGGATGCGGGCGTGGTCGCCGGCGTCTTGCCAGTCGAGGATGCGGAAGCGGTGAACGATCCAGCGATCGGCGTTCATGGTGATGTCGTCGGCGTCGAGGGTCAGGCGCCACTCGGGAACTTCGAGCCATGGGCCTTGGATGCCGACCGGGCCGGCGTCGCTGGGGATGGACTGCGCGAGCGCGGCGCCGTGCGCGGGGCGGGTGCCGATCCATTCGACGCGATCGGCCTGCTCGGCGACCTGAGCGCTCAGGACGACGCGCCCCAGGCTGTCGAACCGGCCCTTGATCTCGAGCGGGATGCCGGGCCCGGCGGGGAGGGCGCTGCCCGGGGGCGGCGATGAGTCGCGGGTGACGGCGTTGATCGTGAAGCCTTCGCGTGTGCGGGCTTGGTCGACGATGCGCAGGTTGAAGCTGTATCGCCCGGCGATCGGGACGGTGCGGTCGATCTCCGGGAAGGCGAAGTTCATGCGTTCGCCCCGGACGACGAGGACGCCGCCGGTCCAGAGCGGGGTGCTGGAGGCGACGAGCGTGTGCGGTCTGGTTCTTTGTGTTGGTCGTTCGGGGGCGGGCAGCGCGGCGGCGGCTGTCGCGGCGGGGCGCGGGGTGCTGGCGCGTCCGGGGGCGATGAGCACGGCGCCGGCGACGACCGACGCGAATGCGAGGAGGGCGGCGATGGAGAGCAGCCCGGCCTTGGTCATGATGAGCGGGAGCGCGATGCCTCGCTCGGCGATGCCGGCGAGGGCGAGCTTGCCCAGCGGGAGCGTGACGGCGCCCCCGACACCACCGGCGACACCACCGGCGACACCACCGGCGACGCCCCCGCCGACGCCGAGCGCGGCGGCGAGGGCGAGGCCCGAGACCGCCAGACCGGCGGCGCCGAGTTCGCCCCGCAGGCGCTCGGTCGCTTTGGTGAGGCGCCGGCTGACGTTGCCCGGGCTGATGCCGAGGGATTTGGCGATTTCGCGCTGCGACCGCCCGGCGAGGTAGTGCCCCACGATCAGCTCGCGGTCGTCGTCGGTCAGCTTGCTGAGGGCATCGTCGAGCAAGGGTTCGAGCGTCGCCCAGTCGCGCTCGGGCGGGGTCTGGTCGGCGGGGCGGGGGGATTGGGCCGCGGCTCGCTCGGCGGTCGAGCGGACGCCCCGCTTGCGCCGGATGTCGATCGAGGTGCGAACAGCCGCGGCGTGGAGCCAGGCGCCCACGTTGCTGCGGATGGTGCCGGCGTGCTTGGCGAGCTTGAGGAAGGTTTCCTGCGCAGCATCCTCGGCGTCCGCGTCGTTGTGCAGGACGCGCCGGCAGGTCGCGAAGACCATCTGCTGATACCGCGAGGCGACGGACTCGAACGCGCGGGCATCGCCGCGGCGGGCATAGCGGCGGAGGGCGGGGATGTCCCGGATGTGGGCGGTGGCGGCGGGCATCGATGTCGGCATGGTCGTCATAGCTGGGGCTCCTCGCTCCAGAGACGGGGCACATCACCGAGCGCTGCGCAGAACCCGGGGGGTTCAGGTTTATTGATCCGATCTATTTTTTATGTAGATCGTATTGATTGGATCAATCGCCGGTCGGTGGCGATAGTTGTGCAAGACGACGGCAGACACCCAGGGAGGCCCAGCCATGACGACCGATCCATTCAACGCACGCGGCACGCTCGAGGTTGCCGGCAAGAGCTACACGTACTTCCGCCCGGCGGCGTTGCAGGACGCGGGGCTGGGCAAGATCGACGCGATGCCGTATTCGATCCGGGTGCTGCTGGAGGCGATGCTGCGGAACCTGGACGGGTTTGTCGTGACCAACGACGACATCGCGGGGCTCGCCTCGTATGACCCGGCGAGCGTGAACCGCGTGGAGATGCCCTTCATGCCGGGGCGTGTGGTGCTGCAGGACTTTACGGGCGTGCCCTGCGTGGTTGACCTCGCGGCGATGCGCGACGCGATGAAGCACCTGGGCGGCGACGCTTCGGAGATCAACCCGGCGGTGCCGTGCGACCTGGTGATCGATCACTCGGTGCAGGTGGATGACTTTGCGAGCCGGGTGGCGCTGACGATCAACGCGGCGAAGGAGTTCGAGCGGAACAACGAGCGGTACACGTTCCTGAAGTGGGGGCAGGAGAGCCTGGACAATTTCCGCGTGGTGCCGCCGGCGACGGGGATCGTGCACCAGGTGAACCTTGAGTATCTGGCGCGGGGCTGCCTGAGCCGGACGGTCGACGGGGAGCTTCAGGTTTATCCGGACAGCCTGGTCGGGACCGACAGCCACACGACGATGATCAACGCGCTGGGCGTGCTTGGCTGGGGCGTCGGGGGGATCGAGGCCGAGGCGGTGATGCTGGGCCAGCCGGTGTACATGCTGACGCCGGAGGTTGTGGGCTTCCGCCTCAAGGGGCGTTTGAGCGAGGGTGTGACGGCGACCGACTTGGTGCTGACGGTGACCGAGATGCTGCGGGCGCACGGGGTGGTGGAGAAGTTTGTGGAGTTCTTCGGCGACGGGCTGGCGGAGCTGAGCATCCCCGACCGCGCGACGATCGCGAACATGGCGCCCGAGTACGGGGCGACGTGCGGGTTCTTCCCGATCGACGCGAAGACGATCGACTACCTGCGCTTTACGGCCAAGAGCGCCGAGGAGGTTGAGCTGACCGAGGCGTGGGCGAAGGCGTCGGGGTTCTACTGGACCCCCGACAGCCCCGAGCCGAGCTTTGCGAGCGTGCTGGAGCTGGATCTGTCGACGGTGCAGCCGAGCCTGGCTGGGCCCAAGCGTCCGCAGGACCGGATCGATCTCAAGGACATGAAGCCGGAGTTCCACCGAGCGCTGACGGCGCCGATGGGGCCCCAGGGCCTTGGCTACGACGAGGCGGGCAAGGCGAACCGGGCCGCGATCTCGCTGGGCGAGCAGAGCCACCCCGAGGAGCTGGGGCAGCAGGTCGAGCTGCGCCACGGGAGCGTGGTGATCGCCGCGATCACGAGCTGCACGAACACCTCGAACCCCGACGTGATGATCGCGGCGGGTCTGGTCGCGAAGAAGGCGAACGAGCTGGGGCTGAAGCGCAAGCCGTGGGTCAAGACGAGCCTGGCGCCGGGCAGCAAGGTGGTGACCGAGTACTTCGAGCTGGCGGGGCTGAGCGACGATCTTGAGGCGCTGGGCTTCCACACGGTGGGGTATGGCTGCACGACGTGCATCGGGAACTCTGGGCCCCTGCCGACGGAGATCGAGGCGGGGATCAAGTCGGGCGACCTCGTCGCGGCGAGCGTGCTGAGCGGCAACCGCAACTTCGAGGGGCGCGTGCACCCGGCGGTGAAGGCGAACTACCTCGCGAGCCCGCCGCTGGTCGTGGCGTACGCGATCGCGGGGACGGTTGATATCGACCTGCAGACCGACGCGATCGCGCAGACCGAGGACGGCAAGGACGTGTACCTGCGCGACATCTGGCCCAGCAACGCCGAGGTGCGTGGGGTGGTCGAGAAGTGCGTGACGCGCGATCAGTTCGAGCGCAAGTACGCGAGCGTGTACAGCGAGAACGAGACGTGGAACGCGGTGCCGGTGTCGGAGAGCGAGCTGTACGGTTGGGAGGCGTCGAGCACGTACATCCAGAACCCGCCGTTCTTTGAAGGGATGACCGACCAGCCGCCGGGATTTGGCGCGATCGGCGGGGCGCGTTGCCTGGCGCTGCTGGGCGACAGCGTGACGACGGACCACATCTCACCGGCGGGGCGGATCGAGCCGGAGACGCCGGCGGGGGAGTATCTGATCGAGCAGGGCGTGACGCCGGCGTCATTCAACAGCTTTGGGAGCCGGCGCGGGAACGATCGCGTGATGACGCGGGGCACGTTCGCGAACGTGCGGGTGAAGAACAAGATCGCCGCGGGCACCGATGGCACGCAGCCCGAGGGTGGCTGGACGCGGAACTTCACCAAGGGCGCCGACCTGAGCGCTGCGCCGGTGGAGTACATCTACGACGCGGCCCAGGACTACAAGGCGGCGGGGACGCCGCTGGTGGTGCTGGCGGGCAAGGACTACGGGATGGGCTCGAGCCGCGACTGGGCGGCCAAGGGCACGTACCTGCTGGGCGTGCGGGCCGTCATCGCCGAGAGCTTCGAGCGGATCCACCGGAGCAACCTGGTGTTCATGGGCGTGCTGCCGCTGGTGTTCAAGGCGGGCGACTCGGCGGCGAGCCTTGGCCTTGTGGGCGATGAGACGTTTGACATCGAGCTGCCGGCGGACCTGGAGCCGCGCCAGGAGGTCGGGGTGACGGCGACGTCGCCCGGCGGCACGGTGACCGAGTTCATGTGCATGGCGCGTGTCGACACGGCCGTGGAGCTGGAGTACTACCGCAACGGCGGGATCCTGCACACGGTGATCCGCAAGAAGCTGAACGAAGCGAAGCAGGCGGTGTGAACATCCGCAGGATCATGCCCGAGCAGACGCGGGCGCTGCGTGCTTCGGTCTTGCGGGCTGGGCGGCCGGCGTCGGAGGCGGCGTACGCGTGCGATGCGGATGTGCGGACGGTGCACTTCGGCGCGTTCGAGGGGCCGGACGCCGAGCCGTTTGCGGTCGCGACGATGCACGCGGATCGGCGCGGGGATGTGCCCTGGAGGCTGCGCGGTATGGCGACCCGGCCGGACCGGCGCGGCAACGGCGGCGGACGGGCGTTGGTCGCGGCGTGCGCGGAGCACGCTTCGGCGGCTGGCGTGGCGGATTCAGGATCGATCTGGTGCAACGCGCGGGTGACGGCGCAGCGGTTTTATGAACGGTGCGGGTTTGTTGTCGATTCAGCGGTGTTTGACCTGCCGCCGATCGGGGCGCATTGCGTTATGGTCATGCGTCCGCCCGTTGCGGGCGCGGAAGCGGATCGACTCGGTTGACTTGGCTGAGGTCGGACTCCCGCGCGCGGCTGCGAGGGAGTTGCACGAAAGGTGAGAGGGGCGATCATGCGGAAGAGCATCATCTGGAGCATCGCCGCCTGTGCGAGCGTGCTGAATCTGGCGGGCTGCAATATCTCGGGCGACGCGAGTACGACGACCGTTGTGGACGCGGAATCGGCGCAGGGGCTTGAGCCGCTGGTCGGTCGAGTGGTGACGGTGTATCTGCTGGATGCGCCGGAGTCGCCCTCGACCACGACGGCGAACTGGCCCATGCGCATGGAGGACACGGGCGGCGCGTCGGCCGGGATCGACCCGCGGCGGTTCATGGGGCTGGTATTGGGCGACGGGCAGCCGTTGCGGGCGCGGGGTGTGCTGCACGAGGTGCGCGGCGGGTGGCTCGTGCTGCGTTCGCCGGGAGATGACGCGGGCGTGCTGGGTGAGGTGATCGTGCCGGCGCGGGAGGTGCGGGCGGTGTTTGCTGAGGCGGGGGCCGAGGCGAGGACGGAAGCGCCGGATCCCGAGCCATTTGCTACAACGACCGAGCCATGAGTGATGCGCCGGGCGGAACGGAAGCCGCCGACATCGCGGATGTGAGCGACTCCGTCGCCGACCCCATTGCCGACGCCGTGCGTCGGGTGTGGGGGTACGACGCGCTGCGTCCGTTGCAGCTCGCGGCGATCGAGGCGGGCGTCGGGGGGCGGGATGCGCTGGTCGTGCTGCCGACCGGCGGGGGCAAGAGCCTGTGCTACCAGGTGCCGCCGCTGGTGACGGGGAAGGTGACGCTGGTGGTGAGCCCGCTGATCGCGCTGATGCGCGACCAGGTGCGGGGGCTGGAGCTGAACGGGTACGCGGCGGCGGCGCTGCACTCGGGCGTTGAACACGAGGAGGCGCGGGCGATCCGCGAGCGGCTCGACGCGGGCGAGCTGAACCTGGTGCTGGCGGCGCCCGAGCGTGTGCTGACCGGGGGCTTCCGCGCGATGCTTGCGCAGCTCGCCGACAAGGGGCGCCTGGGCAATATCGCGATCGACGAGGCGCACTGCATCAGCCAGTGGGGGCATGATTTTCGGCCCGAGTACCGCAGGCTGGCGGAGCTGCGCGAGGTGCTGCCGGGCGTGGCGATGCAGGCGTTTACGGCGACCGCGACGCCGCGGGTGCGTGATGACATCGCGGCCCAGCTCGGGCTGGTCGAGTACGAGAGCCACGTCGGGGTGTTCGACCGCCCGAACCTGACGTACCGGGTGAGCGCGCGCACGAACGCGGGCGACCAGGCCGCGGCGGCGATCGAGCGGATGCACGCCGCGGGCGGGGGCGGGGCGATCGTCTACTGCCTGAGCCGCAAGGACACGGAGGAGAACGCGGCGGCGCTTCGGGCGCGCAACATCGATGCGAAGGCCTATCACGCGGGGCTGAGCGATCGCGAGCGCGGGCGGGTCGAGACGGCGTTCAGCAACGAGTCGCTCGATGTCGTGTGCGCGACCGTCGCGTTCGGCATGGGGATCGACCGCTCGAACGTGCGGCTGGTCGTGCATGCGACGATGCCCAAGAGCATCGAGGCGTATCAGCAGGAGACCGGGCGGGCCGGGCGCGACGGGGAGCCTGCGGAGTGTTTGCTGCTCGATTCGCCGGCCGACGGGGCGCGCTGGGAGCGGCTGATCGATCGGTCGGACGACGCGGAGTCGGGCGAGGCGCAGCGGCATCTGGTGCGCGAGATGCGGCGCTTTGTGAGCGCGATGGGCTGCCGCCACCGCATGCTGAGCGAGCACTTCGGGCAGGCGTACACGCCGCCGGAGGGAAGCGCGAGCTGCGGAGCGTGCGACGTGTGCCTGGGCGAGACCGAGGCCGAGCCGGACGCGCAGCGGGTGGCGCAGATCATCATGTCGGGCGTCGCGCGATGCGAGCAGCGGTACGGGGCGGCCCACGTGGGCGACGTGCTTCGCGGCTCACGGAGCGAGAAGATCGCACGCTGCGGGCACGACCGGCTCAGCGTGTTCGGGCTGCTGAAGGACCGGCGCAAGGCGGAGATCGCGAGCTACATCGAGCAGCTCGTGGCGGCCGACGCGCTGCGCCGGGGCGAGCACAGCGTGCTGCGTTTTGGGCCGGTGGGGATGGACGTCATGAAGGGCGACCACCCGGTGCTGCTTGCGCGCCCGGCGGGGACGGCGGCGGCGAGCGGCGGTACGCGCAAGCGTGGCGGATCCACCGTCGATGCGCGGCCGCTTGACGCAGACGAGCAGGTTTTTTTCGAGCGGTTGCGGGCGCTGCGCAAGAGCATCGCGGATGAGAACGGGGTGCCGCCTTATGTCGTGTTCAACGATGCGACGCTGCGTGACATGGCGCGGCGGCGGCCGGCGGACGGCGAGGCGATGCTCGAGGTCAAGGGTGTGGGGCGGAAGAAGCTGGAGCTGTTCGGCGAGGCGTTTCTGGCGTGCCTGAACGGCGAGGGCGAGAGCAACATCGCTGTGGTGTGAACCGCGGCTTCGCGCGGGACGTTGGGCTCGGCGTTTCGGTGGCGTGGCGGGCCACCCGTTTGGGTCAAGGCGCGGTGGAGATCGCCCACCGATGAAACGCTGCGGCGCGGGTGAGATCGCCCGGCGACGCGCACTTGTACCCGGGCGTTGATGCGCCAAATCCGCGTTGGGCGTGCGCGGGCGTTGTGTGCGGGTTGCGTGCGCGGCATGATCGTCGACGCACCCCGGACGCCGCGCCGACCAGCCCGCGGGTGCGGACCGACGCGGCGGCGGGGCTCGATGGGAGAGTCAAGATGTCAAAGATCGTGACAGCGATTGCGACGGTCGCGTGCGCGGGGATTGCCAGTGCCCAGCAGCTCCCGGGCATCGGCGATGGGCAGGAGACGTCGTGGGATGCGGCGTTGAGTTCGGGCATGATCTCGCCGACGGATCAGATGACCAACGCGGCGATGAACTTTTACCAGGGGCAGGTGGACGGCAGTTCGATGGCGAGCGGTTACGGCGCGGTCATGCCGCTGCTGGACGCGGGGGTGCTGGTCTCTGACGGGCAGCGGGAGTTTGACTCCCTCGTGATGTCGTGGGACGTGTTTCCCGATCAGGACATCATCGCGGTCGCGCAGTGGCAGTGGAACATCGCCGGCCCGGGGCGCAGCGGGGTGGACCTGACCGACCTCAAGCTCGATTTTTCTGTCTATGCGCCGCAGGGCGTGTGGGACGTGTCGATGGAGCTGATCGACATGAACGGGAATGCGCGGTACTGGGCGAAGATCGGGCCGACGGGTGGGGTGGAACGAGTACGAGATCTGCCTCGATGATCCGATGGGGCAGGACCCGTTCAATTCGTTCTTCGAGGACCCGGGGTTTGACATCACGCAGGTCGCCTCGATCCGGTTTGATGAGAGCGGGATCTGGTCGATGCCGTTTGATCTGTCCAACCCGGCGGGGCAGAACACGTTCGCGTGGAACGCTTGGAACCATGTCCGCATCACACCAACGCCGGGGGGGGTGGTGTTGCTCGCGGCCGCGGGTCTCGTCGCCGGTCGTCGGCGGCGCGCCTGACGGCGCGCGTGGGGGGAGACGAGATCATCGCCCGGCGTGCCCTGCGCGCACGCCGGGGACGTTCCGCCCGGTGCCCGGGCGCGGCAAACCGTGTCCGGGTGCCTTGCCTTTTCTGATCCGCCACAATTGGGTGGTTGCCGAGGCGAGGGCCGCTGATCTCGGTGCGGATCGATCGAGTTGGGGTGCATCCTGCGGATTGGTTGGCGTGGCGCAAGGATGCGGGCACTCTTGTGCGTGGAGCGGACGTCGAGCCTTGCAGAGGCGACGTCCGCTCGGCGTGCCGACCCGGGGGCAGTCCGCGGGTTGGCACCAGCGCAACAACGATCACATCCCGCGCAATGCCTGCGCCGTTCGCGGGCGTTTCGCGTGCGCGGTGGGTGCTCGGGCGGTCGCCCGGGCGGCGCGATCCTCGCAATCCTCGCAATCCGTGCGACGCGAACTGAAGAGACGCCCGAGAACCCGCCGATGCAACGGGTGCCACGGACGGCGCGCGATCCCGGCGGAGCCCGGAAGCACCAGACGAGACCCAGAGCAAGACCAGACCCCGGCGGGCTCGTGCGCATCGACGCACGAGGCGCGGGCAGGGCCACAGCGCGGCGGGAGCCGCCGGAAGGACGTGCGAGGATGGCTGAGGAGCGGAGCACCACACAGGACGCGCAGGCGATGACCGTCATCGGCGCCGACACGACGATCAAGGGCGAGATGTTCTTCGAGAAGAGCGCCCGCATCCTCGGCAACTTCGAGGGCAAGATCACGGCCAAGGGCGAGGTGCAGGTGGGCGCGACGGCGGTCTGCCAGGCGGCGCTGGAGGCCGAGCGGATCATCGTCGACGGCACTGTGCAGGGCCCGATCACCGCCCGCGAGCGCCTGACGCTCACGGCGAACGCGCGGGTGCAGGGCGACCTGACGGCGGGGACGCTGGTCGTCGCGGAGGGCGCGAGCTTTGTCGGGCAGTGCAACGTCGGCCCGCGTGCGAAGGAGATCGCGGGCGGCGAGTCGATGAACCGCGCGACGACGATCGCCGAGACCAAGCCCGCGGGCGCGCCGACGATCCAGGGCGACGCGGACGCCGAGTTCCGCCCGCCTTGGACGAACGACCAGAGCGCGGCGGGCGCGAGCAGCACGGGCGCGACAACCGCGGCGTGAGCCGAGCGATCTGGCTGACGGATCTGGCTGACTGATCTGGCTTACGCGGCCCCCACCATGACCACCACCCGGCGAACGGCCGCGCTGCCCACGACGCGTCGGGCGGCGACGGCCGTCGTCGCTTTCATGCGAAGCCGACGCGCCCATCCAAGACCCAGCCGAGGACCCCGCCGTGCGCACGCTGCGTGATGCCATCGACCGCTGGCTCGGGGGTGCGCCCGAGCCGAGGCGTGGTGATGCGCCGGCGCGGGAGGTGCGCTGCTACCACTGCGGGCTGCTGTTTGACGTGCCGAGCGCGGCGATGACGAGTTCGTGCCCGCGGTGCAGCCGGCACCTGGGCGTGCGCGACCTGGTGATCGGGGGCACGCACTGGGCGGGGGCGTTGCAGACGTGCGGGACGCTGTGGATCAGGCCCCGCGGGCGCGCGGGGGGGAACGTGGCGGTCGCGGGCGTGGGCGCCCGGATCGACGGCACGCTCGACGGGCCGCTGCTCGCGGGGGGGCATGTACACGTGGCGAGCAGCGCGACGGTGCGGGGGGGGATCATCGCTCCGGCTTTGACGGTTGAGGACGGCGCCCGGATTCTGGGCGGGCAGTTCCGCGTGCCCAGCGATCCGATCGGCGCGGTCGATCTGGACGCGATGGTGGCCGCGGCGCGGCGGCCGCCGGGCCGGCGTCACGCGCCGACGAACGGCGCCGGGGTGCTCATCGAAGCCCACGGCACGCCCCGGCGTTCGGCGGCCTCGGCGCCGGCTCCACGCGCTGGGGGCGGGGCACTACGCTTGGTGCATGAGCCAGACGAATGACGGCGAACGGGCCGTTCCAACAACCGAGCCCGGTGCGCTCGAGAGCCTGAGCGACCTCGCGGCGACGCACGCGAATGCGCTGCGCATCGCGGGCGTGTTCGTCTTTGTCTGGCTCACCTGGCTTGGGGCGCACATCGCGATCCCGACGCCGCCCTTCGGCATCCCCGTCACGCTCCAGACTCTCGCGGTGCTGCTCGCGGCCCTCACGCTTGGGCCCAAGTACGGGTCGATCAGCATGCTGAGCTACATCGTGCTGGGGGCGATCGGGCTGCCGCTGTTTGCCGAGGGCGAGGCGGGGCTGGCGGTGCTCAAGGGGCAGACGGCGGGGTACATCATCGGGTTCTTTCTGTGCCAGCCGGTGATCGCGGCGATCGCGCGCGGGCGCGACGGGGCGGCGCGCGGCTGGGGGGCGATGATCCTCGCGTGCGTGGCGGGGCACATGGTGATCTTTGCGGTGGGCGTGCCCTGGCTGTACATCAGCCGCGCGACGTGGATCGGGGACCCGATCAGTCTCCGCGATGCGGTCCATTACGGCATGGTGATCTTCTTGCCGGGGCTTGTGCTCAAGAGCGGGATCGCGGTGCTGATCGGGCGCTGGGTCGCGCCGTGGGCGAGCCGGCGGATCTGGTAGCCAGCGGGCGTTATGCGGACGTTGAGCGGGGGGCCCGGCGAGGTCTGTGCAGGCGAACGGCGAGCGTCGGCGCCGGATCGGCTTGGGTGCGCACACGCGGGGGACCGGGTGAGACCGATTGAAGGGTCATGGTCGCTCGCCGCGCATTCTCGTTGATCGAGTTGGTGATCGTGGTGGTGATCCTTGGGGTCATCGCGGCGATCGCGGTGCCGCGGATGGGATCGGCTGCTGAGACGGCGAAGGCGAATCGGCTTGTGGGTGATCTTCGCACGCTGCAGGAGGCCGCGGACCGCTACACCGCCGAGCACTGGGGCAAGAACCCGGGCGTCGACGGCGCGGGCAGCCCGGTCGACGCGGCAACACTCGTCGGACGCCTCACCGGCACGAGCGATGAGGACGGCACGCTCGCGGGCGACGGGATCTATGGGCCTTACCTGCGGACCCTGCCCGCCAACGCCGTCAACGGGAAGAGCCGGGTCATCGTGGGCACCGCGATCGCGAGCCCGAGCACCTACGGATGGCGGTTCAACCCGCAGACCGGGAGCTTCACGGCCAGCGCCGTCGGCGGGCCGACGGTCGAGGTCACGGGCAGCTTCAGCGGGGCCGCGCAGGTCGATACTGCGGGCGGCGTGCGAAACCTCAACGAGCTCGGCTCGATCGGCGGGGGCTGAGGGAAGGGCCAGGGCCGGGGGAGCGTCCGGGGGGGCATCCGGGGGGGCATCCGGGGTCCGCCGAGCGGCGAATCATCATCCATGACCGCAACGAGCACCAACGCGACGCCCGCCTTCACGCTGTTGATCGACGGCGAGTGCCCGCTGTGCGCCAAGGAGGCGTCGATGATGGCCTGGCTCGATCGCGGGCGCGGGCGCTTGAAGCTGGTCGACATTGCGGCCGATGGCTTTGACGCGAGCGACTATGGCACCACCTTCGAGCAGGTCATGGGGCACATCCACGGGGTGATGCGGGACGGCTCGCTCGTCACGGGGATGGAGGCCTTCCGCCACGCGTACGCCGCGGTCGGGCTGGGCTGGCTGTTCGCCCCCACGGCCTGGCCCGTGCTGCGCCCGGTCTTTGACCGCCTCTACAACTTCTTCGCGGCCAACCGCCTGCGGTTCACCGGGCGGAAGGACGCGTGCGAGGGCGGACGGTGCGCGGTGCCGGCGCCCACCCCCGCGCCCACCGAGAGCACCGCCCGGCAGGCCTGACCGGGCCCCTCGATCAGCACGCCGCCGGGCGGGCAGAGCATCGGATGGAGGGGGAACGCCTCAGTCGGCGCTGACGGTAACGCCGTTCCAGAACGCGACCATGCCCTCGAAGTTCTTGGCCTGCTCCTTGGCGTCGGGGTAGTACCAGGCGGCGTGCCCGGCGGTCTTGCCATCGACGACCACGTCGTAGTAGCTGGCCTCGCCCTTCCAGGGGCAGTTGGTCTTGACGTCGGAGTCCTTGAGGAACTCGTCCTTCACGCTGTCGCGCGGGAAGTAGTGGTTGCCCTCGACGACGACGGTGTTGGTGCTCTCGGCGATGACCTTGCCGTTGAATGTTGCCTTGGCCATGGGTGCGGGCTCCTGTGTGACGCGGGTTGTGTGCTCTGCGTGTTATGCGCGCTCGGCGAGCGTGCTGGCGACGGTGAGGTCGCCGGTGATGGTGCGGTGGACGGGGCAGCGGTCGGCGATCTCGCTGATGCGCGTGCGCTGCTCGTCGGTGAGATCGCCTTCGAGCGTGATGACGGCGTCGATGCGTTCGACGCCGGGGCGTTCGCGGCTGTGGGTCAGCTCGACGGTCGCCGAGTCGAGCGGCCAGCCCTTGCGGTCGGCGTACATGCGCATGGTGATGGTTTTGCAGGCGCCGATGGCGGCGAGGAGGTGGCCGTAGGGGCTGGGGCCGGCGTTCTGCCCGCCGAGGTCGGTGGGCTCGTCGGAAACCAGGTCGTGACCCTCGGTCCTGATGGTGGAGGTGTAGGGATCCTTGCCGATGCGGACGGTGGCGGTGAAGGGTTGGTGGGCCATGTGAAGGTCTCGCTTTCTTGCGCTGACGAGCCGTTGGCGACACGGGACTATTCGCGCGGCCACGGGATCAGACGATCCGATCGTCGCTCGCGATCCCGTGCGCCGGCAGGGTGTTGATCTGGACGAGCTGTTCGCCCTGCATCTGCTTGGCCTCGTCGGCGTCGACGTAGTCGCTGTGGCAGGCGGCCTTGCCGGCGTCGTCGGCGACGGGGACTTTGCCCTTGACCTTGTCGGCGAGCTTGTGGATCTCTTCGGGCTTGAGGTAGCCGCGCTGTTCGAGGATGGCGCGCTGCTCGTCGGTCAGGGCGTCGCTCTTGACGGGCTTCCCGCGGTCGAAGCCCTCGGCCTTGCCGGACGAGAACTCCTGGATCTCTTTGCTGATGCGGACGCTGCACCAGTCGTGCCCGCACATGGCGCAGAAGTCGGTGTCGACGTCGAGGTCCTCATCGTGGTAGGCGCGGGCGGTGTCCTCGTCGAAGGCGAGCTCGAAGTGCTTCTTCCAGTTGAGCGCGGCCC
Organism: Planctomycetota bacterium; assembly: GCA_039033175.1. GTDB lineage: Bacteria > Planctomycetota > Phycisphaerae > Phycisphaerales > UBA1924 > JBCCDD01. The sequence continues at coordinate 28,352 of JBCCDD010000008.1, forward strand.
GGGCCTTGGTCAGTTCGTCGTCCCAGTCTCGGCTGCCGGGTATGCCGAGCGCGACGTCGGCGGCGTGGGCGGCGATCTTGTAGGCGATGCAGCCCTCCTTCACGTCGCCCTTCTTGGGCAGGCCCAGATGCTCCTTGGGCGTGACGTAGCAGAGCATGGATGCGCCGTGGTAGGCGATGGCGGTGGCGCCGATGCAGCTTGTGATGTGGTCGTAGCCGGGGAAGACGTCGGTGACGAGCGGGCCGAGGACGTAGAAGGGCGCGCCGTGGCAGAGGGTGCGCTGGAGCTTGGCGTTGAACTCGATCTGGTCGAAGGGGACGTGGCCCGGGCCTTCGACCATGACCTGGACGCCGTGTCGCCAGGCGCGCTCGGTGAGTTCGCCGATGGTCTGGAGCTCGCCGAGCTGGGCGAGGTCGGTCGCGTCGGCGAGGCCGCCGGGGCGGAGGCCGTCGCCGATGCTGAAGCTGACGTCGTGCTGGCGGAGGATGACGCAGATGTCGTCCCAGAGGTCGTACATCGGGTTCTCGGCGGGCTTGCCTTCCTTGGCGTGGACGAGCATCCACTTGGCGAGCAGCGAGCCGCCCCGGCTGACGATGCCGATGAGGCGCTGCTTGACGAGCGGGATGTGCTCGGGGCGGACGCCGGCGTGGATGGTCATGTAGTCGACGCCCTGGCGGGCCTGGTGCTCGACGGTGTGGAGGATGATGTCGCGGTCGAGGTCTTCGAGGCGTCGCCCGATGATCATGCTGTAGATGGGGACGGTGCCGATGGGGACGGTGCTGTTCTGGATGATGGCCTCGCGGCAGGCGTCGAGGTCGCCGCCGGTGCTGAGGTCCATGACGGTGTCGCCGCCCCACTTCTCGGCCCACTGGAGCTTCTCGACCTCCTCGTCGGTGCTGCTGCTGACGGGGCTGGCGCCCATGTTGGCGTTGACCTTGGTTTTGCTCGCGCGCCCGATGCACATGGGGTCGAGGTCGTGCCGCAGGTGATGGACGTTGGCCGGGATGATCATGCGCCCGGCGGCGATCTCGTCGCGGATCTGCTCGCTGGTCAGGTGGGGCTCGCGCTCGGCGACGCGGTCCATCTGAGGCGTGATGATGCCGAGGCGGGCGCTCTCGAGCTGGGTGATGGGGCGGAAGTCGGCCGGGCAGGTGACGCGCCGGATGACGCCTCGGGCGTCTTCGAAGATCGCTTCGCCGCTGGCGGGGCTCCAGGGGCGGAGGGTTGCGCCTGTGCAAGCCGAGGCGGGGAGGATCTCGCACGACCAGTCGACGGGGAGGAAGTCCCACGCTGTTTTGGTGCTGGGGGCGGGCATGCCGGGGGTGTCGGGGCTGGCGAACATGAGCGGGCCGCCGACGTCGGGGGCGAGGGCGAAGCTGCCGGGCGTCGGGGCGGTCGGCTCGTGCCCGGGGTTGAAGGCGCCGTTCATGGGGAGCTGGACGGAGCCGTCTGGCAGGGCGGGGCCGGCGGTGGTGACGCGGTAGCGCTCGCGCAGATCGGCGGCGGACTGGAGGTCGGTCTGGAGGTTGGCGGTCGTGTGGCTCGCGGCCTTCCAGGCGGGCGAGCCCGCGGCGAGGTGCTCGGGGGTGGTCGGGCCGGTGGTCGGGCCGGTGGTCGGGCTGTTTGTCGGGCTGTTTGTCGGCATGGGGAGTCCCTCCGAGAGAGTCGCGCAACGGGCGGCAAGCACGTGCGGACGGGCGTCTGGATGCGTGGGCGGAGGGGGCCGGGTGCGCATGACTCGCGCCGCGAGGCCGACCGCGTTCCCTCCGCCGGTGTGAGCCGGATCAGGTTCCACGGGTTCGTCTCAGCCGGGCTGGTGCCCGACGCCCCGCGCGGTTGGGCTAGTCTAGCGGCGTGCCCGGGCCAGACGCCAGACAGCCGCGACTCCTGACCGCGATCGCGATGGCGATGGTGCTGCTCGGTGGCGCGTTGTTTGCCTACCGAGGCCTGCTGCCGATCACTCGCCCCGGCGCGAACATGGATACGGCGCTGGTCAGCGTGCCGCCTCGGGTGTGGCTTCAGGGGGGGAACCCCTACGACCCCGGCGCGATCGATGCGGCGTGGCTGGCGGCGGGCGGGGAGGCGGACTTCGCGCCCGGGCGGCGCGGGCGGCAGGCGTTCGTGTATCCGCCGGGGGCGTACCTGCTGGGCGCGCCGTTTGCGCTGGTGCCGCTGGAAGCGACGCCGTACGTCTGGGGCGCCGTCAATGCGGCGATGCTCGTCGCGTGCTGGTGGCTGATCGCAGGTTTGGCGGGGATCAAGCCGACATCGCCGGCGGGGCTGGCGCTGCTGGCGGCGGCGCTGGCGATGGGGCCGGCGCACACGAACAGCCGGCTCGGGCAGACGGGTGTGCTGGTGCTGTTCTTGTGCGCACTCGCTTGGACGCTGCGGTCGAAGGACCGGCAGGTACTGGCGGGCGTGGCGCTGGGCGTGGCGTGCGCGGTGAAGCCGCAGATCGGGCTGATCTTCGCGATCTACGAGCTGGGGCGCGGGCGGTGGCGGGTGTTCGCTGGGGCGGTCGCCGTCGGCGGGTTGCTCACGCTCGCCGGCGCGGCACGCCTGTGGATCGAGGGCGTCGATGTGTTCGCCCAGTGGTTCATGAATATGCGCGCGCTGACCGAGGTCGACGCGAACCCGCTGCACCGGCACCCGGACCAGCCGCTGAGCAACCCGACGCAGCTCATCAATCTCGCCAGCCCGATCGCGGTGGTGATCGGCGACACCGCACGGGCGAACCTGGGGGCGATGCTGTATTGCGCGGGCGGCGCGCTGGCGTATCTGATGATCGATCTCCGGCGGGGGTACACGAAGACGGACGTGCCGGGCGAGCTGGTCACGCTGTGCGCCGTGAGCGTGGTCATGCTGCTGGTCGCGTATCACCGGATCTACGACGCGGTCTTTCTGCTGCCGCTGGCGGCGCTGGCGATCGTGCTGTGGCGTGAACGGCGGCGCGCGGGCGCGATCGCGCTGGCGGCGCCGCTGGCTCTGCTCTGGCTGCCGGGCCCCCCGCTGCTGCTGCGCCTGGCGATCAGGGGGCAACTGCCCGATCCGGAGACCGGGCCCATGCTGTGGCGTTCGGTGGTGCTGACGCACCACACGTGGGCGCTCGTCGCGTGCTTCGGCGTGCTGTGCGTGATCAGGCTGGTGCGCACGAGCGATGCCGAGACGCCATGACCACCACCGGCGCACACACCACGCTGTATCAGGACGCGTCGCTGTATGACATCCTGCACACGCCGGGCACGGCGTGGGAAGTCACGGGGCTGGAGCGGACCTTCGAGTTGCACGTGCCCGAGGCGCAGCGGGCCGGTCCCTGGCTCGAGCCGGCGTGCGGCACGGGGCGTTACCTGCGCCTGCTGGGCGGGCGCGGGCGGGCGTGCATCGGTTTCGACGCGATGCCCAGCATGACCGCCTACGCGCGCACGCGACTGGAGCGCCTGGGCCTGGACGAGAGCGTCCGGATCATCGACGCCGACATGACCGGTTTCATTGACTCCATGCCGGCGGACGCGCCGGGGCGGGTGCCCTTCGCGTTCAACCTGATTAACACGTTTCGGCATCTGCACAGTGACGCGGACGCGCACCGCCACCTCGGCGCCATGGCCCGAGCGCTCAAGCCCGGCGGGGTCTACGCGGTGGGCATCAGCACGACGGCGTTCGGCATCGAGCAGCCCAGCGAGGACACCTGGAGCGCCGCTCGGGGCACGACGCGCGTGACGCAGACCGTGCAGTACCTGCCCGCGGAGGCGCGTGACCGCGTTGAGACGGTCATCAGCCATCTCGTTGCCGAGCGCCCGGGCGGGGCCCAAGACTTCGACGATACCTACACGCTGCGCGCGTACACCGCCGAGCAATGGGCGGATCTGGTCGCGGCCTCACCGCTGGAATTGCAGGCGATCGTCGATGAGCGGGGCAACGAGACCGACGCGCCGATGGTCGGGTACGCGGTGTACCTGCTGCGCAACCCCGGGTAGGCGCGTGGTGCGACAGGCTGCGGGTTCGGCTACGGGATCTCGAGCGTGCGCGTCAGGCGTGCGCCGTCGTCGATCAGGGTGAGGCTGACGCGGACGTTGCCGCCGCGGTCGGTCTGGGCGACGGGGATGACGAAGCGGCGGATGACGGTCTCGCCGGGCGCGAGCTCGGGGATCGTCGCCTTTTGCCTGGGGAACCCGGGCGAGATGAGGACGACGTCTGCGGCGAGGGTGACGCCCGATCGGTTGGTGACCTCGGCGGTGATGACCGCGTCGAGGGGGCGGTCGGCGTTGGCGCGCTCGTCGAACGCGCGGAGTGAGATCGCCGCGTCGAGCGTTGCCTCGGGCAGGCCCAGCTCGAAGGTGGCGCTACGCCGCACGAGTCCCTCGATCAGCCCGCCCTGGGCGTCGATGTCGACGACCAGCTCGCGCTGCCCGGACTCTTCGCCCGACGCGAACGCGAGCGAGAGCGGGACGCGCACCGTCTCGCCGGGCATCGCGCTGAAGGGCGCGAGCCTGGGTGTGATGTCCCAGCTCCGGTCGCGCCGGACCTGCTGCTGGTTGATATCGCTCAGCCCGCCGGGCTCGAGGATGAACGCCCGCCCGCGCAGCGGCACGCTCCAGGGGTTTTTGATCACCAGCTCGTGCTCGTGCTCGCCCGGGCGGCTCTCGACCAGCGCGGGGGCGAGGCGGATGGAGGCGAGCATCTGGAGCAGTTCAGCGTCGACGCCCTCGATGAAGACCGGCGAGCGCCCGACGCGCACCCGGTGCACGGCGGCGCGCCCCTCCGAGGCTTCGATAAGCTCGGCCTCGAGGGGGTTGCCGAGCACGCCTGTGAAGCGCAGGCCGCGGTCGTCGGGGCTCCCGCCTGATCCCGCGCCCGAGCCCCCGCCGAGGGGGAGTTCAATCGTCGCGGGCAGTTCGCCCGTGCCGTCGGCCCAGGCGACGAGCATGGCGTCGCGCCCCGCGCGGGCGTCCGGCCCCGGGACGAAGAGCATCGATCGCACGCCTGGGGTGATGGGGTCGAGCCCGACACCGCGCCGATCGACGAGACGATCGGCCAGGAGTCGCCAGGCCGCGAGCGCTGGCGCGGGTCGCACGCCGCCTCGCGGGCCGCTCTGGCTCGACCATGGCTGGATGATGCCCAGGCTCCAGTTGCCCGGGGTGTCGATTTCCGAGAGGTCGTGCCAGAGGGCGACGCCCTGGCGGGCGAGCTGGATCAGGCCGTCGGCGGGCAGCCCGCGCTGGGGCACCGAGAGCGCGAACGTCGTGGCCGCGTCGGGTTCGACGGCGCCCGCCCAGGCCCGCGCAAGCTGGCCCAGCTCGTCCGCACCCATGGCCCGCGGCACGGCGACGACCGACGCGTGCCCGTGCCCGAGCAGGACCGACTGGTACGACTCTGGCACACGCAGGACGGGGCTGGGGACGAGCTCGTCGAGCAACGCACGGGCGGCGCTCGCGTCGACCCTGGGCGTTGGGATGAGCGACTCGCCGTCGGCGCCGGCGAGCCCGAGCATCCAAGACTGCACGCGCTGCCCGAAGCGATCGAGGTAAGGCTCGGTGAGGCGCTCGGCCCGGACAGGGTCGCGGGCGAGGGCGGTCGCGTCGCGCTCGGCGCGCATCATCGCGGAGGTGCTCACCCGCGGGATCGCGAGCGTGAGGGTCGACCAGCCGTCGAGCAGCTCGTCGATGGCCGGCTCGAGCTCCATCGCCCGGGCGGCGTGGTCTGGAGGGGGGCTCGCGTCCCACAGCGGGAGCGTGACGGCGCCGGAGCCGCTGACGCGGAGCAGGTCGGCGATCTGGCTCAGCACCTCCGGGGGCGCTTCGGTGAGCAGCACCTCGAGCCGCGCGCGATCGGCCTCCGGGCGCGCGAGCGGCGCTGGCACATTGCCCGGCGCCTCGGGCAGGTCGGGCAGGTGCGCGATGGGCAGGCTTGCGCGAGCGACGATCCGGTCGCCCGCCCGAACAACCGCGTCGGCGCGGTACCAGCCGAGGCGGTCGATCCGCGGCACCCAGCGGAGGCGCGCGACGCCGACCTGCGGCGGGCCCTCGACGCGATCGATCTCGTTGCCCTCGTGGTCGATCAGGCGCACGCCCACGGTGAGGCGTTCGCCCGTGAGGTCGCGCATGACGAGATCGATCGCGGGGCGCCGCGGCGCGAGGAAGACACCCGTGGGCGACTCCGCGGAGATGCGCAGGCGTGGGCGCTGGAGGATCGCGACGTCGTCGAACCAGACGCCGCCCGAGACGTCCTGTTGCCAGACGGTGAGCTCGTCGTCGCCTGTGCGCGGGGTTCCGAGCAGGGCCGCCGCCTCACGCGGCTGCAACAGCAGCAGTTCGACCTGCAAGAACGCGGCGCCGGGCGCATCGGTCAGGACGGTGACGCGCACGTCGTGCCAATCGGGCATGTCGGCGATCGGCTCGCTGAACCAGGTTGCGCCCTCGATGGGCTCGGCGGCCTCGTCGAGCAGACGGGCCGCGACGATCGCGACCGCGTGCTCGAGCCCCTCGGTGCGGACACGCGCGGCGACGGCGTAATCGGCGCCGGGCAGCACGGCGATGACCCCGGGCTTGAGCAGCAGGCTCGCCGACCCGCCCTGCGTGGGCAGGCGGACGGCCCCCCGGCCCCGGGCCGCGCCGTTGCCGGCGATCAGCTCGGCGCCGTTCCAGACCGGGAAGCCCGGGCGCACACGCCCGGTGATCGGGTCGTTCTGCCCGCGGACCCAGCCCTCGGGCACGGGGACGGGTGTCAGGCCCGCTTCCTCGAAATCAAAGAGGCGGACGACGCGCTCGGTCGCGGCGGGGCGGCGGATCTCCTGGCGACGCTCGGACGGCGCCGGCTGATCGCCGGGTTGCTGCTGGGCGACCGCGAGGCCCGCGAGCGCGCACAACGACATGGTGATCGGGAGCAGCCGCACGCCGGGTTATCGGCCGATCAGCCCCCGCTGCGCCACTCCGGGGGCAGCATGCCCCAGGCGGCCCGCGGGGCGCCGAAGACACCGACGGGCGTCGGGGCGATCGGCTCGTCGGGGCCCGCCGGGTTAGTCACCCCCTCGCCCGGGAGCACATCGCCGGCGAGGCGCATGCCCACCAGCGACCATGCGTGCACGGGCTCGGACGATGAGCCGGCGCCGCGGGCGGCTCCCGACGCGATCGAGCCCGACGCGCTGCCCGGCCCGCTCGACGGCTGACCGATCGGGAGCACGGCCCAGACGGTGAGCCCGAGCGCGACGCAAGCCGCGATCGCCGCGGCGCACGCGCGCACGCGCCGGGCCGCGCGCCGCCCCGCGACCGCCGAGGCGATGCCCGCGGGCAGCGCGCCCGCGTCGCTCTCAAACGCAGCCCGCAGGCGGCGCTCGAGCGGATCGTGCTCGGCGCGGGCGTCGTCTTTCGTCCGGTGGTGCTCGCTGTTCATCGTGGGGCTCCGGGCGTTGGATGGGTTGCGGCTGGGTGTGCTGCGCGGATCTCGGGCGGCTTACGGCCCAGGCGTTCGCTCAGGGCCGCGAGCGCCTTGCGGTGGCGGCTGGCGGCGGTGTTGCGGTTGATGCCGGTGGCGAGCTCGATCTGATCGAACGTCAGCCCGGCGACGTGACGGAGCAGAACGACCTCGCGCTGCTCGTCGCTGAGGCGTCCGACCGCGTCGAGCAGTTGCGCGTCGGGCGCGTTGATCGACTCGGCTTCACGCGGGGCTGCCTTTCGGGCCCGCTCGGCGTGGCGGCGCTCGCCCCGCCCGTGGTTGATCGCTTGGTTGCGCGTCAGCCTCACCAGCCAGGCCGGGACATCGCGGACCGCGCGCAGCTCGCCCCGCCCGCGCCGGAGGATGTTGAGGAAGACCTGCTGCACGACGTCGTCGGCGTGGTCCCGCGTCGCGGGGGTGAGGCGCGCGCGGGCGTACGCGAGGAGGCGCGGCGCGTGACGAGCCCAGAGGGTCTCGGCCGCCCGCGCGTCCCCGCGCCTGTAGCCCAGCAGCAGCTCGTGATCGTCCACCAACGCTCCAGTCGCCCGCGCCACGCGAGCGAGATGTACCGGGTTTTCAGCCGCCCTCGATCGCGTCGAGCGCGCCGCGGATCTGCTCGGCAAAGCGCTCGGCGGCGACGCGGACCTGCGTCACGCTTGCGGCGAAGACGGGGGTGATCGACCCGTACGCCCCGGCCTGGAGCGCGTCTTCGAGCCTTGCGTACCGCTCCGCGGCGTCGGCGGCGGGCCACATCGCCAGCGCGTCCTGGTAGTACCGCTCGAGCAACGCCACCTCGGCGGCGACCTGCGCGTCGTCCATCGCGCGGAACGTGTCGGCGTGCTTGCCGCCGAACTGGGCGCTCGCGTCGGCGAGCACGCGCGACGACTCGCCCTCGGGCAGCGCGGCGAGCCACGCCTCGAGCAGCTCGTGCTCGCCGGCGATGGCCCCGGTGAGCTCGAACGGGTCGTCGAGGTCGATCGCCCCGAGGCGACGCTCGAGCAGGCGGGTGCGGGCGCGGGGCAGCTCGCCCGCCTCGATGAGCCTGACCGTCTCGTCGGCCGCGAGCTGCGCGATCGCCATCGCCACCAGCCCGCTGATCACGACGCGGTCTTGCTCGAGATGGGTTGCCATGCGGAGCGTCGCGTCGAGGCGCTTGGCGGCCTCGGCGTGCTCGCCCTCTTGGGCCAGTCGGCGGGCGTCGGCGACCAGCGTGCGGGCTGAGCTGCGCAGCAGGCCCAGGTGGGGCAGCAGCGCGTTGAACCCCTCCTCGTACTCGATGCCCCAGTCGCACGCCTTGACGCGCGTCGCCCGCAGCAGCATCTCGATCATGGGCTGGTTGGCCTTGAGCCGCTCGGCGAACTCGGGCGTGAGCTGCCAGTCGCCTCGGACAAACGCCCGGGCGAAGTGCGGATCCCCCAGCTGCCAGGCGCGGTTGTAGAGCAGCGCGGCGTTGTCGACCTCCGCTGCCGCCGTCTCGTGGGCGACGCTGAACGTGCTCGCGAGACGGTCCTGGGCGGCGACGGGCGAACCCGAGGCCAGCAGGATCGCGGCGACACACAGCCCGCTCATTCGATGTTTGTTTGTGATCGCAACCGCCATTGTCTGCCTCCCCGCCGCTCGGCGGCGTCGGTGCTGGAATGATCTGCCGCCCGTCCGCGTTGTGCGCAGCTCGGGGTGGATACCCGTTGGACACCGCCGCGCCGCGGCTGTGTGCGAGCACAGACCGGCTCGGCACCGGTTTTTTGACCGGGCGAAGGCCACGAGAGGCATGCGATGAGCGAACAGGCGACGTGGATCGACCTCGACCGGTACGACCCGGGCGTGCGCGCCGAGGACGCGGCCCGCGGCTTTTACGACATCGCCAAGCACCGGCGGACGGTGCGCGAGTTCTCCGATGCGCCCGTCTCGCGCGAGACGATCGAGTGGTGCATCCGGGCCGCGGGGACGGCCCCGAGTGGGGCGCACAAGCAGCCCTGGCGGTTCGTCGCCGTGAGCGACGCGCCGACGAAGACCAGGATCCGCGAGGCGGCCGAGGCGGAGGAACGCGAGTTTTATGAGCGGCGCGCCAGCGAGCGATGGCTGGAAGACCTGCGCCCGTTCGGCACCGACCACAACAAGCCCTTCCTCGAGATCGCGCCCTGGCTCATCGTGGTGTTTGCGCTCAAGACAACCGACGACGGCGGGCAGGTGTATTACCTCAACGAGTCGATCGGGATCGCGACGGGGATGCTGCTGAGCGCCCTGCACGCCGCGGGGCTCGCGACGCTGACGCACACGCCCAGCCCGCTGGGCTTCCTGCGCGAGACCCTCGGGCGGCCCGAGCACGAGAAGCCCTACCTGCTGATCCCGGTCGGCTACCCGGCCGAGGGTTGCCGCGTGCCGAGCCTTGCGCGCAAGGACCTGGGCGAGATCGCGGTGTTTCTTGATTGAGCGCTCGGCTGAATACGGGGCGATCCGCTCGGGTGCGCTCAGACGTAGACCTTTCGGTTGAAGATCCACCACTCGAGCATCATGATCGCGAGGGCGGCGAGGATGAGCCAGGGCCAGTAGTCGCGCACGGCCGTTGCGCGCCCGGAGCTTGCGCTCACCTGGCGTGAGCCGAGCGGGAGCGCCTGGGCCGGGCGGGTCATGCTCTCTTCGGCATCAAGCAGGTTGGCGGCAAAGAACCGAACGGCGCGCGGGCCGTCTTCGACATCCTGGGGGCCCGCCTGCCCCTGCCAGCGCACCTGGAAGATGCCCGTGTTTCGCACCGGGCCGAAGGCGATCGACCCGTCGCCTGCGGGGCTGAGGTCCTGCGCGCCCGATTCGCCCCCGGCGCTCGGCGGCGGCACCAGCTCGACGCCCGCCGCTCCTTGCGGCAGGCGGGCGCTCAGCACCTCGCCCGGGCGGAGCTGCTGCGAGGCGCCGCCGGCGCCCGGCGTCCCGCTCGCGCCGCCGAGGTAGTCGATCGAGCTGGCGAGGAACACGACGAAGCTCACGTTGAAGGGCCAGTTGCTCTCGCCCACGTCGAAGGTGACCAGGAGCGCGCGCCGGTCGGCGTCGCCCAGCTCGAGGATCGCCGGGCCGGCGGCGCTCTGCGCGAGGACGATCGCGCTGGACTCGTCCGGCACCTCGACCTGCTTCGACCGCGCGATGAGCAGCCCGTCGAGCGTCAGCTCGCGCAGCGCCGGGTGCGTGCGCGACCAGTCGAGGATGCCGGTCGTGCCCGAGGTGCCGGTCTCGAGCACGCCGAACGGCGGCTCTGGCACGGCATTCATCAGCAGGAAGCGCCCCGGGGGCAGGCCGCCAGCTGGGATGTGCCCGTCGAGCACCACGACGTCGTACGTCTCGGCCGAGCCGGACGCGATCGCCGAGTCGTATTCGCTGGGGGTCAGGCGATCGAGCCGCGCCAGCGGGAGGCCGGCGATCGCTTCGGAGATAAAGAAGTTGCCGCGCGTCACGACCGCGACGCTGATCCGCTCGGCCGGGGGGACGACCAGCCAGCCGGTGTTGTCGACAGCCAGCGTGTCGGCGGCGGGGTCGTCGCCCGTGCGAAGCACGACGCTGGCGATCAGCCCCTGCGGGCGATCGAGGGTGAAGACCAGCCCGCCGGAGCCGGGCGTCTGGATGCCCGCGCCCTGCCCGCCGGACTGCCCGCCCGCCTGCGCATCGGCCTCGGCGGCGGGGAGCGTGAGCGTGCGGACCGACGCGGTGCCCTCGCCGTCGACGATCAGCTCGACATCGATCGTGCGCGGGCGGATGTCGGTCGACTGGACGCTGACGAAGATGCTCAGCTCGGCGGGGTTCTCGTAGTCGCGCTCGGCGCGCAGGCCGACGATGCCGATGTTGACCGCGTCTGGCTCGCCGATCGTGTGATACTCGAACCCGTCGCCGGCGGCCTGGGGCGCGTCCTCGCGGAGGATCACCGACTCGAGGTCGGGCACGCGCCCGTCGCTGAAGAGGTGGAAGCTGAGCGGGGGGCCGCCGACGAGGCCCTCGACCTCGACCGACTCGGCCTGTTCGGCGGTGCCGCCGCGGTCGTCGAGCAGGATGCGGCGCGGGCGCTGCGCCTGGGCGAGCTTGAAGGCCTCGTCGATGCTGGTGGCGGTCTCGCTGGGCTCGATCGAGCGGATGATGTCGCGCAGGCGGGCCTTGTCGGCGGTGAACGGGCTGAGGATCTCGCCCGCGCTGTCAAAGGCGACGACCATCGCCTCGTCGGCCCGGCTGGCGGTGAGCTGCTGGGTGAAGACATCGGGCTCGGCCATGCCGTCGATGCGTTCGAGGGCGAGCTCTTTGGCGCGTTCGAGGCGGGTGCGCCCGTCGGGGTCGTCGGTCGCGCTCATGCTCGCCGAGCGATCAATCATGAGGACCAGGCGTTGACCGCCGCCGACGTCGCCCGCCATCCGCGGCTGCGCGAGGGCGAGCAAGGCCGCGGCGAGGACGAGGAGCTGGAGCAGCAGCAGGATGTTGCGCCGCAGCTTCTGGAACGGCGCGTTGGCCTGCATGTCCTGGATCGACTTCTTCCAGAGCAGCGTGGAGCTGACCTCGACGGTGCGCCGGCGGAGCTTGAGGAAGTAGAGGATCACCAGCGCCGGGATCGCGATCGCGGCGGCGATGATGCCGAGGAGGGGGGCGGCCCAGGTCATCGCAGCAGCCCCCTCCGGCGCAGGTAGTCGACGATGAAGACGTCCAGCTCGGTGTCGGTGCGGACGGTGGACATGTTGATCTCGCGCCGGGCGCAGAAGGTACGGAGGGCGTCGTTGTAGGCCGCGAGGTTCTGCTTGTAGCGCTTGAGCAGGGGCGCGGAGACGGTGATCTCGGCTCGGTCGGCGTCTTCGACGTCGCGCAGGCGCAGGTCGCCGGCGATGCCGCCTGGGCCCTCGGGCTCGATCTCCTGGGGGCTGAGGACCTGCATGGCGTAGACGTCGTACCCGCGCCCGACGAGCATGCGCAGGGCGGTCTCGTAGCCCTCTTTCATGAAGAAGTCCGACAGGACGACCATGACGCCCCGCCCGCGCCGGGTGATCGCGAGGCGCTTGGCGGCGCGGTCGAAGCGGGTGTTGCCCTCGGGCTCGATCGCGCAGAGGAATCGTGACAGGTCGCTCAGGCGCCGGCGCCCGCGGAGGTCGCGGAGCTGGTGCATGACCGATGCGCCGTCCTCGCCCGGATCGGGCGACGCATCGCCGGCGCGCTCATCATCCTCAACGCCCGGCGTGACGATGCGCCCGCCCAGCGTCGTGATCGCGACGCGGTTGAGGTTGACCAGGCCGATGTACGCGAGGGCCGCGGCGAGGCGTCGCATGAACTCGAACTTGTTGGGGTCGCCGCAGTCGGTGCTGAGCGAGGCGTCGAGCACGATGTGCAGGCTGAGGTCTTCTTCCTCGAGGAAGAGCTTGAGGAAGAAGCGGTCGAGGCGGGCGTAGATGTTCCAGTCGATGTGTCGGAGGTCGTCGCCGATGGAGTATGGGCGGTGGTCGGCGAACTCGACCGACTCGCCCCGCTTCTTGCTGCGCCGCTCGCCCTTGAGCTTGCCGGCGAAGATGCGCGCACTCGCCAGGTCCAGCCGCCCGATGCGGGCCATGAGCTGGGGGTCGATCAGCTCTTCGATCGACGTCGGGCGGGTTGGGCGTTCGGAGCGGAGCATGGGAGGGCGTCAGTCCTTGTTGTTCTGCCCGCTGAGGGCGCGGCCGATGTCCTGGGTGATCGTCGTCGTCGGCTCGCCCCGGTCGGGCTCGAGCGCCTCATTGCCGATGCCGTCGGCGCGGATGACCTTGCGGTAGCAGGCGCCCAGCACCAAGGGCGACAGCGCCATGAGCGTGGCACACACCAAAGACACGACCTTCCGGCTCTTGCGCATCACTCGGCCCTCGTCAGCGTTTCGGGCTCGCCCCAGGCGCCGTCGTCGCGCACGGCTCGGCGGAGCAGCCCGCGCATGGCGCCGGGGTCGCCCACGGTGACCTGGACCGAGCTGCCGTCGTCCGCCTGTTCGCTGCGGACGCCGGATGCGGCGCCGGCCTGGTCATTGAGCCAGTCAGAGCGGAGCGGCTGGTGGACCAGGCTGCGCCCGCTGTCCTGGAGATCGAGACGTGCGTAGTGGTAGACCGGCGCGTTGCCGCGCTGGAGGTCGGTCGAGAGCAGGACCTCCATCACGGTCACGCCGTTGATATCGAAGAGGACGCCGGTGTACTGCTCGCTCGGCTCGCCGTTGTCGCCCGGCGCGGCGACGATCGAGAGCCCGCCGCCCACGGTCGAGTCGAGCATGACCAATTGCCCGTCGGCGTCGAGCCAGTCGCCGTCGATCGTTTCGGCGTCGACGCGCTGGTCTTTCGGGAACAGTCCGCTGCCGGCGGCGCAGCCGCAGAGCGCGAGCGTTGCGGCGGCGAGCGTCATCGCCGAGAGCGTCGAGATCGTGCGCATCATCGTGTCTCCATGTGCGGGCATCACGCCGTTGCGGGCGCGGGCATGCCGATCGGCTGGGTGGGGGTGAGTTTGAGCATCTCGTCGACGAGGTCATCGGCCTCGATCCGGTCGGCCTCGGCCTCGAAGTTGAGCAGGATGCGGTGTCGCAGGCAGGCCTTGGCGACGGCGCGGATGTCGTCGTTGGCGAGGTGGTAGCGTCCCTCGGTGAGCGCGCGGACCTTGCCGGCGAGGATGAGCGCCTGCGCGCCGCGCGGGCTGGCGCCGCAACGCACGTAGCGGTTGGTCACGCCCGTCTGCCCGCCGGCGGCGAACTCGCCCTCGGGGTGCGTGGCGAGCACGAGCCTTGCCGCGTATTGCTTGACGTGCGGCGCGACGACCACGCCCCGCGTGAGCTGCTGCATCTCGAGGATCTTCTGCACGTCAAGGATCGGCTGCGCCTCGGGGGTCTGTGCGCCCGTGGTGCGGTCGAGGATCGTCATGAGGTCGTCGAGCTGGCTGTAGCCCACGTTGATCTTGAGCAGGAAGCGGTCGAGCTGGGCCTCGGGCAGGGGGTAGGTGCCCTCCTGCTCGATGGGGTTTTGTGTTGCGAGGACGATGAAGGGTTTCTCGAGCTCGTGCGTCTCGCCGCCGACGGTGACCGATCGCTCCTGCATCGCCTCGAGCATGGCGCTCTGGGTCTTTGGGGTGGCGCGGTTGATCTCGTCGGCGAGGACGACCTGGGCGAAGATCGGGCCCTTGCGGAACTGGAACGCGCGCCGCCCGGTGCCCTCGTCCTCGCCGATGATGGTTGTGCCGATGACGTCGGCGGGCATCAGGTCGGGCGTGAACTGGATGCGGCTGAAGGGGAGGCGGAGCGTGGTCGCGAGGGTGCGGACCAGGAGCGTCTTGCCCAGCCCGGGCACGCCCTCGAGCAGCACGTTGCCCCCGGCGAAGAGGCAGGTGAGCACGCCGTCGACCACCTCGCCCTGGCCCACCATGACCTTGGCGATCTCCTGGCTGACCTGCGCGTAGGCGGCGCGGAAGGCCTCGCACTGTTGGCGGACCTCGTCGGGTGTCTGCTCGTTGGGCAGGTTGGATGCCATGTGTGAACTCCGGTTCGTGCGTCGGCGGCCCGCCCGCCGATGGTGTCAGTTGCCTTCGTCGTTGAACTCGTCCTGGGCCCGGCGCTTCGCCCGGCGTAGGGCCGAGAGCGAGTCGCCGTCATCCGAATCCGCCTGCGCGGGCGGCTTGGTCTTCTTGATCGCCGGCTCGCGCGCCTCGTCGCCCGCGGTCGTCAGCGGTATGCCCGTGGCGTCGGCGCCGGCCTCGAACTTGCGCTCGGCCTGGGGCGATGCGCCCCCGCTGCCCGCGTTGCTTGCGTCGCCGGACGTTGTCATGCGTTGTTGCGCCTTGGCGCGCACGGCCCGGAGCCCCTCGAGTTGCTCGCCCGAAGCGCCCTTCTCTTTGCCAGCACCCCGGCGGAGGCTGCGCAGGATCGCGGCCGGGTCGATCCGCACGCGCCGCACGCCGACGTCGGCGAGGAACAGCACGATGCCCGCGAGCGCGGCGTAGATCCAGATCGGGCTGAGCGAGACCGGCATGGTCACGCCCTCGCGGCTCCACAGGTCATCGCCCGACGGATCGCCCTCGAGCACCCGCCCGCCCGTGATCGACGCGACCTGGCGCAGCAGGCCCGTGTTGCTCTCCAGCGCGCGGAACTCGTCGGCAAACGGGCGCACGACCGACGCCTGGACCGAGCCTTCGAGGATCCCGCTCTCGGTCTGGCCCGGCGCGCGGTACTGCAGCGAGACGACGTACGAGCCGGGGTCGCCCGATTCGATCGTGCCCTCGTACCGCCCGGGGCCGACCTGGCGGACGATGACGTCGCTGCCGGTGCCGTCTGGGTTGGCGACGCGCGAGCGGAACTGCGCGAAGTTGAGGCGGTCGCCCGCGGGGTCAAAGCCCTCGATGACGAGCAGGGTCTGGTCGCCGCGGGTCTCGGTGGTGACGCGCATGGTCGCGCTGCCGCCGGGGCGCATCGCCCAGCGGACCTGCTGTTCCCAGAACTGGCGGTAGCCCTCCCAGCCGACCCACGCGCCGCTCCACCGCGTCGTCGCGTCGCCCGTAAACGCGACGGCCTTGCCCAGCCCGTACTGCCACTGCGCCGCGATCGGGTCCTCGGTGTCCTCGCGCACCGCCTTGAGCGTGACCAGGCTCAGCCCCTCGCGCTCGGCCGTGACGACGTACCCCGTGATCGGCGGCACACCCGAGATGCCGCGCATCGACTCGGCCGCGACACCGACCACCGCGGGGCTGAACGGGTCGCCCTCCCAGATCAGGCTGCGCCGGATCGTCTGCGCTTCTTTGATGAAGATCTGAGGGAGTGTCGCCAGCGCCGTGTTGGCGACGTTGTAGAACTCGCCCCCGGTCACGTTCGCCATCCGGCGGAGCGTGTTGAGGTCCTGGGCCGTGTGCGGGTTGACGCCGACGGTGGAGATCGTGATCCCGCTGTCGGCAAAGCCCTGGACGATCCGGATGTCCATGCTCGGGTCGCCGTCGGAGATGATGATGAGGTGCTTCTGCCCCGCGTCCGCGGCCTGGAGGCCCTGCAGCGCGAGCTGCAGCGACGGGTTGAACGTCTGCATGTCGCCGAACGTCAGCCCGTTGATCGCTCGCTTGACGGCGCTCGCATCGCCCACCGGGCCGATCGGGTAAACCCAGTCCGTGCCGCCGAAACCGCTGAACTCGATGATGCCGACGAGATCGAGGCGGCTGAGCGCATCGACCGCGGCGGCGGCGGTCTGCTTGCCATAGAACACGCCCTGGGGGATCTCGACCGAGTGCACGATGATGACCAGCGCGCCTCGGGGCATCTGGCGCTTCTGGGGCGGGTCGAGGCGCACGGGCAGGGCGTCGGCCAGCGGGCTGCCGATCCAGCCGCCCGCGCCGAACGCGTCGGGCCCGCCGACCATCACCAGCCCGCCGCCGGAGTCGTGCACGTACTGGCGCAGCAGCTCCTGCTGGCGCTCGGTGAAGTTGAACGCGCTCTGGTTGAGCATGACGATCGCCTCGTAGGCGTTCATCTCTTCGAGCGTCTGCGGCGCGAGGTCGGCGGTCACGGTCACCGCGTTGATCTCGCTGCTGAGCAGCGCCCGCTCGAGGGCCGCGACCTCGTCGATCGTCTCGGCGATCAGCAGCACCGCGCCCTCGCTGCCCACAAACGTCACCGCGCGCGAGCGGTTGTTCTCCGCGATCGAGTCGGGCGCTCGCTCGCCCGGCGCGCCCGCCAGCGACGCCTGCGGGCGGAACTCGACCTCGTAGCTCTGAGGCCCCGGGCGGCTGGGCGTCACCGGAACGGTGAACACGTTCTTGCCCGGGCGCAGCGTCACCTCGACGCCCAGGTCCGGCGCGTCCGGGTCGAGATCGATCGGCGAGCCGTTCTCGGTCAGCAGCAGGCGCCCGCGGACGGGCGATGTCGCGGTCATCACCACGCGCAGGCTGATCGTCTCGCCGGCACGGACGCTCGCGGGGGCGCTGAGCTGGTCGACGATCACCTCGTCGGTGTAAGCGTACTCGACCGGGAGCACGTCGATGGGGATGTCGACGGCGCGGGCCGCCTGGGCCGCGCGCAGCAGGCTGCCCGCGGTCTCGTTCCCGTCGCTGAAGAGCACGATGCGGTTGGCGGACGACTCGCGCGCGGTCGCGACGGCCAGCGCCACCGCGTCGCCCAGGTTGGTCCCGTCGCGGGCGCCGATGAACTGACGCTCGACCTCGCTGATGTTGGGGCTCGGCAGGCTCTGGACGTACGCGTCGCGGGCCGCGGTGACGGTCCCGAGCGCGTCGCCCGTTCGGCGCGACGCGTCGCTCGCGTCCGCGAGGTACTCATCGAGCTGTTCCTGCGCAACCTGCGGCACGCTGCGGCTGTTGTCGGCGACCACGATCACCGCGACCGTGTTGCCCTCGCGCCGGATGCTCGGCTCGGCCAGCGCCGCGCTCAACAACCCGATCACCAGCAGACGCACGGCCAGCGCCGTCCAGCGCGTCGGGCCCCCGAGCCCCGCGAGGCTCTTGCGCCCGATCCACCAGACCGCCAGCCCAAGAGCCGGGATCAGCACCAGCCACCACGGGCGATCGAACTGCACCGGGCCGGCGGCAAGCGCGCCGAGACGGACCGGCAAGCCGCCCAAGAACAGTTGAGGCGAGTGGTGAAGCGACTGGAGGACCACGCCTCAGCCCCCCCCGCCGAGCGCGGGCTCGTCCATCGCCACCGCCGTCGCGACGTCGCGCACAACCAGAAACGACTCGACCCGCGTGATGTGCAGGCGGTTGTTCCCGCTGTCGAGCACCGCGACCTCGCCGGCGTCCGCATCCCCCCCGATCAGCACCACGCCCCAAGGCGTCGCGAGCTGCCCCAGCCCGCGCCCCGGCTCGCCGAACACGCCCAGCGACTCGCCCGCGTGGAGGTCGACCCGCTGGAGGCGGTTGCCCCCAAACTCGGCGACCAGCAGTGTTCCGTCGGAGAGCAGCTCGACCCCGCGCGGATAAAAGAAGCTCCCCGGGCCTCCGCCCGCGGTCTCGGGCGAGCCCATCCACGCCAGCAGCTCGCCCTCGGGCGTGAATCGCCCGACGCGGTGGTTGCCGCTGTCGGCGACGACCAGCTCCCGCCGAGCCTCGTCCCAGAGCAGCGACTGCGGGCGGTGGAAGACCAGGCCGTCCTCGTGAGCGTGCCCGAAGCCGCCGAACGCGAACTCGGGCGTCGCCGAGCCGTCCGCGGCGATCTTGAAGCGCGTCACGCGATCGTTACCGCCGTACTCACTGACATATGCCAGCACGCCGCCGTCGGCGTCGATCGCGACCGCAACATCTGTCGGATAAATGAGTTGGCCCGGCTCGCGCCCGTAACTGCCGAAGCTCAGCAGCGGTTCGGGGCGGGTCTCGATGTCGGCCGAGATCGCCGACTCGAGGTCATAGACCAGCACGCGGTGGTAGTGCGTGTCGGCGACCCAGAGCGCCTCACGCCCCGCCTGACGATCCGCCTCGAACGGGTGGGGCCCAACCGTCAGCCCCGTCGGGCGGCCCTGCGACCAGTCCGGCGGGCGAAACCCGCCCAGCAGCGAGCCGTCGGTGGGGTCGATCACCTGGATCCGGGCGGTTTTGTCGATCACCACCAGACGCCCATCGCTCGTCGAGTCCATGGCGCGGGGGTAGCTGAGCTGCCCGGGCGCGGTGCCGACCTCGCCGAACGTGCGGATCACGCGGAGCCCGCCCGCATCGCTCACGATTGGGTCGCCGCACCCGCCAAAGAAGGTTTGGCACGCCGCGAGCAGCGCCACCCCGGCAAAGCGGGCCGGCGCGCCACCCGTGTGGAGCCATCGGGTCGATCGCGTTGGCGTGCCGCTGGGCATATGCACCCGCATGTTATCCCGTACCCGGAGGTCCGATGATCGGTTGCCCGGCGCGCGGATTGTGTCGGCGGTTTCTGTGCGCTCTGGGGCGGATGGCCCAGGCCGCGGGCAGGGCGACGGCCACCGCCGCGAGCAGCAGCCCCAGCACCCCCGCCGCGAGTTCGTCGTCGCGCGCAAAGTGCAACGCATCGAGCAGCACGCGCGGCATCCCGCGCACGCCGATCGGCTGCACCACGACCGACGCCTCGATCTCGTGCAGGGTCAGCACGCCCACCACCAGCCCGGCCCCCAGCACCCCGCGCGCGTGCCCCGGCATCGCCGCGAGCAGCCACGTCAGCGCCGAGCCGACGACAGATCCGGGCGCGTCGAGGCGGCGCGCGTCGCGCGTCGCGGCCTCCTCGCTCAACGCCAGCAGGAGGCCCACCAGCAACGGGAACGCAACGAACCGTGCGCCCGCCGCGTGCAGCACGGCCCCCGAGCCCTCGCTCAGCCCGAGCTGCGCGACCGACGCGCCGACGAGCACGCCGGGCAACAACGCCACCCAGACGCTGAGCGCCAGCAGCATCAGCAGACTGGCGCGGAGGAACCGCCCGCCGTCGCTGGCGGCGTGCGCGGCGAGCAGGCAGACCACCATCGCCCCCCCCGCGGCGATCGCCGCTGTGGCCACGCTCCACCCGAGCGCGCCGGCGTGCAGCGACCAGAACGTGCGCACGACCTCGACATCTCGCACCGTGGCGCCCAGCGCGATCGTCGGCGCGAGCAGCGCGAGCGCGACACCCAGCCACGCAAGCAGGGCGACCGCCCCCGCGCGGGGCGTCTCGCCCGCCTCCGCCGGCCTCCACGCCGCGACTCCCCGGACCACCAACGCCGCGACCGCCAGCGAGACCAGCGCTCCGGGCGTAACGCTCGCCCACGCCCGCCACCAGCTCTCGGGCGAGACCTCGGCGAGCAACCGCCAGGCGCGGATCGCGGGGGTCTGGAGCTGCGCGACGTGCAGCGGGACGGCCGAGCCCAGCATGATGACGCCCACGAGGACGGCCGACGCGAGCAGGCTCGACCGGCACGCGCGCAGGAGCTGCAGCTCGCGGCGCCACCAGGGCGCGCCGTCGAGGCGAGCGAGCGCATCGACATCGCCCATCGCGCGCAGCCCCCGCGCGACCAGCAGGCCCGCGATCGGCGCCGCCCAGAGCCCCAGCGCGATCACCGCCAGCGCACGCCCGGCGAAGACCGGCGCCCAGCGGTGCCCGTCTTGGGCGAGCAGCGCGAGCCAGTCGCCCGCGGGCGTGCCCGGGCCGCGCAGCGCGTTGGAGCCGGCGTATGCCAGATAGCTGGGCAGCAAGGGCGGCAGCAGCAGCACCGCCGACCACCACCCCCCGCGCGCCATCGCCCGCCCGATCGCCCAGCCCAGCGCGACCGCGATCAGCGTGATGACGCCGACGGCCCAGGCCGCGGAAACCAGCGCTGGTGAGGTGAAGGAAGCGATGACCTCGGCGAGCACGCCCTCGCCGCGCGCAAACGCCGACCCAACGAGGCGGACGGGGCCGATCACGACCGGTGCGAGCAGGATCAGGACGACGACCACAACGCCCACGCCCGTAACCAAGGCGGCGGGCTGGCCCCGCGTGCGCGGCCTCGCTGTCGATCGGTGCGGCATCGTGCCTAAGGCTACCGCCCAGCGACACCCGCGTTCCGGGCAGCGCGGGAGCGGGTCGCGTATCATCGTGGCCCCATGGCACGCCGGACCACAACCAGCCCGTTCCCCGATCGACTGCGGGCGCTCCGCGCCGCGATCAGCGATGCCGGGGGCGATGTCGCGATCGTCAGCAACCCGACGGATGTCGGGTACCTCACCGGCTTCCTCGGCGGCGACTCTTGGCTGGTGGTGGACCCCAGCGGCAAGCCGCTGCTGATCTCCGATCGGCGGTACGAGGAAGAACTCGGTGCGTTCAAGCCGATCGTGCGCGTCGCGATGCGCAACGGGGCGATGGCGGGCGCCGTGGCCGACGCGCTCGCCGAGCTTTCGCCCGCGGGCGGGCGGGGCAAGGCCGCGAGCAAGGGCCCGGTGCTGGTGCTCCAGAGTGACCACCTCACGCTCGCGATGGATAAGACGCTGCGGGGCGCGTTCCGCAAGGCCAAGGTCAAGCTGCGCGTCAAGCCCGTCTCGGGTCTGGTCGGCGAGCTGCGGCTGGTCAAGGACGCGGGCGAGATCGCGCTGATGCGCAAGGCGATCCGGATCCAGGAAGCGGCGTTGCTCGAGGTGATGCCGACGATCCGCGCGGGCGAGACCGAGCTGGACGTTCGCGCGAGGCTCGAGGCGGCGATGACCTCACGCGGGTCGGCGACGCCGGCGTTCGAGACCATCATCGCGAGCAAGGGCAACGCGGCCCTGCCCCACTACCGCCCCGACGCGACCAAGATCAAGGCCAACCAGTGCCTGCTGATCGACTACGGCGCGACGTGGAAGGGCTACCGAGGCGACATCACGCGCACCCTCACGCTGGGGCGATGGCCCAAGGCGGTGCGCGAGGTGTACGAGATCGTCAACGAGGCACACGAGGCGGCGGTCGAGGTGATCCGCGACGGGGTTGCGTGCCGCGATGTTGACGCCGCGGCCCGCGAGGTGATCCGCAAGGCGGGGTTTGCGAAGGCGTTCAATCACTCGCTGGGGCACGGCATCGGGATGGACGTGCACGAGATGCCGCGCCTGAGCAGCCAGGCGGGCAAGGACGAGGTGCTCCGCGCGGGGCACGTGGTGACGATCGAGCCGGGGATCTACCTGCCCGGCGTGGGCGGGGTGCGTCTGGAAGACGACTACGCCGTGACCGAACGCGGGGCGACGAAGCTGAGCTCGCTCCCGCGGGATCTGGATTGGGCGACGCTCTGAGCCGACGCGGGGCGCGGGCGCCACTGCCGGCACGAGGGCAGCGGGCGTGAGGGCGACAGACAAGACGGGCGGAGAAGACTGATGATCGACACACGGAAGCTCAAAGAGCTGGTGAAGCTGATGGTCGAGAACGACCTGTCCGAGCTCGACCTGCGCGACCAGGAAGAGACGGTGACGATCAAGCGCGGGCAGGGGGACGCGCCGGTGGTGCACGCCGCGCCGATCGCCCCGGCGGCGGCGGCTGCTCCGGCGGCCTCGCCCGCGCCCGCCGCGGGAGCGCAGCCCGACACCTCGGGCCTGCACACGATCGAGAGCCCGATGGTGGGGACGTACTACAGCAAGCCCAGCCCCGACGCCGACAACTTCGCCAAGGTCGGCACCGCGGTATCGGCCGACTCGGTCGTCTGCCTGGTCGAGGCGATGAAGGTCTTCAACGAGATCAAGGCCGAGGTCTCGGGCACCGTCGAACGCGTGCTGGTCAACGACGGCGACGCGGTCGAGTTCGGCCAGCCGCTCTTCCTCGTCAAGCCCGCCTGACCCAGCCCGCCTGACCCAACCCCGCCCGAGCGGTTCGGAAGCAGTGCCCATGTTCAAGCGTGTCCTGATCGCCAACCGGGGCGAGATCGCCCTCCGCATCATCCGCGCGTGCCACGAGCTGGGCGTCGAGGCGGTCTGCGTTTATTCCAAGGCCGACGCCGACGCCTCGTACCTGCGCCTGGCGGATCGGGCGATCTGCATCGGCGACGGGCCGGCGAAGGACAGCTATCTCAACATCAGCCGCATCATCTCGGCGGCGGAGATCGCCGACGTGGACGCGATCCACCCCGGCTACGGCTTCCTCGCCGAGCGGGCGGACTTCTCCGAGGTCTGCCGCGACTGCAAGATCGAGTTCATCGGCCCCAGCCCCGAGGCGATGGGCAAGCTGGGCGACAAGGTCGAGGCCAAGCGTTACGCCAAGGCGGCCAAGGTCCCGGTCTTCCCGGGCAGCGAGGGCGCGATCGAGGAAGAGGACGAGGCGGTCGAGGTCGCCGCGGAGATCGGCTACCCGGTCATCATCAAGGCCGCCGCGGGTGGGGGCGGGCGCGGGATGCGCATCTGCCGCAACGAGGCGACGCTGCGCACCAACATCGGCAAGGCACGCCAGGAAGCGCTGGCGGCGTTCGGCAACGGCGCGGTCTTCATCGAGAAGTTCCTCGAGCACGCGCGCCACGTCGAGGTGCAGGTCCTGGGCGACAAGCAGGGCAACGCGATCCACCTCTGGGAGCGCGACTGCTCGATGCAGCGCCGCCACCAGAAGATCATCGAGGAAGCGCCCGGCCCGGGCATCGAGCGCAAGAAGATCGAGAAGGTCTGCGACGCCGCGGCCCGGCTCATCAAGAGCGCCGACTACGCCGGCGCCGCGACCGTCGAGTTCCTCATGGACACCGACCAGAGCTTCTACATGCTCGAGGTCAACACCCGCGTGCAGGTCGAGCACCCGGTGACCGAGATGATCACCGGGGTGGACATCGTGCAGCAGACGATCCGCATCGCCGCGGGCGAAGAGATCGGCCTGCGCCAGAAGGACATCAAGCCCCGCGGGCACGCGATCGAGTGCCGCATCAACGCCGAGGACCACACCAAGAACTTCATGCCCAGCGCCGGCATGATCGAGCGGTGGGTCGCGCCCGGCGGGCTGGGCGTCCGCCTCGACAGCCATGCGCACGCGGGCTATCGCGTGCCGCCCAACTACGACTCGATGATCGGCAAGCTGATCTGCTGGGGCGAAACCCGCGACGCCGCGATCAACCGCACGGCCCGCGCGCTGCGTGAATTCGAGGTCGGCCCGATCAAGACGACCATCCCGCTGCACATCGAGCTGATGGCGAACAGCGACTTCCGCGCCGGCGGGCAGGACATCCACTACCTCGAGCGTCTGCTCAAGGACTGAGCCCGGAACAGAATCGTTGAGGCGCCGCCCCGGGGCGAGCCCATGCGGGGGCACTGTCGTGCGCGCTGGGGGCACGGGGGCCACGGGTCGCGCGATGCCCGGACGATCGTGCGGAGTCCAAAAAAGATCAACGCTCCCGCCGTCGCGGGAGCGTTGATCGCCTGTCGTGGCAAGAGAGAAAGAGAGAAAGAGAGAAACAGGTTCGCCGCCCGAAGGCAGCGGGAGTTATTTTCTGTCGGGCCAACGGCACCGTTCGGCCTGACAACTGAAACATGCCACATGAATGAGAATGTGCCACCCAACCGCCCGAAAAAACCGCACGCTGCCCCCAGTTCGCCCAGCTCAACCCCGCTGACAGGCCCTAGAACGCGATTCTGAGCGGCGCGATTTTTCGGACCCCAGCCAGCGTTCAGGCTCGAAGCCCGCCCGAAGCCCAGTCCGTCGACGCTCACGACATGGGCCACGCCCGCCTGCGTACGATCGGGTGTTGGGTCTGTGCAGACGCGGACGCCCCCGTTGCCGTCCCAAGCACCGCCCGCGCGGCCCGGCCCATCAAGGCCACGGAGGAGCCCCCCATGACCACCGCCACCCCATCCGCCAAGGGCGCCCTCGCGATCGACGGCGGCAGCCCCGTCGCCGACTCGCCCGTCCCCTTCATGGCCGTCGGCCTCAGCGCGGATGACATCGCGCTGGCGACCGAGGTGCTCGAGTCGGGCATGCTGCGGGCCGCGAGCAAGTGCGCGGCGCTCGAGGAGCAGTTCGCGGGCAAGTCCAGCGCCGCGCACGCGCTCACCTGCGCCAACGGCACGTGCGCCCTGCAGCTCGCCTACGGCGCGCTGCTCGAGCCGGGCGATGAGGTCATCTGCCCCGCGTGGACGTACGTCGCGACCGCGAGCATGCTGGTTGCCCAGGGCTGCCGGGTGGTCTTCTGCGACTCGCTCGACACCAGCTACCAGATCGACCCAGGCGACGTCCGCAAGCGCATCACGCCCAACACCAAGGCGATCGCGGCGACGCACATCTACGGCATCCCCGTCGACATCAACGCCATCCAGGCGATCGCCAAAGAGCACGACCTCAAGGTCATCTACGACTGCGCCCAGGCCCACCTGGCGACCTACGACGCGCCCGACGGCACGACCCACGGCATCGGCGCCTACGGCGACGCCTGCACGTACTCCTTCTACGCCACCAAGAACCTGGGCACGGGCGAGGGCGGCATCATCACCGTCAACAGCGACGACCTCGCGACCGACATCGCCTTGCTCCGTTCGCACGGCGAGCCCGAGAAGTACCTGCACACCCGCATCGGCTTCAACTACCGCATGAACGACATCACCGGCGCGATCGGGCTGAGCAAGCTCCAGCGTCTGGGCGAAGAGACCGACCGCCGGCGTGCCGTCGCGAAGGCCTACCACGAGCGCTTCGACGCGATCGAGGGGATCGCCCGCCCCCACCCGACCGCGGGCAGCAACCCGGCGTGGCACCTCTACACGCTGCGCCCCGAGGCCGGCGCTTTCACGCGTGACCGCGACGGCTTCATCGAGGCGCTCAAGGCCGAGGGCATCCCCTGCGCGATCCATTACCCAAAGAGCCTCACCGACCAGCCCGCCTTCGCCGAGGCGGTCGACCGCAACGCGCGCGACTTCGGCGATGAGCACCCGCCCGTCGCCCGGCGGCTCGCCCAGACGGTCTTCAGCATCCCGATGCACCAGAACCTGACCGAGGCGCAGATCGACGCGGTCGCGACGGCCGTTGCCAAGGTCGCGGACGCGTCGCGGGCCTGAGCAGCAGCCCGCGGTCAGCCCACCGTTCGTCGGCAGTCAGCCCGCCGCGGCGGGCGCCCGCGTCGAATCCCCGAGCATCGCGACGAGCGCGACCGTGCCCGGGCCGGCCCGCAGCACCGTGTCGCTCGCGCACGACGCGGGGATGACCGCTGTCGCGCCGACGCCCATCGATGCGCCCTGGAACGCGCCCGAGGCGCTCGCCAGCTCGCCGCCCATGCCCCCGACCAGCATGAGGACGGCGCACCGGCCGGCGGCGATCGGCGCGAGCGCCTTCTCCTCGCAGTGCCCGCGCAGCTCGCAGAGCTCATAGAACGGCGTCGCGGCCACGACGCCCCGCGCGTCCTCGGCTCGTGCGCTCAGCCCGCCCGGCGCCGCCCCCCACTCGATGCAACGCATCGCCCGCTCGAGGTGCAGCTCGCGGTCGGGCCTGGCGTACTCGCGCTGCCAGTCGTAGACGCGGAACGTCGTGTCGCTCGGTGTCTGCACCTCCGCGACCAACACCCCGGCGCCCAGCGCGTGCAGCGTCCCGCTGGGCAGCGTGTGGCACGTGCCGGGGACCGCCGGCTCGGCGACCATCGCCTCGCCCGCACGCCCCTCGGCGACAAGCGACGCGAACACGTCGGGCGTCACACCCTCGCGCACGCCCTTGTAGAGCACCGGCTCGATCGGTGTGCCGTCGGCGAGCACGCTCGCCTCGGCCGCCAAGACGTACCAGCTCTCGGTCTTGAGGTGCGCATCGGCGTGCGCCGCGGCGTACGCCGGCGAGGGGTGCACCTGCACGCTCAGGTGCTCGCGCGCATCGAGGTACTTGACCAGCAGCGGGAAGCCCCCGCTCGCGGTGGGCGAAGCGTCGCCCAGCAGGTCGCCCCCCCAGGCGCGCACCGCGTCGCGGATCGTGTGCCCCGCCATCGCGCCGGTCGCGATCGTTGAGTGCGCCGCCTCGCCCCCCCCGCCGCCGGCGCTGGTCGAATCGAGATCGGCCAGCTCCCAGCTCTCGCCGATCATCGCGTCGGGCCCGCCCTCGGGCGGGAGCGCCTTGGCAAACCGCGCGAGCCGGCGCCCGCCCCAGACCTTGGGCTTGAGAATCGGCGAGAGGACGAACGGCGCTGGCGCATTGCTCATGCACCGTTTGTAGCGCGACCGATCCGCCCCGGCGCGCTCAGCCGACCTCGTGCGCGCGAACGGCCTCGTCGTCCTCGCCCGCCGGCTCCGCCGCCGCCCGGATCGCGCGGCGCCACGCGCGCGCATCGGGCAGGCCCGCGCGCAGGTCGAGCACGCTCGAACGCCGCCGCACGCCCCGCCTCGGTCGCACGAGCCAGCGCGAGACCAGCAGGCCCAGGCGCTCGCCCGCCGGCGCATCGCCCGCGGGCCACGCGCCGGGGCGCGCCGGGAGCAGGCCCGCGGGGCCGGGGATCTGTGCGCTCGCGTCGACGTCGGCGACCCAGCCCCACACCCCACGCTCCAGCAGCATCACCCGAGCCCAGCCCCGGCGTTCACCCGGCAGCACCAGCGCAGCCGCGAACCGCTCCATCGAACCGACCGCGCCGAACCCGCGGTCGCGCAGGCCCGCCTCCAGGCGCTCGACGCGCTCCTTCAGCATGGCCGCCCGCTCGAAGTCCTGCCCGCGGGCCGCGTCCTGCATCGCGAGCTGCGCGCGCTCGATCGCGTCGTCGCGCCGCCCGCCCGCGAACGCGACCGCCGCGCGCACACGCTCGCGGTAGGCCGACATCGTCTCGCTCCCGTCGCAGGCGCCGGGGCAACGACCCATCTCCTTGTACGCGCACGCGGTGCCCCGCGGCGCCAGGCGCAGCTCACGCGGGTACCGGCACAGCTCGAACAGATCGTCGAGACGCTCGCCCAGACGCCCGGCGCTGTCCTTGTCGGGCATCGGTCCGAGCAGGACACCCGCGTCGGCGTTGGTCCGGGCGGCGTCGGCCTTCTCCCAGATCGGCGTCGGTGCCCCGGCGTCGAGGCGCAGGCACCACGCCTGCCAGCGATCCGTCAGGGCCGCGTAGATCGCCGGCGCCCGCTCGCGGGCCAGCTCGAGGGTGACGATGTCGGCCTCGAACGCGCCGCCGACCGTCGACGCACGAACGCGGGCGACGACGCTCGACAGATCCGCCCTCCGTCCGCCAGCGTCGCCCGAGAGGCGCTCGCCGGCGAGTGCGCGCAGATCGCCTCCCGAAGCCACCAGCACCGATCGTCCCTGATCGTCCTCAAAGACCGCCACGCCGGGCGCGCGGGGCAGCACCCGCGCCGCTTCGCCCGCGCTGACGCACAGGCGGAGCATCGCGGGCACTGGGCGGAGGCCCGCCACCCGTTCAGCTCGGTCGCTGGTTGTTGATGTTCATGCCGGTGATGCGGGCCTCGAACGCGACCTGCCCGTCCACCACGCCCTGAATATCGCTGATGAACCGGCGGGGCGAGATCTTCACCTCGCTCACCAGGAGCAGCAGGCGGTCGCCCGGGCTGACCGAGCGCCGGAAGACCGCGTTCTCGATCCGCACAAACGCGCCGACGAGCTCGCCGCCCTGGCGGTTGTTGTACGCGTAGCAGGCGAGCTGCGCGCCGGCCTCGAGCTGCAGCACGCCGGGCAGCAGCGGCAGACCCGGGAAGTGCCCCTCGACCCAGAACTCGTCGTGGCCCACGTCCCAGCGACCGATCGCCCGCGAGACCGGGTTGTCGACCCACACGACCGCGTCGAGCAACGCCATCTGGCCCCGGTGCGGGATCCAGCGGGCGATGCCCTCGCGATCGTCGTGGACAGCGTCCAGGTCGAGACCATCGATCTCGAACAACAACGCCCCACGCTGTTTGCCGCCCGAAGGCGTGCCCGCGGGCGGCGGCTGGCTGGTCAACTCACCCATCTGGTGTCCATCCGTCTCGGCTCGGGGCCCCCGCGCGTGGCTCCCGCGTGTGCGGCCCGGGCGAGACCTCTTGCGGAGCCGCGGGTGTTACTCGTCGCCCCGGACATCCAGCATCTCCTTGCGGATGTCTTGGGCGAGGTTCTTGACGTCCTGCATGGCCTTGCGGACGCGGGTGCCCGCCGCCCGGTTCCCGCCCTTGGCCTTCTGGTAGTCGTCACGGCACGCATCGATGTGCTGCTGAAGCTCTTCAAGCTTGTCCATGGACGGTTCCCCTTCGCTCATCAGGAGACCCCTAAACGGGTGTCTCGAAGCCGCGTGTTGTATCGCCCGGGATCGAGCATCCCGCGGCGTTGCCCGAGGGACGGCAGCCGCCGACCCGCCCGAGCAAGACGCGATTCTAGCGATTCCGCCCGGGTCTAGCCGCCCGCGAGCACCGGGAGGCGGGATTCGAGGATCTCCAGGGCCCGGGCGAGGTAGACCGGGTCGCCCTCGGTCCGCATGAACGCCGGGCTCGAGGCCGCCATCAGCACCCGGCGAACGTCGGCCAGGCGCGCCTCGTCGCCCGAGACCGCGAGCCCGTTGAACGACCGCGCCCGCGCCAGCGCCGTCACCGGCTCGACCCCGCAGAGCAGGTCTTCGTGGCCCCAGCACAGGCGTTCGAGATACAGCGCGTCCTCGACCCAGTGCCCCGGGCGTACGCACGCCAGGTCGATGAGCACGCACCGCCCGCTGGCGTTGCCGGTCGCCATGCGGCGCATGGCGTTGCGCCCGTGCAGATCGCGGTGGCACCAGGTGTTGATCTCGCGCTCGCTCCACTCGCGGGCGAGCGCCGGGGCGTGTTCCCGGGCCGCCGAGAGCACCCCGCGCCAGCGGTCCAGCGGCTCGAGCGCGTTGTCTTCGACCGCGCGGATCGCCTCGTCGATCTGCGCGCACCAGTCGGGCTCGGGCGGCGCTTCCTCGGCCCGGACAGAACGCACCCCGATCGCGGCGCCGTGAAACTCCGCCGCGGTCTCGAAGATCTCCCAGACCGCGGTCGGGTTGGGGTCGCTCGCCAGGGGCGCGCCCTGGAGCTTCTCGATCACGATCCACGCGAGGTCGTACCCGCCCAGCTCGAAGCCCGCCGCGAGCACCCGGGGCGTGGGCAGCGCGAGCTGCGCCTCGCTGTCCCAGTTCTCGGGGTCGGCGAGCCCCAGGCGCTTGGTCCAGAAGTACTCCGCGTGGTTGACCGGCAGCTTGACGACGCAGTCGATCTCGCGTCCCGTGCGGCAGCTCCACGTGCTGAACCCCGTTGCCGCGCCCCCGTGCTGCCACGTCGCCCGGAACCACGAGATATCACGCAGGCGCCCCTCGCACACCGAGCGGAGCGCGGGGCCCAGCGACTGTCCGATCGATGTTTGGTCTTCCTCGTGGGCGATGAGCCGAGTCTACCGCATCGCCGCGGGCAGGAGGCGGGCCGCGAGGCGCAGGACGGCCCCGATCTCGAGCGCTTCCACGCGATCGCCCGGGACGCACAAACCTTCACACACATCCGCGCCGGCGCCCAGCCGCTTCAGCGTGCGCCCGATCGTCTGACGCCGATTGCGAAACAGCTCCGCCACCGCGCCGGCGACCTCGGCGCGACGCTCGGGCGTGACGGGCTCGCCGCGCCCGTCCTCGAGCGCCGACGCGTCGCGGCGCTCCAGCGCGATCATCGCGCTGGTCACCTCGGGCCTGGGCCAGAAACAGGCGGGCGGGAGCGTCGCGATCGTGCGCACGCGTGCAAGCCACTGCGCGACGACCGAGATCTGCCCGTAGACCTTGCCGTCGCTCGCGCTGGCCCCGAGGCGATCACCGACCTCGCGCTGCACCGTCACGTACATCCCCCGGCAGGCGGGGAACCCCGTCAGCAGCACCATCAGCAGCGGCGTCGCGCACGCGTAGGGCAGGTTGGCGACGTGCACAAAGGGCTCGCGCCCGAGGCGATCGGCGATCGCCGGCGCGAGCCTGGTCTTGGTCGCCAGGCAATCGCCGCGGATCAACTCGAAGGTCTCCGGATACCGCGGGGCGATCGTCTCTTCGAGCAGGTCGCCGAGCGCGTCGTCGAGCTCGCACGCGACGACGCGCGCACCGCGCTCGAGCAGGGCTTCGGTCAGCACGCCCGTGCCCGGGCCGACCTCGAGGACCGTCTCTGCGGGGCCCACCCCGGCGGCATCAACGAGGCGGGTGATGAGGTTGTGATCGACGAGGAAGTTCTGGCCCAGCGCGTGCTTGGGGCGCATGCCTCGCTCGTCGAGCGTGCGCCGGATGTCGGTGAGGGTCTGCACGGGGCGGGTCAGTCTGCGGCGTCGCCTTGCGGCGCCTGGCAGACCTCGGTCGCGCCGGGGCCGAAGGTCAGGGCGTTCTTGCCCTGGGCCTTGGACCGCAGGGCGAGCTCGTCGGCCCGCCCGAGCAGGGCGCCCGCGTCGGTGCCGTCCCAGGGGTAGGTCGCCAGCCCGCCCGAGATCGTCAGGGTGCCCTGAGCGTGTGCGCCGAGCTTGGGGAAGCGGTGCTGGCAGATCTGCTGCTGGAAGCGGCGCGCGATCTGGTAGATGCTCTCGGGCGGGCGGCTCGTCGCGTCGCGCGGGCCGTCTGGCTCGAAGAAAATCACGGCGAACTCGTCGCCGCCGATGCGGCAGACGCGGTCGGTCGGTCGGATGGTCGAGCCGAGCAGACGCACCGTCTCGCTCAGGATCTCGTCGCCCGCCCCGTGCCCGTGGCGGTCGTTGTACGCCTTGAAGTTGTCGATATCGAAGACCATCACCGTCAGCGGGATGCGCGCCGACTTGGCCCGGTCGATCGCGGCCCCGAGATATCGCTCGAAGTACCGACGGTTCCAGGCCCCGGTGAGCGGGTCGGTGAAGGCCGCGTGACGCAGGTCGCGCTGCCGCGCGCTCAGGCGCAGCCAATGCGAGAGCCACTCGGCGTGACGCGCCAGCCCGGCGCCCACGCGCTCGCGCGACCGCGCGTCGTGCTCGCCCGGCACGCACAGCCACCCGAACCGCCCCGCGGGACCACGCACCTCGACAGCGGGGCCCTTGGGCAGACGCTCGCCCTCGCGCACGACCCGCACGCCGGCGTGCCCGCTGCGCTGCGCGATCAACGCGAGGGCCGGGGGCACGACGTCGGCATCGCCCAACAGCGCTCGCAGGATCGCCAGATCGTCGCCCGACATCGAGGCATCGACGGGCGGCTCCGCATTCGCACCCGTCGATGGAGGCGCAACGACCAGCTCTTCCAGATCGATCGGCGCGGGCGCCGGCGTTGCTCCAGCCCGCTCCGCCGCCGACGGCGCGGCAGGCGGTTCAGGCCGAACCGTCGGTTCGGGGCGGCGCTGCGGTTCGGGCTTGTCCGGCTGCTTCACCGCGGGCGACGCCGGGCGCGTCTCGGCCTTGGGCTCCACGCTGCGCACGACGACTTCCGCCCGCGCGGGCTCGGGGGCTTGCGGCTTGGTCGGCGGCTCCGGCGGCGGCGAAGGCGAGGGCCCGCCAAGGTCGTCACCACCGGCTGCGTGCAGCGCCGCCTTGAGCACCGCTTCGAGCACGGGGCGTTCCCCGGCGTCCGGGTCCAGCACCTCGTCGTACAAGGCGCGGTCGATCGCCTGACTCGCGC
Source organism: Planctomycetota bacterium (assembly GCA_039033175.1). GTDB lineage: Bacteria > Planctomycetota > Phycisphaerae > Phycisphaerales > UBA1924 > JBCCDD01. The sequence goes on from JBCCDD010000008.1 coordinate 60,658, forward strand.
GGGCCAGCGCGACAATGCGAACCCCCGGATCAACCCGGCGGAGGGATTCGCAGAGGTCCTGCGCGCCAACGCCGCCGAGATCGGCAACGTGCGAGACCAGCACGACCGCGGGCACGGGGCTGAGCGCATCGATCGGGTCGCTCAGCTCACCGACGGCCTCGAGCGCGTCGGCGCAGCGCACCAGCTCGACATCGGCGCGCAGGCGCAGCGCCTGCTCGAAGCCCGTCGCGCCCAGCGTCAGCACGCGCAGCGCCGGCTCGGCCCGCCCGGGCGTGGATCGGCTCAGCGCGCTCAAGGCTCACGCCCCTCGGCCGCTCGCCCGGAGCCGTTGAACAGCATCGCCAGCTCTTCGCTTGTCAGCAACCGCTGCGGCGCCTCACCCTCGACGCCGGCATCGAGACCGGGGCGGGCGTGGTCGGCGGGTTGGAGCGTCGCTTGAGGCCCGCTGTGCGTGAGGCGCAACCCCGCGGGCGGGGCCTGCTGCGCGTCCTCGGCCTGCACGTGGGCTTGGTCGCCCGACGGCTGGGGCTCGGGCTGCGATTTGGGCGCAAGCTCGGGCTGCGGCTCGGCGCGAGCGCTCGACCACGCGTCGAGGTCGCGATCGAGGATCGCGCTGAGCTGCGGGTGGGCCGCGGCGCGGTACTGCCAGCAGACCGCACGCCCGGCGTAGCGCTGTGCGGCGCGCACCAGCTTCACCGGGTCTTCCAGACGGTCGGGCTCGTCGAGCAGCAGGATCGCCGGGCGACCGCCCGCCCGCCCCGTGATGCACAACTCGGCGAGGGCCCGGACGGGCGAATCGAGGGCCGTGTGATCGAGCTGCTGGCGGGCGAGCGCGTCGGCGAGGGCTCGGGGGACGCCGGCGCCGGGGCGGTGCACCACGACGCAGCGGGCACGCGGCGACGCAACTTCGTCGCGCCGCTCGTCGATCGGGTTGGCAGGGGTTTCACCACGCGCTGCGGTCATACGCCAAGTGTATCACTTGGGTTCGCCTGCCCCGCCCGGCGCGGGTGTGCCCGCCCGGACCGCCCCCGGCGACGCCGCCCGCAGCGACGTTTACGGACCTGCCCGGCGCCCGCCCGGCTTGATCTGATCCATCAGGACCCGGGCAACCGCCTGAGCCCCGTCGCACGCGGGCATGAGGGCCAGGGCCGATCGCATCCGGGCGAGTTGCTCGTGATCCTGCAGCAGGGCGAGGAGGGTGGCCCCGTGGGCGGCGGTGTTCGCGGGCTCTTCGCGGTGATCGGTCAGGATCAGGGCGCCGCCGGCGCGTTCGAGCGGGGCGGCGTTGTGGCGCTGGTGCTCGTCTTTGTGCCAGGGGTAGGGCAGGAAGACCCCGGGCACCGCGTTGGCGCGGGCCTCGGCCGCGGTGCCGGCGCCGGCCCGACCGATCGCCAGCGACGCCGCGCCCCAGGCTCGACCGACGTCCTCGATGAAGGGCTCGATCCGCGCGCGCACGCCGGCTCGCTCGTACGCCTTTCGAACGCGCGGCGCATCGCTGTCGGCGCACTGATGGATCGCCTGCCAGCCCGCGAACGCGCCGGGGTGCTGCTCGAGCAGCGCCGCGACCAGTGTCGTGATCGTCGAAGCGCCCTGGCTGCCGCCGGTGACGAGCAGCGTGGGGCGGTCAGCGTCGAGGCCGAGATCCGAGCGGCAGGCCTCGGGCGAGGCCGGGGCGAGCGCTCGACGCCGGACGATCGGCTCGATGCGGCGCCATTGATGCGGCGTGTCAAAGACGCTCAGCACCACACCCGCCCGACGCGCGAGCAGGCGGTTGGCAAGGCCCGGCACGGCGTCGAGGTTGAGCAGCACCGCTGGCAAGCGCAGCATCGACGCGGCGCGCACGCACGGCACGCTGACGAACCCGCCGGTCGATACCACAAGCGTGGCGTCGCCCCCGGTGTGCGCGCGCATCGCGTCGTGCGCCGCGCGCACCGCGGGGCGGTACGAACGCGCGAAGCGCAGCGCGCCGATGGGCGAGCCGCGCAGGGGGCGGGCCGGGATGGGCTCGTATCGCGCGCCCTCGGCGGTGAGGATGCGCGCGTCGACCTCGCGCGTCGAGCAGAGGTACAGCGGGTCGACCCGCTGCCCGGTTTGCTCGGCGAGGGCCTCGGCGACCGCGAGCGACGGGAAGAGGTGCCCGCCCGTGCCGCCGCCGACGAAGATGACCGCCAGTCGCCCGCTCATGGGGGCGCTCAGCCCGCGGCCCGGTGCGGCTCGGCCTGATCGAACAGCCCGGGCTGCTCGTCACGATCGGGCGATACTTGCTGATCGGGGTCGGTTGTGAGCGACGTCGGCGTACGCGTCGCCGGGCGCAGGCGCACAACGGGCTTGCTGGTGAACAGCGAGCCGGTGACGACGAGCGGGCGCTCGGCGTCGTCATGCGCCTTGGTCTCGGCTCGTTTGTGGTCGATGAGCGCGGTGAGCAAGGCGGCGGCGTGCGCGCGCCGGGTGTCCGCGAGCGCGCGGGCCGTGGCGATCGCGGGCGCCGGTTTGGTCTGAGGCCTGAGCCCGGGCTTGCGGTTGGGCTTGGGCTCGATGAAGCCGGGGATCTCGATGACCTCCGGCGCACGGCGGGCCTCATCGGCACTGGACTCGGCGGCGGGCTCGTCGGCTGGCTCATCGGCTTCCTCGCGGGCGTGCGCGCGATCGATCGCCACCAGCACGCCCAGCGAGGCGGCGGTGAGGATCCAGCCCGTGCCGCCGGCGCTGAGCAGGGGGAGGGCGATGCCCTTGGTCGGGCCCATGCCGGTGACGACGACGAGGTTGATCAGGGCCTGGAAGGCGAGCGTGGCGACGATGCCGAGCGCGCAGAGTTTGAGGACGCCGGAGCGCTCGCGCAGCGCGATGCCGGCGCCGACGAGGATGAGCATCGCGAGCAGCGCGATGACGAGCGTGGCGCCGGCGAGCCCGAGCTCTTCGCAGATCACGGCGAAGAGGAAGTCGGTGGTGTCCTCTGGGAGGTAGTCGAACTTCTGGAGCCCGTGGCCCAGTCCCCGACCGGTGAGCCCGCCGCCCGCGACGGTCGCCATGGATTGGATCATGTGGTACCCGTCGCCGCGCGGGTCGGCGAAGGGGTCGATGAAGGCGAGGATGCGCCGCAGGCGGTACTCGCTGGTCGCGACGGCCTGATAGAACGCGATCGCGGCGAGGGGGATCGCCGGGGCGAGGTGCCAGACGCGTGCGCCGCCGGCGACGAGCACCGCGGTGCCGGCCGAGGCGATCAGCACGCCGGTGCCCAGGTCCTCGAGCACGATCATGCCGCTGACCGCGCCGAGCGCCGCCAGCGCCGGGAGCAGGCCCGCCAGCGGGCGGGCGAGGCGGGGCGAGCCGTCTTGGGTGGGCAGGGCGGCAAACAGGGCGAGCAGGGGGATGATGCCCCACTTGGCGATCTCGCTGGGCTGGACCGACTCGAGCCCGGGCAGGCGGAGGTTGACCCAGCGGTGGGCGCCGTTGATCTCGCGGCTGATGCCGGGCAGGTAGACACTCGCGAGCACGCCCAACAGCCCGAGCGTGCCGAGGGCGAGGAAGAGCAGCGGTCGGCGGGCGGCGGGGGCGAGGGCCGAGGCCGCGAGGCGCCGGACGGGCAGGAGGCTCATCGCGAGCATCGCGCCGATCGCGAGGGTCATGTAGGCGGTCGGGCGGCTGAAGATGACGCCCGAGGCGGTGACGGGCGGCTCGGCGCTGACCTCGCCGGCGGGCCCGATCTGGATGGGGCTGACCGCCATGCCGGCGCTGCTGACCATGACCACGCCGATGGTGAGCAGGGCGAACGCGCACAGGATGACCGCGTGGCCGGAGCGGAGCATGACAGAGTCATCGGCCGGGGGGGCGGGCGGCGCACAGAAGGGCGACGAAAGGTGTGAGGGCGGACAGGCGGGACGCCTGTCCCACTCGGTGTGGGGTCGGTGCCGGTCTCGGTGGGACAGGCGTCCCGCCTGTCCGTCTCGGGTCGAACACTCGACCGGGGCTCAGCCGATGACCGGCAGGCCGACGCGTTTGGGCTCGAGGTCGACGCTGGGGCGGGCGATGAGGTCGTAGCCGTCGCTGTCGACGACGGTGCAGCGGACCAGCTCGCCCGGGCTCAGCTCGCTGCGGCTGACGACGAAGGTGATGGGGTCGATCTGCGGGGCCTGGAAGTAGGTCCGCCCCTCGTAGACGCGCGAGCCGTCCTCGGTGACGCGCCCCGAGCCGCGGTCGATCAGCACGTCGAACCGGGCGCCGGTCTCGGTGGGCTGCTGGGGGTCGAACTGCTCGGCGACGAACGCCGCCTGCTCGTGCGCGATCCGCTGCTGGAGGGCCATGATCTCGTCGTGGCGGCGCTGCTTGACCTCCTCGGGCACGGCCAGCGCCGGATCGGTCTCCATGCGACCGGCGACGGTGCCGTCTTCACGCGAGTAGCGGAAGCAGCCGACGGCGTCGAAGCCGACCTCCTCGATGAAGCCCAGGAGCTCCTGGTGGTCGGCCTCGGTCTCGCCCGGGAAGCCGGTGACGAAGGTGGTGCGGATCGCCATGCCGGGGACGCGGTCGCGGAGCTTGTGCATCAGCTCGAGCTGCTGGGCGGCGCTGACGTTGCGGCGCATCGCGGTGAGGACGTTGTCGGAGGCGTGCTGGAGGGGGATGTCGATGTAGGGGAGCAGCGGGCCGGTCTCGCAGAGCAGGCGGAAGCCCTCGATGATCTCGTCGGTGAAGTTGGAGGGGTAGGCGTACATGAGGCGGAGCCAGCCCTTGCCGCCCTCCTCGCGCACGGCGTCGGAGAGGTTCTTGAGCACGCGGGGCAGGCCGCCCCTGAATGGATCGCCGGTACCCGTCAGACCAGTCCCGACGTCGTCGCCGTAGCTGGTGGTGTCCTGCCCGATCAGCAGCAGCTCGAACGCGCCGTCGCGGACGAGCTCGCGGGCCTCGGTGACGATCTGGTCCTCGGCTTTCGAGCGCATCTTGCCTCGGATCGAGGGGATGGTGCAGAACGCGCAGTTCTGGTTGCAGCCCTCGCTGATGCGGAGGTAGGCGTAGTGGCGCGGGGTGAGGCGCAGGCGACCGGCGTCGGACTCGAAGTAGCCGATGCCATTGCCGTCTTTCCCGTTGACCGTCAGGCCGATGACATCGCGTCCCTCGCCCTTGGCCTTGGTCAGCGCGTTGCTGGCGATCCAGTAGTTCGGGGCCTTGTCGGCGACGTCCTGCGCGGTCTCGCGGATCGCCATGGGCCCGCGGACGGCGTCGAGGATCTTGTCGCGGTCGAAGACGCCGACCATCGCGTCGACGCCGGGGACCCAGTCGAGGATCTTGGCGCGGTGGCGCTGGACGAGGCAGCCGGCGACGACGACACGCTTGATCTCGCCGCGCTGTTTGGCCTCGACGGCTTCACGGAGGACGGAGAGCGATTCCTGCTTGCTCGCCTCGAGGAAGCCGCAGGTATTGACGACGACCGCGTCGGCGGGTGTGATGCGCCCCGAGGCGGCGCTGGCGTCCTGCTCGCTGCCGGAGATGGAGAGGTCGTCGTGCTCGCCGCTGGAGGCGTCGTCTGCCGAGACCGGGGCGACGCCGGCCTCGGCGAGCGCGCCGAGCATCCGCTCGGAGTCGACGAGGTTCTTCGGGCAGCCCAGGCTGACAAACGAGACGGAATTGATCTCGGTCGGCGGGGTCTGGTTGGCGTCGGTCGCTGTGGTCGTCATTGGGCCCGAAGCGTAGCCCCCGCCGAGACTTGGGCGGAGCCCGGGCCCCGGCGGGGGTAACGATTGGACCCAGATGTTTCGGGCGGGTCAGGCCGCGTCGATGAGGTGGCCCATGAGCTGGGTGATCGCCCCGGGGTCGACCGCATCCATGGGGTAGTGCTTGCCCAGGCCCAGGACGAGGGCGTCGTTGGTGCAGATCGCGAATCGGCTCGGGCGATCGAGGCGCCAGCCGGTGAAGCGCATCGCGCGGGCGAGGTGGCGCGGGCTGGTGACGACGAGCAACTCGCCGTCGTCGCTGAGCTCCATCGGGATGACCGCGAACTGCCAGGCCTGGCGCTTATCGATCAGGGCGAGGACCTCGCCCGAGATATCGGTGGTGCGGGGGTCGGCCTCGCCGGCGAACTCGGCGTACTGCTCGCCCCAGGCCTCTTCGACCGCCCGCGGGTGCACGCCGAACATGCCCTCGGCGATCGCGCCGAAGGGACGGCTGGAGCCGGCTTGGGCCTCGAGGACCGCGTCACGCTGCTCGGGCGTCAGCGCGCCCTTCTTGACCAACAGATCACCAAGACGCATCAAGGCCTCCCTCCCACCGCTCGGGCCCAACCGCGATGCCCGCGGTACCGACCCGCCGGTTCGATCGGGCGTTCAACAGCCCGCCTCCACAGGGGGCAGCACACTCGGGGATGACGCGTCGCGACCCTGCGGGCGGTCGGGCGTCGGGAAGGTCTGGCGATGGATGGGGATGCGCCGGGGGCGCGGGTACCTGGTTTTCGGATGCCGGGTTTTCGGATGCCGGGTTCTCGGGCGTGCGTCGCGGGAGCGCGCACGCGAGACGCGGCGAGGCGTTTTAGCCCTCGGCGGGCTCGATCGTGCTGCTGAGCCCGCGCGAGCGGAGCTGGTCGCGGATCAGCTCGGCCCGCTCTTTGTGCGTGACGCAGACCAGCGCGACCCCGCGGGTGTGAGCCGCGAGCATGACCGAGACCGCCTCACGCTTGCCCAGCGGCGTGACAAGCACCAGCGTCTCGGCGACGTACACCACGTCGTTGTGATCGTCGTTGTGCAGCAGCACGCGGTAGGGCGGGAGCTTGTCGACCTTGGGCGGCGATTTCTGGGGCGACCGAGACGTCGACTGGACGGGCGATGGGGCGGGCGGTGTCGCGGTGCTCTTCATCACCCGCAGCATATCAGAGCGACCGGGCCGGTTCACTTGCCAACACAGAACGACGCGAAGACGCGCCCGATGACGTCGTCGGGCGAGTGCTCGCCGGCGAGGTCGCTGAGCGCATCCAGCGCCGACCGCAACGAGCCGGCGACCAGCTCCGGATCGCCCAGCGTGCGCGCGTCGGCGTCGATCAGCTCGAGCGCATCGGTGAGGGCACGGGAGGCGGTGCTCGCGCTCGCGCGATGACGAGGCAGGACGGCGCCCTCGCCGCGCGGGGCATCGAACGCGGCACGGGCGATCGCGCTGCGAAGGGCGCCCAGGCCCGTGCCGTCGAGCGCGCAGACGTCGAGCATGTCGGCGCGATCGGGGTCGCGCGGGCGGGGCGCCCGGTCGGCCTTGGTGCGCGCACGGATCGTCGGCGTGCTCGGGAGGTTCGCCAGCGTGAACACGCCGGCGGGGTCGCAGTGCACGAGGACATCGGCGTGCCGGAGATGCTCGCGCGCGAGCGCTTGGGCCGCGGCGTCGACCGAGCCGGTGCGTTGCCCATCGTCGAGGCCCGCGAGATCGACCAGCTCGACCACGCCGGCGCCGGGCGCCGCGGACGTGAGGTCGAGCGGCTCGGCGAGCGCGTCGCGGGTGGTGCCCGGGGCCTGGGCGACCGCGGCACGCCGGCGGGCGAGCAGGGCGTTGAACAGCGTGCTCTTGCCGGCGCTTGGAGCGCCAACAAGCATGACGACCGGGCGTTCGGCATCTGCTGCGCGCGCGGGAGCGCCGCCGAGGAACGCATCGAGGTCGTCCGCGATCGCGCGCACGCCGGCGGACAGCGCGCCCGGCGCGATCGCGACGACGTCTTCCTGATCGGTGAAGTCGATGCCGGCCTCGACCAGCGCGAGCAGGCGGGCGAGCCCGGTGCCCCATCCCCGGGCGCGCTCGCCAAGCTCGCCGGTGAGCAATCGGCGTGCGCCCTCGAGCTGCGAGGCGGTCTCGGCGGCGATGGTCGCGGCGACACCCTCGGCCTGGGTCAGCGTGAGCTTGCCGCCCTCGAACGCGCGCTCGCTGAACGCCCCGGGCCATGCGGCGACCGCCAGACCCGTCGCGAGCAGCGCGTCGAGCACGCGACCGAGCAGCGGCGGGTTGCCGGGCAGGAGCAGCTCGGCGGCGTCGTCGCCCGTGTACGAGCGCGGCGCGCGAGAGAGCAGCAGCAAGGCCGGGAGCGCGGGTACGCCGAGGCGCAGCGCCACGCGGTGCGCGCCGGCGCCCCGCGGGCACGGGGAAGCGAGCAGCGCGTCGAGCGCGTGCAGCGTGTCGACGCCGGCGATGCGCACGATCCCTGTGTGCGAACGCCCGGGGGCGCTGGCGATCGCGGCGATGGTCTCGGGACGCGCGTCCATGGGCGCTTCGGTCAGAAGCCCGCGGCCTGCCCGTCGGCGCGCTGGTCGGACGCGCCGCAGTGCAGCGCCGTGTCGCCCGCGGGGTTCATGCGATAGGCGATCTGCCCGCGCCCGTGCGACACGGTGCGCGCGCCCGCGACGCTCACGGCGTGGCCCATGTCGCGAAGTGCGCCCTCGACGGCGGGATCGAAACCCGGCTCGAGGACGACGGACTGGTCGGCCTCGACGCGGTAGCGCGGGGCGTCGAGCGCGGCCTGGGGGTTCTGGCCCATCGCGGCGACGCGGTGCACGACCTGGGCGTGGCCCTGGGGCTGCATGAAGCCGCCCATCACGCCCATGCCCATGACGGGGATGTCGTTGGCGTTGCTGTCCTTTCGGGTCACCAGGCCCGGGATGATGGTGTGGTACGGGCGTTTGGAGGGGCCGACCTCGTTGGGATGGTCGTGCTGGAGGGTGAAGCAGCAGCCGCGGTTGTGCAGCGCGATGCCGGTGCCGGGGACGACGACGCCCGAGCCGAAGCCGGTGTAGTTGGACTGGATGTAGCTGACGATCATGCCGGACGCGTCGGCGGTGGTGAGGTAGACGGTGCCGCCGGTGCGGGGTTCGCCGGCGGGCATCTGCGACGCGCGGGCGGGGTCGATCAGGCGTGCGCGCGAGGCGAGGTAGTCGTCGTCGAGCAGCGCGGCGGGGTCGACGCGCATGTGGTCGCGGTCGGCGATGTGCGCGCGCCCGTCGGCGAAGGCGAGCTTCATCGCTTCGATGTGGCGGTGCAGGCCGGCGGGCGTGTCGGGGTCGAGCGCGGCGGGGTCGGGCGCGGCGTCGTCGAGGTGGCGCATGATGCCCAGCGCGATCAGCGCGACGATGCCCTGGCCCGCGGGCGGGATCTCGTGGAGTTCAACCCCGGCGTAGGCGGTGCTGATCGGGCGGAGGAACTCGCCGGCGTGGGCGCCGAGGTCTTGGCGGGCGAGGGGCCAGCCGCCGGCCTGTGCCGCTTCGACGATCTTGGATGCGAGCTCGCCCTCGTAGAAATCGGCGGCTTGGGTCTGCGCGATGCGGTCGAGCGTGCGCGCGTGGTCGGGCAGCTTCCACAGCTCGCCGGCGTTTGGCGCTCGCCCGCCCGCGGTGAAGACGCGGGCCCACTCGGCGGTGATCGGGCGGGCGTCTTGTGCGAGGTAGCGGGCCGCGGCGCGCTGCCAGGAGTATGCGGTCTGCGGGCTCACTGGGAAGCCGTTGTCGGCGTAGCGGATCGCGGGGGCGAGCAGGTCGGTGAGCGGGCGCGTGGCGAAGCGGGCGGCGAGGTCGGCCCAGGCTTTGGGCGCGCCGGGAACGGTGACGCCCCCCCAGCCGAGGAAGGGGATCTCGTCGAGCCCGTCGAAGCGGGCGCGGGCGGCGTGGGTGGTGAGCGCGGCGGGCGATCGGCCCGAGCCGTCGTAGGCGTGCACGCCGCCGCCGGTCCAGACGAGGAAGAACCCGTCGCCCCCGATGCCGTTGCTGGTGGGCTCGACGACGGTGAGGCAGGCGGCGGCAGCGACGGCGGCGTCGGCGGCGTTGCCCCCGGCGCGGAGCATCTCGAGCCCGGCCTGGGCCGCGAGGGGCTGGCTGGTCGCGACGATGTTGGACGCGAGCACGGGCTCGCGCCGCGAGGCGTAGGGCAGCGACCAATCAAAGACGTGCTTGGCTGGGCTTGGTCGCACGGCGGGCCTCCGGTCGGTGGGCGCGCGCCGGCGAGCGTGGCGGGCGCGGGTGATCGCGGCTACTGACGCTTCTTGTACTGGCGGTTGATGACCTTTTTGCTGGGGCGGGCCTGGGGTCCGGGCTTCCCCGAGCCGAAGCCGGCGCCCTGGCCCTTGGCGGCGTTCTGGGCGGCGCGTTGCTGCTCGGCGGCGGCGCGGAGGCGGGACATCCAGCCGCCTCCCTTGGCCTGACGCTCGGCCTTGATCTTCTCGGGGTTGAGCAGGTCGTGCTTGTCGAGGTGCTTGCGGATCCAGCGGTTCTCGAAGATCGCGATCGTCGAGTTGGTGATGAAGTAGACCGCCAGGCCAGAGGGGGCGGCGTACATGATCAGCGGGAAGAGCACGACGGTCATCACCTTGATGAGCTTCTGCTGGCTCTCCTGCTCGGGGGTGAGGGTCGAGGTGGTCGGGGGGGTGAGGTACTTCTGGTGGGCGTAGAAGACCACGCCCAGCAGGAGGGGGAGGAGGTTGACGGTGTTGATCTCGCCGACCCACTGCCCGATGAGCGGGGGCGTGAAGGCGAGCGGGCCGAGCGGGAGCGCGGCATCTGGGGCGGAGAGGTCGGCGAGGAAGGCCCAGTTGTTGTTGCTGATGGTCTGGAAGACGCCGTAGAACGCGGGCTCGTGGCGGAGTTCGCTGGCGAAGAAGAGGGTGGCGTAGAGGGCGATCCAGACGGGTGTCTGGAGGAACATGGGCAGGCAGCCGAGCAGGCCGGCGGGGCTGATGCCCTCTTCCTGCCAGAGGCGTGTGATCTCGGCCTGCTGTTTCTTGGGGTCGTCGCCGTACTTCTCTTTGATCTTGGTCATCTTGGGCGAGATGCCCTGCATTTGTGCGCCGAAGCGCTGCATGCGGATCTGGCTCCACCTTGTGATGGGGTGCAGGCATGTGCGGACGAGGAGGACGAGGATGATGATCGCGATCGCCCAGTCGCCCGTGAAGTCGTGCGCGAGGCGGAGGACCCAGAGCAGGCCGTGCGCGAGGGACTGGCTGGTGCAGCCGGCCATGCAGCCGCCGAAGTTGTACACGACGATGCGGTCGAGCCCGAGGGCGACCATCATCGGATCGGAGGCGACGATGGGTCGGCTCATGGGACCGGCGTAGACGCCCAGGCTGGCGTCGGCCGAGGCGCCGGGCGCGAGGGCGAGCGGTGCGCGGGTCATGCGCACGACCGAGACCGCGTCTTCGGGCTTGTCGATGCCCGGGTTGACCACGAGTCGGTCGAGCGATTCGACGGCGTCGAATTCGAGCTGCTCGGGCGCGGTGATGGAGTCGGGATCGACCAGCGGGTGGACCGCGACCGCGAAGTAGCGGTCGGTGTACGCGGCCCAGACGAGGCGGTAGTCGCGATCGGCGGCGCGGTCGGTCGGCCAGAGGGGCTGCTCGACGGGGTAGCGCCCGTTCTCGCGCTTGCCGATGATGTCGCGGTGGTTGGCGAGCTCGTTGTCGGCCTGGACGGTGAGGTCGGTGAGCTGGGACTGGGGCTGGAGGAGGTAGCCGTAGCGGAGGCGGCGTTTGTCGCCGCCGTAGCGGTTGGCGCTCTTGGCGAGGTCGATCGGGCCGGTCTCAATCAGGCGGACGCTGAGCGAGCGGTTTGAGCGGTTTTGAAGTGTCTGGCGGATGCGGACGTCGTAGCGATCGGGCTCGAGCGTGAAGGTGCGGACGATGCGCAGGACGTCGTTGCCGGCGTCGTCGGCGACGATCGCCTCGAAGGAGCCGGGTGCGGTCTCGCGCCAGACGGGGGCGTCGCGTCCGGCGCCGGTGAGGTCGACCGGTGAGCCGTCGATCTCGACGCGGAGCGCGGCGAAGGGGAGGGCGAGCACGCCGTTGACGGTGCGCGCGGCCTGGAGCTCGATGTGGCGCTCGTGCGCGACGGTGTCGTACTCGCGGGTGAGCTGGAGCGACTCGATGCCGGCGCCGAAGGTGTTGAAGCGGACCTGGGCCCGGAAGTTGGTCGCCTCATCGAGCGAACCGAGAGGGGTGGTCTCGCGCGGGGCGCCCGGGAAGGTGCGGGCGGCCAGGGCGGCAAAGGCGGGCTGGGGCGCGTCGGTTTGGGCACCGGGCGGGGCGTTGGCCGGGGCTGGCTGGCTGGAGGACTGGGCGGCGGGCGCGGCGGTTGGAGCGGGCTGCTCGGCGAGCTGCGGCTCGGGCGCGTCGGCTTGGGCCGGCGGCTGGGCCTCCGGTTGCTCGTCGGGCTGCTCGTCGGGCTGCTCGTCGGGCTGGATGTCCGGCTCGACGTTGCGCTCGGCCTGCGATTGGGCCTGCGATTGGGCCTGCCCTTGGCGGTTGGCGTTGCCGCTGGCGGTGCTGAGGAAGACGCCGACGGCGACGCCGAACGCGATGAGGATGCCCAGAACGGGCACCACGAGTCGGAGGAAGGTGTTGGGCTTTCGGGGCATCGGTCGGGCAGGATAGGTGCGCGGGGTGGGGGCGGGTTCCAGCCCGGGCGAACGGCGCGGGGAGGGCACGGGCGATGGCGAGACAGGCGGGACGCCTGTCCCACGAGGTTGGGGAGGTGAAGAGGAAGAGGGCGGGCGCGGGAAGGTTTGGGCTAGCGGCCTTCGAAGAGGCGGTCGGCGAGGGTGTCGTGCAGGTCGGGGATCGCGCGGATCTGGTCGGCGGTCTTGCGGACGTCGTAGGCCACGCGGATGAACTCGACCTTGCCCGGGCTCAAGACGGCGTAGCTGGCGCGGGGGTCGAAGTCGCGGGGCTGTCCCACCGAGCCGACGTTGATGATCGCCTTTTCGCCCTCGAGGAAGCTGTAGGCGTGGCCCTCGCCCAGCTCGGTGGGCGGGTAGAAGTCGGGCTCGTCGGTGAAGACGCCGGGGACGTGGGTGTGCCCGCACATCGCGATGCGTTGGACGCGTTCGAAGATCGCTTCCATCTTGTCCGGTGCGTCGGCGGCGTCGTCGGGAAAGATGTACTCGTTGATGGGTCGGCGGGGCGAGGCGTGGACGCCCAGGACGGGCGTGCCGTCGCCGGTGATGTCCTCGACCCAGCGGACGCGGAGGCGCCCGAGGAAGTCGTAGCGTGCGGCGCGGAGGGCCTCGTCGGGCTCGGCGTCGAACTGCTCGCGGGTCCAGTAGGCGGCGCCCTCGGCGACGGGGTTGAAGTTGGTGGGCTCGTAGAGGACGCCGAAGTCGTGGTTGCCCATGAGGGCCCACGCGCAGTGGTCGCGGACGAGGTCGACGCAGGCGAGGGGTTCGGGGCCGTAGCCGATGATGTCGCCCAGGCAGACGGTGCGATCGATGCCGGCGGCCTTGATGTGTTCAAGGACGGTGCGGAGCGCCTCGGCGTTGCCGTGGATGTCGCTGATAACGGCGGTACGCACGGTGGCGAGCTCCTGGAAGCGGGCGGCAAACGCATGGCCCGCAAGCGGTTCCGGCGCATCGCGCCGCGTTGTTGCCGCGCCGGGCGGACCTTGCGCCGGGCGGAACGGCAAGCCTAGTGGGCGCGGGCACGCCCGGCAAACGGCGGGGCGGGAGCGATCGTTGGGCCCGGATGTGATTGGGCGAACGGGGGCGGGCGCTATCATGCCGGCGGTGTTCTGAGCCGATGCTTGGGTGTCGGTGGTCGACAGCGACCGAGAACGCCGGCCCGCCCCGTGCCCGGACGGCCCGGACGGCGCGTGGCCCGCGGGGTCTTGCGTGCCAGACCCTGCCCGCACGACCTTGGCAGCGTGCCCCCGCCCGAAGCGCTGGGGCCTTCAGCCCGCGAAAGAGAGCCCATGCCCGCAGCACCGGTCAGCTACCAGCGCACCCGCGAGATGACGATCGACGAGCTGCTGCTCGAGAATCGGATCGTGTTCCTCATCGGAGAGATCAATCACGCCTCGGCGAGCCGGGTGATGATGCAGATGCTCTACCTGGAGAACCAGCGGCGGAACCAGGAGATCAACTTCTACATCAACAGCCCGGGCGGCGCGGTCGACGACACGCTCGCGCTGTACGACACGATGCGGTTCCTCACCAGCCCGGTGAGCACGTACTGCATCGGTCGGGCGTACAGCGGCGGCGCGGTGCTGCTGACGGCGGGGACGAAGGGGCGGCGGTTCATCCTGCCGCACGCGAAGGTGATGATCCACCAGCCCTACGGGGGCGTGACGGGGCAGGCCGAGGACATCCGCCTGCAGGCCGAGCAGATCATCCGCAGCAAGAAGATCCTGACCGACATCATCGCCAAGCACACGGGGCAGACCTCCGAGCAGGTGCACGCGGACTCGGAGCGGGACAAGTACTTCAGCGCCGAGGAGGCGAAGGCGTACGGGCTGGTCGACGAGGTGCTCAGCGAGCCGCCCAAGGAAGCCCAGGCGGGCGGGCTCGCCTGACCGACCCGCGAGACTTCTTCACACACCGGCCTTCCATTACTGACACTTGCGAGAGGCGCACCAGCACATGGCCCACCCAACAGGCAACCTCGTCCCGATCGTCATTGAGAGCAGCAGCCGAGGCGAGCGGGCGTACGACATCTTCAGCCGGTTGCTCCGCGACCGGATCGTTTTCGTCACCGGCCCGATCATGGACGACATGGCGAACCTGATCGTGGCGCAGCTCCTGTTCCTCCAGAACGAGGACCAGAAGGCGGACATCCACGTGTACGTCAACAGCCCGGGGGGCAGCGTGACCGCGGGACTGGGCATCGTCGACACGATGAAGTACGTCGCGCCCGACGTGTGCACGTACATCATCGGGCAGGCGGCGAGCATGGGCAGCGTGATCGCCGCCAGCGGGACCAAGGGCAAGCGTCACTGCCTGCGCAACAGCCGGAACCTGATGCACCAGCCGCTGCTGAGCGGGGTGATGGAGGGCCAGGCGACCGACATCGAGATCGAGGCGAAGGAGATGCTCCGCCTGCGCGACCGGCTGTACGGGATCTACAGCGACGCGACCGGGCAGGACCGGGAGAAGATCCATCGCGACTGCGACCGCAACCTGTGGCTCGACGACGGGGAGATGGTCGAGTACGGGCTGGTGGATCGGGTGCTCGAGTCGATGCCGGTGAAGGCCGAGGAGGCCTGAGGCTGCGGTCTGGACAGGATCCGATCCTGAACAGAACCCGCGACTGAACAAGCCAGAGCCCGGCGTCGGCCTTGCCGATGCCGGGCTTTGTTGTGCGCGCGGGTTGCGTTGATGCGCAGCGGGAGCGACACTCGCGCGATGCCCGCGGGCGGGGTGCGCTCGGGGCGGGGTCGGGGCGGGGCTTGTGGCACGCTCAGCAGGGGGACGCGCACGATGGGCATGCTTGAGATGATCGGTTCGCTGTGGCTCGCGGTTGTTGCCGCGACGTTTGTGGTCTGGATCGCGAGCTTCGTGCTGTGGGCGGTGCTGCCCTGGCACCACCGGGAGATCAAGAAGACGCCGGACCGCGAGGCGTTTGACGTGGCGGTGCGGGCTCTGGATCTGAGGCCCGGGTTCTACATGGAGCCGCAGGCGACGGCGGACGAGACGATGAAGAGCGAGAGCTTTCAGCGGCGTTACGCCGACGGCCCGTGGGTCACGGTGAACGTGATGCCGGCCCGCCCGAGCATGGGCAAGAACATGATCCTGACGGTGCTGGTGTTTGGTGTGGTCAACGTGCTGATCGCGTATCTGGCGGGCAGCACGCTCGAGCCCGGGGCGCCGTACATGGAGGTGTTCCGCGTGACGTGCGTGGCGGCGGTGCTGGCGTACACGTTCGGCGGGATCGCGAACGGGATCTGGTTCGGCAAGCCGACGGGCTGGGCGATCAAGGACGTGATCGATGCGGGGATTTACGCGTCGCTGACGGCGGGTGTGTTCGCGTGGCAGTGGCCGGCGGCGGCGGTCATCGCGTAAGCGTTGCGCGGGGCGGGGACGTTTTGTCGATCGGACAGGCGGGACGCCTGTCCCACTGCCACTGCGGGTGTCGCTGGTGATTGCACCAGGCTGCGCGATCGGGTCAGGCGTAGCCCAGGCGGGCCATGGCGTCGCCGGCTTCGCGGTCGAAGAGGGCGTTGTCGTCGGGGGTGAACGCCTCGGCGGGCTTCATGGGTGTTTCGCCGCCCGAGTGGATGTTGGTGCTCTCGATGCGCCCGAGCGCGCGGGCGAGGGCGCTCTGCCAGCGGCTCATGATCGGGCGGGGCAGGGCCGGCTCGCGCGGGCGGACGTCGAGGCCGGCGTGCTGGGCGATGCGCCGGACGGTCGCGATCGGCTCGGCGACAGTGTCTTCGAATTTGACCACCAGCACGCCCTCGGCGTCGGCCCATTGGTTGACGTGGCGGGCCCAGGCCGCGGGTCGGGTGAGCCCGTCGGGCGAGGGCTGACGCAGGAACTCGTCGAACGTGCCGCGGGCGTCGCCCATGAAGGACTTGGCCCAGGCGTACTGGCTGCACATCACCTTGCGCCCGTCGCGGACGCAAGCGATGGGCACGGCCCGGCGGACGATCGCGCGAACGAACGGCGCGTGCTCGGGCGCGACCTCCTCGAAGCCCGGGCGGGCGTGGGTCTTGAGGAGTTGGCGGTCGGCCTTGCGGAGGATGCGGAGGGCGTTGGCTTGCGAGACGGGGTTGTGGGCCGCGCTCCAGAACCGATCGATCGAGAGGTAGCTGTCGTGCAGGCGCTCGAGCGGGCGCATGCGGGGCTTGCAGGGCGGGCAGTGTCGGCGGATCAGGTCCATCGTCAGGTGCGTGCCCGAACGCTGGTGGCTGGCGACGAGGATCGGGGGCGCGAGGGCGGCGAGATCGGCCTCGAACGGGATGTCGGCGTCGGCGGTGCTCACTGGGCCAAGCGTATCGCGGGCGCTGCCCGGGCGGGCGTAGCATCGCGGCCTTGCCCAGCGCACCGGACAACCCAGACCAGCCCACGCAAGCGGGCGAGCACGCGCTGCCCAAAGCCGGGCTCGCGTTCGCGTTCGGCGCGTACATCTGGTGGGGCGTCGCGTTCCCGGTCTTCCTGAGGCTGCTCAAGGACGCTTCGGCGATGGAACTGCTCGCGCTGCGCGTGCTGACCGGGCTGCCGGTGCTCGCGGCGCTGCTGACGATCACGGGCGGATGGGCGGCGCTGGGGCGGCTCGTGCGCGATCGGCGCTCGATGGGCGTGCTGGTGCTGACCACGGCGCTGATCGCGGCGAACTGGTACGCGTTCACGTACTCGGTCGTCGCGGGCAAGCTGCTCGAGGCGAGCCTTGGGTACTACATCAATCCGCTGGTCTCGGTGGCGCTTGGGATGGTCTTCCTGGGCGAGCGGCTGCGCGCGGCGCAGTGGGTGGCGGTGGGCATCGCCGCGGCATCGGTCGCGTGGCTGACGTGGAGCGTGGGCTCGCTGCCGATCATCGCGGTGACGGTGGCGATCACGTTCGGGCTGTACGGGCTGCTGCGCAAGCAGAGCAAGGCCGACCCCATCGGCGGGCTGACGGTCGAGATGGCGTTGTGCGCGCCGGTGATGCTCGGGCTGATGGTCTGGCTCGGCGCGGGCGAGCGGGCGCTGCTGCTGAGCGGCACGCCGGGGCAGATCGGGCTGCTGCTGCTGTGCGGGGCGATGACGGTGCTGCCGCTGACGATGTTTGCCGCCGCGGCCAAGCGGCTGCGCCTGAGCACGATCGGGATCATCCAGTACATCGCGCCGACGGGGCAGTTCCTGAGCGCGCTCGCGTTCGGCGAGGCGTTCGACAAGGCACGGGCGATCGCGTTTGCGGCGATCTGGGTGGCGCTGATCCTGTTCACCGCCGACTCGCTGCTGCACCACCGCAACAGTCAGCGCAGGCAACGTCGGGATGCGGCAGCGCGGGTGACGGAGATGGTCGAGTAACGGCGTGGAGTGACTTCGCTCAAGCTCGGGCGGGCACGGTCTTCCGTCCGAGCCTCGCGCCGGCGAGCACGCCGAGGGCGCCGATCGCGGGCTGGGCCCAGACGGTCCACGCGGGCTGGGTGGCCTTCGCGCCGGCTTCGAGGGTGGAGAGGTTTGCGTCGCGCGGGCCGGGGTCGGGGCGCGAGGCGTTGGCGAACGCGGTGACCAGACCCAGGATCACCACCGCGACCGCGAGGCCGACCGGCGCCTTGCTCGATGGGGCGGCGAGCTTGGCACAGATGAAGCCGCCGAGCAGCGACGCGACGATCGAGCCGATACCCCAGACGGCGAGCCAGATCGGGGCCGTGTCGAAGGTTCCGGGCTGGAAGGCGCGGTCGGCCCCGAGCGCGAGGAACGCGCCGGTGAACAGGACCATGATGGCGAGGGCCATCGCGAGATAGCCGATCACGCCGGCGAGGATGGATCGGAACATTGGCTGGTCTCCCGTGGCCGGGCATCGCTCGGCGGGCCGAAGTCGTGCCAGCGTACCGGGACTGGCGGCATCGCCGGTAGACCTATTCCTGATCGAGCGTTGCGCCAAGCGCCTGGGCGAGCGCGGGGGCTTGGGGCGGATCGATGATGATGGATCGGACGGCACCGGGCTCGATGCCGATGCCGTCGATCTCGCTGCCTCGGAGGTCCAGGCATTCGATCCGGGCGCCCGCGAGCGCGAGACCGCGCACACGGGACGAGCGGATGACGAGGCGGGCGATGCGGGCCGCGGTCAGGTCGAGCGCGGGCGCGTCGACGTCTTCGAGCAGCACACCGCGCAGCTCGGACTCGGCGAGGCAGGCGTCGGGCATGCGCGCGCCTCGCACGACGACGTCGCGCAGCTGGGCGCCGCGCAGGTCGATGCCCGAGAGGCGCGCTTCAACACACAGCACGCGGACCAGACGCGCCCCCGCGAGCGAGGCACCGGCGAGGTCGATGCGTTCCAGTCGGGTATCGATCAGCCTCGACGAGGGCAACCGGCAGCCGGCAAAGCCCTCGCCCGAGAGTGTCGAGCACGAGCAGACGAATCCGGAAGCGCCGATGCGTGCGCCGCCGGGCGGGGCATGAACGCGGGCTTCTTCGATGGAAGCTCGGTCGGTGATCGCGCAGGCATCGGCGCCGGTCAAACTCTCGGCGGGCGGCGCGTCGGGCGGCTCGGGCGCCCAGTCGCGATCGAGCAGCGCGCGGTGCACGCTGTTTAGCCGTGCGGCAGGGGGAAGCGGACGCAGAGGTCGCGGACGTCCTGGCGGACCTTGGGGATGACGCTCTCGGTCGTGCCCTCGAGCCCGGCGGTGAGGACGCGGTCGATGAAGACGGCGACCTGTTTGGCTTCCGCTTCGCCGAAGCCGCGGGTGGTGATCGCGGGCGTGCCGAGGCGGATGCCGCTGGTGGTCATGGGCTTGCGTTGGTCGCCCGGGATGCCGTTCTTGTTGCAGATGATGCCGGCGGCCTCGAGCCAGGCCTCGGCGGCCTTGCCGGTGAGCTCGCCCTCGGCGCCCTTGGGGTCCTTGGCGGTGAGGTCGACGAGCATGAGGTGGTTGTCGGTGCCGCCGGAGGTGATGCGGTAGCCGAGGTTGGTCAGTTCGCCGGCGAGGGCCTGGGCGTTGGCGATGATGCGCTTGGTGTAGGCCTTGTAGTCGTCGGTGAGGGCCTCACCAAAGGCGACGGCCTTGGCGGCGATGATGTGCATGAGCGGGCCGCCCTGCATGCCGGGGAAGAGGGCGCGGTTGACCTTCTTGGCGATGTCTTCATCGTTGGTCATGATGAGCCCGCCGCGCGGGCCGCGGAGGCTCTTGTGCGTCGTGGTGGTGACGACGTGCGCGTGGGGGAAGGGGCTGGGGTGCGTGCCTCCGGCGACGAGGCCCGAGATGTGGGCGATGTCGGCCATGAGCAGGGCGCCGACCTCATCGGCGATGGCGCGGAACTTGGCGAAGTCGATGACGCGGGGGTAGGCCGAGTAGCCGCAGAGGAGCATCTTGGGCTTGTGCTCGAGGACGACCGCGCGCACGGCGTCGTAGTCGATGCGCTCGGCGTGGGGGTGGCTCAGGTCGTAGTGCAGGGGATAGTGGACGGGGTTGTAGTAGTGCCCGCTGAAGTTGATGGGCAGGCCGTGCGAGAGGTGCCCGCCATCGGCGAGGACGAGGCTGGCGTAGGTGTCGCCCGGCTGCATGAGGGCCATGAAGACCGCGGCGTTGGCCTGTGCGCCCGAGTGGGGCTGCACGTTGGCGAAGTTGCAGCCGAACAGCTCGCACGCGCGCTGCTGGGCGAGGGACTCGACCGCGTCGTGGTGCTCGCACCCGCCGTAGTACCGACGCCCGGGGTAGCCCTCGGCGTACTTGTTGGTCATGCAGGTGCCGGCGGTGAGGGTCACCGCGGGCGAGGCGTGGTTCTCGCTGGCGATCAGCTCGATCGTCGTCGCCTGGCGGTCGGCCTCTTTGGCGATGATCGAGGCGACCTCGGGGTCGGTGCGCCCGATGGCCTCGAGGATGCTCGCGTCGATGCCTGCGTGCTGGTGGCCGGCCTGCTGGTGGGTTGCGGTGCTCATGGAACGAGTTTAGACGCCGAGCGGGCGAGGCCGATGGGGCCTTGCGGCCCGAGGGGCTATGGGGCGCCGCCGAAGAGCGTCCAGATCGCCCCGCCGACGACGACCACCACGAGGGTGAGCATCGCGAGGATGAAGACGAGCAGGGCGCAGCCGGCGGCGAGGCTGAGGCCCCCGCGGGCGGTGCGCTCGGCGACCGAGCGGGCGTCGGTCGGGGGCGGTGCCGCTTCTTGCGGCGTGTTGAGGCGCCCGCACTCGGGGCAGCGGAGTCGGCCGTCCGCGCGCGGCGCTGTCGCACTGAGGTCGTACCGGCAGGCGGGGCAGGCGAGCGCCGCGCTCGACGCCGATGAGGATTTCGGGGGGAAGGGCGGCATGTGTCGCTGCGTCTCTGGTGGTGTTCCGCGGGCACGGAGGGAACATCAGAAGGTCTCAAATGGCACGCCCAAGGTGAACGCGATCAGCCCCGCGAGGACCGAAGCGACCGCGAACAGGCGAACGATGGTGTGCCCGTGATCGATGCGCCAGCCCTCGTTGATCGCCGCCGACCACCATAAGGCGGACCACCACGCGAACAGCGGAACACTCGCGAGCACAACGAGCACACGCCCGTGCCCGTCGACCACGACAGGGAGTTCGTGGATCGCGACGAGAACAAGCCGCGACGCGCAGACAAAGACCAGGATCATCGCGAATCCGGCGACGGTCGCGCGGAGCAGATGGCGGAACGACAGGCGGGCGAGCCGGCGCGTCACGGGCAGCAGCCAGAGCATGGCGGGCCACGCGAAGAACGACGCGGCCGCGGGCACGAGCAGGCGGGGGTGCAGGTCGTCGATGCTGAACCGCCAACGCCCGAAGAAGTCTTGTGACAGAACCCGGAGCGAGACGAGTTCGATCAGCCTTCCCGGCTCGCGCACGAGCACGGTGATGGGATCCAACCAGTTCGCGCCGGCGTTGACCGAGGGGGCCGAATTCCGATACCAAGGGTGGCCCCATCCATCGCTGAGGTACGCCCCGTAGAACCAGATCACGAAGACCGAAACGATGTGCGCGCAGGCCGTCATCAGCAACGCGTACACGATGAGCGAGAGCGGGCGGACGCGGCTGTCGACGCCGAGCGACCGCCAGTAGCGGCGCGGCGTCAGCAGGTGCGCGAGCGTCGGGATCCACCGGCGAAAGAAGGCACGCGGACTGCCCGCGTGCTCCACGTACCACCGGTGATCCCGCCGGCGTTCGTTGAACAGGTCGGCCCATCGGAAGGCGTGCCCGCACTCGGGGCATTGCCCGCCCAGAGGGCACGACGTGCGCCAGGTTGCCGGTTCGCCCGATTGGTCGTAGCCGCAGCGTGGGCAGCAGGGCGGCTCGGTCGATCGTTCCTTCGGCTGCGCGGGCGTCGGCACGGGGGCCTCCGCCGATCAGAATACCGGGGTCTGCTCGCTGGGCGAGGCGAGGGGGACGAGCTTTGCGCGAACGTCTTCGAGCCGGGGTTTGTGGTCGAGGTCGATCGGCAGGTAGACGCCCCGCTCGTGGTCGCTGTTGAGGACGACGGCGTTGGGCTCGATGAGGGTGCAGCCCGTCTCGGCGTGCTCGTGGCCCAGGATGAAGAGGTTGATGCCCCACCGCTCGGTGAGGTCTTCGAGCAGGTCGGCGTCGTAGCCGCGCCCCCAGACCATGAAGTGCGCTGACCCGACGCGCGGGGCGTAGTCGTCGTCGGTCAGCTCGCGCTCGAGGATGCTCGGGTCGAAACGCCCCATCATCGCGGGGCCGGGGACGCTGTGCGCGCAGAGGATGTCGCCCTGCGGGCAGACGCAGCGCAGCGCGATGGGCATGGAGCGGACGAAGTCGCCGATGGCGTTGCGCACGCGGTCGGCGTCGTCGCTGAAGGCGTAATCGATCGCGTCGTCGAAGGCCTGGACGACGCGGACGCCGTGCTTGATGATGCCGGCGCCGACGATCTGGGCGAGCTCGTGGTTGGCGAGCAGGGTGTGCACGTGCTCGGGGTGGTCGGCCTTGAGCGCCGCGACGCGGGTGAGGGCGCGGTAGCTGAAGTCCATGCCGTTCATGAGGCGGTCGGAATGGATCAGCTCGTGCAGGGTGAGGTGGGCCGGCTCGCTGGACTCGGGCACTGCGGCGTCGTCGATGCCCGGGGCGCTGCCGAGCCCGGCGGCGTGCACGACACGCGCGAAATGCACGGGGTTGTCGTGCAGGTCGCCGGTCGCGAGCAGGCGCCCGGGAGCGCGCACGAGGTCGATCGAGCCGGCGCGGCAGGAGGCGGTGCGGTTGGCCTCGGCGCCGGCGCGGAGCGTGTCGATGACGTCGTCGGCGTTCTGGAGGTTGAGGTCGTGCTGCAAGGCTGGCTCTGGAGCGGCTGGCGTGCGGGGCTGGCGGGGCGGCTCAGTCCGCGTCGTCGTCGTCGAACGCGGCGTCGGCCGGGGCGGCCTGGGCGCGGACGATCCCGCCGATGAGGTCGAGCTGGTCGGCGACCTCGCGCATGCTCTGCGGGCGCTTGTTGGGGTCGACCTCGACCGCGTGCATGATCAGCGCGCTGAGCCTGGGGTGCAGGTTGGGGTTCAGCTCGATCGCGGGCGTCGCCTTTTCGATCAGCGCGTCGTCGAGCGAGCCGACGAGCGAGTCGGCGTTGTGCCCCATCGCGGTGGGGATGTGCTGACGCGTGAAGACCCAGTACATCGTCGCGCCCAGGTTGTAGACATCGGTCACGGGCGTGATCTCACGGCGGTGCACCTGCTCGGGCGCGATGTAGTCCGGCGTGCCCTGGATGCGCTCTTTGATCGTGCCGATCTTGCAGCTCTGGCCCAGGTCGATGACCTTGGCGGTCGGGTTCCCGTCGAAGTCGGCCCCGACGATGATGTTGTGCGGCTTCATGTCCGCGTGCACATAGCCCGCGGCGTGCATCGCGTGGATGCCCTCGGCGACCTGGCGAAAGAACTCGACCGCCTCGCCCATCGTCTCGATGTGGTACGAATCGAGCGCGTGCCCGTCGACGAGCTCCATCACCAAGAAGAGCTCCTTGGTATTCAGCGGGCCGCCCTTTTTGATGACCTTGTCGATCGAGCGGATCGCGGGGTGGCCCACCTGCGAGGCGATCTTGTACTCGGCGATCGCCTGGTCGAGGAACCGCTGGTCCTTCGGGCCCAGCTTCATGACGTGCTTGAGCGCCCAGATCTGCTTGCTCTTGGGGTCCTGCACGAGATAGATGATCGAAGCGGCGCCCCGCCCGATCTCGTCGAGGATGCGAAAGCCCTCGACCGTGTCGCCCTTCTTTTTCACTGTCAGCGAAGCCATCGCGCGCCTGTCACTCTCCCGCCACATGCCCCGCCCGTGCTACCCGTTGCCGAGCCTCGGCGTTGCCCGATCTCGATCGAGGCCCAGGTGCGTTGCACGGCCCCGGGCCCCCCGGCGAGCCTCGGAGCGATGGTAGCGAACGCCCCGCCCGCCCGCGAGCCCGGCGGGGGATCTGGGGGCGGAAGCGCGCGGGACCGTGCCCCGGCGGGTGTCGGTGCCGATGGGAACATCGGGAAGGCATCGGGGTCAACAGGCCGCCCGATGGGCCACCCGATGGGCCACCCGAGCGGCCGTTCGGACAGCGGTTAGCGCATCAGCGCGGCGACGCGCTCGCGGAAGGCGGCTTCTGGGAAGAGTCGCCCGGGGGCCGAGACCCCCGCGACGTCGCGGTGCAGCAGGATCTGGTCCGCACGCAGGCCGCACCGCTGGGCGACCGCGGCGACGAGCTCGGCGGCGCGGCGAAGCTGGGCCTCGCTGAACGGGCGGCGGTCGCCGTCGCCCACGAGACAGATGCCGACCGACGTTCGATTGAGCTCAGCACCCATCGGGCCGGCGACGTGGGCCCCGGGCTGCTGGGCGAGCCAGCGGGCGCCGACGTGGATCTCACCTTCGCCCATGCCCACGCCGTTGCCAACGACCATGTGGTAGCCCAGGCCCTCGAGGCGCATGGCGCGGTGGGCCTCGTCGAGTCCTTCGGGGGTGGCGCCGGGGGTGGCGGTGTGATGGATGACGATCGCGTCCCAGCGGGCGGGCTCGAAGCCCTGGGCCGTCTGGAAGATGGGTTCGAGCGAGCTGGGGCGGGCGACGGCGGCGAGCGGGCTGAGCGTCACGCCGCTGCTCGAACCGAGCCCGGCGGGCGAGGGATCGCTGAGCAAGAGGCCGCCCCCGACGAGCGTCATCGCGCCGATCAGCGCCGACCAGACGACCCGTGTCCGCAGCGTCCGGGCGGCCGCCCGGGTCTCGGCTTGCGGGGTTGGATCGGTCATTTGGCCCATATCTCGTGTCGATCGTCTTTCGTTCGGACGACGCCTTGTGGCGATCGCGTGTTATCCGACTCATGCTGCTCGCGGATCGCAAAGGGCGTAGTACCAAAGGCTTCCGCGACAACCCTCACATCGGCGCCCGGGGCCCGATCTCTTGCACATTCTGCACGATCCGGCCCGACGGTGCACGCGCCGTCTGCAAGAGCCGCGCAGTTTGCCTCGTCCGATCATATCAAGGCGATCGGCGACCGCCCGGTCTGGCACGAGATCACACGGCTTAGGGATGCGCGATTCGGGCGAGCGGGGCGCGTCAGTCCTTGGGGAGCAGGCGCCCGCGCAGGTTGGGCTGTCGACGCCCGAACTCGTCCTCGAGATAAGGCGAAGCGAGAGCGTTGCGCGTCTGGTCGTAGCGGTCGAACTGCGAGCGCTCGTCGGTCACGCGCAGGGGCGAGCGGTTGCAACCGAGCATCCCGCCCGAGACGCCGATCAGAAGGGCGGCCGCGATCAGCGTGAGCGATCGGCGCGGGGCCACGCTCTGGGCTTGGGCCGAGCGGGCGGGAACGGTCTGGATTGTGGCTTGTCGGTGGTCCAAAAAAACAGTGTACCGCCCGTGAAAACGGGCGGCACACTGCAGGAGAGAGGAGAGTCTGAGATCAGGAGTGCTATCTGTCTTGCGGGGGTTGCCGTCCCCACTGGAGATATACGAATCCGCCCGATCGCGAGTTCGACGCCGACGCACGATTTTCGACCGGATCGCGATCCTGAGACGCTGAAGCGGGACGGACCGGCGGGGAAAGGCCGGGCGTTCAGCCGGTGTTCTGGGTTCGCTCGAGACGTCCGGCGGCGTCGACGCCCACCTCGCCCCGGGCCCTGAGGCGGTCGAGGCCCAGGTAGACCACCGTCGCGACCGAGGTCGCGAGGTTGAGCCCGCGGATGCCGGGCAGGATGGGGATCGAGAGGCAGCGGTCGGGCTCGGCGTCGAGCCAATCGTCGCTCAGCCCGCTCGACTCGCGCCCGAAGACCAGATGGTCGCCGGAGCGTAGATCGGCGTCGAAGACCGACCGCTCCGCCTTGGCGCTGAGCAGCCACCGGCGCGCGCCGGCGTGGTGGGCCCGGTAGGCGTCGGCGCCGGCGTGCTCGCGCACGTCGAGGCTGAGCCAGTAGTCCATGCCGGCCCGGCGAACGGCCTTCTCGTCGGTCTCGAAGCCCAGCGGGTGGACCAGGTGGAGCGCGCAGCCGGTCGCGGCGCAGGTGCGCCCGGCGTTGCCCGTGTTGTTGGGGATCTCGGGCTCGACCAGGACGACGTGGAAGAGGGGATCCGGCTGGGGTGGTCGCTGCAACGCGCCGCGCTCAGCCTCGCTCGTCGAACCGGGCGGCCCGGTCCTGCTGGACGACGAACTCGACGGCCTTGCGCAGGTCCGAGCTGTGCGGGTTGCCCTGCCAGACGACCGTGCCCTCGCGATCGAGCACGACGGTGTGCGGGATGCCGCGGACGCCGAAGTACTTGTACAGGTCCTGGTCCTTGGCAAAGGCGTGGGCGACGGGACGACGCTCGGCCCGGACGTACCGCATCACGGTGGAGCGGTTCTCGCTCTGCCCGCCGACCGCGATGATGCGCAGATCGTCGGCGTAGTGCTCCTGGATCGCTTCGATCATGGGCGTGGCGGCGCGGCAGGGCGGGCACCACGTCGCCCAGAAGCTGAGCACGACCGGGGCGTCGCCCTCGGGCCCGCGCCGGACGTTCAGCCAGTCGAGCCCGTCGTAGGGCGCTTCGATCGTTGAACCGACGCGGTTGGACGCGCTGATGTTGGACGCGGTCGCGGGCAGGCGCATCTCGTCGACCGACTCGCGCCACTCGACAGCGGCGGCGTCGCGGTCGGCCTCGCTCAGCTCGATCTCGCCCCGGCGGACGCCCAGCAGCGGGTCGGCGGCAACGATCGCGGCGAGGGCTTCCTCGAAGCCCGCGTCCATCGGGTCGCCCTGCCAGCGGACGACGCCGTCGGTCGAGAGGATCGCGGCGAAGGTGCGCCCCTCGGGCGCGAAGCGGCGCTGGATCTCGCCGTTGATGTCGTTGGCCGCGGGGCGATCGGTCTTGAGGCGGCGGAGGAGGACGCGGGCGTCGGCGGGCTCGCGGGTGTTGGTGATGCTGAAGACCTCGACCTCGCCGGCGAAGCGCTCGCGGGCCGCGTCGAGCATCTCGCTCTGCTCGCGGTAGGCGGGGTTGTCATCGGGGAAGTCGACGATGAGGACGCGCTTGTCGAAATCGCTGGGGCGGTCGGTCTGCCAGTCCTCGGCGTTCATGGGCAGGGGGATCGCCCGGCCCTGGCGATCGGTGCCGCTGGGCTCGTCGTTGTGATCGGGCCATTCGGCGGCGGCGTAGAAGTTGCCGGGGATCGCCCGGGGCGACCAGCCGCCGGGTGTGGTGAATGAGGAGGCGAGCGGGTCATCGGCGCCGGCGGGCGCGGCGCGTCCGGGGATGATGTCTTCGGCATCGTTGACGGCGCTCGTGTCGGCGGGCTCGGGCGCGGGCTCAATGGTCGCCAGCGCGGCGCCGACGGCCTCGGCCGACGCGTAGACATCGCCCTCGACCGCCTGCACACGGTCGCCGGGCCCAATGACCCAGGCCGCGGGCAGATCGACGCCCGTGGCCTCGGTCATCGCGGTGCGCCAGGCGTTGCCGGCGTCGTGCGCGACCGGGCCGTTGAGCCCGAGCACGCGGGCGCGGTTGGTGAAGATGCGCCAGCCGCTGTCGGCGTGCAGGCCCATGACCTTGACGGGGCGGCCCAGGAAGGCGCTCTGGAGCGCAACGACGGCGCCCGCGTCGCTGCGCTGGACGGCGCCGTTGTCGCCCAGGGGGATGACGATGACGACGCCGTCGTCGAGCGCGTCGGCGCGAACGGGGGTGTTGATCCAGCCGCCGACACCCTCGAGCAGGGCCGTGTTGTCGGCCTGGACCGGCTCACTCCGGGCGAGCGTGCTCGACGCGAGGGCGAGCCCCTGGCTCGCGGCCACGCCTGAGATCGGGACGGCGTTCGAGACCGGGGCGGCGGCACCGGCGGTCAACGCCAGCGCGGCGCAGGTCAGGGCGATCGAAGCGGTCGCGGCGCGGGTCTTGAACGGCATCGGGGGATCCTCCCGGGGAATGGCTGGACGACGAATGGTCTGCGGCTGGTCTGCGAGATGGTTCGCACATCTGATACCCGCCCGAGGCGGGCAGCGTTGCCGGTGCAGCGATGTTATCGCCATCGGCGATCCGGACCAAGCCCGAACGACCGCATCAAGCAGAAGGCGGGGCAGGCGGGACGAGATGGGCCAGGGCGATCGCCCCGGCGACGGCGACGTTCAGTGAGTCCACGCCGGGGTGCATGGGGATGCGGGCGCGTGTCGCTGCCGAGCCGAGCGCAGCCCCGCTCAGCCCGGGCCCCTCGGCCCCGAGCAGGAGGGCCGGTTTGGCGACCGGCCCCAGATCCGCGAGCGTCGCTTCGCCCCCGCCGGCGAGCGCGATCAGCGACCAGCCTCGCTCGCGGAGGCGGTCGAGCGGGGCCGGCCAATCGGTCGCATGCGCAAAGGGGACCCGAAGAGCCAGGCCCATCGAGACGCGGATCGCCTTGCGGTAGAGCGGGTCGCAGCAACGCGGGCTGAGCACGACGCCCACGCCGTTGGGCTGGGGTTCGGTCTCGTCGTGGAGCCCGGCGAGCGCGGCGGCGGAACGGAAGACCGAGCCCACGTTGTCGTGGTTGCTCAGGTCTTCGAGCACGACCAGAGCCCGGCACCGCTCGCTGAGCCGGTCGAGCGTCGAGGTGGGGCGGGTCGGGTCGGCGACGGCGGCGCTGCGATGGGCGGCGGCGAGCACGCCGCGGTGGATGTTGAAGCCGCAGACCTCGCCCATGACCGCGGGCTCGGCCCGGTAGATCGGTGTGCCCGCGGGCAGGCGGGCCAGATCCGCCGCCATGCTCTCGCCCCGGGCGGGGGTGCAGAAGACCGAGGCGGGGCGGTAGCGCGAGCGGACGAGGTGATGGATGACGAGCTCGCCCTCGGCCATGAAGAGCCCGGGGAGGGGATCGGCCGGGGGGTTGGCCTCGGGGTTGGCCTCGGGGTTGTGGGCGGCGCGGAGCCACGCGTCACGCTGGTTGCGGTAGACGTCGAGGCGTGGGTCGCACGGGTCGGTGATGTCGATGAAGTCGGGCGGCTTGGGCATGGCGGTCGAACGCGTTGACGGGGCGGCGGCGCGCGAAGCGGGCGGGTTTATCGGCTGACCCTAGACTCGCCCGCCCGGTGTGCCGATGCACGCCCCGCCCGCCCGCATCACCCAAACGACCGACCCAACCGAGACCGACCCATGGCGATTGTTCCGACACCGATCGAGACCGCTCCGGTGATGGAGCTCTGGCAGGCCGCGGTGCTGGGGCTGGTCGAGGGCATCACCGAGTACCTGCCCATCAGCTCGACCGGGCACCTGATCATCGCGTCGGGGCTGATGGGGCTGGACGAGCCCGCGCGGGTCAAGGCCGCGGTCGACGCGTTCAACATCGTGATCCAGGGCGGGGCGATCCTCGCGGTGCTGGGGCTCTATTGGCCCCGCGTGGTCCAGATGCTCAAGGGCCTGGCGGGCAAGGACGAGGGCGGGCGGCGCCTGCTGATCAACCTGATCATCGCGTTCATCCCCGCGGCGGTGCTGGGCGTGCTGCTCAACGACATCATCGAGGCGGCGCTGTTCAACACGCCCAGCGTGCTGATCGCGCTGGCGCTGGGCGGGGTCTACATGATCCTGCTCGACCGCTGGAAGATCGCGCCGATGCGCCGGGCCGAGGGCGACGGGCAGACCAGGGCCGGGCGCGAGGTCGACGAGCTGAGCAAGGGCGGCGCCCTGATGATCGGCTTCATGCAATGCATCGCGATGTGGCCCGGCACGAGCCGCAGCATGATGACGATCACCGGCGGCGTGCTGGCCGGGCTGCGCCCAAAGGCCGCGGCGGAGTTCAGCTTCCTGCTGGGCCTGCCCACGCTGGGCGGCGCGTGCGTGTACTCGCTCTACAAGAACCTCAGCGAGTCGGCCGAGGCGGGCGAGCCCAACATGTTTGAAGTGCTCGGGTGGGGCCCGATCTTGATTGGCACCGCGGTCGCGACGGTGAGCGCGGCGTTCGCCGTCAAGTGGCTGGTGGGCTTCCTCAACAAACACGGGCTCGCGGCGTTCGGCGTGTACCGCCTCGTGCTGTGCGTCGTGCTGGGCGGGCTGATCCTCGGTGGGCTGATCGAGCCGCCCGCGGCCGAGGCGGAACCGCTCGCCGGGGTGCCCACGCCCGAGCTGATTGAAACCGAAGCGATTGAAGCGGATCCGATGCAAACCGATCCGGGGGGCGAGGTCATCGATGCAAGCGACTGAAGCGCACTCCCAGCCCGAGCCGGCGACGAGCTTTCCCAGAGGGCGCATCCGCGTGGTGCTGCTCGAGGGGCCTCACGAATCGGGCAGTGAGGTGCTGCGCGGGTCCGGCTTCACCGTCGATCGCCACGCCAAGAGCCTCGAGGGGGACACGCTGCGCGAGGCGCTGGCCGAGGCGCGGGTGCTGGGCATCCGGTCCAAGACGCGGATCACACGCGAGGTGCTCGACGCGGCGCCCAAGCTGCTGGCGATCGGCGCGTTCTGCATCGGGACGAACCAGATCGACCTGCCCGAGGCGACGGCGCGGGGCATCCCGGTCTTCAACGCGCCGTTCAGCAACACACGCAGCGTGGCGGAGCTGACGATCAGCGAGCTGGTCGCGCTGCACCGCCGGCTGGTTGATCGATCGGCGGCGGCCCACGCGGGGCGCTGGGAAAAATCGGCCGCGGGCAGCCGCGAGATCCGGGGCAAGACGCTGGGGATCGTGGGCTACGGGCACATCGGCAGCCAGGTGAGCGTGCTTGCCGAGGCGATGGGCATGCGCGTGATGTACTACGACGCGGTGCCCAAGCTGCCCTTGGGCAATGCCGAGCCGGTGCGCTCGCTGGGCGAGCTGCTCGAGCGGAGCGATGCGGTGACGCTGCACGTGCCCTCGACGGCGCAGACCTCGGGCCTGATCGGGCGTGACGAGCTTGCGCGCATGAAGCAGACCGCGTATCTGATCAACAACGCCCGGGGCGAGGTCGTCGACATCGACGCGCTCGCCGAGGCGCTGCGCGCGGGGCGTCTCGGCGGGGCGGCGGTCGATGTCTTCCCTCAAGAGCCGCGCGGCGCGGGCGAGGCGTTCAGCTCGGTCTTGCAGGGCATCCCCAATGTCATCCTGACCCCGCACATCGGCGGGAGCACCGAGGAAGCGCAGGAGAACATCAGCCTCGAGGTCGCCGACAAGCTCGCGCGGTTCATCGACCAGGGCACGACGACGGGGGCCGTCAACGTGCCCGAGGTCGACCTGCCCGATCAGTCGCGCGCAACCGCCGGCCCACGCCCGCACCGGATCCTCAACTTCCACCGCAACGAGGCGGGCTTCCTCAAGGCGCTCAACACCGTCGTCGCCGACGCGGGCGCCAACGTCGCGGGGCAGTACCTGCGCACGAACGAATCGATCGGGTACGTCGTGATCGACGTCGATCCGTCCGACGGCGAGCAGCTCCGCGGGGCACTGGGCACGCTGCCCGGCTCGATCCGCACACGCCTGCTGTGGTGAGGCGGCGCTGCCCCGGCCCCGGCCGAGCGCACGACGCCTTGCTATTTGGGCGGCTCGATGACCACGCCGAGCTGCCCCGGCGCATCGATCGCGCGCAGCGCCCCCACGATCTCGTCGAACGCGTAGCGGGCCGTGATCAGCCCTTCCAGATCGAGCCCTGGCTCGGTGAGCAGCGCGAGCGCCTCGGCGATGCGCCCGCAGCGCGCGCCCACGACGCGCGCCTCGTGCTCGATGACAGGCGCGAGATCGGCGCTGCCCCGGCTCGCGGGCGGGATCGGACCCTCGGCGAGGACGATCTCGCCGCGCGGGCGCACCATGCCCGCGGCGATCGCGAGCGACGCCCCGTCGTGCGTCCAGTCGATGACGACGTCCTGATCGTTGCGCAGCCCGGGCTCGTCGATGTGGCGGTGCTTGATGCCCCACCGCTCGCAGCGCTCGAAGCGTTCATGATCGCGCCCGAGCACGCGGACCGACGCGTTGCGGCGCGCCATGAGCTGCGCGGTAAGCAACGCCTCGGCGTTGTCGCCCAGGATCGTCGCGTAGGGCTTGGTGGCAAAGTCGACGACGCGCGCGGCGCGCCAGGCCGACGCGAGCGGGACCGCCATCACCGCGGCCTCGTCGCTGACGCCCGCGGGCACCTCGAAGACCGCGCCGGCGGGCACGCTGAACCGCTCGGCGAAGCACCCGTCGACGCCGCGCAGGCCCAGCATGCGCCGGGCGGGATCATGGCTGGGCAGCCCCCGGCGCGCGAGCTCGCTCGACGGATCGGCCAGGTGCACCTCGCAGAGCACACGCTTGCCCGCAAGCGCGCGGCCCGGCGTCTCGACCACGCCGACGCAGCGGTGCCCGAGCACGCCTTCGAACCCCGGCGTTGCGTCGTCTTGCCCACGCGCGGCGGCGAGGTCGCACGCGTCGGCGGCGAGCAGCACGGGGCGGATCAGCACCTCGCCCTCGCCCGCCTTGGCGGGGAGCGACTGGGCGTCGAGCCAGACCTCGCCTTGTTTGCTCCGCAGCGCGCGCACCAGGGATCATCGGCTCAGGCGGGCGCCCGCCCGCACCGGGGATGACGCCCGAGCGTCCGATCACATCCGCAGGTCATCATCAGAGCCCGCGCCCGGCGGCAGGACCGTTCAGCCCCCTACGACCGGCGCCGCGCCGACGGGCACGCTGCCCGGCTCGTTGGGCGGGGGTGGCACGAAGGGCAGGTACTCGATGAGGTTGCGGTCGCGCTCGAACGCGGGATAGACGTAGGGCGTGCGCCCCTGGAACAGCCCGCCGGTCTCCGAGGCGACCTGCCCGGACCACTGGGCCCAGAGGCCCTGGTCGTAGCCGAAGTCCTGCCCTGTCAGCGTGCGCAGCGACTGGCGCGCCGTCTCGTTCACCGCGAGGCTCCGGTCGGCGAGCGAGGCGATCAACGCCTCGACGACGCGCGGCTCGGCGTACTGACCCAGCGCGTGCGCGGCCTCGGCCCGCACGGCCTGGTCGGGCTCGACCTCCGGGTCCAGCGCACGCAGCAGCGAGGGAATCGCGACGGGGTTGTGCAGGCGCTGCATCGCCAGAGCCGCGGCGGTGCGCACGCGGGTGTCCTCGTCGGTCAGGCTTGCCGCGATCGCGGGGATGTCGCTCGGTTCGCCGTGGCGCCCGACCGCGCGGGTCGCGGCCCATCGCACGCCCGGGTCGGCGTCGTCCATGCTGTCGCGGTAGAGGCGGACGTACGGGTCGCCCCCGCCGAAGGGCGACGCGCTGAGCAGGCGGATGCCCCGGAATCGGTTCTGCGGGCTGTACTCGTCGAGCGCGAGTTCGGCGGCGGCCTGGGGCGTGGGGCCCTCGAAGGCGGCGAAGAGGCTCGTCGCGCCGGCCGGTACGTTCTCGAACGCTCGGCAGCCCGAGAGCGGGCCAGCGGCAACGGCGCTCGCGGAGAGCACGAGCACGGCGAGGGGGTTCGCCCGGCGACCGCCGCGGCTCGTGCCCGGGCCCGTGCGTGTGGTCTGTCGCGCGTCTCGCATGTGTCCGCTCCCTCAAGCGTTGGGTACGCTGCCTTCATGGCGCCACGCGACCAACGGAACACGCCCGGACCCGCCAAAGGTCCGCCCCCGCTATCGGCGATGATATGTCGATCCCGCCACCCGGCGATCGCCTGTGCCCTGTTGCTCGCCTCGATGCTGTGCGCCGGGTGCGCCCGCAACGACACGGTCGAACCCGATCCGAGACGCGGAGGGCCCGCAGACGCCGGGGCGAGCGAGATGGCGCCCCCGGGGGTCACGACCGACACCCCGCAGCCAGACCCGGGCGAAACGGCGGAAGTTGAGGCTGAAGATACGCCTGATCCGGGCCCCCTCTTTGTGCCCGGGCCGCGGGTCGAACATTTTCTCGCGACCGACGAAGAGGGCGGGCGTTCGCGGGTGCGCCGGACGGTGAGCGGCACCGACGCTTCGGGCGCGTGGACCATCGAGATCGAGCGGGGCGGCTCGCCGGCCTGGACCCTTGAGCGCCGCCTCCAGCTGCGCGCCGGCGAGGGCGGGCACGCGCTCACCGGCCTGGGCTCGATCGACGCCCGATCGGGCGAGTGGATCGTCTACCGCTTCGAGCCGGCGCTGCTCGTCGAGCCCGCGGGCCCGGCGGCGGGGGCCGTCTCGCAGGGCCCGGTGCTCGATGCGCTGAGCGGGCAGCGGACCGGCAGCGCGACGGTGTCGCGGACGTTTGAGGCGGGCGAGCGGGTCTGGTCGCTGGGCTTG
Organism: Planctomycetota bacterium; assembly: GCA_039033175.1. Lineage (GTDB taxonomy): Bacteria > Planctomycetota > Phycisphaerae > Phycisphaerales > UBA1924 > JBCCDD01. Next base: position 94,607 of record JBCCDD010000008.1, read on the forward strand.
CGCCTGGGGCCGGTGCGGGTCGAGCGCGTTCGGCGGGTGCGGAGCGACGCGGTTGAATCGGCATCGCTGCGGGTGAGCGTGTTCGGGATCACGGCGCGAGGGTCGGCGGAGAGCTGGACGCCGCACACGGCCCCGGAAGCCCGAAACGGCACCCCGGACGTTTGAACGCCGAGGACCGCCGCCCGGGGCCCGCGCTTAGACGGCGCCCGGCTCTTGCCCGGGCGTCCGCATCGAAACGGGGACATCGAGGATCTCGCGGATCAGGAACGCTCGGCGGAGGGCGCCCGGCGTCGCGAGCGCGGCCCGGAGCGACTGCTTGTCGCTGGACTCGGCCTCGAAGACCCGCGTGGGCTGGCGCTCGCTGAGCGGGGCGCGCGAGATCGCGCTCCGCAGCGCGCCCAACGGACGGCTGGGCTGCTGGGGGGTCGTCGGCGGCTGGCGGTCGCGGGCCTGCTGGGCCCGGGCACGCTGGAGGGCCCGCTGAGCGCGGGTCTGGGCCTCGATCTGGGCTGGCGCAGCAACCGGCGGGCGATTCTGAGGGCGGGCTTGGGACGCACTTTGAGGCGGGGCCTGCGGCGGAACCGGGGTTCGAGACTGGCTCTGCTGGGCCGGCTGGCGGGTTGAGATCGGCTGCGGGCGAGTCTGCTGCTGGCGGGCGGTCTGTTGCTGCTGGGCATTGGCCTGACGGCGACGGCGGAGCTCTTCGAGCTGGGCCCGGCGGCGCGCGGCGAGCTCTTCCAGACGGCGCTGGCGTTCGTTCTGCTGCGCGGGGCGGGGCTGCTCGGCGTCGGCGGATTGGCGGTCGCCGGACGCGCGCCCCGTGCGGATCGCTTCGAGCCTGGCTTGCTCGCGCAGTTGGGCCGCGCGGCGTTTCTCTTTCTGTTCCTTGACGCTCCGCCCGACCTGGCTGAGCACGCCGATGATCGGGATCGAGATCGCGATCAGGATCGGCAGGTTGCCGAGCAGGCCTTGGACGAGGTTGGTGAGCCAATTGGGCATACGCCGGCAGTCTACGCGTCTGACGGCGGTTCCAGGGCGAGGTCGCCCGGATCTGCCGGATGCGCGGGGTGCGGTCGGGGCAGGGGGACGGTGCCCTGGCTGGTCTCGATCGCGTCGAACGCGACGCCGAAGACCGGCTCGAGCAGGCCCGGCGCGAGGGCGTCGCTCGGGGGGGCATCGGCGGCGACGCGGCCCTGTGCATCGAGCACCAGCACGCGGTCGGCGAAGCGGGCCGCGAGGGTGAGGTCGTGCAGGACGATGCCGACGCCGAGCGGGGGGAGGGCCCGGGTAAGCGATCGGAGCAGATCGAGGGTCTGCATCGCGTGGCGGGGGTCCATAGCGCTGACCGGCTCGTCGGCGAGGAGGATCTGGGCGGGGGTTGGCTCGGCTCGCTCGCCCCGGCCGGCAGGATCAACCGGGGTGAGTTGGGCGAGCACGCGGGCGAGCGCGGCCCGCTGCTGCTGGCCCGCGCTGAGCACGGTAAACGCCTCGGCCGCGCGCTCGAGCAGGCCGACGCGCTCGAGCGCGGCATCGGCCCGCTCGAGGCGATCCCGCTCCGCCCCAGTCGCCAGCGCCCCGAGGGCGACCACCTGGCGGACGGTCAGCGGCATCGCGACGTCCGGGCGCTGGGGGAGGTACGCGAGGCGGCGGGCCCGCTGGCCCGGGGGCATGGGGCGCACCGGGCGCTGGTCGAGCGTGACCCGCCCCCGCGAGGGCTCGAGCAGCCCGGCGAGGCAGCGGAGGAGGGTGGTCTTGCCCGCGCCGTTTGGGCCGACGATCGCGACGAGTTCGCCCGGGTCGATGCGGAGCGAGACGCCCGCCAGCACGGGCGTGCCGCGGCGGTAGGCGTGGTCGAGATCGGTCGCCAGGAGGCTCACGAGCGAGCGTAGGGAAAGGGCGGGGTGGGGGTCATCGCCGGCCCGCCGGGGGCCTGCGCCCGCTACGCTCTCGGCAGCACACGCCCCGGCGCCAGATGTCGGCATGGGGCTCAGGAGATGGCGCGGATGACGGACGGCGGACACAGGGCGAACGAGACGGTCGCGGTCACCGGGGCGACCGGCTTTGTCGGGCGAGAGATCGTGCGCGAGCTGGTCGAGCGCGGGATGCGGGTCAGGGCCCTGGTGCGCGATGCGGAGAAGGCGCGGCGTGTCTTGCCCGCCGAGCCGCTGGGCGACGGGCGGATCGCGCTGGTGGAGGGCGGGGTGCTCGAGCCGGGCGTGACCGATGCGCTCGTGCGCGACACCGACGCGGTGATGCACCTGATCGGCATCATCCGCGAAGCGCCGGGCGGGCAGACCTTTGAGCGCATGCACGTGCTGGCGACGCAGCGGGTGATCGAATCGGCCGAGGGCGAGCAGCACCGGCGCGGCAGCGCGCTGCGCTACTGCCACATGAGCGCGCTGGGCGTGAGCGACGAGGGGGCGAGCGCGTACCAGAAGACCAAGTTCGAGGCCGAGGGCATCGTGCGGCGGAGCCGGCTGGCGTGGACGATCTTCCGCCCGGGGCTGATCCACGGGCAGGACGGCGAGTTCATGCAGATGATCCGCGACTGGTCGATGGGGCGTGCGGCGCCGTGGCTGTTCCTGCCTTACTTCACGCGTGTGCCCGCGGGGTGGGAGCCGCCGCTGCCGCCGCGGCTCGAGTCGCCGACGGTTTCGCCAGTGTTTGTGGGCGATGTGGCGCGGGCGTTCTGCGATGCGTTGTCGCGCCCGCGGTCGATCGGCGAGATCTATCCGCTGGCCGGGCCTGATCGGATGACGATGCCCGAGCTGCTCAAGAGCGTGCGCGACCGCGTGCCGCTTGGGCGCAAGAGCATGCCTGTGATCGGCCTGCCGGGGCAGGCGGCGGCGCTCAAGGCCAGGGCCGCGTCGTTTATTGGTTTGGGCGATGCGTTGCCGTTTGACGAGGGCATGGCGTTGATGGGCGCCGAGGACAGCGTCGCGGAGACGGTGAAGGCGCGCGACGATCTGGGCTTTGAGCCCGCGTCGTTTGCCGAGGCCTTTGACGGGTACGCCGCTCGCCTGTGAGCGATGGGCGCCCCGGAGGGGCGAAGCCCGGGCGAAACGACCAAGGAGGGCCGCGTGGCGCTGAAGTACAAAGACCGCCTGCTCAAGCATCTCAACCACGACGACTACGAGCCCAAGGCGATCGACGCGCTGGCGACCGAGCTGCGCGTCGATGACTTTGCCGAGTTTGCCGACGCGGTCCGCGATCTCGCGGGCGAGGGGCTGGTGCTGCTGGACAAGGGCGAACGCGTCAGCCTGCCGCACCTCGACGACCAAGGCGAGCTTGTCGGGATCTTCCGCGGGTCGGCCAAGGGCTTCGGCTTTGTCGAGCCTGGGTCGAAGACACTGAGCGGCGACGTCTTCATCCCGCCCAACGCGACGGCCGGGGCGCTCAGCGGGGACACGGTGCGCATCGCGTACAGCCGCGACAAGCGCCGCGAGCGCCAGGTGGGCGGGCTCGGGCGCAGCTACGCGGGCGAGGTGCTCGAGGTCGTCGAGCGCAAGCGGTCGAGCTTCGCCGGGGAGATGGACAAGCGCGACGGGCGCTGGCTCTGCTATCCCGACGGCAAGAACCTGACCGAGCCGGTCGTCATCCGCGACGCCGAGAGCAAGAACGTCCGCCCGGGCGACAAGGTCGTGATCGAGCTGACCGAATACCCCGGCGGCGGCGGGCTGGCGCAGGGCGTGATCACGCGCGTGCTGGGCGAGGCGGGGCGCCCCGACGTCGAGACGCAGGCGGTGATCGCGGCGTACAACCTGCCGAGCAACGAGTTCCCCGCCGCCTGCAACGACCAGGCCCGCGAGGCGACGCGCCGGTTCGACGAAGAGATCGCCGCGTGGGAGAAGGACGGCCCGAGCGCGCTCGAGCTGCGCGAGGACCGGACGGGCGAGTTCGTCACGACGATCGACCCGCCGGACGCGAAGGACTACGACGACGCGATCTCGCTCCAGAAGCTGAACCGCAAGGAACACGGGTTCGACGGGTGGGAGCTGCGGGTCCACATCGCCGACGTGAGCCACTTTGTGCTCCCCGGCACGGCCTTGGACACCGAGGGCAAGGATCGGGCGAACAGTTGCTACCTGCCCCGCCTGGTGATCCCGATGCTGCCGGAGATCCTGAGCAACGGGATCTGCTCGCTGCAGGAGGGCGTGCCGCGGTACGCCAAGACCGCGATCATGCGGTACGACACCGAGGGCAACGTGCGCGGCACGGGCGTGTGCAGCAGCCTGATCAAGAGCCGCAAGCGGATGACCTATCTCGAGGCGCAGGCGCTGATCGAGGGCAACCTCGAAGAGGCCCGCAAGCAGGCCAAGACCGACACCGAGCACAGCGAGGAGCTGATCGCCAGCGTGCGCGAGATGGACAAGCTCGCGCGGACGATCCGCGAGCGGCGCAAGCGCCAAGGGATGATCCACCTCGACCTGCCGGACGTTGAGCTGGTGTTCGACGAGGACGGGAAGGTGATCGACGCCGAGCCCGAGGACGACGCGTTCACGCACACGCTGATCGAGATGTTCATGGTCGAGGCGAACGAGTGCCTGGCGCGTCTGTTCGCGGATCTGGGCGTGCCGCTGCTGCGCCGCGTGCACCCCGAGCCGACGCCGGGCGACAGCGACGTGCTGCGCAAGACCGCCAAGGTCGCGGGCTTTACGATCCCCGACAGCCCGTCGCGGGAAGAGCTTCAGGCGCTCCTCGACGCGACGTCGGGCACGCCGGCCTCGCGCGCGGTGCACATGGCGGTGCTGCGCACCCTGACCAAGGCGCAGTATTCGCCCGCGCTGATCGGGCACTTTGCGCTCGCGAGCAACGCGTACGCGCACTTCACCAGCCCGATCCGACGCTTCCCCGACCTGACGGTGCACCGTGCCCTGGCCGAGTACCTGCGCCACACCAAGAACGGGACCGACCGCCCCAAGGACGACGGCGGGCGCAAGAAGCTGGGCGCCAAGCTGCGCGAGGTGCTGCCCGACGAGCAGGAGCTGCTCGAGGTGGGCAACCACTGCACGAACCGTGAGATCAACGCCGAGCACGCCGAGCGTGAGCTGCGCCAGTTCCTGGTGCTCCAGCTCCTGGCCGAGCAGCTCGCCAGCGGCGAGAACCCCGAGCACGCGGGCGTGATCACGGGGGTCAACCCGCGGGGCGTGTTCGTGCAGCTCGAGCGGTACCTGTGCGACGGGATGATCAAGAAGGAAGACCTGCCGGGCGACACGACGCGGGACGCGCGCCCGCCGCGATGGAAGATCGACGACCGCACGGGCGCGCTCACCGACCAGAACAGCGGGCGGAGCTACGCGATCGGCGACACGGTGCGCGTGACGGTGGCGCAGGTCGACCTGGCGCGCCGGAAGATGGACCTGGTCATCACCGACGCCGCCAGCCGCGCCGCGGGCAAGCGGAAGGGCCCGATGGGCCTGACCCTCGGCGGCGCGGGCGGGGGCCTCGAAGGCGGCGGCGGCGCGGGCTTCAAGTCGGCGCCCGGCGCCACACGCCGGAGCGCCAAGAGCAAGCGGCGCGACAAGGGCAAGCAGGACTTCCGCGCCGACCGCAAGGGCAAGGGCAAACGGCAGTGAACGAGCCCGGGCTGCGCTTCCCTGTTGTCGCGGTTCGGAACGACACGCTGGAGTCCTTTGTCGGCGCGTGGAGCCGGCTCTACCGGTATCCCGACGACCACCTCTACACGGACAACGTCGGGCGTGAGCTGAACACCGCGCGCCTGCTCGAGCTGTTCCGATGGAAGAACGGCGGCCCGCTGTCCGATCGCAAACGCGCATCCGTGCTGAAGCGCTACGACGGGCGGTTCGACCTCGTCGCCCGCGCTGCGCCCGGTGCGGGTGCGAGCACGATCCTTCGAGAGGTCGGCGGCGGCGCGGTCTGGGGTATCTTCTTCCTGCATTGCTTGTCGCCGGACCGATTCCCGATCTTCGATCAGCACGTGCACCGCGCGGCGTGCTGCCTGCGCGGCGCCCCGCTCGACGAACTGCCCCGGTGCACGCCCGACCGGGTCCTCGCCCGCTATGAACGCGAGTACCTGCCGTTTCTTCGTACACTCGCCCCGTTCGATCGGCGTCTGGATCAATCGCTCTGGAGCTTCGGCAAGGCGATCAAACCGGCGTCGGGTTCGCAACTCGACTGGGCGGGCATCATCCGAGCCGAGCCGACACAACGGAAGTGAACGAGACCATGCTCACACGATCCCTCACCGCGATCCTGCTCACCCTGGGCCCGCTGATCTTCACCGGCTGCGCGAGCACGCCGCGCGAGGGGCGCAGCGACTCGATGAATCTCGTCATGCTGCGCGAGGTGCTCACCGGATCGTTCAGCTCGGCGGCGCAGGCGCAGCAAGACCCGGAGAACTACTTCGACATCCGCCTGCACGCGACGGAGATCTGGACGGATCGCGAGGACGGCCCGTGGCTCTATGTTGAGCAGGCCGCGGGTTCGGCGCTCCAGCGCCCGTACCGCCAGCGGGTGTACCGGCTGAGCACGCGCACGGACGCCGACACGACGCGGTACATCAGCAGCGTGTACACGATGCCCAACGCGCTGTCGTACGCCGGCTGGTGGAGCACACCGGACTGGTTCGACGGCGCGCTCTCCCCCGAGGATCTCAGCCTGCGGGAGGGGTGCAGCATCGTGCTCAGGCTGGAGGACGGGGTCTTCCTCGGCTCGACGCTGGGCGAAGGCTGCTCCAGCGAACTCGCCGGGGCGAGCTACGCGACCAGCGAGGTCGTGCTGACCCTCGATCGACTGGAGACCTGGGACCGCGGCTACGACGACCGGGGCGAGCAGGTCTGGGGCGCGACCGAGGGGCCCTACGTCTTTGATCGCGTGGTCGAATAGGAGCAGCCGCGTCGGCTCAGCCGGTCGGCACGGGGCGCCAGGGGAAGGCGTCCGGGATCAGCTCGGGGCGGTTGTTGATCAGGCCGGTCATCCACTCGAGCGCTTCGACCAAACGCGGCCCGGGGCGGTTGAACATCGCCGAGCCATCGACCGCGACGACGCGGCCCGCCCGCACGGCCGGTAGATCTCGCGCCCAGTCCTTGGCGACCAACCGCCGCGCCTCGGCCTCGGCCTCGTCGAGCGTGAGCCCGCAGGGGGCGACGATCAGCCAGGCCGGCTCGGCGGCGGCAAAGACCCTGGGGGGCACGGCAATCGACTTGCCCGCGACGCGTTCGGCCTGCTGGGGCCCGACCGCGGCGCCCGTGCCGGGCTTGGGCTCGGTCGGGTTCCAGGGATGCCGCCCGCCCGCGCGCTCGATCAGTTGGACGGTCCAATGCCCCGCGACAAAGACAGGATCGGTCCACTCGCAGAAGCCCACCACCGGCCCGTCGTCGTAGGGGTTGACGTGCTCCTGCGCGCGGTTCATCCGCTGGACCATCTCGACAACCGCGACGTTGGCTTCGCGCTCGAGGCCCGCCGCCCGCCCGATGCGGAGGTGGTCGTCCAGCACGCCCTCGACGGTCTCGGGGTTGAGGCTGAGCACCTCGGGCGCCCGCCCGGTCCGCTCGCCGAGCACGCGGGCGGCCCCGCGAACCGTCTCCAGATCGATCGAGCAGACGTCGCAGAGGTCCTGGGTGAGGATCAGGTCCGGGCGCAGCTCGGCGAGAAGCTCGGTGTCCAGGGTGTAGAGGGGCTGGCCAGCCCCCATCGATGCCCTGACCTGCTCGTCGACGGCGCGGGCCGAATCGGGGTCGGCGGCGTCGTAGCCTGTTCCTTGGACCGTTCGCTGGGCCGTGAGAGCGGGCAGGTGGTCGAGCCCGGCGGGGAAATCGCACTCGTGGCTCCGCCCGACGAGCAGCTCGCGCCCGCCCACGCGGGAGAGGATCTCGGTCGCGCTGGGCAGCAGGCTCACGATGCGCACGATGGCTCCAAAGCTCGGGATCGATCGAAACGGTGCGCCCGCGAACGCTCGGCGGGTGTCCGGTGCATCCGCACGCGTGCGCGGAGGGTAGGCTTGGGCCCGGGGCGATCGGCCCCGACCGAGGCGCCCGCGGGCGCCGCCAGCGATGCGCCCGCGGGCGCCGGGAGATGCGCATGAGGGCTTTTCGGCACGGACTGACTGCGGCAGCAACGGCCGCCCTCGCCTGCGCCTTCGTCTGCGGGCTCGGCGCTGCCCAGGCCCGGGCGCAGCTCTTTGAGCCCGCCGAGGACGAGCCCGGGCCCGTGTTCGCCCAGCCGGCGAGAACGCCGCCCGCCGCGCGGGCCGCGGGCACGACCGCGGCCGCGGCCGACCGGGGCGACGAGCCGAGCGTCTCGTTCGACGCGTTCAGCGAGCCGATCGAGCTGACCGAGCTGGTCGACTTCGTCGGCGCCGAGCTGGGCGTCAACGTCATCATCCGGGGTCAGCTCACGGGGTCGATCGTCTTCAACGCGCCGGTCGAGGTGCCGCGCTCGCGCCTGCTGGGCCTGCTCGACGCGATGCTCGAGCAGTACGGCTTCACCGTCGTTCGCGACGACACGACGGGGTTCTACCTCGTGGTGCCCGTGGGCGAGGTGCGCCCGACCTTCGGCGCGGGCGAAGACGGCGCGACCACGAGCAAGGTCATCCGCACGCCCAACGTCAAGCCCTCGCTCCTTCAGCAGCCCGTGCAGACGCTGCTGGGCCAGGGGCAGACCGGCAACATCGCCTACCTCGACGAGCTCGGCGTGCTGGTCGTCACCGGCTCGCCCAGGACGATCTCGCGGGTCGAGTCGCTGGTCGGACAACTGCTCGCGGTACGCGAGGACATCCGCTACCACCGACTGCCCCTCGAGCACGTCGCGGCCCCGGTCGCGCGCACGCTGGCGATCGGGCTCAGCGGGTCGCAGAGCGGCTCGGGCGGGAACGTCGCCAACGTCGTCCGGCGGGCCAACAACGCGAACAACCAGCAGAACATCGACACCGCCGCCGCGCTGGGCGGGCAGACGCTCAACAACCTGGGCGATCGCCTCACCGTGGACCCGCAGGGCAACGCGCTGCTCTTCCGCGGCACCGACGACGAGCTCGACGCGGTGCGTGAGCTGATCCAACTCATCGATGAGCCGATCCCGTTCGAGCCGCGCAGCTACTTTGCCGGGTCGGCGGCGCTCCAGATCGCCGAGATCGCCAGCCAGCAGGGCCTGGGCGACATCATCCGCCTGGACAACGAGCAGGACACGGGCCTGAGCATCGGCAACCGCCAGAACGCGCAGCAGACCACCACCCAGCAGAGCAGCGTCACCGGCGGCCCGATCATGGTCGTCGACCCCGCGCGCGGGAGCATCGTCTACTACGGCACGCCCAGCCAGCAGGCCGAGCTGGACAGCCTTCTCGAAGAACTCGGGATCGAGGACGAACGCGTCGTCATCCGCACCTACGTCCTCGAGCACAGCCTGGCCGAGGACGTCGCCGACCTGCTCGAGGCGATCATCACCGGTCGATCGGCGACGGGCGAGAGCTCGCTGCTGCCCGAGTCGACCGGGCGGGCGCAGGTCCGCCGCGATCTCGAGCCGGTCGCGACGCCCGAGGGCGTGCGCCTCCAGGGGGCCGGGGGCGACGACGTGAGCGCGGCGTTCGACCCCGACCAGGTCGTCGTCGTGCCCGACGTGCCCAACAACCAGATCGTCGTCCGCGCGCCGCTTGCCCAGCAGGAGGAACTCAACAAGCTCGTCGCCAAGCTCGACCTCCGCCGGGCGCAGGTCTACATCGAGGCGCTCATCGTGAGCGTCAACGACACCGCCAACAGCCGCTTCGCGATCGAGACGCAGATCCTCAACGGGCAGTACGGGATCCAGACCAACTTCGGGCTGTCCAGCCAGGAGGGCGGCTTCCTCGATCAGCGGACCGTCGCGACGGGGCTCAGCGGGCTCACCAGCGCGCTGATCCAGAGCGAGTCGATCCCCCTGATCATCAACGCCGTGCGCACCGACACCGACGGGCGCATCGTCTCGAGCCCCTCGCTGCTGGTCAACAACAACGAGGAGGCGAGCATCGTCAGCCTGGAAGAGCAGCCGACCACGAGCACCAGCCAGGGCGACAACTCGACCATCACCAGCTTCGACGGCTTCGAGGACGCCGGCACCAACCTGCTCGTCACGCCCTCGATCAGCGACGGCGGGTACCTCCGCCTGACCTACGAGGTCGAGCTGTCGAGCTTCATCGGAACCAGCACCGGCGACGGCATCCCCCCGGCCCGCACGACCAACACCGTCTCCAGCGCGGTCACCGTGCCCAGCGATGCGACCATCGTCGTCGGCGGCATCAAGGTCAGCAACACGCAGGAGACGGTCATCAAGGTCCCGTTCATCGGCGACATCCCGATCGTGGGCGAGCTGTTCCGCGACACGACCAAGACCACGACCAACTCGGTGCTCTACATCTTCATCACGCCGCGCATCATGAGCGACCCGAACTTCCTGGACCTCAAGCTCTACACCAAGGGCCCGCAGAGTGAGGTCGAGATCGACGACGCGGCGCCGGACCTCGACCCGATCGTGATCGAATCGGTCGGCATGGCGCCCGCCGGGGGCGAGTGAGTTGGCCCGGGGCAGCGCGCACAACCAGCCCAAAGCCAACGGCAAAGGCGGCGGCAAGAACGGGGCCAAAGACGGCGCCAAGGCGGGCCTGCTCGCGCGGCGCAGCACGCGCGAAACCGCCGACCTCGTCGCCGCCGAGCCCGCGTGGGACGCGGCGGCCCGCGCGCTGGGCGAACTCGGCGTCAGCAGCCACCAGCTCCGCGCCATCGCCACCGCCGAGGGCGCCGACGAGCACCCCTGGGACACGCTGCTCCAGACCCTCGCGACCGACGAGGCGACGGGCCTGCAGCGCCTCGCCAAGCGGGCCGGGCTGGAGTACCAGAGCGAGCCGCGGCTCGATCCGTCGGCCGAGTTGTTCTACGAGCGCGTCCCGCCGCGCATGGCGCGCGACCACAACGTCGCCGGGCTGCGCAGCGACGAGGGCGTCATGCGCGTCGCGACCGGGCAGCCCCTCCAGCCCAGCGTCCTCAAGCTGCTCGAGGACCGCCTCGAAACGCCGATGCGCCTGGTGCTCGCCCCGCGGGCGGCGGTCGCCAACGTCATCAACCGCGGGTACGAGCAGCGGGGCGACCTGGTCACCGAGATCGTCGAGGACATGCCGCTCGACGAGTCGGCGATCGAATCGGCGGCGGGCGCGATCGGGCGCACGACCGACCTGCTCGCCGCGGCGAGGCAGACGCCGGTCATCCGCCTGGTCAACATGATCCTGTTCGAAGCGCTGCGCCGGCGCGCGTCGGACATCCACGTCCACCCGATGGAGAGCAGCCTCTCCATCCGCTACCGCGTCGACGGCATGCTCGTCGACGCCTTCAGCCCGCCGCTCACGCTCGCGCCCGCGATCGCCAGCCGCCTCAAGGTCATGACCGAGCTGGACATCGCGAACCGGCACAGCCCCCAGGACGGGCAGACCACCGTCCGCATCGGCTCCAAGAAGATCGACATCCGCCTCAGCGTCATCCCCACCATCTACGGCGAACGCATCGTCCTCCGCCTGCTCGACCAGAGCCAGACCCAGCTCGACCTCGACGCCTGCGGCATGGACGCCGCGATGCAGACGCGCCTCATGGACTGCATCGAACGCCCCAACGGCATGCTGCTGGTGACCGGCCCGACCGGCAGCGGCAAGACCACGACGCTGTACGCCGCGCTCGGGCGCGTCGACCGCACCAGCCGCAACGTGATGACGATCGAGGACCCGGTCGAATACCGCCTCGACGGGATCAGCCAGATGCAGGTCAACCCCAAGCGCGACGTCACCTTCGCGACCGGGCTGCGCGCGCTGCTGCGGCAAGACCCCGACGTCATCCTCGTAGGCGAGGTCCGCGACCACGAGACGGCCCAGCTCGCCGTGCAGGCATCGCTCACGGGCCACCTCGTGCTCGCGACGCTGCACACCAACGACGCGCCCAGCGCCGTCCCACGCCTGCTCGACATCGGCGTCGAGCCCTTCCTGGTCACCAGCTCGCTGCTGGGCGTGCTCGCCCAGCGCCTCGTCCGCAAGCTCTGCCCCGCGTGCAACGGGCGGGGCAGCGAGCACACCCAGGCCTGCGAGACCTGCTCCGGCACGGGGTACAAAGGGCGCCTCGCGGTGCACGAGCTGCTCATCATGACCGACACGCTGCGCCGCCTGACCGCCGAGCGCGCCGACGGCGTGACGCTCTATGGGGCCGCCGTTGAATCGGGCTTCGAGCCGATGAAGACCGACGCGCTCAAGAAGGTCGCGATGGGCCTGACCGACGAGGCCGAGGTCTTCCGCACGCTGCACTGAGCCGCGCCACCGGCATCGGGTTCCGGCATCGGCGCGGCACACTCGACGCACCGCGCCCGCGACCTATCCAACCAGACCGGCGCCACACAGCTCCGGCGGGTCTGTTCGCGCGCTTCGCACGAGCGATCGCTATCTGCCCGCCTATCTGCCCGCCTATCTGCCCGCCTGTCTGCCCACCTGTCTGCCCACCTGTCTGCCAACCGGTGTGCCCGCCTCGCCTGATACCGGGCCTCCAGCGGCCCCGCCGCCGGCCTGCCGCCGACCCGAGGGTCAGGATCAGCATTGAACCGCGATTGGCCGCGAGGTATCTTTGCTGAGGGCCCATGCCGATGGGGCCGAGAGACGCGAGACCCAGAGACGTGAGACAGGGATCGACCCGGGGCGAGAGCCGGCTGATGCGGGACCCGGGCGAGGGAATCAGAAGGAGTGAGACCATGAACCGTAGTGTGCTGTTTGTCGCGCTGTGCGCGGGCGCCGTTACGACCTGTGCGCACGCGCAGATCACCAGCGAGTTGTTTGCCGGCGGCGACGCGGGCTTCAACGCCTTGACCGATAACGGCGCCCTCGAGCAGGCCGTCGTCGAGAGCCGCGTGGGCGACGGCGGGACCAACCAGACCTGGGAGCTGGGCCTCTGGCGCTTCGGCGCCGTCGGCACGCCGCTCGACGAGGCCAACCGCACGATCGACCCTGCCAGCGCGTCGTTCTGGACCATCGAGTACGACGGCGCCAGCACGCTCAGCTTCTCGATCGACGGCGTCACGGTCAGCAGCGACAACATCGGCGGGTCGTTCACCGACATCTTCATCCGCGTCCGCGCGGCCGAGGAGAGCGTGTCATCGATCATCCGCTTCGAGATCAACGGCTCCCGTCCCCCGCTGTCGTCGGTCTCGGCCGAGGGCGTCGGCGGGAGCGACGTTCAGTACCTTCGGATCCGCAACGACGGCGACACCTTTGGTGCGTTCACCATGACCGGCTTGCAGCGTCTGGACTGGACCGGCGACATGCCGCGCAACTCGGCGCTGGCCGCGCAGTTCAAGTTCACCAACGTGATCCCGTCGCCCGGCGCCGCCTTCCTGCTCGGCGCCGCGGGGCTTGCCGCGACGCGCCGGCGCCGCTGAAGAAGGTCCCGCGGAAATCCGATCGCCGGCTCGCCCCGCCGGGCGGCCCGGCCCTTCCTGTACGCTGCACGCATGCGCCCGACCGCCGTCACGCTCCACGGGCGCTCCGTCCGCCTCGAACCGCTCGGCCCCGAGCACGCCGCGGGTCTGTTCGTTGCCGCCGAGCCTTCGACCTTCCGATTCATGCCGGCGCAGCCCTCGCCCTGGGATCTCGGCGGCTTCCTGATCTACATCCGGCGCCTGCTCGCGCTCGAGCACACCAACTGCTACGCCGTCGCAAGCGTCGCCGATAACCACCTGCTGGGCGTCACCTGCGAGATGGACATCCGCTCCGAGCATCGCGGGCTGGAGATCGGCAACACCTGGCTCGCGCCCGAGGTCCGGGGCACCGCGATCAACCCCGAGATGAAGCGCCTCCTGCTCGCCCGAGCGTTTGAGACGCCCCTCTTTGGTGCGGCGCACGGTGCGCACGATCCGGCCACCGGCCCGCCCGGCCCGGCCATCCGCGTGCAGCTCAAAACCGACGAGCGCAACACCCCCAGCCAGCGCGCGATGGAACGCCTGGGCTTCACGCGCGAGGGCGTGCTCCGCCGCCACATGATCGTTGGCGACGGGGTGCAGCGCAACAGTGTGATGTACTCGGTGATCGCCGAGGAATGGCCCCGCGTGCGCGACACGATCGACGCCCGCCTCGCCGAACTCCAGCGCTGAGCGCACAACAACGCCCCGGCCGATCGACCGGGGCGCTCTCAAGACCGTTCTGCTTCTGCGATCAGTCGTCGTCGTCTTCGGTGGCGCCGGCGGGCTGGGCCTTCGCGGCCTTCAGCGGCTTGACCTCGACGGTCGGGGCACGCCGATCGTCGGTATCGCCCGCGTCGCGCCCGGTCGGTCCTCGCCCGCTGTTGCTGTGGGGCTTCCACGCGTCGGCGTCGGGCTTGCCGGCGAGCATCAGGCTCGCGCCGACCGCCGCGCTCGGTACGCTGCAAGAGACCGCAAATTTGAGCTGCTTGCCCTCTTCGACGAGCACGCCCCGGGTGAGCAGGCTCTCGCGCAGATCGCGCACGTACCCGGGCAGCCCGCCCTGGTCGCTGCGTGTCGCGGTCGAGCCGCCAGAGATGACAAACCGCCCGCGCGCTTCGTACCCGTCGCCGACGGCCCCGTTGCCGCTGATGCGCAGCGTCGGTGTGCTCGAGGGCTTGGGCGGCGCCGCCTCGAACGCCGTCACACCCAGCGCCGGCAGCATCGTGACCAGGCGCTCGATGAAGTGCTCGGCGTCGGCCTCGTCGGCCTCGTAGAGCTTGGGCGCGTCGACCTCGTTGTCGTTGTCCAGCTCGGCGCCCTTGACCTCGCGGGCCATGTCGATCATGCGCGACTCGATGTAGTCGACATGGTCGCGGTGCAGGCGCGGGCCGTCGGCGGCGAAGACCAGCATCCGGCTCCAGTATCCCGCGCCGCGCACGTCCTCGAGCTCGTCGCGCAGGTTGCCGATCTGCCCGATGCCGATGCGCTCGCAGCCCGTCTGCGGGTTGATGCCCGCGAGGATGTAGATGCCCGTGCCGCGGAACTCGCCCCGCTTGAGGTGCTTGTCGAGCTCGTGCCTGGGGATGACGAGCCCGCGCCCGATCCACTGGCTGTGCTCGATCAGGCTCAGGCCCTCGGGGCGCCCCGAAGCCAGGAATGTCCGCACGCTGAAACCACGCCGATTGCGCTGTGCCACGATCTGAACTCCTCTTCGCGATGTGCATGCCGGCGATGTGAACGCCGATGACAGCCTTGGGGGGCGAGATCCCGTCCGGGCATCCGCCCCGGGTCTCGCGCCGCGTCGCCCGCCGCTCCGCCGGGCCAGCCGAAGCCTACCGACGCGCGCCCGCCGGGGGCACGTCCGCCCGTGGTTCTTGCGCGCAAGTCGTTCGATCGCCCGGCCCGACCCCCACGATCAAGCGGATCGCGATGATGCGGTCAGGCGATCGTGGTTTCGGGCGGATCGAGCGGCAACGCGCGAGCCAAGTCCATGTATTGCAGATAGTTGCCGCGCGTCTCGGTCACACTGTCGCCGCCGAACTTGTCCAGGAAAGCCCCGGCGACCTCGAACGCGACCGCGTTCTCCATCACCACGCTCGCCGCGGACACAGCGCACACGTCGCTCCGCTCGTACTGGCTGTCCTCGGGCTGCTTGGTGTTCAGGTCGACGCTGGGCAGGCCCTTGAGCAGGGTGGCGATCGGTTTCATCGTGCCGGTGACAACCACCGGCTGCCCGTTGGTGATCCCGCCCTCGGTCCCGCCGGCGTTGTTGCTGTCGCGCACGAAGCCCAGGTGCGGCTCCGCGGCCGCGCCCGCGTCGTAGCGGATCGGGTCGTGCAGCGCGCTGCCCACGACCTCGCCGCTGCGCGCGCCCGCCCCGATCTGCACCGCCTTGAACGCCTGGATGCCCATCACCGCGTACGCGAGCCTGGCGTCGAGCTTCTCGTACCAGTTCATGCAACTGCCGACGCCCGGCGGGCAGCCGAAGACGTGGCACTCCACGTGCCCGCCCACGGTGTCCTTGTCGATTTTGGTCTGGCGGATGATCTGGCGCTGGCGCTCGGTCGTCGCCTCGTCGAGCGTGTATGTGTCGCTCGCGTCACGCGCCCCGATCAGGCTTCGCCAGTTGCCCGGCGTGACGTCCACATCGGTGCGCGCATCGAGGATCTGTCGCACGAAGCCGAAGACCTCGACGCCGAAGACATCGCGCAGGAGGCACTTCGCCAGCGCGCCGCCCGCGACCCGGGCCGCCGTCTCGCGCGCGCTCGCCCGCTCGAGCGTCTCGCGGCAATCGGTCGTCAGCCACTTGACGCTGCCCGCCAGGTCCGCGTGCCCGGGCCTGGGGCGATAGACCGGCGGCGTGCGCTCGAGGTCATCCAGCCGGCTGTCGCGGTTCTTGAGCATCAGCGTGACCGGGCTGCCGATGGTCTTGCCCCGCCGAACACCGGTCAGCACCTCGACGACATCGGTCTCGAGCTTCTGTCGCCCCCCGCGCCCGTAGCCGCCCTGGCGCCGGCGGAGCTCGGTGTTGATCAGATCCAGATCGACCGGCACGCCCGCGGGCAGCCCGAGGACGGTGGTGACAAGGGCCGGCCCGTGGCTCTCGCCGGCGGTCTGGTAGCGCAAACGGGTGGGTGCGATCGACATGCCGCCAGCGTAGGAGCTTGCGTACGCCTTGGGGTACCCTTGACCCGTGCGCACGCTTGATCCTCCCATTCCAGATGCCCAGAGGGATCATGACCTCGTGATTTGCGATGTCGACGGCTGCCTGAGCCCCGAGTCGGCCGGGCCGTTTGATTTCGGCGCGCTGCGCGCCATCCGCCGCCACAACGACCTCGCCTACCAGCGCGGCGACCGCCCCGTGCTCACCCCTTGCACCGGGCGACCGCTGCCCTTCGCCGAGGCAATGGCCCGGCTCCTGGGCAACCGCTCCGTCCCGCTCATCGCCGAGAACGGCGTCTGGCTCTACTGGCCCGGACGCAACACCTACGACCGCGACCCGCGCATCACGCCCGAGCACTCCCGCCTCGTCCACCAACTCAGCGAATGGATCGACGCCCGCTATGCCGCTCGGGGCGTCGTCCAGCAGCCCGGCAAAGCCGCGAGCGTCAGCCTCTACCACGACGACACAAGCGTCCTCCACGACATCGTCGACGAGATCCGCGGCGAGATCGGCGAACGCGCCTGGCCCCTCCGCGTCTCGATGACCTGGCTCTACATCAACATCGACTTGGACTTCATCGACAAAGGCACCGCGATCGACCGCCTGCTCGACGCGCTCGACCTCAAAGACGCCAAGCCCCGCCTCGCCGGCGTGGGCGACACGCAGAGCGACCTCAAGATCCGCAGCCGCGTCGGGTGGTTCGCCTGCCCGAGCAACGCCAAGGACGAGGTGAAAGCGCAGGCCGACTACGTCGCGACCGAGCCCGAGGCCAAGGGCGTCGTCGAGATCATCAACCGCATCGCCGCCGTCTCGGCAGACACCGGCTGAAAGCCCGCGCGTAGGCGCCGGGGACCACGCCCATGAACAACCAGCAGCTCCCAGACTGGGCGGCCACGGCGATCGGGGTCGCGATCCTCGTCGGCGCGGTCGTGCTGCTTGTTCTCGCCTTCAAGGCAGCGGTTGCCGGGCGGTGGACACGCAAGAAACGCGTCGGCGAAGCGATCGGGCGGCTCGGCGGATCGATCTTCCTCGCGGTGCTCGGCGCGGCGTTCGCGTTCCACCTCAGCCTGTCCAACGCGCTGTTCGGGATCGCCGCCGGCGCGCTCCTCCTCGCCGGCATCGGCGGCACGATGGCGGGCTGGAAGCGCAGCAACTTCTAACCAGTGAACGGCCCGCATGCCCCCCGCGATCGGCACCTTCGACAACACCCACCCCGCTGACGATTGGCTGCACTGGATGGCCGACGTCGGCGGCGACCCGCACTCGTTTGTCTGCAACCTGGCGTTCGAAGATGACACGCGCCGCCGCGGCCGATCGCTGGTCGCGATCGAGTTCTCGCTCCCCGAATCGGACGAGACGCGAGGCTTGGGCTCCGAGACAGATCGCGACACAACGCGTGACGCGGCCGAGCGGGTGCTGGGCGCGCTGCAGAGGAAGACCGGCCGCGATCCCGATGCCGTCGCGATGACCACCGGCCGCCTGCGGCGCACGGCGTACATCGCGACACGCGAGACCCGCGACGATCGCGAGGCCCTCGAACGATCGATACGCGAGTCCGCGGGCGACGCGTTCCCGATCGAGATCAAGTACTACTTCTGGGGCCAGTACGACCAGTGGCTCTATCCCAGCCGCAACGACTTGCGCTGGGCCGAGGCCGCCGAGATGCGGGACGAGCGCGAGCGGCAGGGTGACAACGTTGCCGCAGAGCGACCGGTCGATCACCACGCCTGGTTCAGCACCCGCAAACAGGCCGGCGCGTACGCCCAGGCGGTCGGCGAGCACGGCGCGTTCGATGCGCTGGTTCATCGAGCGCCGCTGCCGGCGACGCGGAGGCTGCCATGGGGCGTCAGCTTCCGCGTCCGGCACGCCATGGACACCAACACAATTTTCGCGATGCACGCCCGCTTCGAGGATCTGGCCGAGTCGATGGCGGGCGCGTACGAGGGCTACGGCGCGGAGATCATCCCCGCTGATCCGACCTGAGCGTTCAGCCGATCGCCGCGATCGGGCTGTTCGCCAACGCGCTGACCAACCCGAAGACCAGGCTCAGCGGACCCAGCGCGATCCACACCGCCCAGCCACGCCGCCCGAGCAACCATGCCAGCGCACCGAGCAGCGTGCCCGCCAGCGCCAGACCCCCGGCAGCGATCCAGCACGTCCGCGAAGCACCTGCCTGCCAAGGCTTGGGGCGGACGATATCGACATCCACCGCGCCGCCGCTCAGCAGCCCGCGACCGGCCGCGAGCACCGCCTCGCCCGTGCCGTTCACCCGCTCGCCGTTCACGGTGAGCTGGGTGGGCGTGTTGCGGATCTCGCTCTGGGCCCGGAAATGCAGCACCGCCGCCGCGATGCACGCGACGAGGGCAGCCGTCGAGATGCACGCCCCCACCCACGCGAACGCGTGCGCAGCCACCCCCGGCGTTCGACGACGGATGCCCATGCGCACAGATTACCTCAACGAGGTGCGTGCGCAAACGCGGAACCGCCGAGCGAGGCTCACAAGACGACCAACCACGCCGATGTCCTGACCCGACCGCCCCGGGGGAGGACTTGGACCCGAAGATCAGCCCCGGCGCCGTCGCGAGCCAACCAGCCCGGCACAAACGAGCAACCCCGCCGCCCCCGGGGTCGGAATCACGTACTGGAGGTGATCGACCTCGAACCCACCGCCGGAGGTGATGATGAAGATCGAGCCGATGCCCGCGGCATGGTCGACACCGTAGAACCGGTCCTCATCCGTATCACCACTAAAGCCGGTACCGGCGTGCGAGGCGGTCGTCTCGCCGATCAGATTGCCGGTGGTGTCGAACGCTCGGAACGTGACGTCACCCAGGCCGTCGGTCCAGACGATGCCCGCGGACACCGGCGCGCCGCCGATCACGCCCGCGTCGAACGTGACCGTCAGCCCGTTCGGAGACGTGAAGAACAGGGACCACCCGTTGCTTCCCGAGCCGTCGATCGCGCCGTCGTCCCCGTCGACCGAGTCGGTCACCGAGCTCGGGCCGATCACGCTCCCGCCGTTGACCGAGACCCCAGGGATGTTCAGCAGCCCGTCTTCGAAGTCCTCGAGCACCCAGCCGTCCAGACCCGCGTAGGGCGAATCGGCCTCGCTCAGGTACTCCAGCGGCCCCGTGACCGCACCAGCGAACACGCTGCCTCCACCGCCCGCGATCGCGGCCGCCGTGATGATCCACTTCATTGTTCTCACTCCTGTTGGCCCCCCTGCCCGGCCGACCGCGCCGGCCCGGGCTCCGATAAAACGTAACCCACGATCGCCGCATCGCCCCCCAATTGTCCGACAACAACCGCCGCTGGCACCAACAGAGACCTATCTTGCGGTGTGCAACAAGACGACCACGTCTGCCTCTGCTTCCGCGTCAGCCTGCGGAAGATCCGCTCGTACCTCCGGCGCGAGGACCCGCCCGTCGCGAGCCTGATCAGCGAGTGCCTGGGCGCCGGCACGGGCTGCCAGTGGTGCGTGCCCTTTCTGAGGCACCTCCACGCCGAGCACCGCGCGGGCAAGACCCCCGACCTCCGCATCAGCCCGCAGGAATACGCCGAAGCCAGATCGGGATTCCACAAGACAGGGGACCGGGTCATCGACCCCGGCCCGGACGGAGGCGACGACGCATGACAAGCACCAAGCCAACCGAGACCGCGATCTTCGGCATGGGCTGCTTCTGGACGCCCCAGCTCCAGTTCGGGCAGCTCGAGGGCGTCCTCGAAACCGAGGTCGGCTACGCCGGCGCTGCCGAGGACAACGCCGCCGACAACCCCACCTACGAGGCGGTCTGCTCGGGCAACACCGGGCACGCCGAGGTCGTCAAGGTCGAGTACGACCCCGCGCGGATCACCTTCGAAGCGCTGCTCGAGCAGTTCTGGGCCTGGCACGATCCGACCACGCTCAACCGCCAGGGCCCCGACGTCGGCAGCCAGTACCGCTCGGTCGTCATGACAACCGGCGACGACCAGCTCGAAGCGGCGACCGCATCGCTCGCCGCCCAGCGCGCCGCCGGTCGCTTCGGGCACCGCGACATCGTCACCCAGATCGCCCCGCTCGACAAGTACTACCCCGCCGAGGACTACCACCAACACTTCCTCGCCAAGCGAGGGCGCACGAGCTGCGGGCTCTGAGCGCACGCTCGATCACCCGCTCGAGCCCGAAGCGTCAACACCAAAAACAACAACACGTGCGCCGGTCAGCGCACGCGTTGTGATTGTTCAGCGATCGGAACGCCGGCGATCAGAACGAGGGCGGCATCGCCAGGCCGGCAGCGGCAGCCGCCGCCTCGGCCTCGTCAATCGTCCGCAGGCTCAGCCCCAGCTCGCCCAGCTTCTCGTGCAGCTCGACCAGCGACGTGGCGCCGAAGTTCTTCACGCCCATCAGCTCGGCCTCTGTGTGGCTGCACAGATCGCCCAGCGACTGGATGTTCAGCAGCTGCAACGCCTTGCGGGCACGCACGCTGAGCTGCAGATCGCTCACCGGCTTGTTGAGCAGCTGCTCCTTGCCCGTCCCCTTGAGGCGTTCCATGATCTGGCGGCGCGCGGCCCGGTGCGCGTCTTCCAGCCCCTGGCCCAGGCGCAGGCCCTTCTGGGTCAGCATCCGCTTGATCTCGTCGAGCGAGCTCTCGCCGAAGTTCTTGTAGCTCATCAGCTCCGCCTCGGTGATCCGGAGCAGATCGCCCAGCGTGCGGATGTTCATCTTCTTCAGGCACGTCCGGGCACGCACGCTGAGCTCGAAGTCCGTCACCGGCGTGTCGAGCAGCGCGCGACGCTTGAGCACGTCACGCTCGGTGTCTTCCTCGATCACCATCTCGCGGCTCGCCTGCACGTCCTTCATGAACATGCGCGCACGCGGGTGGTTGGGCGCCGTCTCGAGCACCTGGCGCAGGCACCGCTCGGCCCGGGCGTACTCGCCCCGGTCCTCGTACAGCACCGCGAGGTTGAGCAGCGAGTTGATGTGGGCCGGCGCCTGCTCGCACGCGCGCTCGTAGAGCACGATCGCCTCGTCCTCTTCGCCGACCAGGTCGAGCTGGTACGCGAGCTGGAAGAGCGCGACGCCGTGCGTCGGGTCCGCCGACACCGCCCGGCGGAGCTCCGCGATCGCGCCCTCGCGATCGCTCGCGTCGACCATCTTCGCCGCCTCGCTCACGTGCTGCTCAGCCGACGCGCGGTCGGCCGAGGCCGCCTCCGCGCCGATCACCATGTCCATGGGGTCGCCCGACATCCGCGTCTCCGGTTTCGGCATCCGCCCGCGCCGCCCAGCCGTGGGCCGCCCGGTGATGCCGAGTGCACTGCCGTTTCGTGAATCTCAACAATAGGCCGCGCCGCGCCCGTGGTCACGCCCTTCACCCAACCGCAAGCCTATCAGGCAGCCGGGCTTAGATCGCCCCCGTCGCCGCCCCGGGCGTGACCTCATCGCTCGGCAGCGCCGCCAGCCCCTCGCGCTCGACCAGCGTCATCCGCCGCCACCGCCCGCCCAGGAACCGCAGCATCAGCACCGCGCCCAGCAGCACGATGTAGCCCGACGCCCCGGCCCACGGGCCGATCGACCCGAGCATCGGCGCCAGCTCGATCAGCAGCCAGCCCGCGCCCGGGATGCACAGCCAGCTCAAAATCAGCGTCGCCACCCCGGGCCAGACCGTGTCGCCCGCGCCCCGCAGCGCCGCCGACAGCACGATCGCCACCGCGTCGAACACCTGAAACACCGCCGCGGCGATCATCACCGCCGCCCCCACCCCCACCACCATCGCCCGCTGGTCCGCCGGCGTCTGTTCAGCGATGAACCGCGCGATCAGGTCCTCACGAAGGAGCACAAACACGAGCGCGCACAGCCCCATGTAGACCATCGCCACCCGCAGCGCCAGCCACGTCCGCGCCGCAGCCGCGTCGGGGCGCCCCTCGCCCATCGCCTTGCCCACCAGCGCCTGCGTCGCGATCGAGAGCCCCACCGCGGGCATAAAGCTCAGGTGCATGTATTGCAGCGCGATCCAGCCCGCCGTGCTCGCCGCGTCGCGATGCGTGGTGACCGCCCCGCCCTCCAGCCCCATCGCCAGGGCCCGCGCCTCGGCCCCCGCCGGCACGAGCACCACCATCAGCAGCGACCAGCACGCCAGCTCGTTGACGAACATCATGCCCGCCGGCCAGCCGATGCGCAGCAGATCCCCCGCCTCCTTCGCCCGCGGGCGCCACGCGTGGCGCGTCTTGAACTTCTCGTCGTGCCGCTTGCTGAGGAAGAGGACCAGCGGGATCACAAACTCGACCAGCCCGCCGACGACCGTCGCGATCGCCGCCCCCGCGATGCCCATCGCCGGGATGCCCAGCCCCGCCGCGACCTCGCCCAGCAGCGCGTGCCCGGGGATCCAATCGGGCGGCCCGCCCTCGCCGAAGATCAGCAGCGCGTTGCCGATGACATTGACCACGTTGCCCGCCAGCGCACTGCCCAGCACCACCCACGGGCGGTGCAGCCCGTAAAAGTAGTGGCTGATCGTGCGCGCAAGCAGCGTGAACACGCCGCCGGCGATCACGATCTGCGCATAGCTCGTCTCCAGCTCCAGCAGCAGCCCGTCGTGCCCCAGCGCCCGGTAAAAGGGCCCCACCAGCAGGCTGGCGGGGATCATCACCACCGCGGCCCACGCCAGCGCGAGCCACATCGCCGTCCACGCATAGCCGGCGCCGCGCTCCGCCTTGCCCGCGCCCAGGTTCTGGCTCACAAAGCTGTTGACCACGCCGAGCGCGCCGAGCGCAAACGCCATCAGCAGCCAGACAAGGATCCCCCCGTTGCCCTGGGCCGCGACGTATACCGGCTCGGGCCCGATGTCCTTGATCATCAGCTTGTCGGCGAACTGCATCAGCGTGTGGCTCGTCATCGTCGCGATCGACGGGCCCGCGATGATCGCCATCTCCAGCAGCGGGCGCTCACGCCGCGCGACGCTCACGGGCGCACACCCGCGTCCCGCGCAGCGCACAGTCGTGCCGCCAGATCGAACGCCGAAGCCGTGCTCCCAGCGTCGGCCTTCCCGCGCCCCGCGATGTCGAACGCCGTCCCGTGGTCCGGGCTCGTGCGCACGGTCCCCAGCCCCAGCGTCACGTTCACCGAGCTGTCCCGATCGAGCAGCTTGACTGGGATCAACCCCTGGTCGTGATACATCGCGACGACCAGGTCGTACCGCCCCGCGACAGCGCTGTTGAAGACCGTATCACCCGGCAGCGGCCCGCTCGCGTCGATCCCCTGTCGCACCGCCAGCTCGATCGCCGGCTCGATCAGCCGCGTCTCCTCATCGCCCAGCAGCCCCCCCTCGCCCGCGTGCGGGTTGAGCCCGCAGACCGCGATCCGCGGGCGCTCGATGCCCAGCCCCGCGCAGGCCTGCGCCCCCAGATCGATCGCGTCGAAGACGCGCCCGATCGTCAGCACATTGCGCACCTCCATCAACGGCAGGTGCACCGTCGCGAGCACGACGTTCAGCCTCGGGCCCACAAACATCATCGCGTGGCGCTTCGCGCGAAACCGCTCGGCCAGCAGCTCGGTGTGCCCGGGCCAGCGTGTGTGCCCCGCCGCCGCCCACGCCGCCTTGCTGATCGGCCCGGTCACGATCCCGTCGGCCCGCGCGGGCGCGCCGCCCGCGCCGGGGCGCGCCAGCGCGATCGCGTCCTCCACCGCGCGGTAGCTCAGCTCGCCCCCGAGCCGGTCCGCGTGCCGCGCGAAGCTCGTCCGCTCCCCCACGCCCATGGAGCCGTCCAGATCGATCAGCACCGCGTCATGGATCGACGCGGTCTCCAGCAGATCCGCCTCGCGATCGACGCGCCACCAGAACGGCTCGACGCCGACTATTTCCGCGGCTTCGTGCAGGGCCTTGCCCGAGCCGACGATCAGGTGCCGCGCACGCGCACGCCTCGAACGCTCACCGAGCGCGCGCACGAGCACCTCCGGCCCGATCCCGCCGGGGTCGCCCATGCTCACCGCGAGCGTCGGCACGCTGCGCACTCCGCCTTGGTCTCTCCGGCCCGCTGTCGGCATCGCCGATGGTAGCGCAACGCCTCGCTCGGCCCCCCGCCCCGCTGCCCTCAGCCGCCGGCGCCGGAAGCCCCCTCGAGCTGCTCGACCATCTCGCGCGCCGAGGCCGCCAGCTCGTGCTCCGCTCCCAGAGCCGACGCGAGCGCCGCTTCGGCCAGGCGCGCGGCGCGCAGCGCTTCGGGCGCATCCCCCGCGCGCTCGGCCGTGCGCGCATGCCGGAGCATGAACATCGCGCCGTTGGGGTTCTCCGGCCCCAGCACCGCCGGCGCCTGCTCCGCGACCAACCGCGTGTGCTCCATCGCCTCGGCGTCACGCCCCGCGTCCTCGAGAATCATCGCCAACGCATTGCGCGCCGCGAGCGCCTGAAAACTGTCGCCCCCCACCGCCTGCGCCTGCCCGGCCAGCGCGCGGCGCGCCAGTGGCTCGGCCTCGTCGAGCCGCCCGTCTCGGCGGAGCAGGTTCGCCAGGTTGGCCGTCAGCATGAGCGTCTCGCTGTGCCCCTCGCCCAGCGACGCGCTCAATCCCTCGATCGCCCGCCGGTACGCGCGCTCGGCCTCCCCCAGGCGTTCGCTCTCGCTGAGCAGCAGCCCGAGCGTCGCCCGCTGGCGCGCCGTCTCGGCGTGATCGGCGCCGAACCGCGCTTCGCTGAGCCGCAGCGTCTCGCGCAGCGTCGCCTCGGCCGAAGCGGTATCGCCTGTCAAACGCTGCGCGGTCCCCAGCCCGCGCGCGATCCGCAGCGTCATCGGGCTCTCTGCACCGAGCGTGCGCACCGCCGCGTCGTGCATGGGCAACAGCACACCCAGCGCCGCCTCCGCATCACCCCGCTCGAGCAGCAGCGTCGCCGCGTTGCTGCGCGCGAGGAACGTCCGCGGATGATCCGCCCCGAACACCGCCTCGGCGGCCTGCACGTTCGTCGCGCCCGCCGCCTCGGCCTCGTCGAACCGCCCCACCTGCGTCAGCAGCGTCGCGAGGTTGCCCCGCAGCGCCAGCGTCTTCGCGTCCGCCTCGCCGCGGGCCGCGACGCTCGTCGCGATGCCCGCGCGCAGCGCCGCCTCCCCCTCGTCCGCGCGCCCGGTCATCCCAAGCACAAACCCGCGGTTGGCGACCAGATCCAGCACCCGCGGGTGCGCCTCGCCCAGCTCGGGCACGCCGATCGCCAACGCCTCGTCCAGCCCCGCGAGCGTCGCGTCCAGATCCCCGTTGCTCAGCGCCAGCCCGGCCCGCGCCTCGATCGCGCGCACACGCAGCACCGGATCGCTCACCCCGTCGAGCCCGGCAAACACGCGGTCGAGCAGCGCCGATGACTCGATCAAGCGCCCCTGCTCGAGGCGGAGCTGCGCCAGGTTCAACATCGCCCGCGTGCGCGACGCGCTGTCGCCCTCGCTGCGCCGTGCCTCCTCCCATCGCTCGACCGAGCGCACGAGCTGGCGCTCCGCGTCGGCGTACCGCCCGATCGAGACGAGGACCTCGCCCACCATGTCGCGCAGCTCGGCCTCGACCGCGGGCTCGCCCGGCGGGCGGGCGTCCAGATCCGCGGCCGCGAGATCGACCACCTCCCGCAGCAGCGACGTGTCGCGGTCGGCGGCGACCTCGGGGTCGATCCCCGTGATCATCCGCCTGGTGAACCCGCCGACCTCCTGGGCGCGCTCGAACTGCGCCACCGCCCGCGCCTCGCTCTCGCGCGCCAGCGACTCGGCCCGCAGCGCGCGCTCGAGCGCCAGCCCCGTGCCCACCAGCCCGCCGACCAGCGCCACCACCACCGCCGCCGAGGCCCCGACCAGCAGCGGGTTGCGCCGCACAAACTTGGTCATCTGATCGACCGCGCTCGGCGGGCGCGCCTCGATCGGGCGGTGCCCGAGCCAACGCCGGATGTCGCCCGCCAGCGCCGCGGCGGTCTGGTACCGCTCGCCCGCGTCCTTCGCCAGCGCCGTCGCCACGATCGTCTCAACGTCGCCCCGGAGCGAGGGGTCGATCGTGCCCAGCCTCGGCGCGTCGTGCTCGTTGACGATCCGCACGGACTCGTACACGGTCTTGCCGCTCAGATCGTGCGGCGTGCGCCCGACCAGCAGCTCGTGCGCGATCGCCCCCAGCGCGTACACGTCCGCCCGCGCATCGACGTCGGGCGCGCCCGCGATCTGCTCGGGCGCCATGTAGGGCAGCGTGCCGATGAGCTGGCCCGCCTCGGTCTGGCAGGTGTTGCCGGCGGGGGCATCGGCCAGGCGCGAGACGCCGAAGTCGAGCACTTTGGGCGTCGGCGCGTCGCCGTTGTCGCCGGTGGTCACGACGATGTTCGCCGGCTTGAGGTCGCGATGGATCACCCCGCGCGTGTGCGCGTGCTGCACGCTGTCGCAGACGCGCGCCAGCAGCGCCAGGCGTTGACGCCGATCCAGCCCGTGCACCTCCGCGTGCTCGACCAGCGTCCGCCCGTGCACCAGCTCCATCGCGAAGAACGGGCGCGGGCCGTCCGGCGTCTCCTCACGCCCCGCCTCGTACACCGACGCGATGCCCGGGTGGCTCAGGCGCGCCAGCGCCTCGCTCTCCAGCTCAAACCGGCGCAGCGCGATCGGCGTCGCCAGGCCCGGGCGCACGACTTTCAACGCGACCTGCCTCTCGGGCGAGCTCTGGCGAGCGCGGTACACCACGCCCATGCCGCCGCGCCCGAGCACGCCCAGGATCGTGTAGCCCGCGATCTGGTCCCCGTCGCCCGGCTCGGCGGCGCCGGCGCCCTCGAAGAGCTCGCCCGAACTCGCGAAGGGCGCCGAGCGATCCTCGGCGGCGGTGTGATCGACATCGGCGCGGACGCGCGGCCGCGCACCGCTGCCGCGCGGACCGCCCGGGCCCCTCGGCTCTTGCTCGTTGCCCTGATCTTGCATGCAGCAAGGCTACCGCGCGGCGGGTTGCAAACCCCCAAAACCGGCGGAGGCCCGCGCCCCGGCGCACCGATAACCCACGATCCGCGACGCCATGCGCGTCACACGCGGAAGATCGACCCCAGCTTCTTGCCCAGGAGCATCGACGCGCCGAACAGCGAGACCGCCAGCAACGCCATGCCCCACACGCCCATCGCGCTGGCGACGTAAGGCCCGTCGCCCAGGCGCTCGCTGAACGCGAAGATCATCTTCGTCAGCGGGTAGTGCGATTCCTTCTGCGCGATCATGAGCGAATCGCTCACCTCGAGCATGCTGAAGCTGAAGACCAGCAGGCCCCCGGCGATGATGTTCGCCATGATCAAGGGCACGATCACGGTGCGCACCGCCTTCACCCGGCTCGCGCCCAGGTTGACCGCCGCCTCTTCGAGCTCGCCGCTGGTCTGCTCGAGCCCGGACACCGTCGCGCGCACGATGTAGGGCAGCCGCCGCACGGCGTAGGCGATGATCAGCAGCGGGAACGGGTTGGGCGTTTCGCCGAAGACCGTGAGGTCGAGGATCGTGCCGTCGAGGAAGGCCGGGACACCCAGCCCGAAGATGTTGAGCGGGCGATCGAAGGGCCAGCCCAGCGTCATCGAGATGTACCCGAACGCCATCACCAGCCCGGGCACCGCGAGCGGCAGCATGCACAACGCGTCGAGCAGCCCGCGCCCCTTGATCGTCGTGCGCACGATGATGTACGCGATGACGACGCCTGCGAGCATGTTGAGGACCATCGCCGCCAGGGAGAGCAAGAGGCTCGTGCGGATGCTGCCGAACGCCTCGTCGGCGGTCAGGGCCTCGACGTAGTGCGAGAGCGTGAGCTCGGCCGGGATTGCGCTGGCGTACCAGCTCCCCGGCTCGGCCAGGCTGATACCGATGACACCGATGTGGGGCAGAACCGCGGCAAACGAGACGACCGCGAAGGCCGTCGTCGCCGCGAGCCCGGCGAACCCGCTCAGGCGGGCCTCGCCCCCCGAGCGGCTTGCCTTGCTGTACATCGCGTAGCCCTTGCCGCCGAAGACCAGTTTGCCGCTCAGGTACAGCATCACCGCCGCCGCGAGCAGGACCACGGTCAGCGCGTACGGCTCGGCCGAGTTCTGCACCTCTTTGAGCCCGCTGAAGATCTGCACCGCCGTGACCTGGTGATAGTCGAACATCAAGGGCGTGCCCAGGTCGGTGAAGGTCCAGATGAAGACGATCGTGCCCCCCGCGAAGAGCCCCGGGCGGATCAGCGGCAGCGTCACGCTCAAGAACCGGCGCCACGCACCCGCCCCGAGGTTCTCGGCCGCCTCGTCGAGCGCGGGGTCGAGGTTCGCCAGCGAGGCCGTCGCGTTCAGGTACATGATCGGATACAGGTGCAGCGCCTGCACGATGACCACGCCCCAGAACTTGGCGTCGCCCATCATGTCGAACTCGGTGCCGAGCAGCGCGTTGAGCGCGCCCTCGCGCCCCAAGAGCGCCCGCATGCCGATCGCGCCGACAAAGGGCGGCAGGATCAACGGCACCAGCACCGCCGCGTTCCAGAACGTCTTGCCCGGGAAGCTGTACTTCGCCCCAAGCACCGCCAGGGGCAGCGCGATCAGCGTGCACAGGATGGTTGTGAACAGCGCCAGCTTCAGCGCGTTGACCAGCCCGGCGACGGTCGCGGGGTCTTCGAACACCAGACGCAGGTGGTCGAGCGTCCAGCCCCGCCCGGTGGCGATGTCGGCCGCGAAGCCCCCGCGGACGGTCAGGGCGATCGGGTAGATCAGGAACGCCCCGAGCAGCACGAGCATCAGCCCGAGCAGCGCGTAGTGCGTGAGCGATCGGGCGAGTCGGGGGCTCATGGCCGCAGTCTAGGGCACGGGCGATCCGACGCGTCTGCCGGGCGAGCGGCCGGACCTCCCGCCGGCTCAGCCCGCGAACGTCAGCGGGGCCGGGCCCAGCGTCTGCACCGTCAGCGTGCCGAGCTGGCGGCCCTTGAGGTAGGCGTTGAGGCGGTCGAGCGTGACGCCATCGATCTCCGCGGCCTGCTCCTCCAGCGATCTCGGGCGCCCGAGCGCGTGCAGGTCGGTCGCGATCGCGCCCGCGCGGGCCCCGCTCGACTCTCCGCTGAACACGATCCGGCTCTTGAGCCCCGCGACCGCGCTGGCGAACTCCTCGGGCTCGACGCCCGTCTCGTTGATCCGCCGAAGCTCGGCGACCAGCACGTCCAGCGACTCCTGCGCCCGCTCCGGCGTCGTGCCGACTTACGCGCTGACCCACCCGCGATCGCGGTCTGCCCGGTAGCCCGCGCTCACCGCGTAGCACAGCCCCCGCTTCTCGCGCACCTCTGTAAAGAGCCGCCCCGACATGCCCCCGCTCAGCACGCTGAGCGCGACCCGCTCGAGCACCGACGCCTCGTCGCCGGCGGCGGGCGCATCGTGCAGCACCACGATCTGCACCTGGTTCGACTCGTCCTCGATGTGGTCCAGCCCTCGCCCGCCCGGCGCACCCGCGGGCGGCTCACTCCCCGCACCCGACCAGTCTCCGAGCATCTCTTCGAGCAGCGTGAGCGTGGCATCGACGTCGACAGCGCCGGCGATGCCCAGGATCGACGCGCCCGGGGCGGCGCGGGTCGACCAGAACGTGCGCACGTCGCCCGCCGTCGCCGCAGCGAGCCCCTCGCGCGTGCCCATGCCCGAACGCCCGTAGGGATCGGGAAAGTGTCGCTCGTTCGCCGAGATCGAGCACCGCTGCTGGGGGTCATCGGCGAGGCTCTCGATCGCTTGCAGGCAGAGCTCTCGCGAGGGCTCGAACGCGTCGTCGCTCAGCCTGGGGCGCAGCACGCTGTCGCCCACCAGCTCGAGCACCCGAGCCAGGTTGGCGCCCAGCGCCGTCGCGCCCAGGCGCATGAACCGCACGCCGACCGAGGCCGATCTCGATGCACCGACCAGATCAAACTCGTCGGCCTGGGCGCGTGCGTCGTGGTGCGTCGAGCCCCGGAGCAGCATCTCGGACGTCAATTCTCCCAAACCGAGGCGATCCGCCGGGTCGTGCCCGTGACCGGCCGGCACGAGCCAGTTCAGGCCCACCGACTCGACGCCCGCGATGGGCTCGATGACGACCGCGAGGCCGTTGCTGAGCGTGTGATTGACGATTGTTGACATGCGTGCGCTCCGTGCTGCGCGGCATGGATGCACCCGCGCACCGCGAGTGTACGCGCGAGCATCGCGCAAACCGTGCGCTCGCCAATGCGCCGCCATCTTGCGCCATCTCACGCGAAACGACGCGCTTCGAGGGGGCTTCACGCGGTGTGCACAGCGAACGAGCGCGACGCCCGCGTGCATCGAACACACAGCACGCATGCCCGACGCGGTGAGATCACGCGGCCGGGTTGTGCGGGTCACGCGGATCGCGCGTGGGTTTGTGCGCGGGCGTGTGCCGCGACGCGTGCGCGCTCGTCGCACGTCGACGAACGCTCGCGGATGCGCGCGTGTGCGGCGCGTTGCGCGGCGTCGAACACACGCGATGCGCGCACTTGTTCACACACACGTGCGGCACAAGTGCGCGAATGGTGGTATGTTGCGCACAAGCCGATCGCGCACGGAACGCGCTGTTGTCTCAAGATGTCACGGATCTGACACCGATATCGGCTATGCGGTAAGGGAACGGTCGCACGCGGTGCGCGACCGAGGCTCCGCAAGCGAGCCGATACGACACGAACGAACCCAAGCTCAGGAGAAACGCCATGGCCAAGAAGGCTGCACGCAAGAAGGCGACCAAGAAACGCGCGACCAAGAAGCCCGCCCGCAAGAAGGCGACCCGCAAGAAGGCCGCCAAGAAGGCGACCCGCAAGAAGGCAACGCGGAAGAAGGCCACGCGCAAGAAGGCGACCAAGAAGGCCACCCGCAAGAAGGCCGCCAAGAAGAAGGCGACCAAGAAGAAGGCCACCAAGAAGCGCGCGACCAAGAAGACCGCCAAGAAGAAGGCGACTCGCAAGAAGGCCACCAAGAAGAAGGCCACCAAGAAGCGCGCGACCAAGAAGACCGCCAAGAAGAAGGCGACCCGCAAGAAGGCCACTCGCAAGAAGGCCACCCGCAAGAAGGCCACGCGCCGCCGGGCTGCCCGGGCCTAACCCGGTCCAAGCCGGGGCCCGACCCAAGCAGGGGGGCGTTCAGCGTCCCAGCCGCCGGGCCCGCAGGCCCGGTCAGACCGCACCGCACCGATCGGGGTCGGCCACCAGGCCGGCCCCGCTCTGTTTTTGCACCGCTCCCGCACATCCCCGCCGCCACCGCCTCACAAGGATCAGGGCATGACCGACCCCAAGCCCACCTACGCCTCAGGCGACGAAGACCGCGCCCGACACGACCTCGCCCGCCGCGAACTGCGGAGCCACACCCGGGGCGTCCTCCGCCTCGACGAAAGCGTCCGCGATCTCCGCTTCATCATCGACGGGCGCAACGGCTCGATGGTCATCCCCGCGCACCACGACGCGGCCGATGCGCACGAGTCGGTCCTGCACCTGCCCGACGACGGCTTCGACGCGTCGGCTGTCTGCCTGCTCAGTCTCGAGCCCATCGCGGACGAGTTCGACGAATCGCTCGACCGCCACCTCGCGTACCACGGCGAGGTGCGCGCCCCCGGGTGGTGCCGGGCGACGATCGAGAGCGTGCGTCTCGCGCACGCCGGCGTGATCGACGGCGCCTCGCTCACGCTAACCAACCCGCTCCGAGCCGACGAGCCCGCGCTGGTGCGCGAGCTGAACACCGATCGCAGCCGTCTCCGGCGCGCGACGGCCCTGCTGCTCGCGATCGAACCGATCGAGGCGCTGGCCGTCGGCGTCGATGACCTGGGCTTCGACGTACGCTCGAAGCACGGGGTGCTGCGCGTCGCCTTCCCCGCTCCGGTCTCCGACGCCTCCGAAGCCCGTCGCGTGATCGCCGCCCTGCTCGAGGGCGCGGCATGAGCCCCCGGCCGACCCGCCTGCGCGAGGCCCACTGCCACATCTTCCAGACCGGGCGGGCCCTGGGCATGCTCGACCTCGGCGCCTGCCCGACGCGCGGGGCGGTGCTCGACCGCATCGCCGACCACGCGCGTGCGCACCGAGCGGGCCCGATCCTCTGCCACAGCGCTCGCCCCGAGGCATGGCCGGAGCCGGCGTGGCCCGCGCGGGGCGACCTCGATCGTGTGGTGGGCGAGCGCGTCTGTGTCGCCTGGTGCTTTGACTACCACGCGCTGTTCGCCGGCAGCGCCGCGATGTCGGGCGCGGGGTTTGACGACGCATCGCCCGACCCGCCCAACGGCGCGCTCGGGCGCGATGCGGGCGGCGGCCTCAACGGCGTCTGCTACGAGGCCGCGGCCCTGCGGGTCTGGGAGAGCGTGCCCGAGCCGATCGGCGCGGAGCGCACCGCGATGGTCCGGGGCGCGCTCGACCACCTCTCGGCATGGTTCGACGAGGTCCACGACCTGAAGGCCCAGCCCTGGCTGGCGGGCGAGTTGGCGGCGATCGAACGCGACGGCGCACTGCCCTGCGATGTCGTGCTCTGGCCCCTGGTCGAAGACCTGCCGGCGATCGCCCAGGGTTGGAGCGCATGGACGACCGATCGCGTGCGCCTCGGCGGGGGCAAGGTCTTCACCGACGGCACCCTCAACAGCCGCACAGCGCACATGCTGCATCCTTACGCCGACGGGATGCCCGAGCACCCGCGGGGCATGGCGATGATGACGACCGACCAGATCGAGCAGGCCGTGCGCACGTGCGACGCGCTGGGCGTGCCGATGGCGGCGCACGCGATCGGCGACGGCGCGGTGCGCAGCGTGCTCGATGCGATCGAGCGGGCCCGCCCCGCGACGCCCGGCTTCCGCATCGAGCACGCCGAGCTGATCGACGGCGCCGACGTACGCCGGTTCGTTGATCTGGGCGTGGTCGCGAGCGTGCAGCCCTGCCATCTGCTGGTGGATATCGAGGCGCTGCGCCGGGCGGTGCCCGATCGCCTCGACCGCGTGCTGCCGCTGCGCGAGCTGCTGGACGCTGGGTGCGAGCCCGGGCGGCTCGACGGGCCGGGGCTGGTGTTCGGGAGCGATGCACCCATCGTGCGCGCAGATCCGGAGGACTCGGTGCTGGCGGCGGCCCGCAGAGCGCGCGCCGACATGGGAACCGGCGAGGCGATCAACGCGGATCAAGCCCTGGACGCCGACACGGCGTGGGCGTGCTTTGCGCTCTGACCCCCCACTCCTCGGACGGACAACCCATGGCGACCCGACAGGTAGCCAAGCCGCTCGGCCTTCGATTGCTCAAAGCGTTCGGCGTCGGCGTGGTCATCGCGGTGCTGTGGGCGTTCGCGGCGCCCAACGTGGGCCTGGCCCCGGTGGTCGATCAGACGCTCGTGTACGGCGACACACGCGTACACACCGAGACGGGCCAGATCGTCGATATCTTCTCCATCACCCCGCGCCGGTTCGTCGGCGAGGTTCGGCAACGCGCGTACACCTCGCGCGTGGTCATGACCGACGCCGAACGTGCCTCGGTGGCGACTGATGGGGTGTCGCGTGCCCTGCGAACGGACCTGTCACCAGCGGAGGTCCGCAGGGTCGGCAGGCTCGAGCTCCAAGAGCGCTTCGGCTTCCCCCTGGGGTGCATGCAGCGCGAGCTGTGGATCCTCCGCCCGGCCCACAACATGAGCAAGCAGATCGAACTCCATCACGCCGGGTTCGAGTTCCTCGGGATGGATTTCCGCTTCGCGACGCGCATCTTGTGGTGGCGTGTGGTGCTCAACGGCGTGCTTCTGGGGCCGCTGCCCTATCTCGCGTGGCGGATCGCCCGACGCCTCGAAGAGGCATTGCGGATGTTGCTGGGGGGGTGCCGATGGTGCGCGTACAGCCGGGCCGGTTTGCATGTGGGCGATGCGTGCCCGGAGTGCGGGCGCGGGCAAGAGGCGTGGGACTGATCGCGTGCAACTTGTTTCGTGACCCACCGACCGGGTTGTTGCCGCGACTTCGGAATCCCGACGCCGGTATCGTGCGTTGACTCGCCAGCCTGTACAGCGGGGTGATCAGCGGGGTGAGAGACCAACCGCGGCTCGAACCGGAGGCTTGCACGCATGCGCAGCGACATCAACTACAACAACGTCATCGATGGTGATGAGTTCGAGCGGGCCCAGGCCGCCGCCGATGCGGCGGCCGATCTGCCGGGCGACCGGATCGACACCGAGGCGTTCTACGTCACGCAGCACTACAAGCGGTACGACGCGGAGAACCACGCCGTCTGGGGCGAGTTGTACAAACGGCGCTGGGCGATGCTCGAGGAGCAGGCCTCGCGCACGTTCATCGACGGGCTGCACGCGATCCAGCTCCGCCCGGGGCGGGTGCCGTTGCTGTTCGGCGAGACGGCGCACCCGAGCGACCCGAATCGCCAGGTCACGGGCATCAACGAGTTCCTGCGCCCGCTGACGGGCTGGCAGAGCCGGGCCGTGCCGGGGTACTTGCCCTCGAAGGCGTTCTTCGCGTGCCTGGCGCAGCGTCAGTTCCCGACGACGATCACGGTGCGCCCGCGCGACAAGATGGACTATCTGCCCGAGCCGGACATCTTCCATGACGTCTTCGGGCACGTGCCGCTGCACGCCGACGCGGTGTTTGCCGAGTTTTTGCAGACCTACGGCAAGGCGGCGCTGGTCGCCGGCGATGAGCACACCGAAGCGCTTGCGCGCCTGTTCTGGTTCACCGTTGAGTTCGGGCTGATCAAGGAAGACGGGCGCCTGAAGATCTACGGCTCGGGCCTGATCAGCAGCCACGGCGAGGCGCACCACTGCCTCACCGCACCCGAGCCGCCCAAGGGCATCGAGCTCGCGCCCAGCGACCAGAGCGGCAAGGTCGAACGCCGTCCGTTTGACATGGACCGCGTGATCAGGACCGGTTTTGAGATCGACCACTACCAGCCGGTGCTGTATGTGCTCGAGAGCTTCGAGCAGCTGCGCGACGCGATGAACGAGTACGCCGACCGGGTGATGAACGAGGCGAAGCAAACGGTCTAGGCGATCTGGCTCCACTGTCCGAACAAACAACGGACTTTGCGCGCGATCCCGTGAGGTGCCGCTGGCCGCTGCACGCACTGAACACGTTGTGTCGTTTGCGTTACGCTCTCGCGATCGCGGCCCGCACACGGCGGGCGGCTCGGGGAGACTTTCCGCATGGGACTCATCAAGGAATTTCGCGACTTCGCCGTCAAGGGCAACATGGTCGATATGGCCGTGGGCATCATCATCGGCGGGGCGTTCGGGCTGATCGTCAAGTCGTTGATCGATGACGTGATCATGCCGGCGGTCGGCAAGGTGATCGGCGACGTCGACTTCAGCAATCTGTACATCCCGCTGAGCGAGGCGGTGAGCGCGGCGCAGGCCGCGGCGGCCGAGGCGGGCACGGTGCTCACGCTGGGCGAGGCGCGCGAGCTCGGCCCTGTCCTCGCGTGGGGCAACTTCGCGAGCATCCTGATCAACTTCCTGATCCTCGCGTTCGTGATCTTCATCATGGTGAAGATGATCAACAACGCGAAGAAGAAGTTCGAGAAGGAGCAGGAAGCCGCGCCGCCCAAGGCGCCGCCCGAAGAGCTGACCGTCCTCAAGGAAATCCGCGACGCGCTCGCGAAGAACGGCTGACCCATCGCCCCGGCGCCCCGCCACGGGCGCCCGGGCCTTCCGCGCTAGCATCGCTCGTGAACGAATCCGAGCTGCTGACGCACATCGAGGCGCGCTCGCGGAACCTCCTGGCCGGGGGCGGCTGGTCGGTCCAGACCGGCCCGGGGGACGACTGCGCGGTGCTGCGCGGCTCGGGCGGATCGACGCTGCTCGTCGGCGTTGACCAGCTCGTCGCCGGGCGACACTTCGACGCGGGCGCCACGCCGATCGACCTGATCGCGCGCAAGGCGGTGGCGCGAAGCGTCAGCGATATCGCCGCGATGGGCGGACGCCCGGCGTGGGGGCTCGCGACCGCCCTGCTCCCCGCGGGCTATGCGCACGCCGACGGGCTGTTTGATGCCATGGCGGCGTACGCACAGGCGTTCGGCTGCCCGCTGGTCGGGGGCGACATCGCCTCGCACGCCTCCGCCGATGAGCCGCTGACGCTCACGGTGACGGTCGCGGGGACGATGCCGGGCGGGCACGGGGCGGTGTTGCGCTCGGGGGGGCGCGCGGGCGACCGCCTGTGGCTCACCGGGCCGGTCGGCGGGAGCCTGGTGAGCGGGCGGCACCTGACGTTTGAGCCGCGCATCGAGGCGGGGCTCGCGTGCTCGGCGCCGGGCAGCGGCGCGCACGCGATGCTCGACCTTTCCGACGGGCTCGGGCGCGACGCGGGGCGCATCGCCCGGGCGTCCGGTGTGGTGCTGGAGATCGACGCGCAAGCGGTGCCCCTGCACGCCGGCGTCGGCGGCTGGCGAGCGGGCGCGAGCGAGGGCGAGGACCACGAGCTGCTGATCGCGTTCGATCCGTCGAGCGCGGCGCCGGCGGGTCTCGGGCTCCTGGGGCCCATCGGGCGGGTGCTGGCGCCGGGCGAGGGCGAGACGCCGGGCGTCGTGTTCCTCGACGGCGCCCGGCGCGTCGCGGGCGACGAGCTGGGCTGGACGCACTGAGCCCGATCGCACGACGAGGGCCCCGACAAGCGGCTACAAATAGTTGTGCTGACCTTTGAACGCGTCTGCGGATCGGTCGAGGAGACGGGCGAGGTCGCCCGCGATCTCTCGCTCATCCTGCGCGCCGGCGATATCGTGCGGATCGACGGGGCGATGGGCGCGGGCAAGACAACGTTCGTGCGCGCGCTGGCGGGCGCGATGGGGGCCGACGTCGGCGGCGTGAGCAGCCCGACGTTTGTGCTGATGAACGAGTACGAGACGGGCGAGCACCGGGCCGACCTGGCGCACATCGACGCGTACCGCCTGCGTGGCGCCGATGACGCCGAGACGCTGGGGCTCGAGGAGCTGCTCGCCGAGGGCCGGGCCGCGGTGATCATCGAGTGGGCCGAGCGCCTGGGCGACGCAATCCCCCAAGACGCCGCCCGGATCGAGATCACCCCCACCGGCGAGACCGACCGCCTGCTCACCATCACGCTGCCCGCGCGCTGGGGCGATCGCGGCGGCGTGCATGGGCTGGAGGCCCGACGCGATACGCGGTGCCCCGCGACCGGCGTCTTTGTCCCCGCGGGCAGCCCGAGCTGGCCCTTCGCCGATGATCGCTCGCGCAAGGCCGATCTGTACAAGTGGTTGACCGGGCAGCACGTCATCAGCCGCCCGCTTGAGGAGCGCGACCTCGAAGAGGGTGTCGACTGAACACCCGATCGAGCCGTCGATCCTGCGTGGCTGGTAGAGTCTTGCGCAACGGATGGAGGCGGCGATGCTGGCAACAACCACGGCGGGCGGCGGGTTCACGGTCTGGTCGCTCTTCGCGGCGTCGGCCGATGTGTTCACGGGCCTGCTCGTCGTCGGCTCGCTTGTCGCGTTCGGGCTGATCATCCGTTTCGCGATCGAGATCCGCGAGCCGGTCATCGCGCCGCCCGCGGCGAGCAAGAAGATCAACGAGCTGATCGAGCGCGGGCGGGCGGATGAGGTGACGCGGGTGCTGCGCGGCGACGAGACCATGGTTGCGCGCACGGTCCGCGCCGCGGCCGAGGCATCGCCTCGCGGACGAGCGGCGATGCGAGCGGCGGCGGAGAGCGAGGCGGGGGTCATCGCCGGCGGGCTGTTCCGCAAGATCGAGCTGCTCAACGTCATCGGCAACCTGGGCCCGCTCATCGGGCTCGCGGGCACCGTCTGGGGGATGATCATCGCGTTCACCAGCCTGGGGATGGCGGGCGGCGAGGCCGGGCCGACAGAGCTGGCGCTGGGCATCAGCAAGGCGCTGTTCCACACGCTGCTGGGGCTGGTGCTGGCGATCCCGTGCCTCTTCGTCTTCGGGCTGTACCGGAGCATGGTCGATCGCATCTGCACCCGCGCGATGGCCGAGGCATCGGGGTTTGTCGAGCGTTTGCCCGCGGGCGAGGCGCCCGGGGGGGGCTCTTCGTGAGACGCGCGTCATCGATCGCGCGCCTCGGCGGGGCCGATATCGGGCGCATCAACGTCACGCCCCTGATCGATGTCGTCATGTGCCTGATCGTCTTCTTTCTGCTCGTCGGGCAGCTCGCGCTCGATCGGCGGGGGAGCGACCCGCTGCCGAGGACACTCTTCGGCGAGCGGGCCGAGCCGCCCGAGCCGGTGGTCGTCTCCGTGCTCGACGGCGGGCTGGTGCTGCTGGACGGGGTCGAGCGCCCGGTCGAATCGCTGGAGACGGCGCTGGCCGGGCGTCTGGCGCGCGAGCCGGGGCTGCGCCTGCGGGTGCGTGCCGGGCGTGACCGCGACTTCGCGGAGGTGCGCCCGGTGCTGGCCGCCGCGGGCGAGGCTGGCATCGCAACGCTCGAACTCGCGACGGAGCGTCTGCCTTGAGCGCCCAGGATCAGTCCGCCTGGCGCATCCGCCCGCGCCGTGCGCTCGATGCGCACGGGATGCACTTCGGGCCCAACATGACGCCGATGGTGGACGTCGTGATGGTGATCCTGGTCTTCTTCATGGCGTCGACCGCGGTGCTGGGGCCGGAGTGGTTTCTGCGGGCGAGCGCCGCGCAGGCGGGCGCCGAGCGGGCCGGCGTGGCGCTGCCGGAGGTGCGCCTGCGCGTCCGCGTCGAGGCTGAGGCAGTCGGGGCGGGGGCATCGGGCGTGTTGATCGACGGGTTCGGGCTTGAGCGCGCACCGCTGGGCGCGTTCGAATCGGCGGTGCGCTCGGCGGCGCCGGGGTTGCTCAGCGGGGGCGAGCCGCCGATCGTCGAGATCAGCGTCGGCGACGGGGTGCGGTACGAAGACGCGGCCCGCGTGCACGCGGCGTGCGCTGCGGCCGGGTTATCCCGCATCGAGCTGCGCTGATTCCGCGCGGCGCGTGCTCACTCGCTCGGCGCGGCGACGAAGATCTGGAGGCGGTGCCCCTCGGGGATCAGCCCGCGCTCCCGGCAGACGCGGTCGCGCAGCTCGAGCAGCTCGGGCAGGTCGATCGCCTCGACCTCGCCCGTGTCGACGCGGACGAGCAGCGTGTTCGCCCCCTTGCCGTACGCGAGCTGGTAGTGGCTCTGCTCGCGGTCGAAGAGGACGCGCTGCACGATCCCCGCGTCTTCAAGCAGCTTGAGCGTGCGGTAGACCGTCGCCTTGCTGACGCGAAAATCGGCTCTGCGGAGGTGCTCGAGGAGCTGGTCTGCCTCGAAGAGCGCGTCGAGCTCGATGATCGCATCGAGGATGCGCGCGCGCTCGGGCGTGTACTTCAGGCCCTCGCCCTTGAGGCTGCGGCGGAAGACGGCGCACAGGGGCTCGATGATGTCGAGCTCCTTGGCGGTGTCTTCGGGAGCGTCGGCGGCGGGCTGGATGGGGCGGAGTTCCACGACCCAAGTCTAGCGGCACGCCGGGCGTAGACTGGCGCGATGAGCCCCGGGACCGCACACGAAACGACGGGCCAGCCGCACCGGACGCACGAGGCGCGTGCGCAGGCCGATCGGCGGGCGGGTCTGCTCTGGGCGCTCTGGGGTGTGGGCGTGCTGGGCGGGGCTTCGCTGCTCGGCTCGATCGGGCGGGACGCACCGGCACCGATCGACGCGGGCGCGATCGTCTTCGACCGCCTGCGGGTCGCGGGCTGGCCCGTGCTGATCTGGTGCGTGGCGGCGATGGGGCTGGGGCGCCTCGGCTCGCGCCTCTGGCGCGGCGCCCGCACGCCGCTGACAATCCAGGGCGGCTTCGGGGTTGCGCTGCTGCTCACCTTCGGGCTCGCGCTCGGGATCGCCGGCGCGCTGCGCCCCTGGTCGGCGGTGGCGTTGCTGGCGGTGGGGTGTGCGCTCGCGGGCGGCCAGTTGATCTCGGCGGTGCGCCGGGGGCGGGTGGTGCCGCGGGCGCCCTCGTTGACAGCGATCGCGTGGGGCGGCGCGCTCGCGGTCTTGCTCACGGCGGGATCCCAGCCGACCGGGGCGCTCTGGGCGAGCGAGTTCGGCGTGTACGACAGCCTGAGCTACCACCTGCAG
This sequence comes from Planctomycetota bacterium, assembly GCA_039033175.1. Classification (GTDB taxonomy): domain Bacteria; phylum Planctomycetota; class Phycisphaerae; order Phycisphaerales; family UBA1924; genus JBCCDD01. The sequence goes on from JBCCDD010000008.1 coordinate 135,131, forward strand.
CTGCCGCAGGAGTGGCTGCGTGACGGCGCCGTGCGCACGTACGAGCACAACGTGTACTCGTTTCTTCCCGGCGCCATCGAGTCGGCGTACCTGCTGCTCATGCACGCGACCAGCGCGCCGATCGACGGCGTTGAGGGGCACGGCCTGCTCGCGGGCGATGGGTGGCGGGTCTTCATGCCGCACTGGCTGAGCGTGGCGCTGACGCTGCTGGCGCACGCGGGTGTGCGGGCCGCTGTGCTGATCTTCGCCGGCGAGAACGAAGGGCGTGCGCCGGATGCCACGCGGCGTGCGGCGACACTGGGCGGGGTCGGCGTGATGCTGACGCCCTGGGTGCTCGTCGTTGGGACGATCTCGTACAACGATGTGGGTGTGGTTGCGCTCGGCGCGTGCGCGCTGGCGGCGGGCGCGACCAAGAGCATGGACGCGATCCCGCGGGCCGTCGTCTGCGCGGTGCTTGTCGGCGCGGCGTGCTCGATCAAGCCCACGGCGATCTTCATGCTCGCGCCTGCCGTCGGCGTTGTGCTCGCGTGGCGGACGCCCGTGCGCCGGTGGGCGCCCGCGGCGGGTATCGGGGCGGTTGTGGGCGTGCTGATGCTCTCGCCCTGGCTCGCGCGGAACGCCGCGGCCGGCGGGAACCCGGTCTTTCCCGCGGCTTCCGCGCTCTTCGGGCCCGGGGATTGGGAGCCCGAGCAGCACGAGCGGTGGAGCCACGCGCACTCGACCGACGCGGGCGTGTTCGAGCGGGCTCGCCTGCTTGTCTGGAGCGACCCGGACGCGCCGGCGAGCGCGCCGGACGTCGTTCGCCAGCGCGGGCTGGGCAACCCGCAGTGGGGCCTGTTGGTGCCGCTCGCCTTTATTGGTGGTTTGATCGGCGCCCTGAACGGGCCCGGCGCCGCGCGGCGACGGGCGTGCGCGGTCCTGCTCGGTGCGCTCGCCCTTCAACTGCTCGCGTGGGGCGTTTTCACGCACCTGCAGAGCCGGTTCCTGCTGCCGACGGCGGCGACGGCGGGCGTGCTGGCGGGGGTGGCGTTCGCGGGCACGCGCGCGGGCGTGCTGTGGTGCGCCGCGCTGTGCGTTGTGCAGGGCGGTTTCTCGCTCTGGCAGTTCGCGGGCGAACGCGGCGGCGCCCCCAACGGGCTGCTGGATCTGCCGCCCGCGGTGTATGCGGGGCGCCCGTGGCTGGCGGGGACGAGCGAACAGATTCCCAGCGCTGTTGTGGCCGGCGGTATGGGCGCGGATGCGCGGGTCTATCTGCTCGGCTCCGCGACGCCTTTCTTTTACGAGCGCGAGGTCGTGTACAACACGACGTATGACCGGTGGCTCTTTGGTGAGATCGTGCGCACGCACGGGGACGACCCCGCGCGGTGGGGCGACGCGTTGCATGAACTCGGCATCACGCACGTGCTGATCGATCTGGGTGAGCTCGGGCGTCTGCGCGCGAGCGGGTGGATCGACCCGGACGTGACGCCCGAGGGCGTGAGTGCGCTCGCCCGCGAGCTGGGGCCCGCGATGGTGGCCTTCGGCGGAGGACGCGTCGTGCTGCACGAGCTGATGCCGCCCGCCGGGAGCGCGAACACAACCCAACGGGGGGACGACCCGTGAGCGAAGCGCCCGACCAACCCGACCAGAACACCGCACGATCGACCGACGGCGGTCGATCGTGGGTCAAGCCGGCTGTGCAGGTCGTCGGCTTCGGCGTCTGCGTGGCGTTGCTGGTCTGGACGATCAGCGAGGCGCTGAGCGCCGAGAACCGCCAGCAGCTTGCGCGGCTCGGCGATGCGCGCGCGTGGCAGGTGGCGCTGCTCGCGCTCGGGGGCATCGCGACCGTGCTGCTCAACGGGCTGATCTTCTGGGCGGTGATCGGGCCGGTGAAGCGCTTGCGGGCGCTCGATGTTGTCGCGGTGAACGCGGTCGCGACGCTGCTGGCGTACCTGCCGTTCAAGCTGAGCGTGGTGGCGCGGGTGGCGATCCATCGGCGTCGCGACGGCGTGCCGCTGCTGACCATCGGGGCGTGGTTTGCCGCGATGGCGGCGCTGCTGCTGGCGACGCTCGTGCCCGCGGGGGGCGCGAGCCTGCTGCTCAAGGACATCAGCCCGCTGTGGGCGGTCGCGGTGGTCAGCGGGGTGTTCGCGGCGAACGGGATCGTGATCATGCTGAGCCGGCTCGTCGAGGGCGAGCGCGGGATGACGCGGCTGATGCAATGGTCGCGCGTGCTGCGCAGCTCGAGCGTCGATCGCGCGCTCAGCGGGCGCCGGTTTGCCGAGTTGCACGCGGGCCTGACGATGACCGGGGACATCCGCGGGGTGCTGACGGCGGCGGCGTTGCGCCTGGCGGACGCGGGCGTGCATGCGGTGCGGTTCTGGATCGCGGCGCAGGTGCTGGGCGTGCCGCTTGGGCTCGACGGGGCGGTGATGCTCGGGTTCACGTTCTTTCTGATCGGGGTGCTGAGCCCGTTTGGCAGCCTGGGCGCGCGCGAGGGGGGCACGCTGGCGATCGCCGAGCTGATCGGGCTGGGCGTGATGAGCGACGGATCGAACCCGGTGCCGGCGTTGATCCTGTTCGTGAGCGGGACGGAGTCGGTCGTGGCGCTCGCGGCGGCGGGGTTCGGGGCCGCGTGGCTGCGGCTCGACAAGCTGCTGCGGTTCGCCAGGCCCGGGGCGGCGCCCGGTGAGGGGCGGGGCGAGCGGTGAGGCGCGGGGGCGATGACCGAGCGCGTACGCTTCGCCCATGCGTGTGCGCCTGCAAACGATGAATCCGACGGTCGGCGCGGTGGCCGCGAACGCGGACCTGATCCGTGGCGCGATGGCGGCGAGCGGCGACGCCGACGTGCTCGTGCTGCCCGAGCTCGCGGTCTGCGGGTATCCGCCCAAGGATCTGCTGGGGATCGACGGGTTTGTGCGCGCTGTTGAGCGTGCGGCCGAGGTGCTCGTGCGCGAGAGCCCGGTCGGGCCGGTCACGGTCTTTGGCAGCGTGCACCGGCGGGCGGATGGCTCGCTGGCGAACGCGTTGATCGCGGCGCGCGGCGGCGAACTGCTCGGGCGGTACGAGAAACGCTTGCTGCCGACGTACGACGTGTTCGACGAGGACCGGTACTTCGAGCCGGGCGACGAGGCGTGCGTGATCGATGTCGGCGGCGTGGGCGTCGGACTGTGCGTGTGCGAGGACCTGTGGCGGGGTGAGGACGCGGGCTTCGGTTCGCGGTACGCGGGGCTGGGCGATCCGGTCGAGCAGAGCGTGCGGGCGGGGGCGGGCGTCGTCGTGGTCGCCTCGGCGAGCCCCTTTGTCAGCGGCAAGCAGGGGCGCCACCTGGAGTTGATGCGCGCGCACGCGGGGAGGCACGGCGCGTGGGTGCTGGGGGTCAACCAGCTCGGCGGCAACGACGATCTCGTTTTCGACGGGCACGCCTGGGGCGTCTCGCCGAGCGGCGAGGTGCTCGGACGCGAGGGCTGGGGCGGCTCTGGCGGGAACGATGCCGGCACCGTCACGATCGATACCGGCGCGTGCGCGGTGGTCGATCCGGGCGCGTCCGAACGCCCTCGCGATGCGGATGACCGCCTGATCGAGGCGCTCACGCTCGGTGTGCGTGACTATGTGCGCAAGTGCGGGTTCGGCGGCGTGTGCCTCGGACTGAGCGGGGGGATCGACAGCGCGTTGACCGCGGTGCTCGGTGTGCGCGCGCTGCGCGAACGGCCCGGCGATGACTGCGTGCTGGGCATCAGCATGCCGGGGCCGTTCAGCAGCGCGGGCAGCATCGGTGATGCGCAGGAGCTTGCGGACAAACTCAGCATCCCCATCATCTCGCTGCCGATCGCGGGCGGCTTTGACGGGATGGGCGGCGTACTGGATGAGGCGTTTGCATCAATCGGTGTGCGCACACTGGGCGAGGCCCTGCCCGACCTGACGCAGGAGAACCTGCAGAGCCGCGTGCGTGGTGCGCTGGCGATGGCGGTGAGCAACCGCACGGGGCGCCTGGTCCTGACCACGGGCAACAAGAGCGAGATTGCGGTCGGCTATTGCACGCTGTACGGGGACATGAACGGCGGGCTCGCGGTGCTGAGTGACGTGCCCAAGACGCGTGTGTACGCGATCAGCCGGCGCCTGAACGACGAGCACGAGCGGTACGGGTTTGCGGTGCCGCCGATTCCTGAGGCGACGATCACGAAGCCGCCGAGCGCGGAGCTGGCGCCGGATCAGCTCGATCAGGATTCGTTGCCGGCGTACGAGGTGCTGGACGAGATCGTGCGCCTGCACGTCGAGGAGCACCGCACGCCGGCGGAGATCGTCGAGGCGACGGGGTTTGAAGCCGGAGAGGTTGGGAGGCTGTGCAGGCTGATCGATCGCAACGAGTACAAGCGCCAGCAGATGGCGGTCGGGCTGAAGGTTACGTCGCGGGCGTTTGGCCCCGGGCGTCGGATGCCGATCGCGCGGGGGTGGGCCGACGGCTGGGAGGCGTGAGCGGCTACCAGTCGCCGGCGTAGAAGGCGGCGTAGGGCTCGGCGTCGGCGCCGGTCAGCTCGTAGAGGCGTTTGGTGATCTTTCGGAGGTGCAGCAGGTCGTGCGCGGCCCAGGCGGCGAGGACGTCGCCGGCGTGCAGGGGGCCCATCGTCGGGTGGTGCTTGGCGCGCGAGAAGTCGGGGCACTCGAGCGAGCGCAGCCACGAGATCGACCCGGCGCGGGCCGCGGCGAAGCGATCGAGCTCGGCGGCGTGGTCGCGCTCGAGGTAGCCGCGGTCTTTCGCCCAGCCCTCGGGGTCGATGGGCTCGAAGTCGCGCTCGGGGTCGTCGAGGAGCACGATGAGGCGGGCGCGGAAGTCGGCGGTCTCCTCGTCGGCGAGGTGGGCGAGGATCTCGACGACAGCCCACTGCCCTCTTGGGCCGCGGCGGCGGGCGCGGTCGGCGTCGACTCCGGCGAGCAGCGCGGCAAGGACGGCGGGGAAGCGTTCCATTTGCCGGATGAGCGCGGGGTGTTCACGGCGTGTCCTCGCTCTTCGCTGAGGGCTTGTTGGAGGGGGCGTGCCAGCGTTCGTGCTGGGGCACGTCGCGCCCGCACTCGGGGCAGGTGTCTGACTCGAGCTGGTAGAGCAGGTAGCCGCAGGCGCAGCGTGGCTCGTCGATCTGGACGGTGAGGCGCAGGTTGCAGTGTGCGCAGCGAGCGGTTCGGTTGCTGGGGACTTCGTTTGCGTTGCTGCAGCGCGGGCAGGTGAGCGAGACGGGGACGGTGAGCGCCGAGAGGGCTGAGTCGCCCGCGCGGGCCTGGCGGAGCTTGGCGAGGCCGGCGAGCACGTAGATGGCGAAGAGCGTGCCGATCGCGAGGGCCGTGAGCACGCCGAAGGTCTTGAGCGTGAAGTCTTCCTGAAAGAAGTCGATCCAGATCGCGCTGCAGAGCGCAAGCCCGGCGAGGGCCGCGACGATGGTGCCCCCAATCCGCAGCACGCGCGCGCTCGGCGTGTGCAGCGCGGGCAAGCGGACGAGCCCGTCGTAAAGCAGCACGGCGGAGAGGATCAGGCAGGTGCCGCCCAGCTTGGCGACGTTTTCCTCGGCCGACCAGTCGAGGGCGCTGTCGAACCAGAGCAAGGCCTGGAAGAGCACGAAGCTGAGCGCGAGCGGCACGATGCAGAGCCAAGCGACGAGCCGGCTGCGCGGGCGGAACGCGACGCCGATGACGCACGCGGCGACGGTGTAGGCGGCGAGCATCGCGATCGTGGCGAGCAGCTCGTCGCGCCCGGGGAAGCTGGGCAGCAGCAGGCCGATGATCGCGCCGGCGACGCCCAGCACGATGACGCCGAGGAACGCGGTGAGCACGAGTTCGGCGCCGTGCGGGGGTCGTTGCACGCGATGCTCCGGCTCTGTGTTGAGAACGGCGCGGGCGGTTTAGCTGCTGCCCTCGCGCATGCGGTGGAAGCCGTCGGGGAAGGGGTAGCTGGGGAAGACGCCGACGCCGGCGTGTGTCCACATCTTGGGACTGGGGTAGACGTCGCCGCGGTAGCCGGCGTCGAAGAGGGTGGCGAGGAGCTTCTCGAAGCTGGGCTCTTCGTTCGAGCCGTCGGCGGTGGTCAGGCGGTTGGAGCGTGCGCCGAGGAAGGAGACGGTGCAGACGGGCGCGCGGTCGCCGCGTGCGCGGAGCATTTTGTCGACGGTCTTGAAGCCTCGGGTGAGGTCGGGGAGGGTGAAGTGGGCGCGTCCCTTGGGGCGGAGCAGCGCGAGGATGAGGATGCTGTCGAGGTCGTACTTGAGGACGTAGGGCTCGCGGTCGTGGGCGGCGTGGACGCTGACCGATTCCTGGAACATGCGCGCGTAGCTGGTGACCGAGCGTTCGGACCACTGGCTGGTGGTGACGAGGCTGACGAGCTGGGCGATGATGCCGTGTGCGTTGTCTTCGTCGTTGACGCCGCAGATGACGGTGCGGTAGCGCCCGTCGACGACGTCGCGGAGCATGTCCTGTCCCCAGAGGATGCGGATGCGTCGCCCGGGCTCCATCCGCCCGCCCTGGGGGGGCAGGAGGCTGACGCGATCGGGGAACTGGCTGGAGGCCATGAGGTCCTCGGCGTGGTCCTCGTAGAGCTCGATGTTTTCGGTGGCTTCGGGCGTGTCGGGCATCGGATGGGGCTCCCCTCATCGCGGCGGCGTGGACGTTGGAGAAGTGCTGCCGGGGTAGGTTACGCGATGAGGGGCGGGGGTGTTCGTGCGGTTTAGGACGTGTCGCAGGGTGATGTGGGGCGTGCTCGCGACCGTTCTTCAGGGGGTTTCGAGAGGGCGAGTGAGCTCGCGTCGTTCGGGTCGGCCATCGAGCCCGAAGGTGTCGAGAACAACGGTGCCGTCGGGACGTTCGGTGAGGTCGAACCCGCCGGGTCCGTCGTGCGCACCGACGCCGGGGTTCTCGCGGACGTCTTGTTCGTCTACCAGGAAGCCGAGCAACGCCGCGCGGAGGTTGTCGAGCGCGGGGCGATCATCGCCTGCGATGCGTCGCTCGGCGATGTCTTCGAGCTCGTGCTGGAGGGCGCGGGCATAGATCGCGTCGTGCGGGCCGGTTATTGCGCCGTTGTAGCTCGGCAGCATGAGATGCGTGATGAACGCGGAAATCGCGCCGAGGACAGCGCCGAACACCAACAGTCGCCGGGGCGATGGATTGGGGTCTTCGACACCGACGCGGATGACCGCGGCGGCGAACCCGGTCACGGCGAGACCGAGCGCGAGGATGAGGGCCGCGAGCCCCCGGCGGGCACCGGTGCTGTAGAGCTCGGGCGTGTGTCGGCGGGCGGGCTCGATCGTGAGTGCGATGTCGTCGGCTTGCTGGGCGGGGGTGAGCGTGCCGCGGAGGCGAGAGATGGTGGTGACGCCGGCGGCGAGACGGGCAAGGCCAGCGTGCGCGATCGGCGCTTGGTCGGACAGTTGCGCCTGTCTGACCGTGCGCTCGAAGTCCTGTTCGCCGAGGTCATCGCCCAGCCAGATGATCGGGCGGCTGTGTTCCAGCCGCAGTCCGGGCGCTCTCGGCGTGCCGTCGGCGAAGACGAAGAGCTCGAGTTCGATGTCGTTGTTGCCGACCGCGGTGAGGGCCATGGGGTAGACCGGGGCGTCGGTCTCGAAGCGCAGCGCGAGCGGGTGCGGGCGGGCGGTTGCCTGCCGGTCTGCGCCCGGGTCCGCATCAGTGTCAACGGGTGGGACGAACCGAGCTGCGGCAAAGAGCCAGCCCTTATCGAGGTATGCCTGGACAGCGGCGACGAGCTCGGGCGGGGCGGTCGGCGCGGGTTTTCCCTCAGACTCCTCCCCCACCGCCAACGGCACGGCCGAGGGATCGAAGCCCTCCGCCCGCAGCCACGCGAGCAGATCTTCGGCACGGTCGGCACGCAGCGCAGCGGTCTCGTAGAGCCCGACGCGTTCGCGAGAGAGGAGCGTGACGGTCGAGTCTGCTGCCGAACCCGCTCCGGCACGCCCGAGCGTCGGGAAGAGAACCACAAAGAGCCCGGCGAGGATGAGCAGTGTGACGACCAAGATGAGACACCGGCGTGCACGCGTCTGGCTTGGATCGAGCGCAACGCCGGTAAAGACCACGGCAACGGCCAGGCACCAGATCGCCGAACCTGGGATGCCGTCCTCGACGCGAGCGAGGCGCGGGGCGGTGAGCGCTGCGCACAGGTCGAACGCGCCCGGCGAGACTTCGAGGAAGGCCGGCTCGGCGGGGACCGGGATGATCCAGACGTGCTCGACCGGGGCTGTCATGCTGGACGGGTCGAGATCGAACGCCGTGTCGACGGCGAGCGTCTGCGTCGTGCCGTCGAACGCGATGATGGCCCGCTGGTCCGGCATCGTGGCGGGGTCGGTCAGGTCGGGTGAGAGCCGGATCACCTTGCCGTCGGCGTGGGCGAACGGTGCGACGAACGCGATCGACAGCAGCGTCCCAAAGAGGACTGCGAGCGAGTGGCGAGCGGTGGGCATGTCGGTCCCCTTGTGCATCGATTCGCGAGCGCGGGGCGGGCGGTTCGCCCGGATCGGCCGACCCGGCGTTCAGTTCGCCGTCTCGGTCGTGACGCGAGCGAAGACGCGGGCGAGGGTCTCGCGGACCGTTTCATCCAGCGGGGGCCCGGCCATCGCGCCGGCGTTGGCTTCGAGGTGCTCGATGTTCCCCGTGCCCGAGAGCACGACCGTGACGCCCGGCGTATCGCGGCACCAGCGGTAGCAGGATGCGACAAAGCCGGGCAGCGTCGCGTCGCCGAAGCCGAGCGATGCGAACCAGCGCAGGGGCGACTCGAGCGAGGCAGCATCAGGAACCAGCTCGTGATCGAGCTCGCCGGCGGCGTGCAGGCAGAGCAAGGCTTCGCGGAGGCGGGCTTCGTCTGTCAGCACGCGGCGAACGGCAAACATCGCCAACATCGCGACGCCCGCTCGCTCGCACTCGGGGAGGATGTCTCGGCACGCGGATTGGTTGAGCACGTTGACGCCGACCATCGCCGAGTCGAACACGGTCGAATCGGGAGACGAGGAAGCCGGCGTGCCGGGCGGACCATCGCCGGAACGACCGAAGCGGCCCTGCTCTAGCGCACATCGCAGCATGCGATGCTCTGGGTCGGGCACGAACGCTTCGGTGATGCCGAGACGATCGATCTTGCCGCCCTCGCGCGCACGCAGGCAGACGGGCAGGATCTCGTTGATCGCGTGCGGGTACTCGGCGGGGGTGACGCCATGGAGTTGGAAGAGGTCGATGCGGTCGGTCTGGAGCGAGGCGAGCGAACGGTCGATGGCGTCCGCGAACTCGGAGGGGGGCATGGGGACGCCGCGTTCGCGGACAACGGGGTGCTTCGTGCAGATCGTGAGCTTGCCTCGGACGCTCTGGGGCAAGGCGACGCACACTTCGCCGACAAGGGCCTCGGTGCCGTAGGTGCTGGCGGTATCGATGAGCGTGACGCCGACGTCGATCGCCCGGCTCAACAACCGGCGAGACCGATCGGCATCCTCGTGCGTCCGGAGGCCGAGACGAGACGGCCCGCCACACCCCAGGCCGAGGCAAGACACGGGCCTTGGGAAACGCGGATGATCGACAAGCGGGACGCTCATGGCGGTAACCTAGGTCGAGGTCGCTCCCGCCGCGTTGCAGTCGCGACGTGAGGGGCGGAACGATCGCCCGAGCCATGATTGCGGCGGGGATGTACGGGTGATGCGTCTCATCGAATCGGTCGCGATTTCGATGGACGAGATCGAGCCGGGCGAGCCACCTCAACGCGGAGGAACTCGACCCCGCTATCTGGGGCGGACGAGCGTGTCTGGCTCGCACACCCGAGTCGGCCTGACCGAAGCAGGCAAAAATAGAAAAGGGCCGCTTGGTCTTACCCAAGCGGCCCAAAGGTCGGCGATAACCTACTTTCCCGCGGAGCAGTATCATCGGCGGCTTGGGCTTAACTGCTGTGTTCGGGATGGGAACAGGTGTGACACCAAGCCTATGGTCACCGACAAAGGGGACGTGTTGTTTTCACAACACGCACCCGCGCGATGCGGATGCGACGAGTGGAAGCCGAGCTCAGGTATGCACTGAGTCACGGACCGAGTTCTCTTGGGCCAGCCGAGGGTGCAAAGATCGACAAGTTGTCGACATAGGCAACCGACGGCGGCTGGTAGAAGTGATCAAACCTTCGACCGTTAGTACCGCTCTGCTGAGGGCCTCTCAACCCTTACACACGCGGCCTATCAACCCGGTCGTCTACCGGGGGTCTCTCGCTAACGCAAGCAAGCCTGATCTTGAGGGGGGCTTCCCGCTTAGATGCTTTCAGCGGTTATCCCTGCCATACGTAGCTACTCTGCGATGGGCCGGGCGGCCCAACAGAATCACCAGGGGTATGTCCAACCCAATCCTCTCGTACTAGGGTTGACTCCTCTCAAGCTTGCAACGCCCACAGCAGATAGGGACCGACCTGGCTCACGCCGGTCTGAACCCAGCTCGCGTACCGCTTTAATGGGCGAACAGCCCAACCCTTGGGACCGCCTACAGCCCCAGGATGCGATGAGCCGACATCGAGGTGCCAAACCGCTCCGCCGCTATGGACGCTCGGGAGCGATAAGCCTGTTATCCCCGGGGTACCTTTTATCCGATGAGCTACGACGCTTCCACGCGCGATCGCAGGGTCACTAGAGCCCACTTTCGTGACTGCTCGTCCCGTCGGACTCGCAGTAAAGCTGGTTTGTGCTCTTACACTCTAAAACGCGGTTTCCATCCGCGCTGAACCAACCTTTGCGCTCCTCCGTTACTCTTTAGGAGGAGACCGCCCCAGTCAAACTACCCAGCACACACTGTCCCCCGCCCAGCTTCATGGGAATCGGGGTTAGGCCACAAACTCAAGAAGGGTGGTATTTCACCAATGGCTCCACCAACGCCGAAACGCCGGCTTCAAAGCCTCCCACCTATCCTACGCGTCCTGTGCTCGTGACCAATATGAGCCTGCAGTAAAGGTCCACGGGGTCTTTCCGTCTTGCTGCGGGTAGGCGGCATCTTCACCGCCACTACTATTTCACCGAGTTGGTCGTGGAGACAGCGCCCCAGTCGTTACACTATTCATGCGCGTCGGAACTTACCCGACAAGGAACTTCGCTACCTTAGGACCGTTATGGTTAC
>JBCCDD010000009.1:0-128050 GCA_039033175.1 Planctomycetota bacterium
CAACTACACCAACAACTCGACGATCGAGGCGTTGGATGGATCGCGCGTCGTGTTGGGCAGCAGCGCGAACGTCATCGGCGGCGAGCTGACGACGGCCGGCAGCGGTTTCTTCGAGCTGCTGAGCAACTCCGACCTGACCGGCGTGACGATCACGACGGGTTCGCAGGTCTCGCAGGCGCAGGCACAGGCCGTTGAGGTGCGCAGCGGGCTGACGAACAACGGGACGTGGTCGGTCAACTCAACCGGCGGCACAACGACGGACACGCTCCTCGACTTCGTCGGCACCCAGGTGCTGGGAGGCAGCGGCAGCATCGTGCTGAGCGAGGATTTCGACAACCTCATCCGTGCGACCTCCTCAGTCGTGACGCAGGAGTCTGGCCACACGATCCGTGGTTCAGGGCAGTTGCTGGCGAACTCGGGCGGCTTTGTGAACAACGGCTCCATCATCGCGAACAACGCCGGCGCCGGGCTGCGGATTGACCCGGGTGTCGAGGGCTTTGTCAACAACGCCGAGCTGCGGGCCGAGAACGGCGCAACGCTTACCCTGCTTTCTGGCGTCTACACCAACAACGCGACCATCACCGCCAAGGACGCCTCGGTCGTCGAGGTGGCGAGCGCGGCAGAGATCATCGGCGGGCAGCTGCGCACGACCGGCACGGGGATCTTCAGTCTGCTGAACAACTCGGATCTCACGGCTGTCCGCATCACCGCGGGATCCAGCGTGGTGCAGTCTCAGGCGCAGAACACCGAGTTCCGCTCGGGGCTCATCAACAACGGCACGCTGAGTGTGCTTTCGACCAGTGGGACGACGACGGATACCTTCCTGCAGTTCGTCGGCTCGCAGTCGATCATCGGATCCGGCAGCATCATCCTCAGTGACGATGCCGACAACATCATCACGGCGACGAGTTCGGTGCTTACCAACGGCATCGGGCACACCATCCGCGGCGCGGGCACGGTGCTGGCGAACAGCGGCGGCTTCAACAACCTCGGCTTCCTGTTTGCAGAGGGTTCAAACGTGCTCAACATCAACCCTGGTGTTGAGGGCTTCAGTAACTCCGCGGGTGGCACGATCGGCGGCACCGGTACGATGAACTTCGTGGATGGCGTGTTGGCAAACGACGGCATCCTGGCCGCCGGCATCATGGGCACCGGGACGCTGACCATCGATGCGGACATCACCAACAGCGCTTCTGCGCAGCTGGCGATCCAGATCGCCGGCAGCGCCGACAGCGATCTGATCAACGTCATCGGGAGCTACGAGGCCGGCGGTGACATCGGTGTCGTGCTCACCTCGGGCTTCGTGCCGATGGCGGGCGAGACCTTTGTCGTCCTCACCGCCACCGAAGGCGTCTCGGGCAACTTCGCCAACGCCGTTGCGGACGCATCGGGCATCGCAGTTGGTGTTACCAGCGGTGCATTCACGTTCGATGTCGTCTACGAGGCGAACCAGATCAGCATCGCCAACGTCGTTCCCGTGCCGGGTACGGCGGCGCTGCTGACGCTCGCTGGGATCGTCGCGACACGGAGGCGTCGCGTCTAACCGGGCCTCGGAATTTTGATCGTGTGCAGCGACGCGGCTCTCACGCCGCGTCGCTGTCGTTTTGGACCTGGGTCTTGTGTTCAATCCAGTGGCGTGCGAGTTCCGCCAGAGCCTTTCGGTCGATCGGCTTCGAGAGATAGTCGGTGCAACCGGCCGAGACACAGGCCTCGCGGGCTCCGTCCATCGCGTGCGCGGTGAGCGCGATGATCGGTATCGTGCAGCCTCCATCGCGGAGTCGGCGGGTCGCGGCGTACCCATCGAGGACGGGCATCTGCATATCCATCAGGATGAGATCTGGACGCCTTGCCGTTGCCGGTGTGTTGATGGATTCGATGGCGGCAAGCCCATCGGAGCAGACGATCACTGACGCGCCGGCCTGTTCGAGATAGAACATGATGAGGCGTTGGTTGTCGGGTCCGTCCTCGGCGAGCAGGACGTGGCGCCCGGCGAGCGGCTTCGCCTCGCTGGGGTCATCGCCAGCGCCCCGCGGCGCAGCGTGCTGCTCGGCGCTCGTGCGATCTGCACCGATCGATTCTGGCGTGATCATCTCGACTTCTGCAAGGTCGCCGGTGGCGATCGTCGCCGTAAACACGCTGCCTGCGCCCGGTTCGGACTCAAAGTCGATGCAGCCGCCCAGCATGTGCGAGAGGGCGCTGGAGATGCGTAGCCCGAGTCCGCTGCCGCCGAACCGCCTTGTCATGCTTGCGTCGGCCTGGCTGAAAGCGCGGAAGGGTCTGATCTCCTCGCGTTGCCGGGCGGTCATCCCGATGCCGGTATCGACGACGCGGAACGCGATCTGGCGGCGGGCTGGGTCACAAGAGATGCAGACACGCCCGCTTCCCACCTCGGTGAACTTGATCGCGTTGCCGACGAGGTTGAGCAGGATCTGCCTGAGACGCGTCGGGTCTGTGACGCAGTAACGCGGGATGGCGGTGTCGTAGTGCACGCCGAATTCGATACCCTTGCTGCGTGCGCGTGCGCCGACGAGCGACGCGACTTCCTCGACGATGATCATCGGGTCGGTGCGGATTCGTTCGAGCCGCATCTCACCGGCCTCGATCTTCGAGACGTCCAGGATGTCGTTGATGATTGTCAGCAGGTGGGTCGCGTTCGAGCGGATCGTGTGGACGGCCTCCTCGGCCTGACCGGGGTCGCTCAGCGAGCCGTCCTCGAGCAGGTCGGCATAGCCGAGGATGGCGGTCATCGGTGTTCGAATCTCGTGGCTCATGTTGGCGAGGAACTCGCTCTTGGCCTTGTTCGCCTCCTCGGCCTGGTCTTTCTCGCGCTTCAGGTCGGTGAGATCGATCGAGATCGTGACCAAATGATCGAATGCTCCGGCCGGCCCTCTCAGCGGGATCTTGTCGGTGCGCACGTGGCGTTGCTCCGCGGCGTCTGTGTCAGACGCCTCGATCCGGCCGAGTCGCGGCTGACCGCTCGCCAAGACTTCAAGGTCGTCCTGCAGATGCGCCGCAGCTTCTTCTGGCGTGAAGAAATCCTCCGCCGGGCGGTTGCGAATCTGCTCTCGCGGCAGGCCGAGCGACTCTGCGGCGGTCTTGTTGCAGTCGATGATCGTGTTGCGGTTGTCCTTGTAGTAAACCACGCCCGGGATCGCATCGATGATGCCCTGCAATGCGTCTTTGTCCGCCCTGAGGCGGTGCCCGGCTCTCATCTCTTCGGTCACGTCCCGTTTGACCAGCAGCATGCTCTCGACGCGGCCTGTCGGATCGAGCAACGGCGACGCCGCGACCTTGAGCCAGACGTGGTCGCAATCGATCGCCTTGTTCTTCGAGAGGTTGACACGCACCGCTTCTTCGAAGATGTCCCCGCGAGACACGTTGTGAAGAATCCGTTCTGTGACATCGGGATCGACACGACCGGGCGTGAAGACGAGCGAGAGATCGCTCTGCTGCGGGTTGTGCCCGAGATTCCTATCGAGGACCTTGGCCGCGGGGTTGATGAAGCGGATGCATCCGCGCAGATCGGTGACGAGCATCGGGTCGGGGCTGCGCTCGAACGCCGCGAGCAGCACCCGGTTCTGCTGATCGATCGACTTCGCCTTGGTGACATCGAATCGGAGTGAGATGTAGCGTTCGATCTTGCCGTCCCGGCCGATCTGCGGAATGTTCGTCGAGTCGACCCAGTAGAGCGAGCCGTCCTTCGCCCGATTGCAGACTTCTGCCCGCCAGGGGCGTCCGGACGAGATCGTTCGCCACATGTCGGTCCAGAACGATCTCGGATGGTGCCCGGAGTTGAGCATCCTGTGATTCTCGCCGAGCAGTTCTTCGCGCGAGTACCCGCTGAGCTGGCAGAAGCCCTCGTTGACCTCGATGATCTTGCCGCCCGGGTCGGTCATGGAAAACAGGGCATGATGATCGAGAGCGCTGCGGAGCGTGGTTGCCAGAGCGTTCTCCGCGGCGGTCATCGCGCGCTGGCGTTGGAGATTGAGCAACTGAGAGACCTGATGTGCGAGTAGCCGCAGGTGCTCGATCCGGCGTGCATCGAGGGTCCGGGGTTGTCGGTCGATGATGCATAGCGTGCCGACGACCTCGCCGCTCTCCAGAACGAGCGGGCAGCCGGCGTAGAAGCGGATGAACGGCTCGCCTATGACCAGCGGGTTGTCGCTCGTCCGGGCGTCAACGAGGGCGTCCTCGATCACCAGCGGCTCGGTTGATCGGATCGCATGGGCACAGAATGCCTGCTCGCGAGGCGTCTCCGAGACCTCAAGCCCCACGCGGCTCTTGAACCACTGTCGGCGGGCGTCAACCAGCGAGATCAGACAGATGGGAACATCGAACATGCCCGCGGCGAGCGCCGTGATGCCGTCGAACGTCGCGTCGGGATCGCTGTCGAGCACCTGGCACGACAGCAGGGCGGCCAAGCGGCGGGCTTCATCCGGCGGGAGCTCTGCGGGCGGCATCTTTTGGTCTTCCTCTGTGGCGTGCTGATGCCAACGGTCATCGCGTCGATGTCGCCTGTGCTCAATTACAACAGCGACCCAGGGTGGAACAGACCCAATCCCCCGCCGGGCTTGCCCCTCAGCGGCCGGATGCAACACGGAACTGGGGCGACACCAACAGACCATGTGCCGACACAAGGCCCCTAAATCGGCGGCCGCCCGAACAGCATGATCGCTCCCCAGGCGGGTGTACGTCTCGGCAACCGTGGGCACCGGTCGTTGGCCTTGCATTCCCCGTGGCGGCACGGTGCTTTCTTCGTGCTGGCGACGGATCCGCGAGCCGCAAGCCTTCACTACGCTGCGGTCAGATCGGAAGGGTGCATCGCGACATATGGACAGGCCGAACCAGAACAGCATGACCAGACCCATGGATATCAAGGCGCTGCCGGCGCACCTCCGCCAGCGGGTCACCGCTGCGACTGATGCAGCGGGCGAGCGTGAGCCCCCGGGCGCCGGCGAGTTCGTGCTCTGCTGGCTGCACCACGCCGTCCGCGGGCATGAGAATCCGGTGATCGACGCCGCGATCGAAGTCGGCAACACGCTGGGACGACCCGTTCTGGTCTATCAGGGGCTGGGCGGGCGCCACCGTTTCAACAGCGATCGGCACCACGCCTTCATCATGCAGGGGGCGGCGGACCTGCAGGCCGAGCTAGACGATCGGGGTATCGCCTATGCGTTCCATCTGCCGACCGACCCGTCGGCCCCGAGCCCGCTGAGATCGTTGCTGCGCCGCGCCAGTGTCTTTGTCACAGAAGACTTTCCGGCCCCGCCCTTCCCGGCGTGGACGGCCAGGCTCGCCGAGCGATCCACCTGCCCGTCCCTGCTTGTCGATGGCTCCTGCCTGATGCCGCTGCGGTCGCCCAGGAAGCGCTTCACGCGGGCGTTCAAGTTTCGAGACGCGGCGAAGGGCGCATGGCGCGAACTGATCAACGCCCCCTGGCGGGATGCGGTATCCACCGTCCCGGCGTATCGCGCGGATGCGGGCGCCCTCGGGTTCGAGCCGATCGACTTCAGCGAGGCGGACATCGACGCGTTGTGTGCGGCTTGCGACATCGATCACAGCGTGCCGCCCGTCGGGCGTATCCGGGGCGGATCGCGCGCAGGATACGAGCGATGGCGCATCTTCCAGCGCGACCACCTCAGCCGCTACGACCGCCGACGCAACGACGCCGCCGACATGGATGCCGTCAGCGGGCTCTCGCCCTATCTGCACCACGGGCACATCTCCCCCTTCCGCATCGCGCGCGAGGCCTCGGCGGCGGGCGGCAAAGGGGCAGAGAAGTTCCTCGATGAACTGCTCGTCTGGCGCGAGCTCGCCTTCAACTTCTGTGCGCACACGGGGGCAGACAGCCTCGAAACGCTCGACGCGATCCCGGACTGGGCGCGGCAGACCCTCCAACGCCGCGCCGGCGATCCGCGAGAGCAGCTGCTGTCATGGGAAGAACTCGCCCGCGGGCGTTCGGGCAGCTCGCTCTGGGACCAGGCGCAGCGGTCGCTGCTCCAGAACGGCGAGTTGCACAACAACCTGCGCATGACGTGGGGGAAGGCCGTGCTCGACTGGACGCCCGGGCCCGGCGAGGCCTTACGCCTCCTGATCGATCTCAATCACCGATACGCGCTCGATGGCAGCGACCCCAACTCCTACGGCGGTCTGCTCTGGTGCCTCGGGCAGTTTGATCGCGCGTTCGAGCCAGAACGCGAGGTGCTGGGCACCGTGCGGCCTCGTCCCGTTGACGACCACGCCGATCGACTCCGGCCGCAGCGGTACGCGAGCGCGGTGGATGCGCGGCGCGGATACGACCCGATCCGTGTCGCGGTGGTGGGTGCGGGCATCAGCGGGCTCGCCTGCGCGCGCACGCTCGCGGATCAAGGGGTTGACGTCTGCGTGCTCGACCGCGGGCGAGGACCCGGCGGGCGCACGTCGACACGCCAGAGCCGCGATTCGACCGGGGCGATCTTCGACCACGGGGCGCCCTTCTTTCAGGTCGCCGATGCACGATTTGGGCGGTATGTCCGGTCTTGGATCGAGCAGGGCATCTGCTCAAGGTGGGCGGCCGGCACTGCGAGCTGGCGCGAGGGCAGCCTCGTAGCGGTGCCGCCGGACGCTCCACTCATCGTCGGGACGCCGGGCATGAGTGCGATCTGTGAGCACCTCGCATCGGATCTCGACGTTCGCACCGGGCAGGTGGTCTCGACATTGCGACCGTCTGCACCGGGCTGGCTCTTGGAAACCGGCGAAGCGGCGCAGACAGATCGCTTTGATGCGGTCGTTCTCGCGATGGCGCCCGAGCAGGCGAGGCGCCTCCTGGGCGGAGACGCGTCCAGCATGCGCGAGCAACTCGCGGGGATCACCAGCCATCCTGTGTGGGCCGGGATGTTCATTCTGGAAAACACCGACCCGGGGCTTCCCGATGTCGTCCGTTTCGAGCCCGAGCACGACCTGGGGTTGCTGGTCAGAAACGACCACAAGCCGGGGCGCGCGTCGCTCCCCGCAGGCCGGACGGCGCTGGTCGCGCACGCCTCATCGCGGTGGTCATCGGCGCGCCTTGATGCATCGCGAGAAGCAGTCGCCGACGAGTTCGCCGACCTTGTCGATCAATGGTTGCGTGCGGGGGGTCTCGGGGGGCGAGTCGTCTCTCGGGCCGCGCACCGCTGGGGCCTTGCGCGTCCCGCGAGCCAGATCGCCGGCGCATGCCTGTTTGATCGAGATCGTGCGCTCGCGGTTTGCGGCGATGGTTTTGCGGGCACCGGTGTCGAGGCCGCGTTTCTCAGCGGTCAGGCCGCCGCGGGACGCGTGCTTTCTCTCCGTCACGCGGCAACGCCGACGGCAACCGAAGCCGGGCCGCTCTTCGCGGGTGGGTCGGACGATCACGCGCAGCGGGGCGGTGCCGGATGACGGCGCGCCCATCCAAGCCCTGCGTGGTCTGCGGGCGCACCATCGAGTGGCGGAAGAAGTGGGAGCGAGACTGGGACGAGGTACGGTACTGCTCGAAGGCATGCCGCTCGAGGAAGCTCAGTCCCGAGGATGTCGCTCTCGAGCAGGCAGTGCTCGATCTGCTCGCCCGGCGGCAAGGCGGGGCCAGCATCTGTCCGAGTGAGGCCGCCCGCACGGTCGACGAGCACGCTTGGCGCGAGCTGATGGAGCCGGTTCGCATGGCGGCCCGGCGACTGGTCGACGCGGGGCGGATCGAGATCATCCAGCGCGGGCGCGTGGTCGATCCATCGACGGCCAAGGGGCCGATCCGCCTCCGCCTCAAGCCGCGGTAGATCGCAAGACCTCAGCCCGAGGCGATGCCAAACCGTTCGCGAAGACGCCCGGCGCTGACTGTGATCTGCGTGAGCTCGCTCGGCTCGATGCGGTCAAGATTCTTGAGCATCATGGTCATGCGCGTATTCTTGCTGAACCGCTTGGAGTGGCGGTTGAGGAAATCCCAGTAGAACACGTTGAACGGGCAGGCATCGTCGCCGCTGCGAGCGGAGACGTCGTAGCGACAACCCTTGCAGTAGTTGCTCATGCGTTTGATGTACTTGCCGCTCGCGGCGTAGGGCTTGGTGCCAACGATGCCGTGGTCGGCGTGCATCGCCATGCCGAGCGTGTTCGGCGTCGTGACCCATTCGACACCGTCGGCGTACATGCCCAGGTACCAGTCGTTGACCTCGACCGGATGCACGCCGGCGATCATGGCGAAGTTCCCGGTGACCATCAGACGCGCGATGTGGTGTCCGTAGCCGAGGTCGAGCACGCTCTCCAGAGCGTCGCGCATGCACCTCATGTCGGTCTCCCCGGTCCAGTAGAAGTCGGGCAGCGAGCCGTGCTCTTCGAGCCCGTTGCGATCCCCGTAGCCCGGGCCCTCAAACGTGTAGACGCCGCGGATGAACTCTCGCCATCCGATGATCTGCCGGATGAATCCCTCGGCCGCGTTGAGCGGCACCTTGCCTTCTTGATACGCGGTCTCCGCCGCGGCATACACCTCGCGCGGGTTGAGCAGTTTGAGGTTGAGCGGCGCCGAGATCACCGAGTGGTAGAGCGTGTGCTCGCCGGTCCACATCGCGTCCTGATGATCGCCGAAAAACTTCAGCCGGTTCTCGATGAAGTCTGCGAGGCACTCGAGCGCCTGCTCGCGCGTCACGGGCCAGATCCAGCGCGCCATCCGCCCGGGGAGATCAGGCAGCACGCGGTCAATCGCCGCGAGCACATCTTCGATGATCGCGTCGCGATCGAAGACCGGGATCGGCGGCGCGCCCGGGGCCGACTTGAAGGCCTTTCGGTTCTCCTTATCGAGGTTCCAGGTGCCACCTTCCGGTTCCCCGTCGTCCATGAGCACGCCAAGACGCTTGCGCATGGCTCGGTAGAAGTACTCCATCGTCAGACTCTTCCGACCGGCGGCCCAGTCGGCGAACTCATCCGTGTTGCATAGAAAATGCGGATCGGGCAGCACGTCGAGGTGGACCTCTGCGTCCTCGCAGGCGCCACGGATCTCGGCGTCGAGGGCGTGCGATCCTGGCTCAACGCATGAGACCGACTCCGGTTTGAAGCCTTGGATCGCTCGCCCGATCTCCCCGCCGAACGTCTGCGTGTTCTCCGGCGCATCGAGGTTGACATACTCAACCGACCAGCCCGCTTCGCGCAATCGCTGCGCGTGATGCCGCATCGACGAGAGGAAGACGGCCGTACGAATGATGCTGCTCTCGGGCGACCGCGATGCGCCGGCAACCTCCATCATCAGCAGCATGTCACGGCCTGGATCGAGCCCCATCGCCGCGGGATAGCTCTCGTCGAGTTGATCGCCCAGGATGATGCCCAGGCGGCGCACGGTATCGGTCGTCATGCCGGATCTTTCGCGTGTGTCGCCCGCGCCGATGCGGCTCGCGGCCTCCGCGGGCGCCTCATATCTCGTGAGGAGCGTCTGATAGCCGCGGCCGATCCGATCGGTCGGGGTCTCCTTTCGGTGCGACCCGCACAGGCCCCATGCCGCCGACGGCTTCCTCTTGATCGGGGTTGCAAGCCGGCCGAAACGAAAACTGGCGGCAAGTCCACCGGAGTCCGAACATGCGACAGACTCGAGTACTCCTCACCGAGGACGATACAGACCAGCAGCGTCTGCTTCTCCGGGCCATCGCCAACGGTGAACGGCCTGTTTCGGTGTCGCTGGCTTCGACTGCCGCCGAGGCTATCGATCTGGCTCGCTGCGAAAACTTCGACTGCCTCGTGCTGGACTACAACCTTCCCTTGTGCACGGCACCCGAGCTCCTCCGCGAGATCGAGCCGCTCCAGCCCGGCGTTCCGGTCGTTGTCATCTCGGCCAGCGAGTGCCAGGAAGTTGTGATCAACTCCATCCGAGGCGGCGTAGCCGACTTCGTCCCCAAGCACGACGCGCTACGCGGCGACATGCTCTGGAACCGCGTGCAGGCCGCCATCACGAACGCGCGCGCCGAACGCTGCGAACGACGTCGCATCAACCGGCGCCTCAAGCAACTGGAATCGAATGCACATCGTGATCCGCTGACCAAGCTCTGCAACCGCCGGGGCATGGAACTCGCGATGGAAGCACGTCGCGCTCCCGGGGCGAGCGCAGGCGACCGGCGACAGACTGCCGCGGTCTTCTTGATTGATCTGGATCACTTCAAGCGCGTCAACGACCAAATCGGTCACAACGCGGGCGATGCGGTCCTGCGAGACGCAGCAAACGTCATCCGCTCGGCCTGTCACGACGCCGATATCGCGGCGCGGTGGGGGGGCGAGGAGTTCCTTGTCATCCGTCCGTCCGTCTCGTTGGTGCACGCGTTCGCGTGGGCCGAGCAGGTCCGCCGACGGGTCGAGCAAGAGGTCAGGCTGCCGGGCACTGGCGAGCAACAGACGGCGAGTATCGGCGTTGATGTCGTGCCATCGGGCCAGGTGACGCCGGGTGTGCTCTCGCGTGTTGATCGCGCAATGTACCTCGCCAAGGACGCCGGACGGAACCGTGTGCGCACGTGGTGCATGGTCGAGGCGATGGACCTCGCGCACGAGATCGGATCGATCCCCGGCACATCCGCGCACGACCGCGTCTGCCTGCTCGTCCAGCGCCTGCGTCGACAGCTGGGCCCGACGCAGCTTGAGCACGTCGGTGTACACGGGACACGCGTGAACCGCCTGGTCATGGACGTTGCCGGGGCGATGTTCGACGACCCGGAAGCCCTCGCTGACATCGCCCTCGCCGCCGAGTTTCACGACCTCGGAAAGGTGGCGATCCCCGAGTCTCTGCTGGCGATGCCAAGGCGGCTCAGCGCAGGCGAGCGATGCTTCGTCGACGAGCACGCCCGTTTCGGCGCGGACCTGTTCGAGGCGATCGGTGCGAGCCATCGGGCGATCCGAGCCGTGGAGCTTCACCACAGGCGCTTCGATGCGACCGGCACGATCGAGCCGCAGCCCCCCCGCCCGAGCGAGGTCCTCAACGCCTGCGATGCGCTGGTGACGATGCTCAGTGACCGCCCATATGCGCGTGCGCGGCCGCCCGAGCAGGCGATGGCCGAGCTGCGGGCCGAACGCGGCCGCCAGTTCCATCCCGATGTTGTCGATCTGCTGCACGTCTTGCGGGATCAGCACATCTCGCGGGCGGCATGACACGTCGGTGATCTGCTGACATGGTGAGAGTCCGGAGACCCGAGGAGGAGAAGACATGGTGAAGATGAGAGATCACACCCGACGGCGCCCACGACGCCAGAGCATCTCGTGGGGCGTTGTGAGCGGGCCGAGCATCCAGTGGGGATGGATCGAAGATGTTTCTTCGTCCGGCATCCTCATCGTCGCACGCGGGAACGCTCGCGTGACGCACGGCGCCGTCATCCGAACATCCGGCAGCCCCACGTTGCCCGTCCGCGATGCTCGCGTGGTTCGTATCGAGCAACGCGTCACACAGCAAGGCGTCGAAACGCTCGTCGGATGCCGGTGGATCACCGGGAATACAAGGCCGCGTGCCGTGCCAGAGCACCGGCGTCGGGGCGACCATCGCCCTGCCCGATCACGCATGTTGAACACCTGAACCGCAAGAGAAGGAGAGAATGTGATGGACCTGGAACGTCATACGAGAGAGAACCGCCGAAGCCCGCGCATCCGTCGATCCGAGGCCATGCTCTGGCGGCTGTCCTGGTTCGAGGACTTCGAGATGGGCTGGCTGCTCGAATCATCGGACACGGGATGCGCGTTCGCCTGGCGCGGCGTGCTGCTGCCCTCGGTCGGCTCACGCATCGACATCAACACCGACGCCCGAGCGCGGGTTGACGAGGCAAGATCGGCTCGCATCCAGCGCGTCGCGGTCGTACACGATGATCTCATGGTCGTTGCGTGTGACTTCGGCGAACGCTCCGCTCAAGAGATCTCAGAGGCCGAGACCGAGCGTCTCATCGAGCTCGCCCGCGGCTTTGTCGAGCCCATGCCGGGCGAGCGTGGTCGAGCCGCGCAGTCGAGCCAGCCGATCAGCACCGATCGCGGCGCCGATCTCGCCTGAGTACGGGCTTTGTAGATCTCAAACGTCGGGCGGCGAAGGCCGATCGGCGTTTGTACCTAACCGAGGCCATCCGTTACCATCTCCGCATGGCGAAAGCAAAGACCAAGAGCCTCGGCGCGTCCGTCCTAACGATCGCGGTCATCGTCATTGTGGTTGTTCTGCGCGGCGGCGGACAGACCGCAGCGCCGACCACGGCTCCATTCGACAGCCCGCCCGTGGCAACGGCTTCAGCCCGGCCAACAGAGTCGGGCGAGATGGACATCCTCGACCTGTACCGGCGTGAAGCCTCCGATCAAATCCTCGAGATCCGGGCCCGCATCTCACGCCTGCTCCCGGACGACACCGAGGGCAGCCGCCACCAGCGGTTCATCGTTCGCTTCGAGGCGAGCGGGCACACCGTCCTCATCTCGCACAACATCGATCTCGCACCACGCGTGCCCGCAGAGACCGGAGACTGGGTTACCGTGCGAGGCGAGTACGAATGGACCGACCGCGGCGGGGTGATGCACTGGACCCACCACAATCCCAACCGCAACCCCCGCCATCCCGGCGGTTGGATCGAGCACAACGGCCGGCGCTACGAGTAGATGGCTCTCTTCCGCACGTCATCGATCGCGACAAGTGATTCGGTGGTGGTTGCCGACGCCTGCGTGACGACACAGCTTTTCGAGGCAGCATCGAGTCACAACTCAGCAGCCGGCGATGCCAGCAGAAAGATGCCCGGGAGCAGTTCAACCGGCGTCCCGCGGATCTCCACCGCCGGTTGGCGCCGCCCCCCCAACCCCGTCGCGGCGATGCAACCGGTGACGGCCGAAGTCGATGTGGGCCTGCCCCGAATGCCGAAGACGCCGAACTGTTCGGCGAGCGCTGCGTCCCGCCAGAGGATCTCCTCGGCGAGAACCGCCATACCGCGATGGTCGGCCAGCTCGTTGATGTCGCGCAGGATCACGGCCATCCGAACCGTCGTGGGCATGGAGGACTCGTTCGGCTGGAGCATCGAAGCGATGGGCGATATCAACGGTGATGGCTTCGCCGACGTGCTCGTCACGGCCCCTTAGGCGTCGTGTGAGACCCCGCGTGGCTTCTGCCGATCGGTCAGCTCCGGACGAAGATCGCCGACGAGTTCGACGCAGTGGAGAGCCTGATCGCATCTGCCTCGGTCCAGGAGCGGCGGTCGCCGATCTCCTGCTATGTCAAAACGATACAGGCCGATCCAGACAGCTCAACTGTCCGCATCGGCCTATATCCGACTCTCTTGAGTCAAAGAATAGCGGGGGCTGGATTTGAACCAACGACCTTCGGGTTATGAGCCCGACGAGCTACCAGACTGCTCCACCCCGCAATTGTGACGTCACAATAGGCGGCGGTCGCCGAGCGATCAATGCTTGGCCCCTCTACGCTTCGTCCGATGTCGATCAGCACGCCCCGCAGCCGCAATACATCTCGCCCGCTCAACGTCCTCCTGATCGGGGGTGGGGGGCGTGAGCACGCGCTCGCGGTTGCGGTCAGCCGCTCGCCCCGCCTCGCCACCCTCTACGCGACCCACACCAGCAACCCGGGCATCGCGGCCCTCGCCCAGCCCGTTGACGTCCCGGTCAGCGCCAAAGAGCTCTACCGCCTCCAGCAGTTCTGCGACGCGCAGTCGATCGACCTCGTAGTCATCGGGCCCGAAGACCCCCTCAGCGAAGGCTTCGCCGACGCGCTCGCGACAACCGCCGCCGGCCGTCCGCGCGCCGTCTTCGGCCCTGGCAAACTCGGCGCCCGCCTCGAAGCCGACAAGGCCTTCTGCCGCCAGATCCTCAAGCCAGCCAGCATCCCCATGCCCGAGGGCCGCGTCTTCGACCGCCCCGAGCACGCCGAGCAGTTCTGGGAAACCCGCGACGAGCCGCACGTGATCAAGGCCGCCGGCCTCGCCAAGGGCAAGGGCGTCATCCTGCCAAGTTCCACCGAGCAGGGCCTCGAGGCCATCGACCGCATCATGCGGCAGCGTGTCTTCGGCGACGCCGGCAAGAAAATCGTCATCGAGCAACGTCTCGAAGGCCCCGAGGTCTCGGTCCTCGCGATCACCGACGGGCGCACGCTGCTCACCCTCCCGCCCTGCCAAGACCACAAACGCCTCCTCGACAACGACCGCGGACTCAACACAGGCGGCATGGGCGCCTTCTGCCCCGCCGCGACGCTCGATCAGGAGACCGCCGAGACGATCGAGCGTGACATCCTCGTCCCGACCATCGACACGCTCCGGCGTGAAGAGATCGACTACTGCGGCGTGCTCTACGCCGGCATCATGCTCACACCCGCCGGGCCCAAGCTCCTCGAATACAACGTCCGTTTCGGCGACCCCGAATGCCAGCCGCTCATGACGCTGCTCGATTCCGATGCGCTCGAACTCTTCTATGCCGCGGCAACGGGAGGCCTCGCCGACACTGACGTCCGCTTCACCGCCGACGATGCCGTCTGCATCGTGCTCGCCTCCGAGGGATACCCAGAGGCACCAAAGATCGGCGTGCCCATCGAGGGCCTCAACACAGACGGCACCCTCGCCGCCGACATCCCCGGCGTCACCGTTTACCACGCCGGAACCAAACGCAACGCCGAAGGCAAAATCATCACCAACGGCGGGCGCGTCCTCAGCGTCACCGCACGCGCGGGCACGCTGCGTGAAGCACGCCAGAACGCCTACGCCGCCGTTCAAACGATCAGCTTCCCCGGTATGCAGTACCGCCGCGATATCGCGGCCGCAGCCGCCCCCGCGATGAGCTGAATCATGCTCGGGTCGCCCGAGCGACTCACTCGCGATCGTCGAGCCAAGCCTCGATCGCCGCGCCCTGATCCGTCGCCACGTCCCACAGCACGACACGTTCGCCCGATCCGCTCGGAGCAGTTCGCGCAACCGCGATGCCCCCTGCGGTCGATGACACCCAGCACCGCGCGATCACCGCCCCGCTCAGCCCCTCAGCCACGATCTCTCGCGACCCGTCCGGCAACACATCGAGCAACTCGACCCGCCCGGCCGCGCCCGTCAGCACGCTCAGAACCGCCTCGATGCCGCGGGTTTCGTCGGCCCTCGCCGCCCGCTCGCCAACGCGCCACCCCTCGGCCGATCGCACGCCCCGCCAATCACCCACGACGATCGCGCGCACGTCCGAGGTCGACACATCAACCGCGCGCCGGCGGATGTACGCCCGCGGATCCGCCACCACGGCGTTCAAAAGCCCCGGATCGATCAGCACCGCCGCGCTCAACGTCTCGCCTCCGCCTTCCCACCGTACATCGCCCCGCACCGATGCGGCCCCCGCTGATCGGGAAAGGTCCAGCGTCTGCACCACTTCATCCGAGCGCTCGCCCGACGCGGCCCCCGATGTTGACACGCCCAACGATGTCCGAACAACCACCCGCGCCAGCGCAACGCCGCCGCTGTCATCGGTCGAGTCAACAAAGCCGCTCGCGCGCAAACCCCGCAGCGACCCGAGCAGCGACTCGACCGCGTCCCCCTCCGCCGCGATCCGCACCGGCTCGCGCAACGCCCATCCGCGTGCCGTCCGCTCGAGCACCAACCCGCCCGCACCCACACGAACCGAAACTCGCCCCGCCCCGCCGCCCAGCCCCCGCAGCACGGCCCCATCACGCCACGCCAGCAGCGACCCCGGCCGAAGCGCAAGCGAGACATCCCGCGCCACCCAGACCTGCGCATTCATGCCATCGCGCCTCAGCGTCCCCTCCGTCACACCACCCAGCGCCTCGCCCGCCATCAACAGCTCGACACGCCCCGCCTCGGAGTCAATCGCCACGCGCGTTCCGTCTTCGCCGGGGGCGTCCTCGCCCTCGCGCCCTTCCAGCGACGCCGACGCCAGCAACCGAAGCCCCGCCCGCACCCGTGCCTCATCGGCCGCCCACGCCCCCTCCGCAGATCGCACGACCCACCGCCAAGGCGTCCCGCGTGCCCGTTCCAGGGTCACCGCGTCTCCACCGCGCTCGGTCCGCAGCGAGCCGACCCCCGCCGGGTCGAGCCCGAGAGAGACCGCCTCCGCCTCAGCACCGGTCCCCCCGCGACTCACCAGCCAGGCCCCGCCCACAAGCACACCCGCGCACAACCACCACACGCCAATGATCCGCCATCGCAGCATGGCGCGAGTCTAAGTCACCCGCGTGATGGACGCCCGGCACCGAGTGTGCCGACAATGACGCCGTGCCACAGCCCATCGTCGCCATCACGACTGACATCGCCGAGCGTCACAAACGCCCGATCACTTTCGGCTACCGCAGCTACACCCAGGCCGTGCGCGAGGCCGGGGGGCTCCCCGTCCTGTTGCCCCCGCCAGAAGACGACCATCAGTCCGTCGCCGGCGCGTGCGCCGCCCGGTTCGACGCCTTCGTCCTGACCGGGGGCGACGACCCGCGCACCGAGCCCTTCGGCGTGCCCACGCACCCCAAAGCCATCCCGCTCCACCCCGACCGCCAGGCCTTCGAGAGCGCCCTCATCGCGGCCCTCGATGCGGACACCAGCAAACCCGTGCTCGGCGTCTGCCTCGGCATGCAGCTCATGGCGCTCCACGCAGGCGGCACCCTCGATCAATACATGCCCGAAACCACGCCCACGCACGCCGACCACGAGCTTCAGCATCACCGCGTGCGATCCTCCGACCAAGCCCAGTTGCCCTCCGGGACCGTCTGGTCGCGCCACAAGCAGGCCGTGACCGACGCCGGAGCACTCCGCGTCTTGGCCCGTGCGCACGACGGTGTCATCGAAGCCGTTCACGACCCGGCCCGCCCGTTCTGGCTCGGCGTCCAGTGGCACCCCGAGCGCTCGCCCGATGCTCCGCTCGGGCTCGACATCTTCAGGCGCCTCGTCGCAGCCGTGACCCGCTGAGCCCTACGTCACGCTGAAATCACGCGAACTGCGGATGCCCAGCGTGCGATAAATCTCGCGGGTCGCGCCGCTCTTGTTCAGCGTGTAAAAGTGCAGCCCGCTCACGCCGTGATCCAGCAGGTCGCGGCACTGCTCGGTCGCCCAGTGCACACCCAGGCGTCGCACAGACTCATCATGCCCGTCCGTCCGCTGGATCGCGCGCAGCAACGGCGCTGGGTACCGGGCCCCTTGGGCCAGGTCCGCCATCCGCTCCATCCCCTTGACCGACTGCACCGGCATGATCCCCGCGATGATCGGCACGCGGATCCCCGCCAGGGCGCAACGCTCCGCAAAGTCCTTAAAATCACGGTTGTCAAAGAACAACTGCGTGATCACCAGATCCGCGCCAGCATCGATCTTCGACCGCAGGTGGCCCATCTCTTGCAGCCGGTTCGCGCACCCGGGGTGCCCCTCGGGAAAGCCTGCGACGCCGATGCAAAACCCCCGTCCATCGGCGACGCCGTGTCGCTCGCCGAACGCGCGAACATGGTCCACAAGTTCCGCCGCATACCGGAACGCCTCGCCGTTCCAGTCATGCTCACGGCACCCCGGCCCGCCCGGCGGGTCGCCCCGCAGTGCCAAGATGTTCTCAATCCCCGCCTCGGCATACCGCCCCAGAATCGAATCGATCTCGTCCTTGCTGTGCCCGACACATGTCAGGTGCGGCATCGGCGTCAGGCGCGTCTCGCGCCGGATCCGCACAACAAGGTCGTGCGTCAGCTCCCGTGTCCCGCCCCCGGCGCCGTATGTCACGCTCACAAAGCTCGGATGAAGCGGCTCAAGCTCCGCGATCGTCGCGAACAACCGCTCGGCCGACTCGGGCGTCTTGGGCGGAAAAAACTCGAACGACGCCACCGTCCGGTCGCCGCCGATCATGTCTCGGATCTGCATGCGAGGGGACTCCATTCCCGGCGAGCAATCGGCGGACCTCAAAGCCGCGCCCGGGCGACAACCCGGGCGCGACGCATCATCAGCCAGCCGGCGACCGCAAACACCGATCGCCAACCGCGCGGCGCTTTAGTACCGGTAGTGCTCGGGCTTGTAGGGCCCCTCAACCGGCACACCCAGGTAGTCCGCCTGCTCCTGCGTCAGCTTCGACAGCTTCACGCCCAGGTGGTCCAGGTGCAGACGCGCAACCTGCTCGTCAAGGTGCTTGGGCAACACGTAAACCTTACCGTCCTCGTAGTTCTCGGGATTCTCGTGCAGCTCGATCTGCGCGATCACCTGGTTGGTGAACGACGCGCTCATCACGAAGCTCGGGTGCCCCGTCGCGCAGCCCAAGTTCAGCAGCCGCCCCTCGGCAAGCACGAGGATCGACTTGTCCTGGCTCTTGAACACGAACTCGTCGTACTGCGGCTTGATGTTGATCCGCTCGACGTCGGAGTCCTTCGCCAGTTTCTCCATCTGGATCTCGTTGTCGAAGTGCCCGATGTTGCCGACCACGGCCTTGTTCTTCATCCGCTTCATGTGCTCGAGCGTGATGATGTCCTTGTTGCCCGTCGTCGTGATGAAGACGTCGGCCGTTTCGATCACATCCTCCAGCGTCTTGACCTCAAGGCCCTCCATCGCCGCCTGGAGCGCGCAAATCGGATCGACCTCGGTCACGATCACGCGGCAGCCCTGCCCGCGGAGGCTCTGCACGCAGCCCTTGCCCACATCGCCGTAGCCGAACACCACCGCGACCTTGCCGCTCAGCATCACGTCCGTCGCGCGGTTCAGCCCGTCGATCAGCGAGTGGCGGCAGCCGTACACGTTGTCGAACTTGCTCTTGGTCACCGAGTCATTGACGTTGATCGCCGGGAACGCCAGCGTGCCGGCCTCGGCAAACTGGTACAGGCGATGAACACCCGTGGTCGTCTCCTCGCTGATGCCCTTGATCGCCGGAGTCGCCTTCTGGAACCAGCCCGGGTTCTCGCTGATCGTGCGCTCGATCGTCTCGAGCACAAACTTGTACTCCTCGGGGTCGTTCTTGTCATCAAACGTCGGCACCGTGCCCGCGTTCTCGAACTCAAGCCCCTTGAGCAGCAGCATCGTCGCATCCCCGCCGTCGTCGACGATCTGCTCCGGGCCGCTGCCGTCGGGCCAGGTCAGCGCCTGCTTGGTGCACCACCAGTACTCCTCCAGCGTCTCGCCCTTCCAGGCAAAGACCGGCACACCCTTGGGCGCATCCGGCGTGCCGTTCTTGCCGACCACGATCGCCGCCGCGGCCGAGTCCTGCGTGCTGAAAATGTTGCACGAGGCCCAACGCACATCGGCGCCCAGCTCTGTCAGCGTCTCGATCAGAACGCCCGTCTGCACCGTCATGTGCAGCGAGCCCATGATCTTCACGCCCGCCAGCGGCTTCTTGCCCGCGTACTGCTTGCGGCACGCCATCAGGCCCGGCATCTCGTGCTCAGCCAGACGCAACTCCTTGCGCCCCGACTCGGCCAACGCAAGATCCCGCACCTTAAAGTCAATCCCGCCAACCACGGTCTTCTCAAGCCCCGCGCCCGTTGCCATCGTCGTCATGCGTCGTTTCCCTTCCGCCCGGTCAGTGCGACGGGGCCGTCCATGTGTTCAATCCGGCTATCCGGTTCAGTCTGTCAATCCGAGTCTGAATCGATCCGTCCCGTTGCCGCCAGCAGGGCCGGCCCCGAAACACCGTGCGCACGCCGCAGCCGACGCACGCGAACATCCGTGAACCCCGCCTCGCCAAGCATCGCGCTGAGCGCCTCGGTGCCGAACCCGCCGCCGTGCGGCCCGAGCCGCTCGCGCAGTTCTTCACCGTCGTGCTCGCACACATCGATGACCAGCAGGTTCCCGCCGCCGCGTTCCCGGCGCAGCACTCGCCTCGCCTCCCGCAGCGCCACAACCGGCTCATCGAGGTGATGCAGCACCAGCACGCACACAGCCGCGTCAACGGATCCGTCGCCCATCGGCAGCGCATCCAGATCACCCGCGACCAGCTCAACGTTCGCACCCTCGCCCAGCCGCGCCCCCGCCGCCTCGAGCATCGCCTCGCTCGCGTCGACCGCGATAACGCGTTCGACGCAAGGCGACAGCAGCTCGCTGGCGTTACCCGTCCCGCAGCCGAGGTCGGCAACGACCCAGTCCGAGGGCAGCAAACCCGCGAGGGCCTCGCTCGTGAACTGGCCGCCGAACAGCTCGTGCCTGATCGCGTCCCACTCGCCCGCCAGGCGCCCGAAGAACGACCGCGGGTCTTCACGACGATCGGCGAGCACATCCGCGAGACGCCCGTCGTCCTCCATGGCCTCGCCGCCGGTGCCGAGCTCATCGCGCACCGCCAGCCACAAAGCCCTTGCGCCCGGGTCGAGCTCGTCGAGCACGAACCGGTGAAACACCGCCGGCCCCGCCGACCGCCGCGTCACCCAGCCGCCGTCGACCACAACCTTCAGGTGCCGGCTCGCCGTGCTCTGTGGCACGTCCAGAACCCGCGAAACCTCGCCCACCGATAGCTCCTGCCGCTCCAGCACCCGCAGCAGCCGCAGCCGCAGCGGATCGCTCAGAGCTGCGAGCCGTCCAAGCACGGTTTCACCGGTATGTTCTGCTGTCGGCCGGGTCACGCGGAGCCTTTCATCCATCTATCCGGATGCCCGGATCATACGTGGATGAGATCGGCCGTCAACCCGCCGCGGATGCAGGACTTCTCGCTGTTGTTCAATGCATCGGACCGATCCGCGGTCAGTCCACCAGACCCGGGGAGAGCGCAAGCGTCGGCCCAGGAATCTGCCCGAGTTCCTGCAAGCGGGCGCGCGTGGCCGTGTCCTGCGCGTCAAACCACAAGACCACCCGCAGCCGCTCGAGCTCTCGGGTTTCGTCGCCCAGCGACTCGTACAACTCCGCCAATGCCCGGTGCGGCGCCGCCGAGGTTGCCCCATCGCGTCGAGCCGCGTTGAGCAGCAACGCCTCGGCGTCATCCGGCGCGCCGGACGCGAGCAAGACCTCCGCCGCCGCCGCCGCGACCTCGGGCGAGACCACACCGTCACCCGAGCGCCTGGCGAAGCCGATCGCCGCCGGCGCCCCCGCCGATTCGAGCAACGCCCGCCCGTAGAGCCCAACGATCTCGGGGTCCTGAGGCTCCAGCCCCCAGGCCACCGCGAGGTGCTCGCGAGCCTCGCTCGCCCGTCCAAGCTCAAGCAGGGCCCGCCCCTGCGCCACCAGAACCTCGGTCTCGTGCGGGCGGATATCAAGGTATTCCTCGAACATCGTCGCCGCCTCGCCCCATCGACCCGCCGCAGCCGCCTCGTCGCCCTGCGCGTGCAGGCGGGTCAGCGTGAGCGACTGCGACGCAACGCGCTGCACCTTGCACCCGCCCAGTACCGCGACCGCCGTCACTCCCAGGGCCACGGCTCGCAGCGTCTCGTTCCGGGCCATCCTGTGCCGATTCATCTGTCGCATCCGCTGCTCCCGCTCAAACAGTGTCCGCCCAGCCCGAGCGCACGCATAATGATGATCTTGTACGCCGGCACAACTCCGCCGATGCCGGGCGTTGCCAGCCATCCTAAACCATCACATGCCCGATCGCCCGCCTCCAACCCGAGCCGTCTTGCTCAGGCACACCCGGGCGGATCGCTCGTCGCATCTCGATTGGCTGATCGAACGCCCGGGCGACACCCGCGAGCACCGCTGCATCACCTTCCGCGTCGATGCCGACGAGCCCGGCCCACGCGCAGGGCACCCGTTCGAGGCCCGCCGCCTGCCCGATCATCGGGCCCACTATCTCGACTACCAGGGCCCCGTGAGCCGCAACCGCGGCGACGTGGTCCGCCTCGCCTCCTGGACCGCTCTCGTAGGAATCGACACCGAAGCAACGCTCCGGTGCGCGCTCGGGCACGATGTGGATCCGTTCGCCGAGTGGGAGGGTCTGCGGATCGGCCCGTCGGGCGATGCCGAGCCGCTCTGGCGGTTCAGGCCCGCAAGCCGCTGAAGCCCGCACCTCGATTTCGGGTAAGCTGCTGCGAATGAGGGAATTGGCCCGGCGGCCCCGGGCGTTCTGCCCGGCCACCCAGACCCGCCGCGATCCGCGGCGAGCACGTCTGTCCCCGCCGGGCCCCAGCAGCAAGGGGCCTTTCCGATGTCCGCCGACCAGCCGCACCCAGGAGCAAGACCCGACCCGCACGAGCCACGCCGCACCGGCCCGGGCGAGCCGGACATCCTCCCCATCGACCCATTCGAGGATCCGCCCTTCGATCCCGCCGGCTCGGAGGTCATCGGCCCCCAACCCGTGATCCGCCACGACCGCGCACCAGCGATCGGGCAGGGCAACGCCTCCGAGCCTCAAGGCAGGCCTCAGCCCACGCCGCAGTCCGCTTCCGAACCAGCACCAGCGTCCAAAATCCGCACCTTCGAACAAAGCCTGGGCGGCAAGAAGCACGAGGACGAGTGGAACCGCACGCCCAACTCGACCGGCACCGGTGCGATCCACGTCAAGAGCTTCCACTGCAAACTCACCGGCGACTCGCTTACCTTCATCGATCAGCAGATCAACGAGTGGCTCGACGCCCACCCACAGTACGAGGTCAAGCTCGTCACCACTTCCGTGGGCACCTGGACCGGCAAAAACAAAGAGCCCAACCTCATCGTCAACGTCTGGGTCTAATACACCTCGGGCGCAGATCGCATCGATCACGCCCCGCGCGTGCGCACGCCGATACACCCTCTCATGTGCGGCCTGCTCGCGATCATCACCCATGCCCAAGGCCGACCGAGCGTCGATGCAGCCGCCGCGCAGCGCATGCGCGACACGCTCGCCCATCGCGGGCCGGACGACGCGGGCCTCTGGTCCTCATCAAACGCGATCTTCGCCCACCGCCGGCTCAGCGTCATCGACCCGACGCCCGCCGGCGCGCAGCCGATGTTGACGCCCGACGAGCGGTTCGTCCTGATCTACAACGGCGAGCTCTACAACGACCCCGAACTCCGCGGGGAACTCGGGCCGCGCGGCTTCCAGGCACGCTCACACTGCGACACAGAGACCCTCCTGCACACCCTCAGCGTGTGGGGCATCGACGCCGCACCGCGTCTGCGCGGCATGTACGCCTTCGCCCTGCTCGACACGCTCGAACAGACGCTGCTGATCGGACGTGACCCGCTGGGCATCAAGCCGCTCTACCTGCACCGCCGCTCGCACGCGGGCGATGCCGAGGTCATCCTTGCGTCGGAGCCGCAGGCCATCCTCGCGCACCCAGGCGTGCGCGCAGCCCCTGACATTCCCGCGATCAGCGCCTACCTCTCCAGCATCCGCCCCATCACCGGCAACCGGACCACGTTCGCGGGAATCGAATCGCTCCGCCCCGGCGAGTGGCGCTTGTACAACCTCCGAGACCCGGCTCTGCCGTACCAGGCGTTCGACTTCAGCCACCTGCCGCAACGCGAGCTCGCCGGCGACGCCGCGGGCCTCGTGCGCGCAGCGCTCGATGAGAGCGTCCGCCGCCATCTCCGCTCGGATCGCCCCCTCTGCCAACTGCTCAGCGGCGGGCTCGACAGCTCGGCGGTCGCGCACCTCGCGCGCCCACGGGTCGACGCCATGCTCACGTTCTGCGCGGGCGCCCAGACGGACGAGCCGTCGGACGACTTCCCAAGCGCACGCCTGATGGCCGAACGCCTCGAGAGCAAGCACATCGAAACTGTCATCACGCGCGAGAAATTCGCGCACCGGTGGCCCGCGCTCGTGCGGGCCCAGGCGCTGCCGATGAGCACGCCCAACGAGGTCGCAATCCACGAGGTCGCGCTCGCCCTGCGCGCCCGCGGGCAGGTGGTCGCGCTCTCGGGCGAGGGCGCGGACGAGCTGCTGGGCGGCTACGGCCCCCCCCTCGACGCCGCCGGTGCATTCGTCGCCGAGCATCCCGGCGCCACGCCCGCCGATGCCGCGCGTTTTCACGCGCTGTCCAACCAGTGGTCGCCGCTCGACGTCAAGCACGCGCTCTTGCGAGAACAGCACGCCGAGGCCGCCGAGGGCGATGCGCTCTTGCTCGCCGAGTACGAACGAACGTTCGAGTCCTGCCGGCACGCGTGCCCGGACGATGAGCCGCTGCAAGCGCACCTGCGCTTCCATCGCCGGATTAACCTGCCGAACCTGCTGCGCCGCCTCGACAGCGCCACAATGCACGCATCGGTCGAGGGGCGCACGCCCTTCGCCGATGTCGAGTTCGCGGCCCTCGCCGAAACGTTGCCCATGACCGACAAGTTCCGACCCGGCAACGATCCGATGCGAACGAAGCGTGCGCTGCGTCTTGCGTTCCGGGGCGATCTTCCCGAGCAGATCGCAACCCGCCCCAAGGCCAGCTTCCCCATGCCGTTTCAGCCCTGGATCGCCGACCACGCCCAGACGCTCCGTGGCTCGCCCTTCGCGCGGGAGTTCTTTACAGACGCCGCGATCGAGACCGTCGCGGCCGACCCCGCGGGCCTCTGGCAACTCGCCTGGCCCATGATGAATGTTGCGCTTTGGGGCGATGCGTGGCTTGCCTGAGCCGGCTGCTGCGGTTCTCATGCGGTCCGCTTGTTGAGAGGAGCCCTCTGATGCCCCGCCTCCTTGCTTGTGTATGTGCGCTCGCGTGCCTCGCGATCGGGGCGATCGCGGCCCCGCCGACGCCCGAAGACCAGGTCGAAACCATTCTCTTTGGCTCGTGCATCCGCCCGGAGCGTCCGCAGCCGATCTGGGACGCCGTCGCTCCGCGTAAACCCGATGTCGTGCTCCTGCTGGGTGACAACGTCTACGCCGACACGCTCGACATGCTCAAGATGCGGCGTGACTACGCCCAGCTCGATGCCGTCGAGGGATTGACCGCGCTCCGCGAGGACGCCGCGCTGCTGATGACCTGGGACGACCACGACTTCGGCAAGAACGACGCCGGGCGTGAGTTTCCGATGCGCGCACAATCGCAGCAGGTCTTCCTCGACTTCTTGGACGTCGCGAAGGACGACCCGCGCCGTGCGCGCGAGGGCGTCTACCACGCCGAGAGCTTTGGCCCAGCCGGCCGTCGCGTACAGTTCATCATGCTCGACACGCGGTATCACCGGTCCCCGCTCGCCGGGCGGGGAAGCGGGCACACGCGCGATCCCGATGGCTTCCCCGGGCGTTACCAGCCGACCGACGACCCGAACCAAGCCGTCCTCGGGGAGGCGCAGTGGGC
This sequence comes from Planctomycetota bacterium, assembly GCA_039033175.1. Lineage (GTDB taxonomy): Bacteria > Planctomycetota > Phycisphaerae > Phycisphaerales > UBA1924 > JBCCDD01. Next base: position 25,028 of record JBCCDD010000009.1, read on the forward strand.
GTGGCTCGCCAAGCAACTCGCCCAGCCGGCGGACATACGCATCATCTCCAGCTCGATCCAGGTCGTCGCCGAGGACCACGGGTATGAGACCTGGGCCAACTTCCCCAAAGAACGCCTGCGCTTGCTGACACTCATCCGCGACTCCGGCGCGCACGGCGTGGTCTTTCTCTCCGGCGACCGCCACCGCGCCGAGATCAGCGTCCTCGACCCGGCGCGAGCAGCGCCGGGCTCGGCGATCGACGTCGGCTACCCCATCATCGACGTCACCAGCAGCTCGATCACCAACAGCGCCGGGCGGTTTCAGAACGAAGTCAACCGCCACCGCTGGGGCAGTCAGTTCTCGCAGAACAACATCGGGATCATCGAGATCGACTGGGCCGATCGCGAGCTGGTGCTGGAGATCGTTGCCGAGGACGGGCGGGCCGTCATCCGCAAACGCGTCGGCATCGACACGCTCGCCCGCGCTGGCGACTGAAGCTGGAACCGTGTTGCCGGCGCGGTACACTCGCCGCCCGTGCCAGATCAGGACCTACCGCACACCCAAGGCTTCGTCGAGACGCCCAGCCGCTTGCCCGGATGGGCCAGATCGCTCGGCCCCTGCGTGCTCTACGCGGGTGCCGCGATCGGGGTGAGCCATCTGGTCCAGTCGACCCGCGCCGGCGCGAGCTACGGGCTCAGCCTGCTGCTCGTCGTCCTGCTCGCGCACGCGATGAAGTACCCGGCGATGGTCTTCGCCCCGATGTACGCCGCGTCGACAGGGCAACACCTGCTGGATGGGTACCGTGCGCGCGGGCGTTGGGCGGTCGTCGCCTTCGGCATCGTCACATTCGGGACGATGTTCATCATCCAGGGTGTCGTCACGCTCATCACCGCGAGTCTCGCACTCGCCGGGGCGGGCGACCTGGGGCTTCAAGGGGTCGCCGGCTCGCCGGTCTGGCTCGCCAGCGCGGGGGTGCTCCTGGTGGCGGGTTTGCTGCTCGCGGTAGGGGGGTATCGCTGGCTCAAGCGTGCGCTCAACGTGCTGATGTTGCTGCTGCTGGTTGTCACGCTCGCAGCCGCGGCGTCGCAGGTCCCGTCGCTCGATTGGTCACGCGTGCGCCTGCTCCCGGCACCGGGCGACTGGGTAGTGCACGCGGCGTTCATCGTCGCGCTCGCCGGGTGGATGCCTGCGCCGCTCGATATCACGGTCTGGAACTCTATGTGGACGCTCGAGCAGCGCAGAGACTCGGGGCACCGGGCGACGCGGCGCGAGGCGAAGCTCGATTTCGATCTGGGCTACCTGCTCTGCGTGCTCACCGCGACAAGCTTCATGCTGCTCGGCACCACGCTGCTCTTCCAGCCCGGCGTCCAACCCGAGGCCACGCCCGTCGCCTTTGTCGGCCAGGTCATCGACCTGTACGCCGAGGCGATCGGCGAATGGGCCCGCCCCGTCGTCGGCGTCGGCGCACTCGCGGTCATGCTGAGCACAACCGTCACCGTGCTCGACGGCTTGCCGAGGTCCGCGTCGGGCCTGCTCCCCGGCGGTCTGCGCGACCGCCGGGCGAGCTACTGGAGCGCGATGCTGCTGATCGCGCTGGGCGCCCAGGCGATCATCGTCTTCAGCGTCGGCAACGCGTCGTTCACCGCGCTGATCGACTTCGCGACCATGCTCGCGTTCCTCAGCACCCCCGTGCTCGCGCTGCTCAACCACCTCTGCGTGACGGGGCGCGAGATGCCTGCCGAGGACCGTCCCGGGCGCACGATGCGGTTGTTCAGCCTGATCAGCGTGGTGCTTTGGGCGGCGTTCGCGGCTGTGTTCCTCTGTACGCGCTTCGCACCATCGCCCTGACCGGCCCGGCCGGTTACATCGCCCCGCCGTCGAACTTCACACGCTTGCGCTTGCGGCGCGGGTCCGGCTCGGGCACGGCGCTGAGCAGCGACTGGGTGTATGGATGCTCGGGCGCGTGGATGATCTTCTCGCGCGGGCCCTCTTCGACGATCTTGCCCCGGTACATCACCGCGATGCGTCGGCAGACGTGCTGGATGACGGCCATGTCGTGGCTGATGAACAGGTAGCTCAAGCCGAACTCGCTCTGCAGATCGTCGAGCAGGTTGATGATCTGCGCCTGGATCGAGACGTCGAGCGCGCTGGTCGGCTCGTCGCAGACGATGAACTTGGGCTCCAGCGCGAGCGCACGCGCGATGCCGATGCGTTGACGCTGTCCCCCGCTGAACTCGTGCGGGTAACGATCGGCCGCGGCGGCGGGCATCCCGCTGCGCACCAGCAGCGACTCGACTCGTGCGCGCAGCTCGTCCTTGTCCGCGACCATCCCGTGGACTTCGAGCGGCTCGCCCACGATCGCGGCGATCCGCATCCGCGGGTTGAGGCTGCCCGCGGGATCCTGAAAAATGATCTGCATCGATCGGCGGAGGCCCCGCAGCGTCTCGCCGTGCGCTCTCAGCACGTTGACGCCCTCGAAGCTCACCTCGCCCGAGGTCGGCGGGATCAGGCGGAGGATCGACCGCCCGACGGTTGTCTTCCCGCAGCCCGATTCCCCGACCAGCCCGAGCGTTTCGCCCTTGGCGAGGTGGAAGCTGACGCCGTCGACCGCTTTGACGTGCCCGGTGACGCGTTGCAGCAGCCCGCTGCGGACCGGGAACCACGTCTTGAGGTCCTGGACTTCCAGCAACGGGGCCGCGCTGGGCTGGCTGTCGGCGGGGTCGGCGCTGGCGCTGGCGGCGGTGATCATGGCATGAGGATACCGCCCGATCGGGCGAGCGGACGCCCGAGAAGCCTTGGCGAGTCGCCGCGGGGGCGACTTCGGTTGACGCCCGCTCACGGCTGGGTACCATTTCGACTCGCGCAGGTGGTCCGCCCGCGGCGCAGTGGGAGCTTAGCTCAGTTGGTAGAGCACGGCATTGAAAATGCCGGTGTCCCCGGTTCAAGTCCGGGAGTTCCCATTCCGGTTCCCACAGCTTCCGCCCGGCAGGCAAGCGGCTGGCAGGGGACGCGGCCCGCGGGGTGTTAGAGCGTCGCCGAAGGCCGGCTCACCGGGCTCACGCCAACCAAATCCGCGTAGCTGCCCGAGACGGCTTCGCCCAGAGCGGGCCTGATCGCGGCGCGAACGGCACGGATCTCTTTGTGCACCCTCGGCAGTGTCTGTCGCAGGGTCACGAGCATCGAAAGCTCGACGAACGAGCCCACGCCGTCGACCTCATCGAGCATCACCGAGACGGCGCCCGCGAGGTGCACGCGTCGGGTCTTCGCGACCGACGTGCGCACGGGGATGGGCAGCACGCCGAACCGCACGCGTGCTTCTTCCGGCGTGTAGATCTGGAAGTGGCTGAGGGCCGGATCCGCCCGGTCGGCGCGTGTGTAGAAGATGATCTCATCGGGTTCTGGGGTGGGGCCGTCTGGCTCGAGGACGGTGGCGCGCCGGTGGAGCATGCGTCCCGAGGCGATGTCGTGGTGGGTGTCGGTCTGGCGGAGCGCGACGACGGGCGGGGCCGCGAGCGTCTCCAGGGCGGCGCGCAACATCTGTGCGTCCCTCAGCTCGGCCTTCCAGCACAGCGCCTGCATCCCGCGGCGGCCCCTTGAAGCGGTGGTTGAGTAGGCCGCACGAGCGACGCCCCCTCAGGGTCGGCGATCGGTGGGCAGCGCCTTGAGCAAGGCTTGTTCATCCCAGATCTCGACGCCGAGCGCCTCGGCCTTGGCGAGCTTCGAGCCTGCGCTCTCGCCGGCGATCAGCAGGTCGGTCCTCTTGCTCACCGAGCCGCTGACCTTGGCCCCCAGGCTCTCAAGAATCTCGGCCAGCTCGGGGCGCGTGAAGTGCTCCAGCGTGCCGGTGAGCACGATGGTCTTGGCGGTGAACGGTGTCGCCTGCATGCCGTCCGCGCTGTCTGGGTCGATGTAATCGTGGCTGCTGAGATCGACGCCGACGTCGCGGAGGCGCTGGAACGTTTGCTGCGCGGCTTTGGAATGCAGGTACGCGTGTATCACGGGCGCCGTGTCTTCGCCGAGCCCGGTCTCATACTCACGGGCGAGCGGCTCGCGCGACCCGGTCAACGCTTCTCGCTTCGGCCCGCTCATGCGGTTGACGGCCATGGGCATGAGGTGCCAGACCTCGGCAGCAACCAGCGCATCAAGATCGGGGAATGCCCGGGCGAGCGCCTTGGCGGTTGAACTGCCCACGTGGCGGATGCCCATCCCGGCGAGCACTCGCGCGAGGCCACGGGTGCGCGCACGCTCGATGCCCGCGATGAGATTCTCGATCTTCTTCTCGCCCATGCGCGAGAGGGTCAGCAGCGACGCGCGGTGGGCCGCAAGCTCAAAGACGTCGGCGAAGTGGTCAAGGGGAATCTCCGGCGTGTCATTGGGTACGCCCAGCTCCGCCCGGCGCTGGTCATCGGTGGCCAGCGCGGTGGCGCGGATCTGGTCGATCGTCGACTCGCCAAGCCCGTCGATATCCATCTGGTTGCGCCCGGCGAACCAGATGAGCTTCTCTCGCACTTGGGCGGGGCACTCCGGATTCACGCACCGGCGGACGGTCTCGCGACCTGGTGCATCGCTCGCCTCGGGCGGCTCGATCTCCAACGGCCCCGAACAGGACGGACACACCGAGGGAGGGCGCACGCCGGCGGCACGCTTGGGGCGCTTCGACGGATCGACCTCGATGACGTAGGGGATGATCTCGCCGGCTTTTTCCACCAGAACGGTGTCCCCCAGGTGGATGTCCTTGCTCGCCACGATCCCGTAGTTGTGCAGTGTCGCGTGCCGCACGGTCGTCCCCGCGAGCAACACCGGTTCGAGGACGGCCCTCGGGGTGATCTTGCCGGTCTTGCCGACCTGGTGCAGCACATCGAGCAGGACCGTCGGCTTGCGCTCGGCGGCGTACTTGTACGCGACGCACCAACGTGGGCTCTTGCTCGTGACGCCCAGCGCCGCCTGCTGATCGAAGCGATCGACGCGGACGACCATGCCGTCGGTCGCGTACGGGAGGGCTGCGCGTTCGGCCTCAAACGCCCGGATCGCGTCGATCACGCCGCGGGCAGACGTGTGCACGCTGCGGCCGGGGCTGGTCGGGATGCCGAGCCGTTCGATGCGTGCGCAGAAGTCGGTGTAAGTGGTCGCGAAACGCTCGCTGACCTCGCCCCGCCCGTGGGCGAGGAAGCCCAGTCGGCGCTCGGCGGCGGGGCCGGGGTCGAGCTGTTTGAGCGTGCCGGCGCAGGCGTTGCGCGGGTTCATGAAGGGTTCGTCGCCGTGCTGTTCCCGGTCCGCGTTGATGCGCTCGAACTCCGCGTCTGGGATGAACGCTTCGCCGCGGACTTCGAGCACATCGGGGACTTCGACCCCGGCATCCGCATCCAGCACGAGCGGGACGGCGCGGATCGTGCGCACGGCGTGTGTGACATCGTCGCCCTGTTGCCCGTCCCCCCGCGTCAGCGCACGCACGAGCAGGCCCTGCTCGTAGCGCAGGCTAAGGGCGACCCCGTCGATCTTCGGATCGCAGACGAGCGTGACGGCGTCGTCTTGGTCGCCGGCGAACAGGCCTTCGTCTGCTCCCGACGGACCGTCCTTGGGCTCGATACCCAGGCGTCGGTGCACGCGGTCCGCCCAGGCTTCGAGGCTGTCGCCGGGCTTGCCCGCCTTGGTGCGGTCGGCCTCGGTCATGAAGTACGTGTTGTCGATGCTGAGCATCGGGAGGGCGTGTGGTAGGGTCTGGAAGCCTTCGATGGGCTCGCCCCCGACACGCCGGGTCGGGCTGGATTCGTCGGCGAGGCCCGGGTGCTCGGCCTCGAGGGCCTGGAGCTCGGCGAGGTGGTCGTCGTACTCACGGTCGGAAAGGATCGGCTGGGCGTCGACGTAGTACGCACGGTTGGCGCGGTGCAGCAGGTCGCGGAGGTCGTGCGCACGATGCTGCGGGCCTCGATCGGGAGCGGGAGCGTTTGGCGCCATCGGGGGATCGTACCGCCGGGGCAGGTATGATCGCCTGCATGACTGCGGTGTTGATCGATGGCAAAGCGATGGCCGAGGCGACGCGAGAGCGTCTGAAGTCGCGCGCGGAGGCGCTGCGTGCGGCGGGTTCGCCCGCGCGCCTCGACGCGGTGCTCGTCGAGGCCGGGGACAACGCGGCCCGGGTCTATGCCGCGAACCAGGCCAAGGCGTGCCGGGCCCTCGGGATCGACTATGAGCTGCACCTCCTCGAGGGCACGCCGGGCGAGGGCGAGATCATCGGGTGCATCGACGGGCTCAACGCCGACCCCGGCGTGCACGCGATGATGATCCACATGCCGCTCCCGGATGCGGCCGACGCGTACCGGGTCAAGGAGTCGATCGATCCGCTGAAAGATGTCGAGGGTGTAACGCCGGCGAACATCGGCAACATCGTGTACGGACGCCGGGCTTGGGCGCCGTGCACCGCTCTGGCAACCCTGCGTCTGATCGAGCACGCGGGCGAGCTCGCGGGCGAGTCGCTGACGGGCAAGCGGTGCGTGGTCGTGGGGGCGGGCCCCATCGTGGGTCGCCCGATCGCGGTGCTGCTGATGGAGCGTGAGGCGACGGTCGTGAGCGCGAACAAATTCACCCAGGGTTTGCCCGATTTGTGCCGATCGGCGGACGTGCTGGTCGCGGCGGCGGGGGTGCCCGGGCTGGTGCGTCGCGAATGGATCAAGCCCGGGGCCATGGTGATCGACGTCGGCGTCAATCGTGTCGCGGGCGAGGGCGGCAAGATGCGGACGGTCGGCGATGTGCGATTTGACGAGGCCCGCGAGGTCGCCGGCTATTTGTCGCCGGTGCCCGGGGGTGTTGGGCCGATGACGGTCGCGACGCTGCTGGAGCACGTCGTCGAGGCCGGTGAAGCGGCGGCGGTGTCATCGGCGGGGACGACCGCGTAGACTCTCATTGCCGGTCGATAGCGGAGTTTGGCACGCAAGGCCCTGCCGGCAATGGCGTTGTGTGCAGTCGGGCGGACGGCCTGGAAGGACGGCGAGCGTGCAGCAGGATGTGGTGATGCTTGGATTCCTGCCCAACGTGGGCTGGCCCGAGATGCTGGTGATCGGCGTGGTGCTGCTGCTGCTCTTCGGGCGGCGGCTGCCCGAGGTCGGCAAGAGCCTGGGCCAGGGCATCGTGCAGTTCAAAAAGGGTCTCAAGGACGTCCAGCGCGAGGTTGAGGACGCCAGCGAGCCGGAGCGGTACGAATCCGCCCGCCCGCCGCTGACCTCCGCCGGCACGGACGCGCGGGTCTCGCACAGCGACGCCGACCCGGGCGACGCTGCAGCGCCGACCAAGCAGGCCGAGGCGGGCTGAGACCGCTCCGACCGCGTGCTTGGGGGCTTTCTCCCGGAGTCGGCGCCTAGCATCGCGGCCGAATCGCGGGGTCCTCGGACCCATCGATCAGAATACTTTGGCGAGGTAGCTCAGCTGGCTAGAGCGGAGGATTCATAACCCTCAGGTCGGGAGTTCAAGTCTCCCCCTCGCCACGTCTCTGCCGCACGCGGCCCACCGCCGCTTGCGGTTTTTTCATTCGGGTGCTCCGGGCAAGGTCAAGACTCGGCAGGGATCCGATCGGTTTTCAGCCGATTTTCGGGGCAATCACCCGCCTCGGTCGGCGTTAGGCCGACGAAAGCCTCAAAGGCGAATTCATCCCAACGCGAGCACGCCCGATCGGGGCCGTGCCCGAGCCTCTGAAGGGGACACGACATGGCGAAGGCTGCGATCATCGGACTGGCAGGGACGGCGGCGGTGGCGGCGGTCGGGGCCGGTGTCTGGTTTGCGACCAGCGGGGACGGGCCGGCTGAGGCCGAGGTCCGGGCGGCGACCAACGACGCGGCGGCGGCTCGCGTGCCCGGTGTTGAGCTCAGCGAGCCGGATCGCTTTGCGGAGATCGAGCGGGCGGTCGAGGAGGCCGTCGTCGTTGATGCGCCCCAGGAAGAGAGCTGGGAGGACCGTGTGGCCCGCATGCGGGCGCGGTTCGACGCCGACGGCGACGGGGAACTGAACGATGAAGAGCGGCGGCTCGCCCGCGAAGCGATGCGTGAAGAACGCCGCCAGCGCCTGCTGGAGCGGTTCGACGCCAACGGCGACGGCGAGCTCGATGACGCCGAACGCCAGAACGCCAGGCGGACCGAGTTCCTCGAGAGCACGCGCGGGCGTCGCCTGCTGGCCCGCTTTGACGCCGACGGCGACGGGACGCTGAGCGATGCCGAGTGGGACGCGGTGAACGCGGACCGCGAGCAGCGGCGCGATGAGGCGATGGTCGAGCTGACGGCGGAGTTTGATACCGACGGCAGCGGCGACCTCGACGACTTCGAGATGGATCTCGCCCGCGCGACGTTCCGCGAGCGTTTTCAGGCGATGCGCGAAGAGGCTTCGATCGAGTTTGACGCTGACGGCGACGGTGAGTTGAACCGCGACGAACGCCGCGAGGCGTGGCAGGCGTTCGGGCAGCTCCAGCAGCAGGCAGCGTTCGTGCGCGAGTACGACTTCGACGGCGACGGCACGGTGAGCGCGCTCGACGCGGCCTCGTACGCCGAGATGTTCCAGAACGGTGACCCGCTCGCCGACGTCAATGCCGACGGCTTCGTCGACCCGACCGATCTCGAGCTGTTTACCGACCGAATCGCCAACGGCGAGAATGTGGTGCCCGCCGAGCTGGAGGGGCTGCCCCCGATGGAACTCGCCCGCGAGTTGTTCGGCGGGCGCGGACGCGGCGGGAACAACGGCGGCGGCGGAGGTGGTGGCAACCGCGGCGGCGGCGGTAGCGGCAACGGCGGGAACGGTGGCAACGGGAACGCTTCGGCCGAGGGCGCGCCGCGCAACACCACCGGTGGCGATGCGTCCGACAACGGCGGCTGACCGCGACGTGGGGGCCTATGCCCCGCGTTCGAGCGCACGATCGGCGAACTGGCGGGTGTAGAGCTCGCGGTATTTGCCACCTTGGGCGAGCAACTCGTCGTGCGAGCCCAACTCGACCAGGCGGCCCTGTTCGATGACGAGGATGATGTCGGCCGAGCGGATCGTGCTCAGGCGATGGGCGATGACGAAGGCAATCCGCCCTTCCAGTACACGCTCGACGGCGTCCTGGATCAGACGCTCGGTCTCGGTGTCGACCGAGCTGGTCGCTTCGTCGAGGATCATGACGGCCGGGTCTGCCAGCAGCGCTCGGGCGAGCGCGACGAGCTGGCGTTGCCCGGTTGACAGGCGCGCGCCGCCCTCGCCGACGGGGGTGTCGTAGCCATCGGCGAGGCCTCGGATGAACGCGTCGGCGCCGGTGAGCGTGGCGGCGGTCTCGACCTCCTGCTGGGTCGCGTCCAAACGCCCGTAGCGGATGTTCTCGGCGATGGTGCCGCTGAAGAGGTGGGGCGTCTGGAGCACAACACCCAGATTGGACTGCCACCACGCGAGCGAGCGATCGCGGTAGTCGGTCTCGTCAACCAGGATCTGCCCCGCGGTCGGCTCGTAGAAGCGCGCGAGCAGCGAGACGATGGTCGACTTGCCCCCGCCGGTGGCGCCAACGAGGGCGACGGTTTGCCCGGGCTGAACCGCGAGATCGAAGTCGCTGAGCACGGGTTCGCCCGGCTTGTAGGCGAAGGAGACGCCGCGGAACTCGAGCGTGCCGACGCGATCGGGCAGCCCGTCGGAGGCGAGCGCGGGGTCGGGTTTTTCTCGTTGCCGGGCGATGCGCTCGAGCACGTCTTGGCTGTCGACGATCTTCGGATCGGTGTCGAGCAGGCCCTGGATCCGCTCGGCGGCGGCCTGCCCACCCTGGATCATGGTGAAGTTGCGGGCGAGTTCCTGAACGGGCATCGTGAGCAGCGTCGCGAGCTGCATAAAGGCGACGAGGGTGCCGAGGGTGAGGTCGCCCGGGAGGTCGCTCGCCATGACGACGCCGCCCCGCCAGAGTGCGAGGCCGACAGCCACCGACCCCAGCAGCGTGACCAGCGGGAGGTAGACCGCCGACAGGATGGCGTTGCGCATCGACTGGCTGAACATCTTGCGCGTGTCGACCTGGAACTCGGCGAGGTTCTGGTCTTCGCGCGCGAGGGTCTTGGTCGTGCGCACGCCGGTGATGGCCTCGTTGAAGTGGGCGGTGAGCTGGCTGTTGGTCTTGCGGACCGCGCGTGATGCTCGGAGCAGTTTCTTTTGGAAGTAGAGGCTCGCGAGGACGACACCCGGGACAACGAGGAAGACCAGCAACGCAAGCGGTGGGCTGAGCCAGAGCATGACCGCGGCGATGCCGACGATCGTGGCGCTGCCCCACGCGAGATCGAGCGTGACCCACGGGATGAGGCCGGCGATCTTGGACACGTCCGACGTGAGCCTGGTGACGAGCCAGCCGATCGGGCGGGTGTCGAAGTAGGCGAACTCGAGCTCTTGCAGACGCGCGAAGCCCTTCTCGCGCAGGTCGTAGCTGACACCCGTCGCGACACGCCCCGCGATGTGGATGAAGACGCAGACGATCAGGCTGAAGAGCACGACCGCGACGGCGTAGAGCACCGCCAGCGGCGCGAGCGACGCGTCGGCCCCGTCGGCGACGGCGCGGTCGATCAGCGAACGGGTGAGCAGGGGCTTGCCGACCTCGATCATCGAGAGGACCACGCCGCCGGTGGCTTGGGCGATCAGCAGCTTGCGGTAGGGCTTGGCGTGGCGCAGGATGCGGAGCCAGAGCCCGGTATCGAGCCCGCCGCTGAAGTCGTCGTCGTGCCAGGGGTCTTCAGCCATCGCGGGCCCCCTCCCTCGTGCTCGGGGTGTCGGCGGTTTGGTCGAGAATTGTGTTATCGAGATCGGGGGCGTTGATATCGCCGGGCTCGGTCTGCATGTTCCACAGGCGTGCGTATAGGCCCGGCTGATCGCGCAGTGTCTCGTGCGTCCCGCTCTGCGTGACGCGTCCCTCGTCCATGACGATGATGAGGTCGGCGTGCATCACCGCGCTGAGGCGGTGCGCGATGATGACGGTCGTGTGGCGTCCGGCGCGATCGCGGATCGCATCGAGGATCATGCTCTCGGTCTCGGTGTCGACGGCGCTGAGCGCGTCATCGAGGATGAGGACCGCCGGGTCCTGCAGCAGCGACCGAGCGATCGCGACACGCTGGCGTTGCCCGCCCGAGAGCGTCACGCCTCGCTCGCCGACGCGGGTGTCATAGCCCTGCTCGAAGGCGGCGATGTTTTCGTGCACCGCGGCGATCGACGCCGCCTCGACCAACTCGTCCTCGGTCGCGTGGCCCGAGGCCATGCGCAGGTTCTCTGAGATGGTGCGGCTGAACAGGAACGGCTCTTGCATCACCACTGATGTCTGTCGCCGGAGATCGCGCCTCGGAATCGAGCGGATGTCGTGTCCGTCGAGGGTAATCGAGCCGGCGTCGTGGTCGTACAGGCGGAGCAGGAGGTTGACGATCGTGGTTTTGCCGCACCCGGAGGGACCGAGGATGCCGAGGGTCTGTCCCGCCTCGATGCTAAACGAAACGCCGCGCAGCACGGGAGCATTCTCGGCGTGCGCGAAGGCGACGTCCGTGAAGGTGATCCCGCCTGTGAGCTGCGGGACCGCTGCGCCGGACAACGCGTCGGCGCCCGCCTCTTCGGGCTCATCAAGGATTTCCTGCAGGCGGTCGAGCGCGACGACGGCCTTGCCCAGGTCGGTCAGCACCCGCCCCATGTGGCGGACGGGCCAGAGGAACATGTTGACCGCGGCGATGAAGAAGTAGAACGACCCGGGGGTGAGCGAGCCATCGGCGACGAGCACCGCGCCGTAGACAATCACGCCCGCGGATTGGGTGAGGCAGATCAGGTCGCTGCTCGACCAGAAGACCGCCATGAGGTTGTACAGCCGGGCGTCGAGGGTGCGGTGCTTGGTGTTCGCGCGGGCCATCTTGTCGCGCTCGAACGCCTGACGCGAAAACGCGCGGACGACGCGGATGCCCGCGAGGTTCTCCTGGATGACTGTCGTCATCGCCGCCTCGGCCTCGTCCTTTTGCTTGAAGCGGGCCTTGACGCGCAGAAAGAAGAGCACGCTGAACAAGACGATCACGGGGATCAACGCGAGCGACGCCCAGGCGAGGCGGGCATCGATCCAGAACATCAGCGGCAGCGGCAGCGCGAGCATGAAGACCGCTCTTCCGATCTCGACGATCTGCGAGCTGAGAAAGAGCCGCAGCGTTTCGACGTCGGACGTACAGCGTTGGATCAGGTCGCCGGTCTCGGCCTTGTCGAAGTACCGCAGCGGCAGGCGCTGCAGATGCCCGTAGACCCGGTCGCGGACGCCCCGGGCGATCGCCTCGCTGGCGTGCGCGCCGAGCCATGCGCGAAGGAACGTGAACCCGCCGGCCAGACCCGTGACGATGACAAACGCGGCGACGGGCAGCCAGATGTTGCCCCGCACCGTTTCGGCGCCGCCGAGAGCGGCCGCCGTGAGCCTCGCGGCATCGGCCGCGTCCTCGGGATTCTCGCCCAGGGCGATGTCGAAGACCACCATCGGCATGAGCGCGGCGGCGTAGAGCAGGCACGACGCGACGATCAACGCGCCGAGCGCGCCGCAGTACCGCAGGCGCTGCCCACGCATGAGTTTCCAGATCAGCGTCAGTCGGACCATCGCGGTCCCCATGAGGCCCGCGCGGCTCTGAACGCGGGCGTGGATTTGGTGTAGGCCGCGGCTGATCGACCGGAGACACTCGACGTCTCAAGAACGATCTCAGGCCGCGCGGTAAGGATGCGTGGCTTCTGGGTTTCGAGTACTCGACGGTGTCCGCGGGCGTCTGGGCGCGGCGGAGCGGTCTTGATCGTCGGCGCTACCGACGAGACGGCAGCGCGAACGACGACGACGGCACACGGGTCACCCGGGTCTGAATGGTGTTGTGCATGCGTCGCCTCCCGTCGGTCCGGTGCAGACCGATAGCAAGCCTAACCGGCGGAGACGGGCCGGGCAAGGGCCGAGGCGCCTGGGCGGAGATTCTGTCACTCGGCCGAGCAAGCAAGAGCCGGCAGTTCGGCGCTGGGCTTGCCGAGCGGGTGTCAGCGTGCGGTGCGGACCTCAAGGCGATACTGCTCGGCCCGCGTGGTCGTGGCATTGGCCTCGAAGAACGACTGCAGACCGGGATCGAGCGACGCGAACCGCCAGCCGCTGTCGCCGATGGGTCGTCCCGCGCCATCGAACCAGAGGTAACGGTATTGGACGCTCATCTGCTGGTAAGCCGTTGACCGCACGGGCACGCTGACACGCAGCGGCGACGTGCCGGTCGGACGATCGATGCGGATGCCCTCGGGATCGACAACCGCGAACTGCTGGAGCGGGCGCTCGATGGCGATCGCGGGGTACGCGGCACCGGGTACCGGGTCTTGACGGGCGCCGGGGGGCACGTTGTCGTTGGTCACACAGGCGGGCAGCGCCGCGACCAATGCCAGGGCGGCGAGCGCAGCGATCCGAATGGCGTGGCGAGGCGTGCGGCGAACAGTTTTCATGGTGTTGCTCCGATCGCGAGGTCTGGTGATGCTGGCGCTGACGGCGGGCTTCCCGAGCCCTCCTTGATGCGAGCCGCAAGCTCGCGAACGGCGGGCGAGACCGGCACGTACGGCGGGTGCGGCTCGGCGTAGAGCCTGGCGAAGCCGGTTGTGCTGGGCCCGGCGGCGTACAGGTACCGCCCGCCGTCGACGAGGTGTCGCCCCGGCGGTCGCCCGAGCGGGCCTTCGACGACAACGATGTCCTCGGCCTCGTAGAGATCGCGCAGGTCGTTGAGGGTGAAGCCCGCGAGGAACCCGCTGGCCTGGTAGTCATCGAGCGCGCCGTGCGATGGACGCCTGAGGCAGTCGCCGCCGAGGATGTAGGGCAGCTGCGGGCCCGGCGTTGCGCCTGTCGTCTCGTTGGCGTAGATGATGTTGGCCGAGCCGGTCGGGCCGCCGCGGTGGGGCATGCGCACGTAGATGAGGCTCGCGGGTTCGCCGGGGCGGGGCGCTCGAGCCATGGGCAGCGTCACCCGGGTCGCGGGGTCGCCGGCAATCTGAACCCGCAGAGTGCTCGGCTCGGGCGGGAGGCTGAGCAGCGCGAGGTAAGTGCGTTGGGGGAGCAGTTCGCAGTGGCGCGTATCGGCGCGGGCGGTGGCCTGCAGGATGGCGCCGACGCCCGCGACGGCGAGCGCCGCGAGTTGGGCCTCGTCGTCTTCGAGAGATGCCGCCGCGATCAGCCCGCCGGTCGTGAGGGTCGAGCCGAGAGCGGCCTTCGCGCGGCGCAGGTCCTCGAGTCCGTTCCAGCGCAGGTCGCGGCTCAGCTCGTTGACATCGAGCGCGACCGGCACGCTGAAACCCAAGCCGCCGAAATCGATTCGGAGCGGGGCCGTGTCGCTGGGCGTGCGGGGGCGGGTTATCGCGATCGCGCCGCTGGGACCGGCCGCGATACGCTCGGGCACAAGACCGAAGTCGACGACAAGCAGCGTGTTGTACGCGCCCGCGTGCAACCGCGCAACGAGATCCCGCTGGTCGGGCGCCACGGCCTCGATCCGGCGGAGGACCTCGTCACGCTCTTCGACGAAGCCGGTCTGATCGGCCGCGACCGCGCGCAGCACCAGGGCCGGAACGATCTCGCCCCGGGTTTCCTCGTGCGAAAGACCCAGATCGGGCTCGTCGGGGTCGCCTGCGGCGGCGAGCGCGAGGCGGACTTGCAGCGGGTCGGCGTCGGGCGGCAGGTCCTTGAGCGCCGGGGAAAAGTCTCGCACGAGGATCTGCGCGTTGAGGGCCGCCGCCCTGGCGTTGTCCCACTCGCCCCGCAGCGCGTCGGTGTACCCGATCGTGGTGAAGGCGAGCGCCTGTTCGTAGGGCTGGCCCTTCCAGACGCGCGAGGCTTCTTCACCCGCGAGCACGGTGCCGACGCCGGCGTCGCGATTGACACCTTGGGTGCGCAGCAGGTCATCGAGGGCGTCGGCCTCGGTCGCGGCGGCGGTCTCGATGCCGTCGGCCAGGCTCAGCAGCAGGAGCTTGAGGCGATCGAGCCCGAAGTCGCGCGCTCCCGGGTCTGTTGTTCGGTCGATCGCGACGAGTTCGCGTGCTTCGCCGAAGGAGCCGCGCGCGGTCGCGGCGAGCACGTCCTCGCGCGGGGCGTAGCCCGCGCAACCGCCCGCGCACAGGCCCATGCTCAGACCCAGGACGACGGCGGCTTGAGCGGCGCAGCGTCGCATCAGTCGAACAGCCGTCCGGCCGCGACGCGGGCGTACTCGAAACGATCCGTGAACACGACGGCACGCGAGTCGGCGTCGATGATCGTGAGTTCGACGAGGAAGGTGTCGCGTCGGGCATCGGCGGGCCCGCCGGCGAGCGACGCGACGCGGGTGAGCGAGCTGAAAGTCGCCTGCGCAACGTGCGAGGGCCGCTCGTACGCCCCGACGTGCGACGCTTCATCGACGCCGAAGCGCGCGAGCTCCTGGGCGTCAGCAGGGGGCAGCACGACCGCGACACCGCGTGCATCGAAGAGGTCGAGCATGCCCTCGCCGAGCAGCGTGCGCGCGAGGATGACACGCCGAGCTGATTGGCTCAGGCGATCGGCCGAGCGGTTGACCGTCTCGCCCAAGCCGAGGCGGTAGGGCGGCGACGACGGGCCGCGTCCGGCGAGCCACGCGCTGCGTGCGAGGCTATCGCGCAGGGTGTCGGACGCTTCCAGCAGGTCCGCGGCGGTGTGTCGCGTCGTACGCGGGGCGGTGGTGCAGGCCGAGCAGGCGAGCACGGTGACGCAGACGAGCACCGCCATGACAGTTGAGGGCCTTTGGGGCATGGCGTTCACACGTCGGTGCGACTAGCGGATCTGCTTGCTGTCAAACTGTTCGACGAACAGGATGCGTCGGCTTTGGAGGTTGGTGAGCGTCATCTCGTAGTAGTAGTTGCTCTGGATGCCGCCGCCGCGCGAGAGTTCGCCGAAGAACCCCTGCAAGACGTACGTGGCGCGCGTGTCGTACCGATCGGTCGACCCCGGGTCGATCGCGAAGCGCCCGCGCTGGCGATCGGTGACCTCGGGCGCCTCGAGGATGTCGGCATAGGGGCGGACGAGATCGCTGTTGACCAGGCTCGCGAAGACCCGCCGGCGCATGATCGCGAAGTCGGACGAAGGGGTCTGGGTGCTGTTTTCAATCGCGCCCATCTCGATCACCACGCGATCGGCGGCGCCGGCGATCTCGGGGATGGTCGCGATGCGCGACGCGAGTGCCTCGCCCACACGGTCTGAGAACTCGAGCAGATCGACGGTGGATGCGCGCGCCGAGCCGGCGTCGATGCCGGTCGAGCGATAGGGGTCAACTCGGCCACCCGTATCGCCCCGGGGCGGCGGATTGGTGGTCTGTGTCTGGTCGCACCCGCTCAGCGAGAGGAGCATCGCAGTTGTGCAGAGGGCGGTCAGGGTGGTAAAGCGGGCAGGATGGGCGGTGTTCGGCATGGCTGCTCCTCAAGAATTGCGTCCGCGAAAGCCTACCGCGCCGCGGGAGGGTTGCCTGACAGCGAAACTCGGTGTCAACTGTTTGCACAGAGGATCCGTTCGGGGGTATTCCCCGTATTCGTCTGTACTCTTCGCCGCGCGTTCTGCGCGGCGACGGTCCGCGTTCGGGTTGTGGGCGGGCCGAGGAACTTTGTGGTCGCCCGGAACGGGTTGTTTCGCTGGAGCCGGCGTTGCCGACGTGCTTGTGCCGTCTGCGTCACCCGAGCGCTGCCGGCTGTGACAGCGGGCCCGTTGGTTTGGGCGTGTGGTTGTGTGGTTGTGCACCCAAAACAGAAGATGAGGCACCCGAAGATGCGTAATGCTGCATGGATGATGTCGGTTCTTGCCGGCGCTGCCGCGGCGGTCTCCGCTGCGCCCGCGACGCACGCGGACGGGCAAAACGCGGAGCTTGAGGCCTTCACGGCCGAGCTGACGGACAGAATTGAGAGCCAGCTCATTCAGATGCTGCCGAGCGAACAGCGACGCGGCATTTTGTTTGAACGCGCCCGACAGGCCGGCTGCGACGTCGAACTCACGTCGAGCGACGGCGTCGGTGTTGTGGCGTGGTCGGCGTTTCAGGATCCTGACTATGCCAAGGTCTCGCACATCGTGACCCCTGAGCTCTGGGAGCGCACCGCGCCCGGGCACCGGCAGGTCCTTGTCGCCGTAGCCGAGCGCGCGCTCACCGGCGCCGACCCGGTCCTGCCCTGTATGGCGCCCGGCACCGACCCCGAGATGGCCTACGCGTTCAGCGAACTCGCTTATGGGCCCAACCCCATCGCCTTCCAGCAGACCAGCCGCTGGTCCTCGACCGCGACCGACGGCGGAACGGGCGGGCAGGGCGATCGCATCACCATCACCTACAGCTACGTCCCCGACGGTGCCTTCGTGCCCGACCTCGGCATCGGCCTGGGCAGCGGCACCAACCAGCTCTTCGCCTGGCTCAACGGCATCTACGGCAGCCCCGCCAACTGGCAGCCGCTGTTCGACGAAGTCTTCGACCGCTGGGAAGAGCTCATCGGTGTCGACTACGTCTTTGAGCCCAACGACGACGGCTCCAACACCAACAACGCCGCCGGCCAGCTCGGCGTGCGCGGCGACGTCCGCATCGCGGCGTTCGACTTCCAGAACGATGGCAACGGTGGCGTGCTCGCGTACAACAACTTCCCCAACGACGGCGACATGATCTTCGACGCCTTCGACACCTTCTACAACGCCACCGGCAGCAACTCGCTCCGCCTGCGCAATGTCATCGCCCACGAGCACGGGCACGGCCTCGGCATGCTCCACGTCTGCCCGGTCCAGAACAACAAGCTCATGGAGCCATTCCTGAGCACCAGCTTCGACGGGCCGCAGCTCGACGACATCCTCAATGGACAGCGCCACTACGGCGACCGCAGCGAGCCCAACAACAACAGCGCAAGCGCAGCCGACCTCGGCTCTATCGGGCTTTTCGGGGCGGCGAGCCTCCAGCAGCGTTCGATCGACGACAACAACGACGTCGACTACTTCGTCATCAACGCAACGCAACCTCTTGAGCTGACCATCTCGGCGACCCCGGCCGCCGCGACGTACCAGCAGGGCCCGCAGACGCAGGCCTGCAACACGGGCGCGACGACCAACTACAACACCATCCACAACCTCACGATCGATCTGCTCGCGGCCGATGGCACGACCGTGATCGCGTCGTCGAACAGCACGGGCAGCGGCGAGACCGAAACACTGGTCGCGATCGCGCCCGACGCCGGCACATACTTCATCCGCGTTGACACCGCCTCGACCACCAACAACATTCAGCTCTACGACTTCCAGGTCTTCGCGATCGATGCGCCGTTCATCGGCCCGAGCATCATCGCCGACAGCGCGGCGCCGACGCAGGTCGACCCCGGCGTGAGCACCAGCTTCGACGTTACCATCGATCCTAACGAGGACGTCCTCGTCGGCGGGTCGCTGCTCGTCAACTTCCGCGCCGGCAGCAGCGGCGGCTTCACCACCGCGCCGCTGACCTTCAACGCGGGCAACTCGTACACCGCGACGCTGCCCCCGTTCGACTGCGCCGACGGTTCGGTCGAGTACTTCATCTCCGCCCAGGGCCAGTCGGCGGGCACGACCACGCTGCCCTCCGGCGGTGCTTCGGCGCCCTTCAGCGCGGTCGTCGGCGAGTTCGTCGAGTCGATTGCCGACAACTTCGAGACCGATCAGGGCTGGACCGTTGCCGGCAGCATCACCAGCCCCGCCGCGGGCCGATGGGAGCGGGGCGTGCCGGTCGGCGCAAGCGACAGCCGCATCTCCGATGCGCCCGAAGACGCGGATGGCTCCGGCCAGTGCTTCATCACCGGGAACGTGCAGGACAACTCTGACGTCGACGGCGGCGACACGATCCTGGTCAGCCCTGTCTTCGACGGCACAGCCGCTGGCAGCACCGTCGAGTACTTCCGCTGGTTCGACAACAACGAGGGCGGCACCGCTCAGAACGCGTTCACCGAAACCTTCGTCATCGAGATCTCCAACAACGGCGGCAGCAGCTGGACCAACCTCGAGACCGTCGGCCCCACCGGGCCAGAGGTCTCCGGAGGCTGGAACTTCCGCTCCTTCCAGATCGACTCGGTGATCGCCCCCAGCGACAACATGCGGGTCCGCTTCATCGCGCAGGACATCGACGGCACGATCGTCGAGGCCGGTGTCGATGGCTTCCGCGTCGCGGGCAGCTCGTGTGAGGACCCGGAGACCTGCCCGGCCGACCTGGCGGCCCCCTTCGGCTCGCTCGACTTCTTCGACGTGCTCGAGTATCTGGCGCAGTTCGACGCCAGCGACCCCAGCGCCGACCTCGCCGCCCCCTTCGGTGCGTTCGACTTCTTCGACGTGCTTGAGTACCTGGCGCAGTTCGACGCGGGCTGCGACTAAACGATCAGGCCGCCCGGGCTAACGCCCGGCGTTCGATCGGATCACACAGACACCGGGCGGGGGCCGCGGCCCCCGCCCGTTCTTCATTCCGGCGGCCTGCTCCCGCGCATGCCTACCGCTCGACTACCCACCACCGGGCCGAAACCCGCTCGACCAACGCGTCATCCACGACCGGCACGAGTGAGCCGGCGTCGAATGCGCGTTCGCCGCGGTTGACAACGACGTACACCTCAACACCGTTGAGCGAACGCACGAACGCGAACACGTCGTCGCTGTTGCTGTCGATGTGGCGGAGGTCGCCGAAGCGGAGCACGGGTGCTGTCCGCGGGTCGCTGCGCAGGCCGAACCACGCCCGGTAGTGCGCGAGCAGATCGGTGTCGAAACGCTCGCCCGGGTGGACCATCGGGCCCATATCGGGCCATGGAAGGGGCTTGCGATCGGTCGGATCGTCTGCGCCCCACATGCCGACCTCGTCACCGTAGTACACCATCGGAGCCCCGGCGTAGGTCGCCTGGACCGCAACACCGAGCCGGCTCAGATCAAAGATCGCTTGCGGCGGGCGCCCGGCGCGATAGTCCAGATCCCCGTCCTGCACGCGGTTGCCCTGGTCGTAGCCGCGCCCGGGGTTCCAGAGCATGCTCACGTAGCGGTCGGTGTCGTGGCTGGCGAACAGATTCTGGTGGATGAGGTTGGTCTGCGGTCCGTTGTCGAACGCAGGCCCCAGCCGCTCGACGAGCTGAGCGCTCGTCATCCCGGGTTCGACCGCGAGCCAATCGGTGATCGCCTCGGCGAAGGGATAATTCATGTGCGTGTCGAAGTGATCGCCCCGCAGCCACGGATCGGCGTCGTGCCAGATCTCGGCGATGATCACCGCCTCGTGGTTCACATCCTTGACGACCTCCCGCCATTCCTCCCAGAACGGCTCGCCCACGTCCAGTGGGACGTCCAGCCGCCAGCCGTCGACGCCGTCGCTCGGATCGCCGTCGCCGTTGGGGTCCATCCACCGGCGCGTGACGGCGAAGATGTGCTGCTTGACCGGCTCGACCAGGTTCCGCTCGCTGTCCTGGCGAAACTTGGGCAGCCACCCGCTTGGCTGGTCCCAGGCCTGCCAGCTCTCAAGATCGCCGTCGACGTCAAAGTTGGCGAAGAACCACCCGGCATAGTCCGAGTCCGCCCCGTTCTCGATGACGTCGCGGAAGGCCCAGAACTCGCGCCCGGTGTGGTTCCAGACGCCATCGATCACGACCCGGATGCCCGCGGCCTTACACGCGGGCAGGAACGTCTGGAGGAAGAACCGGTCGGCCTCGGTCCACGTCCACGTCGCCGGGTCGCTCGTCTCGCCCGCGGGCAGCGTCCACTGCTGGGGCACGGGCCCCGCGCCGGCGAAATTGTCGTCGATGTGGTGGAAGGCGGTCGCGTCGTACTTATGCATCGACTCGGCCTCGAAGACCGGGTTGAAGTAGATCGCGGTGATGCCGAGTGCCTCGATGTGGTCGAGCTTCTCGATCACGCCCTGGAGGTCGCCGCCGTAGCGCCGATCCCAGACCCAGTGGTACAGGTCGCCCCCGGTGCGGGGCTCGATCGGCTCGTCGGGGGTCATGCCCGCACGCACGCGCCACGCCTCTTCTTCGCCGGGCTGGGTCTTGTACCAATCGGCGGCCCAGGGCATGCGGAAGTACGCCGGGCCCGCCGGGTCGTTGGCGGGGTTTCCGTTGCGGAACCGCTCGGCGAAGATCTGGTAGTAGACCGCGCCCTTCGCCCAGTCGGGCGTATCGGGGTAGGGGGCGTCGAGCGCGTGCTCGATCGGTCCGATGGTGTGCGAGGCCGAGCCGTCGCGCAGCTCGATGCGGTAGGACAGGATGTCGGAGCCGCCCATGATGCGGGCGGTCCACGCGTCAAACCCGTCGAGCCCGCGTCCAACCCGCATCGGCACCTCGATCTCACCCTTGGTGGTTTCCAGCAGCACCGTCGCCTCGCTCACATCGCTCGGCAGCGTGCGCACGCGGATGTCGGCGAGGCCCAGATCCTCGGCGATCGGGCGGAGGTCACGCGACCAGGTCGGGTCGTGCAGCACCGCGTTGCCCGCGATCGAGTTGGGCCCCGGTTCGCCGAAGTCCGCCGGGACCCGCCCGGCAATCGCGAGCCCCGTGAGCCCGCCGGGCCCGTCGGCGGTTTGCGTGAGCTCGCGCGGGATGGCCCGCTCGCCGTGGTCGAGCTCGGCGACCACCCGGTGTGCGCCCGTACGCAGCTCAAGGGTGGTGAACAGCACGCGCTCGCCGGCGATGTAGCCAGGCGTGAGCTCGATCGCCTCGGGACTGCCCGGCGCGGCCCACCCGTTGAAATCACCGGTGAGCACCCCGCCCGTCGCGTCGCCCGCGGGCACGGTGAACCGGCGCCAGCGGCCCATGACCATCCGGGTACCGCCCTCGCGGACCTCGAAGGCCATTTGCGGGCGGTCTGGATCGACAGGCACAGGGCCATCGGCCTCGAACCACCCGCGACGCGTTTCGCCCTCCAGAAGCTCGATGCTCCTGATATCGGGATCCAGATCAACGATCCCTCGCGCGAGCCCGGGGCTGAGTGCATCGACCGGAATGACCGCCGACGCGCCGTCGGCGCGTGTCACGACGATCCGGTAGGCCGGCTGCACATCAAGCGTCAGGCGTTCGGTGGTCGACACGCCCTCGGCATCGGTCACACGCACTTCGACGATCATCCGATCGACATCGCCCGGCGTGACGATGTGCACCATGCCGGCGGTGTCGAGGCGCATCGCGGTGCCCCCTTCGATCGCACGGATGTCGCCCCGCACGCCGCCGCCGTTCTCGTCGACCGTCGCGAGCGAGCGGTCGAGCGCGATCGCCAGAGCGCGCCCCCTGGTCGGCACGCCCAGCACATCGATCGCGAGCACCGGATGATCCAGATCGGCCACGCTGAACGACCACGTCCGTGCGCCCGGGTCGAGCGTGATGCGATAAACCGCCTGCACGCGGACGTCGAGGGCGAGGTTGTCGCCGGGTTGTTCGAGCCCGCCGCCCTCGGCGAGTCCGAAGTGCCCGAGGGCCCAGTCGCCGTTGCGGACAAACTTGAACTGGTGGCGACCGCCGGGCAGCTCACGCACGAGCTCGTAGGTCCCGTCGTCCATGGGGGCCATGGTCCAGTCGGGCTGGGCGGCGGCCCACCCGTTGAACGTGCCCGCCATGCGCCAGACGCCGCTGGACAGGTCCGACGGGGCGCCCTGGCCCCACGCGACGCCCGACACACAGGCCAGCAAGGCCCAAGCGATCACGCTCCGAATCACAGCGTTCATGTTGCCTCCCTCGTGCCCGGGCAGCTCTGCCCGGAGTTGGGGAAAGGCTAGGAATCGGGGGGCTCCGCGGGCGAGCCGCAGCCCCCCGGGAGGGCGACGATTTACGCGTCCCGGGCCGGTCGATGCCGCGTCGACACCAGCGGGCCTTCCTCTGGCTCGATCCGATCGATCTCGCCCTCAAACGCGAGCTTGCCCAGGCTGTTGGGCAGCTCGACGGCCGATGCTCGGATCACGCTCGGCAGGCGCTCGATCGCGTTGAACATCCAGCTCGCGCCCTCGGACCGCGCATCGGTTGCGGGTCGCCGGACGAGCGCACGCACGTTGTACCCCTCGCGGACGAACAGCCCCTCGCGGCAGTCGCACCCGGCGACCGCGAGCATGTACGCGAGTTGCCCGACCGACCAGCCGGTCGTGAAATGCCCGCTGACGACCTGCGATTTGTGGGGCGGCACCGTCACCGCAAGCCAGCCTCCCGGTTTGCACACCCGCAGCCACTCACGCAGCGCGAGCAGCGGGCTGAAGCTGTGTTCGAGCGAGTGGCTCGACCAGACGAGGTCGTACGCACCGTCGTCGGCCGGGACCTCGTGCATGTCGCCCTCGACGACCTCGTAGGCGTGCTCGCGGGCATGGGCACGGAGTTCCGGCGGCAGGTGGACGGTCAGGCCGGTGGTCTTCAGCCCCCGCTTGGCGAACGCCGCGCAGTGGTGTCCGTAGCCCATCCCCACGTCGAGGGCGGTTGCGATGCGGCTCCAGGGGAGGCGATCGAGAAAGCCCAGCGACTGCTCGAAGAGGCGATCGGCGGCGGCCCGATGGGCAGCCATGCCCTCGGCGTAGGCCCCGTCGAGGGCGTGAATCTCGGCGTAAAAGCGGCAAAAAGCGGCAAACCGATCGAGATCGGTCTCGGGCTCGGGCTTGAGGTCCGACGCGGGGGGGTCGATATGCACGCTGGTCTCGGCCATGGAGAACCCTCTCTGCTTGGGGGTATCCATCGGCTCAGGACCGGTCCGGCCGCGAGATGTGGCCCTTTGGAACGCTCTGCGCCGATGCTCAGGGCAGGATTGGACACTCGGAGGGAGCCATGCCACCGACCGCCTCGCCGACAGCTCAAACCCAGCGCACGCCGGGGTCGCTCCGCCTGCACCCCGAGGGGTTCCACGGCGACCGCCATCTGCAGGCGCTTGTCCGCTCGATCCTGCCCGAGGTGCGTGGTTTCATCGAGACCGGCACCAACGTTGGGACAACGGCCTGCTGGGTCGCACGCAACGCGCCGGATCTTCCGATCCGCAGTTGTGAGGCGAGCGACGAGGCGGCCGAACACGCCCGCGAGAACCTCTCGGCGTTTGCCCAGGCGGAGGTTCGCCACGAGTCGTCGCCCGGCTTTCTTGAAGGATTGGGCAAACGCGAGCCCGACCTGATGAACGCGCCGGGCCTGTGGTGGCTCGACGCGCACGGGTGGGGCTTTCAGTGGCCGCTCGCGCAGGAGGTCGCCTGGATCACGAAGCGGTGCGACTCGGGATTCATCCTGATCGACGACTTCAAAGTGCCCGGGCGGGACTGGTTCAAGCACGACGTGTACGACGGGCAGGTGTGCGGGCTGGAGATGGTCGAGCCGGCGTTGGCGCCCGAGCTGTCGTACACGCTCACGCTGCCGACCTACAGCGAGCACACAAGCAAGCATCACCCGTTGATCGGGGTGGGGCTGATCCGCTGGGGCGTGCGGTGGGCGCTGCCCGAGGCGCTCGCCGATCTGTTCGAGGATCGGCCGCTCTGATGGGCGCGGGCGAGGCCCAGCGGGTGCTGTACGAGCGGTTTGTGCCCGCCGAACGCACCGCGTTCTGGTACATCGACGAGGGGCACATCCGCGGGCACCGGGCGACCGGCGCCGATGTGGTGGACTGGTGCCCCGCGCGTGAGGGTGATCCGCCGTTGGCGGAGATGCTCGATGGGCAAAGGCCCGACCTGTTCTTGGGCTGTCTCCAGCGGCCGGATCGCTCCCCGGCGGCATGGCTCAACGCGAGCGACTTGGATGCGATCGAACGCCACCGGGGCGAGCGGGGGATGCAAGTCGCTGTTCGGAGCGGGCCCAGTAACATGTGCGATCTGTTCAAGGCCGAGCGGATCGACTTCGACCGGTTCCACGACGCCGGGGTGCAGAGCTTTTATACCCAGCCGGAGCGCCCGCACGGGCCCGAGCGCAGCGCGATCGAACGCGGGCTGATCGACGTGGTGCGCAGCCCGTTCCACAGAGCGTGCTTCGGCGTGGCGTTCCGCTCGTTCCTCGACCTCGGGCTGAGCGTGATCGAGGAGCCGCACGCGGCGGATGCGACGCGGTACGAGCCGATCCAGACCGCCGAGCGTGTGCACGACGTGCTGTTTGTCGGGAACTGCTGGACGTTCAAGTGGGCGAACATGGGCCCCTACATCGAAGCGTTGCAAGATCGTTTCGGTGGTCGCTTTGCGCTGTTCGGCGAGCGATGGCCCGAGGGGGTGCGCACGCGCGGACGGCTCGAGGACGCGGGCGGCGGGGACAAGAACCCGTTCAACCGGGCGGTCGCGGCATCGGCGGTCTCCGTTGCGCTGCACGAGCCGAGCCAGGTGTTGCCGTGGCGGTTCAGCGGGAACGAGCGGGTGTTCAAGCTGTTGCTGTGCGGCGCGGCGGTGGTGTCCGACCCGAACCCGATCCTGAGCGACTACCTGACGCCGGGCGACGCGCTTGAGCTGGCGGATGGCCCCGAGCAGATGGTGCGCAAGGTTGAGCGATTGCTGGACGATCCCGAGCGGCGTGCCGCGATGGGCCGCGTTGGGCGGGAAGAGGTGCTCCGGTCGCACACCTACGAGGTGCGTGCGCGCCGTTTGCGCGACGTGCTGGGCGCGCGTGCCGATCGGGGTCAGGTGTTCGGAGCCGTCGAGGCCGAGGGATTCGAGATGCGGAGGGCGTCGTGAAGACTCTGGTGACTGGCAGCAGCGGGTTGATCGGCTCGGCGGCGGTGCGGTTTTTTAGCGCCCGCGGGCATGAGGTGCACGGGCTGGACAACAACACGCGGATGGACCTGTTCGGCGCGGGCGGCGACACACGCCCGGTGCTCGCGGTGCTGCGGGCAGCGTGCCCGCGGTTCGTCCACCACGAGCTGGACATCCGCGATCGCGCGGGCGTTCCGGCGCTGTTCGAGCGTGAGCGGTTTTCGCGGGTTATTCACTGCGCGGCTCAGCCCTCGCACGATCTTGCCGCGAGCCGTCCGCTGGACGACTTCGACATCAACGCGGGCGGGACGATCAACCTGCTGGAGGCCGCCCGGCGGTTCTGCCCGGAGTCGCCCTTCGTGCACGTGTCGACCAACAAGGTCTACGGCGACGGCCCCAACGGGCTGGACCTTGTGGAGGGGGCGCTGCGGTACGACTTCAGCGACGAGCGGTATGCCGAGGGGATCGGCGAAGATTTCCCGATCGATCAGAACCTGCACAGCCTCTTCGGCGCGAGCAAGGCGTCGGGCGATCTGATCGCGCAGGAGTACGGGCGGTACTTCTCGATGCCGGTGGGGGTGTTCCGTGGCGGCTGCCTGACTGGCCCTGACCACGCGGGCGTCAAGCTGCATGGTTTTCTGTCGTACCTCGTGCGCACGGCGCTGGCGGGAGAGACCTACACGATCATCGGCTACGGCGGCAAGCAGGTGCGCGATCAGATCCACTGCGACGACGTCATCGAGGCGTTCGACCGGTGGTGCGGCGACCCGCGCCCGGGCGAGGTGTTCAACATCGGGGGCGGGCGCGCGAACAGCGCGAGCGTGCTCGAGTGTGTCCGCCTCGTCGAAGAGGTCGCGGGCGTGAAGATGGACCTGGC
Source organism: Planctomycetota bacterium (assembly GCA_039033175.1). Lineage (GTDB taxonomy): Bacteria > Planctomycetota > Phycisphaerae > Phycisphaerales > UBA1924 > JBCCDD01. Next base: position 51,498 of record JBCCDD010000009.1, read on the forward strand.
GTTCGACGGGCACGCACGGCGCGGGGATCACATCTGCTACTACAGCGATCTCTCGCGTCTGCGCGGGCGGCTTGCCGGGTGGGATGTCACGCGCGGGCTCGTGTCGATCGTTGAAGAGATGGTCGACGCCGGGAGGCAGGCCCGCGCGGCTTGATCAGCCTGCCCGCTGCGCTCGCGCTGGCGGCGCGGCGTAGCCATCGGGTGTTCGGATGAAGGCGTCGACGGTGGTCTCGTTGATGAGACGCGCCATGACCTGGCGGTATTGAGCGCACACGGCACCGATCGCGCGGGACGTTCCGCTTGCGCAGCCGGGCGTGGCGAGCAGGCAGGTCTGGTCGCCGGGGATGTCGTCGATCGCGTGGCAGACACCGGCGAGGGTGATCTGCTCGGCGGGTTTGGCGATGGTGACGCCGCCGCCCTACCCCCGGGTCGTGGTGGCGATCCCCGCTCGCGCGGGGTGGCGGACGATGCGGGCGAGGTAGGGGGCGGGCAGCGCGCCGGAGGCGTCGATGCCACGCACGCGGACCGTGCCGTGGGCCCAAGCGCGATCGCCCCGCTGACCGTGGCGATGCCGATGGCATCCATGAGGGTCCTGTTCTCCCCATTAGGGGTGGTGGCCGGGAAATCCCGACTGTTCTGTCGGATTTCCTACTGGACCGCCGCAACAATCAAGGATAAAAAGATGATCTAGTCATCTTCTCGGCACATTGGGTGGTCCTGCCCCGTTGCGGGCGGTGGACGGAGGGCTCGCGGCATGAGCGAGGGTACGAACGAGGGCGGATCACAAGGGGCCGCTGCGGCGTCTGTAGGGGCGTCGGCGGGTGCGGCCGGCGACGGGCCGGTGCTGGAAGAGTTCACGTATGACGACGGCATCTCGCGGATGTTCCTGTTCGCGACGGTGATCTGGGGTCTGGTGGCCACGCTGGCGGGGCTGGTGGTCGCGTTGCAGCTCGTGCTGCCCGCGGGCAACGACTGGCTGATCACCAACGGGTACCCGCTGTGGCTGACCGACACGCTCCGCCTGACGTATGAGCAGGAGTGGCTGACGTTTGGTCGCCTCCGCCCGCTGCACACGAACGCGGCGATCTTCGCGTTCGCGGGCAACGCGGTGTTCACGGCGATCTATTACAGCACGCAGCGGTTGTGTAAGACGCGGATGTGGTCGGACCTGCTGGGGCGGCTGCACTTCTGGGGCTGGCAGGGGATCATCGTTGCCGCGGCGATCACGCTGCCGCTCGGCATCACGCAGGGCAAGGAGTACGCCGAACTGGAGTGGCCGATCGACCTCGCGATCGCCGTAGTCTGGGTCGGGTTCTTTGGCGTGAACTTCTTTATGACGCTGATCAAGCGGCGCGAGCGGCACATGTACGTCGCGCTGTGGTTCTACATCGCGACGATCGTGACGGTCGCGATGCTGCACGTGTTCAACAATATCTGGATTCCCGCGGGGATCGTCCACTGGGTGAACACGGGCGAGGTGCCGAGCGCCGAGCTGATGCTCAAGAGCTACCCGGTGTACGCGGGCGTGCAGGACGCGCTCATGCAGTGGTGGTACGGTCACAACGCGGTGGCGTTTTTCCTGACGACGCCGTTCCTGGGGCTGATGTACTACTTCCTGCCCAAGGCGGCGGGTCGCCCGGTGTTCAGCTACAAGCTGAGCATCCTGCACTTCTGGAGCCTGGTGTTTATCTACATCTGGGCGGGGCCTCACCACCTGCACTACACGAGCCTGCCCGAGTGGGCGAGCACGCTGGGCATGGTCTTCAGTGTGATGCTGTGGATGCCGAGCTGGGGCGGGATGATCAACGGGCTGCTGACGCTGCGGGGGGCGTGGAACAAGGTCGCGGCTGATCCGGTGCTCAAGTTCTTTGTTCTGGGCGTGACGTTCTACGGCATGAGCACCTTTGAGGGGCCCATGCTGAGCGTCAAGGCGGTCAACAGCCTGAGCCACTACACCGACTGGACCATCGCCCACGTGCATTCCGGCGCGCTGGGCTGGAACGGGATGATGACTTTCGGCATGGCCTACTGGCTGTTGCCCAAGCTGTACCAGACGAAGCTGTGGAGCGTGAAGCTCTGCGCGGCGCACTTCTGGATCGCGACGATCGGCATCCTGCTGTACATCCTGCCGATCTACGCGGCGGGCATCACGCAGGGCCTGATGTGGCGCGCGTTCGACGCTTCGGGCCGGCTGATGTACCCCGACTTTGTCGAGACGGTCGTGCAGCTCATCCCGTTCTACTGGATCCGCATCATCGGCGGCTCGCTCTTTGTCGCCGGCGTGGTGATGCTCCTTGTCAACAGCATCATGACCATGCGGAGCAAGCCCAAGAAGCTCGACGAGCCGGTGCACCGCGCGCCGCGTCTAACCAAGGGCTACTCGGGCGACCCGAAGGCGACGAGCCGGCTTTCGGCGGTGACGCCCGCGGGCGACAAGCTCGATAAGTTCAGCCAGCTGACCTGGCACCGCAAGTGGGAGCGCCTGCCGATCCGGTTCACGGTGCTGACGCTGGTGGCGGTGGCGATCGGGAGCCTGGCCGAGGCGATCCCGATGTTCCTGGTGCGGAGCAACATCCCGACGATCGCCAGCGTGCAGCCCTACACGCCTCTGGAACTGGCGGGGCGCGACATTTATGTGGCCGAGGGTTGCTACAACTGCCACTCGCAGATGATCCGCCCGATCTACGCGGAGACCAAGCGGTACGGCGACTACAGCAAGCCGGGCGAGTTTGTGTATGACCATCCGTTCCAGTGGGGCAGCCGTCGCATCGGGCCGGATCTTGCCCGCGAGGGCGGCCGCAAGAGCGATTACTGGCACTACCTGCACTTCAAGGACCCGCGTGCGGTGCAGGCAAACTCGCTCATGCCGGCGTACCCGTGGCTGACCGAGCAGGATCTTCGCTTCAACGAGGTCCAGGCACGGGTCGACTCGATGGCGATGCTGGGGCACCCCTACAGCAGCGAGATCCTGGAACCCGGCGGCGCCGAGATCGCCGCCCGGGCGCAGGCGGAGGTGATCGCGGCCAACATCATCGAACAGGCCCAGGGCGCCAGTGTCGTGGATCGTGTCGAAGAGAAGAAGATCGTTGCGCTGATCGCGTACATGCAGCGGCTCGGCGTTGACCTGTACAAGGAGCCGCCCGCGCAGGCGATGAGCGATGGGGCTTTGGAGGTGAACCATGAGGTTCAGTGACGTGCTCGCGGCCCTCGACATTGGGCTGTATCCGATCATCGGGCTGGTGATGTTTGTGCTCGCGTTCGCAATCGTTGCGTGGCGCGTCATGCGGTCGACACGGGACGAGATGACCTACAACGCAGAGATTCCGCTCACGGATGGGGGCGAGCTCTCCCAAAGCACGCAGGGTGAAGAAGGGATCGATCGATGAGCGAGGGCACCCACGGAGAGCACGGGCGGGGCGACGGGCAGTGGGAGATCCACGGCAAGCGCGTGCGGCGGTTTGAAGACTTTGAGCGCGAGCGTGCCGAGGTGTCGGCCGGCGGGCGTGTGGCGCTGGCGGAAGCGGAGCGGGCATTCGCCGAAGCCGCGGCGAAGTACTCGCAGACGCTGCACGCGGTGCGTGAATCGTCCGGTGAGGCGTTCAAAGCCTCGGGGCCGATCGCGGCTCCGGCGGCAAAGGCCGCGGAGTTGATGGAGGGCGAGCCGGGTTATGCGCTGACCGATCACAACTACGACGGGATTCAGGAGTATGACAACCCGACGCCCGGCTGGTGGTGGCTCGTGTTCGGCGGGTCGATCGCGTTCGCGGTGCTCTATGTGATGGTGTATCACTTCAGCCCGTTTGTGCCCTCGATACTCGATCAATACGCCTCGGCCGAGCAGCGCGCGTTGCAGGTGCAGTTCGCCGAGTTGAATGATGTGCCGATGGGCGAGGCCAAGATCCTGACGATCATGAGCGAAGAGTCATGGCTCGAGCAGGGGCGGGCGGTGTACCTCAGCGCGGCCTGCGCGACGTGCCACGGCGAAGACGGGCAGGGCCTTGTCGGCCCCAACCTTACGGACGGGCACTACAAGAACCTGACTTCGCTCATGGGCTTTGTCGAAGTGATCCGCGACGGGGCGGCGAACGGCGCGATGCCCGCGCAGCGGAACCTGCTGAACGAGAACGAAATCGCGGTTGTTTCGGCGTACGTCGCTTCGCTTCGCGGGCAGAACCTGGATGGCCCGCGTGGTGAAGAGGGCGAACCCATCGCGCCGTGGCCCGAGTTGACCGAAGACGGGGAAGTCATCGGGAGCACGCCAGCGATCGACGGCGAGACCGCGATCGCCAGCGGCAGCTGAGATTTGCGCGCACTCTTGAGGAGCCGCTTCTGTGACCACGCTCTTGCAGCCTGAGGACCGGGTCCTGAGCACGCTGAACGCCGACGGCACGCGTCGGTGGCTGACGCCGCGCGTCTCGCACGGCGCCAAGTGGAAGAAGCGACGCGTTGTCGGGTGGCTGCTGATCGTGATCTTTGTCACGCTCCCGCACCTGTACCTCGATGGCAAGCAGCTGTTCTTTCTGAATGTGGCGCAGGGTGAGTTCACGTTCTTCGGGCAGACGTTTCAGCGGACTGACACGGTGCTGCTTGCGTTGCTGCTGATCACGGTCGGGCTTTCGATCTTCTTTATCACGGCGATGTTCGGGCGCGTGTGGTGCGGGTGGGGCTGCCCGCAGACGGTCTACATGGAGTTTGTCTTCCGCCCGATCCAGCGGATGTTCGACGGGAAGCCGGGGCGGAAGGGGCTTGGGAGGCTCTTTGGCGGTCTGCCGAAGGGCCCGCGCGTGGTGCTGCGGTGGGCGGTGGTGCTCGCGGTGTGCTTCTTCCTGGCGAACACGTTCTTGTCGTACTTCGTCGGATCGAGGCAGCTGCTCGAATGGATCACCAGCTCGCCGGCGGCGCACCCGGTCGGGTTTGCGATTGTGGTGGGCGTCACGGCGATGATGCTCTTTGACTTCGGCTTTTTCCGCGAGCAGCTCTGCATCGTCGCGTGCCCGTACGGGCGGATGCAGTCGGTGCTGCTCGATCGGAACTCGTTGATTGTGGGCTATGACCGCAAGCGCGGTGAGCCGCGCGGCTTCCGCAAAGGCAAGAAGGCATCGCCCCCCGCGGGAGATCTGTCGCTCAAGGTGCTGAGCGAGGGCGGCACGGCGGTTGCCGAGGCCCCCGAGCACGGCGACTGCGTGGATTGCGGCAACTGCGTGAAGGTCTGCCCGACGGGGATCGACATCCGCGACGGGCTCCAGCTCGAGTGTATCCACTGCGCGCAGTGCATCGACGCGTGCAACGAGGTGATGACCAAGCTGGGGCGCCAGCCGGGCCTGATCCGCTACAGCAGTCAAGAGGGTCTCGAGACCGGCAAATGGAAGAAGCTGCGAGCGCGAACACTGCTGTACCCCGCGTTGCTCGCCGTTATCGTCGGCGTTCTGTCGACGCTGATTGCCACCCGAGCGCCGGCGGATGTTGCGATCGTGCGCGGGCCGGGGTTGCCTTTCAATACGCTGCCCGATGGCAGGATTGGGAACTCGATGCGGGTGCGCATCACGAACCGAACCGATGCGTCGCGGGTCTACACGCTGTCGGCGCCAAGTGTCGAGCTGATCGGGACAATCGATGGCATGGTCATCGAACCCGGGGCGACGCTCTCGGATCGTCTCACGATCGCCGCGGATCGCAGCATGTTCTCGGGCACGGGCGGGGTGGTGCTCTTGCCGGTCGAGGTGCGCGATGACGCCGGGTTTGAGACAGCCGTACGGATCCGCCTGCAGGGGCCGGATGTTCCGGCGTTGATGCCGGTGGAGGACGATTGATGACAACGCTACCGATCCATCAGGAAACGCGGCAGGGGGCATCGGGGCGTCACTGGCCTTTGGTCGTTGTCGGCCTCCTGGGACTGAACGTCTCCGTGTGCGCGACAACGGTGTACTTCGCGACGCGTGATGGGCCGGTCGCTGTCGAACCGGACTACTACCAGCGTGCGATGGATTGGGACGCGAGGCGGGCGGCGACACCGGATGTCTCCGCGCGTGGTTGGGCGACGGATGTTGAGTCCGTTGATGGCACGGCTTTGGTGCGCCTGACTGACGCGCAGGGAGACGCATTGATCGGGGCGAGCGTTGTTGCCTCGGGCTTCCACCGCGCGTTCTCGCGTGATCGACACGACCTGACATTTGTTGAGGTTGAGCCGGGGGTGTATCGCGTCGCGCTTCCGGGGGCCATGCTTGGTTTCTGGGAGCTGCGTCTGCGCGTCACGCATGATGGTATCGGCGCGGTCGCCGTTGAGACGATCGAGCGGCGCGAGTAGTGGTCTTCGATCCGTCACAGCTCGTGCCGTTGCTGGGTGCGGTGTTGGTCGCAAGCGTGCTGGGCAGTGCGCACTGCGCGGGCATGTGCGGCGGGCTGGTGCTGTTTGCGGTGAGCGCCGATCACGAGCAGAAGCCTCGGCGGTGCCGGTCGCTGCATGTCGCGTATCACGCCGGGCGGGGCTTGTCATACGCCATGCTCGGGCTGCTCGGCGGCGGCATCGGCGCTGCGGTTGAGTTCGGCGCACGCCAGGCGGGGTTCCAGCGTACCGGGGCAATCCTGGCGGGCAGTGCGATGATCGCCTTTGGGCTGATCGCGCTGCTGCGGGTGGCCGGCGTGCGCGCCGGTTCGCTACCTCTGCCCAAGGCTTGGACCGGCATGATCGAGCGCGGACACCGGGTCGCGTTCGCGATGCCCGCGTTGCCCCGCGCCTGGGCGGTGGGGCTGCTTACGGCGTTGCTGCCCTGCGGCTGGTTGTACGCGTTTGCGCTGACGGCGGCGGGGACGGGTTCCGCGCTTTTTGGCATGCTTGTGCTGCTGGCGTTCTGGGCGGGCACGCTGCCGCTGATGGTGTCGCTGGGCGCCGGGCTGGAGTTCCTGACCGGCCCGATGCGTCGGCGTGTTCCGGCTGTCACGGCGGTGATCGTGGTGCTGCTCGGTGTGCTTACGGCGATGGGCCGGATCTCGATGCCGACGATGCCGGTGGAGAGTTCGGCGACCGTGAGCGCCGTCGATCATGTCCGTTCGCTCGATCCGCGTGCGTTGCCTTGCTGCAACGAGAGCCCCGGTGTTGTCAATGCTGGTGACGCCGCTGTGGCTGAGGGTGAGTCGTGACGACGCTCGGCGCACGTTCGGCGTCGATTGCTCATGCGCAGCGCGAGGCTGTTGCGTGCAGCCATTGCGGATTGCCGGTGCCGCGCGGGCTCGTGGAAGAGAGCGCCGAGCATCAGTTTTGTTGCAATGGTTGCCGAACGGTCTTCGGTGTCTTGCGTGGCGGGGGGCTCGAGCGATACTACGCGGTGCGTGATTCTGTGCGGGCCGAACGCCGCGCGGCGTTGACGACGGACGCCGACTTTGCGGAGATGGATGATCCGGTGTACATGGACCAGTTCGTCCGCGTGCGCGAAGATGGTTTCTGCGAGACGGACCTGGTGCTCGAGGGGGTGCACTGCGCGGCGTGTGTGTGGCTCGTGGAGCGATTGGATCGGGTCTCGCCCGCGGTGGTGTCATCGAGGCTGGATCTGAGGCGGGCGACGGTCTCAGTCGCGTGGAATCCGAATGCCGGATCACTCCCGGGGGTCGCACGCTCGTTGGCGTCGCTGGGGTACACGCCGCATCCGCCGCGTGGTGGCGCGCGTGAGGCGGTGCGGCGCAGCGAGAACCGGACATACCTGATCCGGTGCGCCGTTGCGGGTGCCCTCGCAGGGAACATCATGCTCATCGCGATCGCGCTGTACGGCGGATGGTTCGCGGGGATGAGCCACGAGTTCCAAACATTTTTTCGCTGGTTGAGCGCGGGCCTCGGGCTGACGTCGCTGGCTTGGCCGGGGCGGGTCTTCTTTGCGGGTGCGATCAACGCACTGCGAACGCGAACTGCGAACCTCGACTTGCCGATCGCGCTGGCGCTCGGTGTTGGCGGGGTCTGGGGTATCGCGAACACGATCACCGGCGCGGGCGAGATCTACTTTGACTCACTTGGGATGCTTGTGTTTCTGCTGCTTGTCGGACGTTGGATCCAGCACGCGCAGCAGCGACGGGCCGCGGACGCTGTCGAACTGCTCTTTACATTGACGCCAACGCGGGCGCGGCTGCTTGATGGTCGCGGCGATGCTCGATCGGTGCCGGCCGACACGCTTCAGGTCGATGACCGTGTTGAGGTGCTCGCGGATGATACGGTCCCCGCCGACGGGGAAGTTGTTGAGGGGCAGTCGGATGTCGATGAGGCATTGCTGACCGGGGAGAGTCGCCCGCGGCGGGTTGGCGGCGGTGATGTTGTCAGCGCGGGCTCGGTCAACCTGTCTGGGAGACTGGTGGTCCGCGTCGCAGCGCCGGTGCAGGAGGCCCGGATCGCGCAGCTCATGCGGCTGGTGAGCGAGGCGACCAGCGCGAAGTCACGCGTCGTGAAGTTTGCGGATCGGATCGCGGGCTGGTTCGTGCTGGTGGTCATGGTCTTGGCGTCGGTGACAGCTGCGGTCTGGTGGCCGAGCGGCGCGCACGGCGCCATGGAGCACGCGACAGCACTGCTCATCGTGGCCTGCCCCTGCGCGCTCGGGCTTGCGACGCCGCTTGTGATGACGGTCTCGATCGGGCGCCTTGCTCGCATGGGGGTGCTGGTCAAGTCGGCCGACGTGATCGAGCGGCTGTCTCGCCCCGGGCGGCTCATGCTCGATAAGACCGGCACACTGACCGAGGGAACGCTGACGGTTGCTGAACGCGTCGGTGAAGACCACGCGTGGGCGCTCGCGGCGATCGCGGAGCGGGAATCGCGGCACCCGGTTGCTCGCGCGATCACCCAAGCATTTGCGACGCCTGCGAGCGAGTTGGCTGTCGCTGCGGATGATCTTCACGCCCGACCCGGCCTTGGCGTTGAGGCGATTGTGGGGGAGCAGCGTGTCGCGGTCGGCTCGGCGAGACTCATGGAAACACTGGGCGTTGTGCTTGACGACGACGCTCGGGACTGGATCGAGGCGCGGGCCAACGCGGGATCGCCCGTATTTGTCAGCTTGGATGGAACACTCGCCGGGATCGCTGTTCTCGATGACTCATTGCGCAGCGGGTCGCTTCGATCAACACGGACGCTCCGGAAGAACGGCTGGCGTGCCTCGGTGCTCTCGGGTGATCGGGCGGCAACCGTTGCGCGGATCGCCGGCGAACTCGGCATCGAGGACGCATGCGGCGAGGTCACGCCAGAGCAAAAGCTCGAAGCTGTGCGGCACGCGTCCGGCGCGAACGCCTCGCGTGGTCCTGTGGTGATGGTCGGCGACGGGGTCAACGACGCGGCCGCGATTGCCGCGGCAGACGTGGGGATCGCCGTCCAGGGGGGGGCGGAGGCGTCGCTCGAGGCGGCTGACGTGGCCTGTCAGCGCGTTGGGCTCGAACCGATTGTGGATCTCATCGACGAGAGCCGACGGGCGATGCGCCGAGTGCGGCTGTGCCTGTGCTGTTCGCTGGGTTACAACGCGGTGGCCGCGGGCTGCGCGATGGCAGGCCTTGTCACGCCGTTGTTCGCCGCGGTGCTGATGCCGTTGAGTTCGCTCACGGTGCTGACGATCGCGGCGTCTGGCGGCGCGCGGCGCAGCTCGAATGACGGAGGTGGAGCGTGAGCATTCTCTTCATCATGGTGCCGGCGGCATTGGTGCTGGCTGGGCTCGGTGTTTGGGCGTTCATCCGCGCCGTGCGCTCGGGCCAGTTCGACGATCTTGAGACGCCTGCGATCAGAGCCGTGTTTGACGACGACGACTGACCCGTGACAAACAATGCGTCCGTGCCTACGCGGGCGATGAACTTCTAGGCGGTGAACTTTGCGCCGGAGACGCCGGCGATCAGCACCAGGCAGAGGGCCGTGAAGAGCAGGCCCAGCAATGAAACGAACACGAGCTCGAGCAGTTGCCAGAGATGCTTCAGCAGGCGAAGGCGATGCCGCTTCCTGGCGGCGGCCGGTTCCACCCACTCCGTGTCATACAGGATGAGGCCCGACCGGGCGTGCTCCGCGCGGAGTGCGGCGAGCATGGCTTCGCGGCGCGTCTCGAGGCGATGCCTCAGTTCCTGCGGCAGCCGTTTGTCGTTGATGCGTGGTTGCATTTGCTCGGAGAATCGACTGGGGTCAGATCAGGTGCAGCAGCTTATTGACGATCAAGAAGATCATGAACACGGCGAAGCCGCCGATGGCGGAGCCGATACCGACGCACACGATGAGATGGGCGACCGGGGCGAGCAGTGGGAACGGCAGACGGGCAGCCCGTGGTGCCTTGCCCGCCTTGGCGAGTTCGTGCTCGAAGAGTTCGGTTGCTTCACGAGCGAGCGATGCCTCGAGACGCGCTTCGCGATCTGAACGCCGATCTACGGTGTCTTCGATGGCGGAATGGCTGCTGGCGTCAGCCATCGCCGAGCGCCTGCAACAGTTGGGCCGCCCGGCGTTCTCGGCGGAGACGGGCGCTCGATTGCACGTACTCGACGATGAGTGCGTACACCAGACCTGCAACGGCGCCGAAGACGGCCGCGATCGGCACGTTAAGCGGCAGCACCGGGAAGGACGGGGTCTCCCGCGGAAGGGCCTGCTGGGTCACGACTGCGGGTGAGCGGAAGCGAGCGCGGTTCGCGGCCATCTCGCCGGCCGCGTCGAAGAGCGCTGCGCGCTCGGTTCGCAAGGTCGCGATCTGGTCGTCGATGGTTTCGCTCCGGGCGAGCAGCGATGGGATTTCTTCAACCCGTCGGTCGATGCGTTGGCGGACGTCCAGCAGACGCCCCGCCCTCGCTTCCGCGCCGGCGAGGTCGACCTCCGCCGTGGCAACACGCCGGGCGAGTTCTTCGGCGAGCGTGCCGGCGGCGCGCGAGCGGCTGGCTGCGATGCGGTCGAGCTCACGGCTGAGCAGGCCGGTCGCCCGCTCGTACTCGCGCTCGAGCGCCTTGATCTCGGGGTGCTCGGCGGCGAGTTCGACCCGCCGCCCGGCGAGGTCGATCTCGATCTGCGTGATCCGTTGCTTGAGCGTGTCGACAACCGGGCTCTGCAGCAGGTACTCGCCGGCGTCGAGGGCTTCGGTCTCGGATGCGAGCGTGCCGGTGAGTGCTGCGATCTCCTGTGTGAGCTCGATGACCTCGATCTCGGCGTCGTCGAGGTCTTCGGTAGCGCGGGTGCGTTGCAGCTCGAGCTGGTCGAGCTCTGCGGCGAGGGCCGCGATGCGGTTGTCCTCGCGGAAATCCCGTCGCTGGGCGTTTAACTCCGCGAGACGAGCATCGACCAACGCGATCGCCTCTCTGAAGTTCTCGAACGACTGATCGATCTCGCGCCCGATCATCTCGCGATGGAACTCCGTGAAGTATGCGACGAGCTCGTTGGCGGCGTAAGCGGCGACGCGAGGGTCGCGGTCGCGGCTGAAGACGTGGATGTGTCCGTCGCGTTCGATGGTGATGTCGACATCGGTGTTGAGACGGTTGTAATCCTTGGTGCGGACCTGCCCGTCGGCTTCGGTGAGGCCGAGTTCCGCCATATACGCGTTGACGCGCTCGGCGATGATCTGCGCGGTGTCGGTGGTCTTGAGCACCGAGCTGTAGGCGCGGGCAAAGTCCCGGCTGCCCGACGGCATACGTGCGGACTCGATGACCGTCGCGCTTGACGCGGTCTTGGTGACGTCTTCTGGGATGTAGAAGATCGCCCGCGACTCGTAGAGCGGGGTGACACGCTTGGAGATGACGAAGGCGCTGCCGGCAGAGACGGCGACCAGCAGCAGGATGATGAACCTGCGCCGATAGATCGCAGTCCAGTAGTCGCCGATGGTGTAGTCGTCCATGGCTCGCAAACCGTTGCTTGAGTCCGGCGGCGGCCCCCCGGGCCACCGTTCTCGTCTGTGTTGGCTGAAGCCGACGCCGACGACGCTGGCGACAAGCCCCATGAACATCCAGGATACGACATTATCGTAGAGCGGCTCGACGAGAAAGACAGTCGCGAGCGCGATCATACCGAGCAGGGCCCCTTTGGCCGAGGACCTGATCTCCGGCTCTCGGACGACTGCGGCCAGGACGCCCGCGGAGACCGTCAGGTAGGCGATAAAGCCGGTGAAGATCAGGCCGCCAACGGCCCCGATATCGACGGTCATCTGGAAGTACGCGTTGTGGATAGGCTCGTCGTAGACGCTGCGGATGTTCTTCAGCCCCACGCCGAGCCAGGGGTGCTGCGCGAAGGCGGCTGTGCCCGCGCGGAAGAACTCTGCCCGCTCACTGGCGCCGCCGCCGCCGATGGCTCGCAAGACGTTGTCGTTGAGCAGATCAAAGAGGCCTGAGAAGTACGTGAGCCCGGCGATGACGGCGTACCCGGCAACGATGTGGAACGCGAGCTTCGGCCGCCAGAAAATTGGTACGAGCGCACAGACGACCACGAGCACAACGTATCCGCCGGCGGTGAAGGTGTTGCCGACGGCGATAATCATGATCGGTGCAAAGACGATCTTCCACCACACCGACGTGCGCACCATGAGGAGCATTGCGAGGCCGACGGTACAGAGGTGCGCGAGGCCGTGGGCGGTGACCTGCAGGGCCGTCACGCGCAGCATCTGCCCGAGCGGTGTGTCCTTGAAGTAATCGACAAGCTCGTCATGGAAGACGAACGGATATCCGAACTGCACCCAGACGATCTGGCTGGCGCACGCGACCAGTGCGCTCACACCGGTTCCGATGATGAAGACCCGGATCGCGAGGCGGAGCATGCCGGGCGAATCGATGAAGGCGCTCATGATCATGACCAGCACAAATTGCTTGAGCAGGGTGTGTTGGCTGATCAGGCTCTTGACCTGCCCGTTCACAATGCTCATGAACGTGAAGCAACTGATGGCAACCATGAGGATCAGCGCGATGGTCGGCGTGCGCACGGGGCGTCGCTCGACCAGCAGCGACGCCAGCCAGAGGAAGCAGCCGGTGAGGAAGATCGGATCGTTGAAGTCGAGCGGGCCGGCGCCGATGCCGACCGTCATGGGCCCCAGGATGAGCATCGCGCTGACGACGCGGAAGCGGTTGCGGAAAGCCGCGCCCGATACAAGCGTCGCTGCGGCCACGGCAACGCAGAGCCCGGACGCGACGATGAGCGGGAAGTACGGCGCGAGGCCTGCGAGCGGGAAGCGGGGGGCGAGCGTGCCCTCCAGCCCGGCAAGCAGTCCGCCGAGTGCGGCGGCGGACAACCCGACGAGCGCACCGGCAACGCCGATCGCCGCGACCGAGCGCGTGATTGGGCGCGTGCCCACGGCGGACGGTTGCGCGACCCTCTCGCTCATCCGTGCGCCCCGGTTGTCAGAGGTACGCGCCGGTCGTAGGCGTCGGTGACCGGGCCGCCTTGCCCTAGGCCGGCGGCGGCAGCGCGATCTCGAACGAGGCGAAACACCTCGGCGGGGGTGACCGCCTCCAGGCATTCCCAGCGGTTTGGGTTGGTGCACGCCTGCCACCCGTGCAGGTGTGCGCACGGGCTGCAGGGCAGATCGGCGCGCGCAGCGACGGCCGTCTCACCGACGCCGACGACGCTCGGCGCCGTGGGCCCGAGGACGACGACGCATGGTTTGCCGAGTCCGCTCGCGAGGTGATAGGGGCCCGAGTCGTTCATCACGCAGACGCGCGCTCGATCGAGCAGCCCGATCAGGCCGCGGAGATTGAGTCGCCCGCAGGCGTTATGCACCCGTGCTCGGCTGGTGAGCATGAGTCGTTCGACCTGGCCTCGCTCGCTTTCAACACCGGTCGCGATAATCGGGCAGCTCCACGCCTCGTCGATCATGGTCGCGAGCTGAGCGTACGCCTCGATCGGCCACTGGCGAGAGACGGTGAGGAAGTTGCCGCCGGGCGCCAAGAGCATGAACGCTGCACCGGGGGTGATGCCTTCATCGGCAAGAAAACTGTCGGCGAGTTCGTGGTCGGCTGGGGTGACGAAGACCTCGAGCCGTATCGATGCACGATCTGCGCCTGGCTGTCGAACGGGGGCAAGCGAGATCGCGCCTGCGGAGAGGTTGATGAACTGGTCGATCCAGGAGGCCGCCTGATCGAGCGGCACGGCGTGCCCGCGGCTGCGCATCGGGGATTCATCGAAGTCGAGCGCCGCCCAGCGGGCGACGCCGAGGCGGCGCATGAACCACTCACCGAAGCACCTCCAGGGGAGGTAGGCCGTGCCGATGATCGCGAGGTCGAACGGTTCACGCCCGAGCGTGCGCAGTGCTGCGAGGTGATCGCCAAGGTGCGCGGGGTTCTGAACGACTACGCGGCGGTCGATGCGAGGCGAGTGGGCGAGCACAGGCGCTGATCGACCGGCGACGCACGCGGTGATCTCGGCGCCCGGCAACGACTCACGCAACAGGCGCAAGGCCGGTGTCGCACGGGCGACGTCACCGATCCGATCCATCGACCACCAGAGGACGCGGCGGGGGGGGCGCTCCAGCGCTCCCTCCCGGGTACGGGGCGATTCAAAGGCACGATCCGCGATCGCGCCCAGGGCTTCGGCACCGCGGAGGCAGGACTTGATCAGCGTGATGCGAGCACTCGTCACGCCGGGCTCCCCTCGATCAGCTCAGCGAGGAACGATACAACACCACGGCAGGTCGATTCCCAGGTGAACTGCTCCGACCGCCGAAAACCTCGCCCGACAAGTTCATCGCGGTACGAGCTGTCGGTGAGAACTCGATCGATGGCAGCGGCGATCGCGGCGTCGTCAAGCGGATCCACGATCGCGGCTGCACCACCGGCAACTTCTGGCAGCGAGCTGACATTCGACGTAACAACGGGTGCGCCACAGGCCATCGCCTCGACAACAGGGAGGCCGAATCCTTCGTAAAGCGACGGGTAGCAGAAGACGCTCGCGCGGGCGTAGAGCGATGGGAGGCTCGCGTCCGGTACGTAGCCCGCGAACACGAGACGATCCGCGATGCCAAGCGACATCGCCTGTGCCCGGATGTCGGCCTCGGCTGGACCCGTCTTGCCGACGAGCACGAGGCACAGGGCCGGGTGCCTCTGGGCGATGGTGGCGAAGGCCGCGACGAGGCGAGGAAGGTTCTTGCGTGGATCAAGCGTGCAGACGCTCAGGACGTATCGTGCGCCGTTCGGGACGGCTTGGGGCCAGTGTTCATCGATTTCACCCGCCTCGAGCCGTCGAAAATGCGGCGCGACGCCCTCGGGTACTACGCGAACCGGCGGGAGCTTACGGCGACCCGCCGCACGATCGACATCACGGCGCGTGGACTCGGCAAACGTGAGCATGCCGGCGCTCCGCCTGATCGCGGCCTCAAACCATACGCGTTGCTTCAGGCGTTCGATCCGCGGGTAGCCGCTTGGGAAGAAACGCCACTCCAGCCCGTGTACGGTCGTGACAGTCTTCACATCACGCGAGAGCGGAAGCTTGGTATGTGGCGTGAGCAGTACATCGACACCACGGTGTTTCAAGACCGGCGGCAGGACACGCACGATCCACGTGTCCATAAATCGAGCGAGCAGGCCACTCGCGGGCGGAAGCGTCAGCACGTCCGCCCCCGGCAACGTGCCGGTGCTCTCGTGGAACGGCCCATCGGTGACGAGTACGACTTCATCCTGCCTCGCGAGCGACCGGGAGGCCGGCAGGAGCCCGTCGGCGAGGTGCCAGGTGACGCGTTCGACACCGGTGAGCGGTCGGCGCAGTGGTCTGGCGTCGAGTGCGATTCTCAAGGCGCCACCGCGTCGGGCGCAGGCGTTGCCCTGCGCTCGTCCTCGGGCAGAACGAGCCACCGGTAGACGGCGGCGTACCGTTCGCACATGGCGGTGAGCGTGTGATGCTGTTCTGCGCGTTTGCGGTTGAACATCCCCAGTCGCTCGCGCAACGACGTGTCTTCGGCCAGGGTGAAGAGGTGATCGCTGAGGGCGCTAACATCGCCAGCATCCGCGATGAGGCCTCCTTCGCCTTCGATGACAGTTTCGGGTACACCTCCGACCCGCGTCGCAACGATCGGCTTCTGGAGTGCCATCGCTTCGATGAGCACGATGGGCGAAGCTTCCCACGCCGAGGGCAGCAAGAACACATCCATCGCGCGCATCCAGTTCGGCGCGTCGGGCTGCCAGCCGGCGAAGATGACCCTTGATGAGAGGCCCAGGCCGCTCACTCGATATTCGAGTGCAGCGCGATCGGGGCCGTCGCCCACGAGCACGAGCTTGATGTTGGAGTGCTTGCGCATCACCGGCACGCAGCAGTCGATGAGGACCTGCGGCGCCTTCTGAGGCTCGATGCGCCCGGCCCAGCCGAAGAGGATCTCGTCGGGAGTGGCACCAAGCTCCGCCCGTTTCTCGGCCGAGCTGCCGGGATCCGGCAACTCGATACCGTGGGGGATCAGGCTTGATCGTGTGACGCCAGCGATCCCGGCCTCGTGACCGATACGCAACATTTCACGGCTCAGCATGATGTAGCGGTCTGTGAGCCTTCCCATCCCGCGTTCAATGTTCCGGTAGAGCGTGCCCTTCACACCTTCATTGATCGTGTAGTTGAAGGACCAGCCGTGGCTCGACCAGAGCGTTCGTGCGCCGGTGATTTTCCCGGCGACGCGTCCGAGCACGCCGCCCACGGCGCAGTGTGTGTGGACGACGTCATACCGCTCTCTGCGGCAGAGCTTCAGCAGCATCAAGAGTGACCTGATGTTTGACGCACGGAACGGCTGGCGGTCCATCGGCACTTCGTGAACCACGACGCCGGTATCACGTATCGCGTGGAAGAAGTGGGAGTCGTCGGGGAGGGCGAACTCGAGCTCGACGTCGGAACCCTGCATGCCCTTCGCGAGGGCAAGAAAATTCGCACCGACACCGCCGATGGTCGCACTCGAAACGTGCAGCGCGCGCAGCCTCTTTCCGCTGTCGGTCGCACCGCTCATTCGGTAACTCCGGCATGTGGGTCTGGCAACCCGACGGACTCGAAGTAGATGGTCTCGAGCAGCCGCGCGTGCTGGTGTGGGTCATGATCTTCGCGGATACGAGTCAGGGCTCGCGATCCGCGCGTGCGAACCGACGGTGGATCCTTGCACGCCTCGTCGAGCGCAGCCTCCAGACCTTCTTCGATCGACACACTCAGGCGCGCCCGACCGGTGTCGCTCTGATACGTGGCGACGCCGAAATCGCCGACGGGAACATCGATTGTCCAACCGGTGTTCGCCGTGTTGATTTCGGGCAACGCACGCATGTTGGTTGTGATCGTCGCGCACCCCGCGGCTTGCGCTTCGAGGACCGAATAGCCGTACGTTTCGTCGTAGGTCGGCAGGAGCCCGATATCGGAACATCGAAAGAGATCGAGAACCGCCTCGTTTGGCAGGCGATGATGGTGGACGATCGCCTTTGGGTGACGCTCGATCAGCTCACGCGCCTCGTTGAGGTGATCCGCCCCGGCGCGGCTTGCATAATCGGCCGTCTTCATCGATGACACGATGACGAGGCGAAGTGGGGCGTCACGTCGCAGGAGGCGGTCTGCGGCACGCAGCAATTCGAGCCCGCCCTTGCGAAAAAAGTCAGCGCCCACCAGCATGGCCGTGATGTATCGCGAATCAACCGGCTTGTCCTCGATGCTGTCGATCAGCGGCGCCTGCGCGGGATGCAGCACACGCATCTTGCCGGCGATCGCGTCGCGCTCGGCAGGGAATCCGTCGAGCAGATGACTCTGGATCTGCATGCCGTTCCCCGACATCATCAGGAGATTGCGGCAGGTATCCCGCGCCATCAGGCGGACGCCGAAATGGGAACTGTGATTCCACCGCGGGCTCACGCTTTCGACGGTTGTGATCCAGGGGGTCCGGCCGAGGCTGAGTGAGTTGAAGAAGTGCAACACATCGCAGCCGTTCAAACCCAGATCACAGTGCAGATACTGCACCAGTTCGCTCTTTCTCCGCAGGCCCTTCTGGAGTGCATGGTTCACCGGCTTCAGCACGTCAGAGGTCTTCTTGGTGCGCACCTTCGTGAACGGCAACGCATGAAAATTCCGCTCGCTGTTGTAGTCGACTTGGTTGTTCCCAACGACAAGGAGGCGGTCACCAGTCATCGCGGCACCTCGCGGGTGGACCTGTTGCGGCCGGCGTCCCCGAGCACAATGGCGAGTTCGCGGCGGAGCAGATCGTGCCACTGCATCGTGTCGGTGGCTATCGGGCCGTTGCGTTCCATGTGGATGCGTCGTTCGCGATCGCCGAGTAAGGCGGCAACCTGATCCGCGAAGACTGCGGGGCAAAACGCGCACGCGATGCCTGTCTCGTGGGTCTGAACAATGGCGTGGGCTTCGGTATCGGCGGTGACGACGACGGGCAGGCCTGCGGCCATGTACTCGATGACCTTGAGCGGGTAGGCGTATTGCCGATAGGCATTGGGCTGGCTGGCGGCGAGGCCAAGATCGGCATCGGCGAGATGCCGCGGGAGATCGTCGTACGGAACCCGTCCGCGCCACTCGATCCTGTCCGCGACGCCGAGATCGGTTGCCATTTGCTGTAGCGAGACTTCGTAAGAGGGCAGGCCGGCTCCAAGTACGATCACCCGAACAGCGGGGCGCGCAGCGACCAGAGCCGGGAGGGCGCGGATCACGAGATCGAGCCCCGCCCAAGAGATGATGTTGCCGGCGTACACCAGCGTATCGCCGACCGGGCGCGCCGAGCGGATCGAGCGTGTCAACTCAAAGCGCTCGGTGTCAACCCCGGTGGGGATGACATGGACCGGCTGGCTCGTTTGTGCTCGGCGAAGGTCGGCGAGGCGATGGCCGATCGAAATCACTTCATCCGCATCGCGCACTCCGATCCGCTCGAGCCTCTCGGTATACCCCCGGCGGAACGCATCGGGCATGAGGCCGGCTTCGTAGTCTCGATCGACGTAGATCGTTCGCCGGGCGAGGCCGAGGCGCCGCGCAATACGAGAGCCCATCGCACCCCAGGGGCCGAACCCGACCGCAGCATCGAACGGCCCCCGCACCTTCCTGCGCAGCACCCACCAGATACACGGCGAGTAGGCGAGGTCGCGCAGAGCGCCGATGGATCGCAAGGCCGAGGCGAGACGTGATCGTACAGATCTGCGATGACCCGTATCCGCGGGGGGCGCCGACTCTCCGGCGGTCGCCACACCCGCAAAGTAGTTCATGAACGGATCAATCGTCAGCGTCCGGATCGAGCCAACGGGAGACCGCTCGTTGGTCTCGCGGGTCTTGAACGACAGGCAATCTCGGAGCAACGCCCGCACGCCGGGGGTCCGGTTCATCCTCCGCGCGACGAGCGTGACGTCGCACCCCATGCGCGCGTAAGCGCGCACCGCGTTGTGCTCGCGGTTGTTGCTGGCTTGCAGGTAGTCCAGCGGGGTAATCATCAGGATACGCGGGCGGTCGCTTGGCATGGCGTGGCTTCGCTGTACACGGCGTCGAGAGACTCGAGATGGGCGGCGAGCGTAAAACGTTCACGGACGTGCTGTTGGCCCGCGAGCCCGAGACGCACGCGGCGGGCCGGATCGTCGATCATTGCCGCGATCTTCGAGCCCAGATCGGCGGCGCTGCCGTGAGAAGCAAGCAGCCCGGTTCTGGTGTCATCGAGCCACTCCGTCACGCCACCGGAGGGAAACGCGACGACCGGCCTGGCAAAGGACATCGCCTCGACGCCGACGAGACCGAATGACTCCGGGATGCACGACGGCATCACGACAAGATCGGCACGCGCGTAGAGACGGGCGGCGGCCGAGGCCTCGATGCGCCCCGCCAGGGTGACACGTGCGTTGATCGGCGATCGGGCGAGGGTATCGCGCACTCGGGCGAGATCCGGGCCGTCGCCGGCGAGCGTTGCGGTCCATGGCATCGACGCTGGTAACCGCTCCAGAGCCTCAATAAACAGGTGCTGTCCCTTCTCGCGGGCGACGCGCCCGAGACACACGATGTGTGCCGGCGTGCGGCCGGGAGGTGGGTGCTGGGCCGAGGCCTCTGCCTCGAACCGTGTAAACAGCGGGATGACTCTGAGGCGGTGATGAACAAAGCCGCTGCCCCGGAGCATCGACGCCAACGCTTCGCTCGGGGTGACCACAAGCGGCAAGCCCTCGTGCGCCGGGTGACTGCCCCGATGGTGCACCAGTCGCTTGCCCCACTCAAGAACAGGCGTATCCGCCGAGGGAAGGAAGCAACCAGAGGTCACGCACCCGACGCCAATAGATCGCGAGCAAGGCGCCATCCCCCTGAACAAGCGGTCGCGTCGGAAGCAAATCGGCGTGACGTCATGGATCGTACAGACGGTCGGGAAGCGTGCCGCAATCTCGCTCAACAGGGTCGGGTGCAGCGCGTAGTAGACCGAATGCAGATGCACGACATCCGGGCTTGCGCGTGAGAGCCACTGCAACACACGGCTGTTCAGCTTGGCTCGCCGGCGCGTCGCACTGCTCGGATACGTGGCGTGATCACTGCCCGCGTCGAGCGCGTCGATGCCGGGGCGGAATCGCACGGTCCGCACCAGATCGCCGCGCTTCGTCTGCGCGTTGATCACATGAGAGAGATACACAGCAATCCCCGACGCCTCAGCCCCCTGATCCGGACGGACAACGCCGGGACCATCCCCGATCAACTGCTTGTCATGGACGTGGATGATGTTCATCGGCGCGTCACCTCGAGACGGGCGCACAACTCAGCGTAAACCTCCGGTGTCGCTTCCCAGAATGCCTCGGCGTATCCGGTGCCCCCGAAGCGGTGCACCGCCCGATACTGATCGAGCCCCTCCATCGCGCGTGCGTAGTCGGTTGTCAGCAGTTGACTCGGAAAACACGCCATTGCCTCGCGCTTCCGCGCGTAGTTTGCCGTGACGTCGATGACGCGATTCGCGACGAGCGGCGACCAGACCTCGTACCCCCGCACCAGGTCGGGACGGTGTGCTCCCGCCCGCCACGCGGCGACCAGCAACCGATTCGTCCCCCAGTGATCGCGATGCTCGTCAAGCGGGCTGGGTAGATAGACCACCTGCGGGCGCTGCCGGTTCATGACACCGCTCAGCCCCTCGACGAGGGCGGGCGTTGGCTCGAGTCCGCCGTCGGGACCGTCGAGCCACTCGATGTGCGCCGCCCCAAGAACGGCGCACGCGGCTTCGGCCTCGCGCCGACGCACTCGGCGGATGCGCTCTTCGCCCGCGGCGATTGCGCGGACATCCGCCGTTGAGCGATAGAGCGACGGATCACCCCGGCGCCCGTCCGTTGTGTAACAAACCGTGACGCGTGCCCCGCCCTCGGCATGAAGCATCATCGAACCGCCGCAGCCGATGGTCTCGTCGTCCATGTGCGGCGCCAGCACGAGCACAGACGTCTGGGGAAACGCGGTGATCGCCTCGATCGGATGGTCGATCTCTTCAAGCAGCAAAGCAGCCTTGAGCGAATTCTTCGCGCCGCTTGGCAGCAGGTGGCGGTAACAGGCTCGTGCAATCGTGCGGATCATGGTGTGCTGGCTACAGGCTTGACCATCAGCTCGACATCAGTACTGATCGATCGTGCCGTCGCGCTTGCCCTTCTCAACCGCGAGGCGAAAGCTCCAGAGACCGATCGGGAACAGCACGGCGGCAAAGGCGAGCAGGCTCACCATCTGGGGCCAGAGGTCAAGGACAGAAGCGCCGCGGAGCAATGCGGCGCGCACGCCGTCGAGTGAGTGACGGATCGGAAGGAGCAGGCTGAGCTTGTTGAGCCAGCCGGGCATCACGCTGGCGGGGAAGAAAACCCCGCCGATCAGCAGGCTGAGGAAGTTGATCGCCAGATTCACAGGATCGGACTTCTTCACAACCATCGTGACCGATGCGACCATGATGCCCAGTGAGGCGAAGGCAACGATGCTGAGCAGGAGCATCACGATGGCGGCAACGAAGTCGGCGTCCGGGAACCGCAGACCAAAGGCCATGCCGAGAAGAAGGTAGATCGCCAGGCGGATGGTGCTGAACGTGTAGCCCCACAGCGCTGAGTACAGCAGGATCCGACTGATCGGCGTCGGGCTGAGCAGGCTGATCTCGAGTGTGCCCATCAGCTGGCTCTCGCGGATCGACTCGTTGAAACGTTTGAGGCTCACGGCCGAGTAGTCCAAGAACGCGAAGCCGATCAGTGCGAAAGCGAAAGGGTCGCCCCCGTATGCCGCAAGCCCCTCGGGATCTTCTCCCGCGATGACCTTGGTGCTGTAGTAAAAGAACGGGACCGCGACAAAGATGATCGCGAGCTGCACCACGAACGCGAAGCGGTAGCTCACCATCAGCGTCGCGTCGCGCTTGATAAATGCCAGGGCGGTGCTCATCGCTCTTCCCCTGCGCGCGCGGCGTTGTCCTGGCCCACCAGGCTCAGCAGGATGTCTTGCAGCGACTGGCGGACGGACGTCATCCACTCGACCCGCCCGCCCGCGTCATGGATCGATGCGAGCAGCATGGCAAGGCCGTCGGTGCCGAGCTGAAACGACGCTTGCAGCTCGATCGTGTCATTGTCCGAGGCTTTCACGCGCACGTCCGCGGCGGCCCCGGCCGAGGTAGCAAACGCCTGGGCTCTCTCCCCCGAAAGCCGCGCCAGCCGCAGCCGGTAGCGGTCGGCCGGATGATGCATCGCACGCAGCTCATCCATCGTGCCCGCGGCAACGAGACGCCCGTGATTCAGGATCGCAATGCGGCCGCACAGTTCTTCGATCTCACTCAGGTTGTGAGACGTGATGAGGATCGTGGGCTGCCAGATCTTCGGTAGTCGGACACGGATCAGTTCAATCAGCTCCGTGGATCCGACCGGATCGACGCCCTTCGTTGGTTCATCCATGAAGAGAATGCTCGGGCGTGCCAACATGCCGCGTGCGATTGCGAGCCGCTGCTTCATGCCGGTCGAGTAGCCGTCGAAGCGCCGGTCGGCCGCTCGCGTGAGCCCGAGCACATCGAGCAGTTCTTCGATCCAGGTGCTCGCCTCGGCTTTTGGGATGCGGTAGAGCGAAGCGAAGAACTGGAGGTTGTGCCGCCCGGTGAGCCGCCAGTAGAAACTGCGCTCGTTCGCCGTCACAAGCCCGACGAGTTTCCGTGCCTCGCGTTCAGCCGACACGACGTCGTGCCCGGCCAGCGACGCGCTCCCCGCGGTCGGACGGAGCAGCGTGGTGAGCATTTTGACGAGTGTCGTTTTGCCCGCCCCGTTAGGCCCGACGAGGCCGAAGATCTCGCCGCGCTCGATGGAAAGGCTCACGTTATCGACCGCCGTGTAGACGTTGCCCTGCTTCATCGGATAACGCTTCGTCAGGCCGCGGGCCTCGACGGCAAACCCCGACGCGCTCGGCGGCGTTTCAGGGGCTCTCTGTATGGCGACGGGTGTCGTCATCGGTGTGGGACCACGATACGTCGGGCTCGAGCGGCGCGCAGCTTGTCCTTGAGTGTCTCGAGCTCGAGCCACACGAACGGGACGGACATGGGCCTTCGCCACGCATCGCCGAGCAGGTGCCGACCACCGGACCGGATCGATCGGAGCTCCTCCTGCAGCGCGTCGAGGTCGTACCCCATGGTCGCAAGGCGATCACGCCCGATCCACCGCAGATAGCGGCGGCACCATTGCTTTCTTAGCGGGTTCGCGAGCGTTGCCTTCCACTTGTCGAGCGGCGCACGTTCGAGCTTGTCATAGCTCCGCATACCGACCGAGTCACCGAGCCGCCCGCGAAGATCAACCCGGGCAAAGTTCTCGAGCTGCGAGCTATCCCAGGTCAGCCCGAGGTGCTCGAACACAACGGGCCACGTCGACTCGGGATCGCCGGTCAGGTCCTCGTACCGCACGGTGATCGAACGATCGGCGAACTTCGTGCTTGCATCGATCAGGTTCGCGAGCCCCTCGTAGAGGTCGGCCCTGAAGAGAAAGAGGTTCCAGTTGCCCTGTGACCAGGCCTCTAGCGTGCTCGCGATCTGCGCCAAGGGATTGCGCCAGAGGAAAACAAACTTCGCGTCGGGGTAGAGCTCGAACAGCTCATCCACCACGAAGTGGTATCGGATCGACTTATCAAGAAAATACCTCGCATCCGGCGCGCACTCGTCACGCTCGGCGAGCCTGTCGCGCGCAAGGGTGTAGAGCCGCTGCGCGGCGTCGCGTTGCACCCGGAGATAATCCGCCCGCTTCCCCGGCAACTCCTCGCAGAAGTCTTCGATCCCACGCACCGTCGCGCGATGCCAGTACTCGGCATACACCCCCTCGGCGCGCAAGCTGTACAACTGCGGCAGCAAGATCCAGGGCTCGCTTGTCGTTGCGATCTGCAGATGAGACGCCATGATGCGCTGCGTGAGCGTTGATCCGCAGCGCGGCAGACTGAGCAGGAAGATCGGCGTGACATCGCTCATCTGCCGCGCCTCTCGGCTGCGCCCGCCGCCTCGACGGCGCGCTCACGGCTGGCCCCGCCGCCTTCGAGGCTTTCGACCGTCGGACGCCGACGACCCGCTTCAAAGAAGCGGCTCGTTCGCGGATACAGACCGGGAGCCACCGCCGCGAGTGCATCGAGAAGACCGGCCTTGAGCATCTTGCCGTTCGCCCGGCTCCTCGCGAGCTCGCGTCGAGCGTCGCCAGGCCGCGCCGCAGCCATGTACGCGAGCGCGTGGCGATAGTGAGCTTCTTTGGCCATCGCCGCGAATGCCGAACGATCGCGGTGCGCGTGCTTGTCGATGAATCGTTCCATCGCCTGCGGGTGGGCGAACCGCTGCAAGCCCGCGTTCGCGTCGTGCAAGCGTCGCCTGAGCAGAACGTCGGGGAAGAAGGCAACGCCCGTCTCCGCGAGCCGGATCCAGAGATCGATGTCTTCAAACATCGGCAACGCCTCGTCGAAGAGCCCCGACACGTCGAGCGCTTCGCGGCGCGCCAGCACCGTGCCAGTCGGCACGAACATCGCGTCGCGCGTGGCGACAAAAGACCCCGCGCCAAGCTCAACCCGGTAGATCGCCGTCGAGGCCGCGGTGTAGTATCCGGCCGTTCGGAGGTAGGGGGTGCCGAAGAGCGCGCCATCTTCGTCACAAGGCTGCGCATCGCCGAACACCCATCCGGCATCCCGGTTCTCATCCAGATACATTGCTTCGATCGCGAGCTGATCCGTGCGCCCAAAAAGGTCGTCCGCGTCGAGGAACCCGATAAACGATCCCCGCGCCCGACGGATGCCGGTGTTTCGAGCGGCGCTGATTCCGGCATTCGGCTGATCGATCACGACGACACGCGGATCGCCCGCAAACGCTCGCAATGCCGCGGGCGTCTCGTCGGTCGATCCGTCGTTGACAACGATGACCTCGACCGCGCCACAACCCATCTGGCGCAGCACCGAGCGCACCGCATCCTCGACGTAACGCTCCGCGTTGTACGCCGGGATGATGACGCTGATGCGCGGCACATCATTCATAGAGCCATTGCCTCTGCTTGCTCGCATCGCTTGTCTGTATCGTCCTCGAGACGCTCCCACGCATCGACTACGCTGATCAACGCAGCAACTTCCTTCGCGGTGAGCTCGTGATGCACCGGGAGTACCGCGATCCGCCGCTTGAGCTCCAGCGTTTGCGGAAAGTCATCCGTCGGCACAAGCGGGTGCGTATCCGGCCAGTACGGGTCGACACGCACACGCCGACCACGGCAATAGTCAATAAAGGGGCGAGCGTCAGCGCCCGCGAACACCGGGAAGTAACAGGGGCAGACGCCCTCTGGAAGCCGGGGCAACACCGGAACGATCTTGCGCCAGTTGCGGCTTGCCTCGAGCAAACGCTTGTACGCGGCCCGCCGGCGTTCCGCCACGCGCCCGTGATCGAGTCGATCCAGCAGGAATCTCGCAAGCGGCGAGATGCCCACGCCTTTCCACTCATCGGGGAACACCCACTCCGCATCCCGCGGCGTCCCGGCCTGGGCGCCACCCCTGCCCGGGCTTTGCGACCGACCGTCACGTTCGGGTGAGCCACGCAGCAGTTCCTTCGCGCGACGCACACACGGGGACAACACGCCGAGCAAGAGCCAGCGCAGCACGCCACGGATCGCTCCAACCTTGTACAAGTCTCGTGCCAGAATCAGTTTCGCATGTTGCAGTGTTTCGAACCAACCCGGGCGCCGGGCGAGTCGCGGGGGTGGCAGGTCCGGGTCGTTGAGCACCAACGCACCGCCGTCCGGTACGGGCAACGACTTGTGCAAGCTGAAGATCCCGACATCGCCAAACGTTCCAACGGCACGCGGTGCGTCGCCCCCCCGCGGCATCGCGCTCGCGAACGCCTGAGCGCCGTCCTCGATGAGCCGCAAGCCACGCCGATCGCAGAGCGCACGCAGGCTCGGCAGATCGTGGGGGAATCCGAAGTAGTGGATCACGTAGACCGCTTGAGTCGACGCCGTGATGCGAGACTCGAGGTCGTCGATATCGATGCCCAGCGAATCTGTGACACCGTAAAACACCGGCCTGAGGCCGGCCTTCGCCAGCACGTCGAGCTCGAGCCCGCAGTGATATGTCGGGAAGAGCACCTCAGAGCCGCGTGGCAGGTCGAGCAATCGGAACGCTTCCCAGATCGCGGTGCTCCCGCGGAGCATGAGATACGAGTTCGGCGCAGCGAGCGGAGCGGCTCGCCTCTCGGGACGAGAACGGCGCAGAAACGCACCGAACGGGAACCCCGCATAGCACATCACCCGGAATGGCAGGACCTCGCTCATGATGCGCGCCCTGCTCCTGTCGCTTGTTCGGGCTCGGCCGAAGTGCCGCGGCCCGGGCGGCGCTCCTGGCCCGGCCATGCGTCGAGCGGCGGGAGATCGCGTTGCGGCAGGGTGATGCCGAGGACTCGTGTTGCCACGACCTGTCCCGTTTGGTGATAGCCCATGTGCCGGGCCGTGTTGATCGAATCGCGATTCCAGATCCCGATACCCCCGGTCACCCGGACATACCCCCGGTCTTTGGCCTCCTGCAGCGCCGCCTCCTGCAGCACGCCCGCGAGGGCACCCCGGCGGTAGGGAGGGAACACCTCAAGGCCCAGCAGCAAGGCCTCGTCGTCTCTGACCGGGATCACGAAGCCCTCTTCACCTCGATAGTCCTGGAGCAGCAAACTGCTGAAACCATGCACCGCGCCGTCCTTGATCGCAAAGATGAGCACATCACCGCGGGCGAGCCAGCGTTCGAAGTGGTGGCGATACTCCATGGAGTACGGGTCATCAAAGCGTGCCAAATCGCCCGCCTTGACGACCTCGATGTCGCAGGCCTTCCGTCGTACGAGATATCGCGGCTTGAACTCGGCGAGCGGCTTCGCCACGGTGATGAAGTGGGCCCGGCGCATCATCCGGCGCTGCATCCGCCCCGCGATGTAGCGGACGAGCGCGACGGGCCCGCCCTCGCGCAGCACGCCGCCCAGGCGCCCCGACCGCGATGCCTCGACGCCCACCGTCAAGGCATCACCGACAGGTCATGGGGCTTCGCAACAGAAACCGGCAGGCCCTCGTGTCCGAGCCTCACCGGAGACAGCCGGCGCGCCTCGATCGACCGGATCTGCAACGCCAGCATCTGGTTGAAAGGCGCCTCGACGCCAACCGCAGTGCCCGCCGCGACAACGGCTCCATTCAACGCGTCGATCTCTGTCTGCCGCCCACGTTCAACATCTTGCAGCATCGTTGGCTTGTTCGCTCCGATTCCCTCGAGCGCCCGATACAACGGCGCCACCGGATCATCGGGACGATCGATCGCGATGCCATGCGCCAGCGCAACGTGCGCCGCTTCTCGCGCGGTGCGGTCCATGATCTCCCGGCAAGAATCGTCGCGAACGAGTTCTCCCGCGGTGAAACCTGTCACCGCCGCGAGCGCGTTGGCCGACGCGTTCATGATGAGTTTGTTCCAGAGCTGCGAGCGGTAATCACTCGGCGTTTCAACCGGGAATCCCAGATCATCGAAGACGCTCGCGGCGCCGCCGAACCCCGCGGCATCAGGACACATCGGGCTGATCCGCAGCGCGCCGGCGCCGCCGGTATAGCGGATCCGATTGATGCCGGTTTGCTCCGAGCTATACGCGAGCGACCCGGCAAAGATCTTGGACGTGTCAACGATTCGGGCGATCTGCTCGACATTGCCGATGCCATTCTGAAACGAACCGACCCACGTTGCTGCTGTGCGCACATGCTCGACGCACGCGACCGCGCCCTCGGTGTCGTAGCTCTTCACAAAGAGCAGCAGCATGTCACAACGATCCCTGACTCGGCGTGCCGAGCGGATATCGACGTCCACACGGCGCTCTTCGCCGTCGGTCTCGAGGATGAGCCCGTGCCTCCGGATCGCGCGAATCGTCTGCGGATTGCGCTCGATCAGCGTCACGCGCCGCCCCGCCTCGTGCAGCAGCGCACCAAAGAGGCTCCCCAGCGCCCCCGCGCCAACGATCACGACCCTCACGCCTCACCCCCGGCCCCAGAGCCCGCGCGATCCCCCAGTGCGCTGTCACGATCGTGCGTGCGATGGTGTTCGTCCCAGATCAGCAGCAACTGCTGCTTGATCACCTTCCCGCTGGCATTGCGGGGCAACTCATCGACAAACTCGACAAACCTGGGCACCTTGATATCCGCCAGATGCTCGATGCAGTGCGCCCGCACGGCATCGCCGTCCAGCGCCGAAGCCTCGCCCGCAACGACAAACGCCGCGGGCACCTTACCCTTCACCCGGTGCGGCACGCCAACCACCGAAACATCATGAACGCCAGGCATCGATCGCACGAGCTCTTCCACGTCAGACGGGTAGAAGGTCTCCCCGGCCGAGATGATCATGTCGTCCTTGCGATCAACCAGGAACAAAAAGCCATCGCTGTCGAGATAGCCCAGGTCGCCGGTCCGCAGCCACGAACCGGTGAGCTTCTCGGCTGTTCTCTCCGGCTGCTTGTGATAGCCCTTCATCACGTTCGCCCCGCGCACACAGATCTCGCCGACCTCACCCGCGGGCAGCGGCTCACCGCCGTCATCGAGCACAGCGATCTCGACACCGGGCACCGCCTTGCCGACCGATCCGAGTTTCTTCAGCGCGAATTCCGGGCGAAGGTAGCTGATCGCCGGGCACGTCTCGCTCTGTGCGTATGCATTGAACAAGCCTGCGCCCGGAAGCAGGGGGGGGAGTGCTCGGATCGTTGGCGGCGGCATCGGGGCCGCGCCATACACCGCCGTGTCGATCGAACCGAGCACCACGGGTCGCCGCTCGGCGTACGCGAGCATCGCGATGTAAATCGATGGCGTCGCGAACAGCAGGCTTGGGCGGTCGCGTTCGATGCGATGAAAAAGGGTCTTCAGCTGGAACCCCTCCAGCACAACAGAACTCCCGCCGACACGCAACGGTGCGAACACAAACGCGTTAAACGCGTTGTGAAAATACGGCGTCACCATCATCGAACGCGTCCGTGCCGTCATCGCCAGGGCGTCGATCCACGAATCGATGGCCGCAAGGCAGTTGCGGTGCGTGCATACCACGCCTTTGGGCTGTCCGGTCGTGCCGCTCGTGAAAAACATCAGCGCGTCATCGTCCGGCGTCACGTCGACTGAGGCAAGATCGATCTTCTCCTCGTTCGCCGCCGATGAACCCTCGATCCAGCCGCTCGGCAACGGTGCATCTCCCAACAGCAACACGCTCTCAAGCGAGGCAACGTCGTCACGCACGCCCTCGAACACACCGATGAACTCAGGGCCAACGATCGCCGCCGCAACATCGGCGTGCTTGAGGCAGTACCGCAGCTCCCGGGCCTTGTGCTTGACATTGAGCGGGGCCAACACCGCGCCAGATCGCAGCACCGCCGCAAACGCGACGACAAAGTCGATCGAGCTATTGAGCAGAACCCCGACACAGTCTCCGGGACGGATGCCGCGCCCGATCAGGCTGCAGGCAAGCCGATCCACCCGCCTGGAGAGTTCGCCGAACGTGACCGTCTCGTCACGGCTCACCAGGGCGGCCGCATCGGGGTTCGCCACGGCGGCAGCCGCGATAACACCCGCGAGCGTGTCAACCCGCTCCGGCTGCACAGACGCCGAGTTTTCCGAACCGGCCGTCATCGTGCGGCGTCTCCTGATCCGTCAGGCGTTGAGTTCGTGCCCCGCGCCGCGAGGCCCCGTTTCACACGACGGAGTGTCGCGATCGCCCGCCCTCTGATGGTTGGGCTGCATGCGGACAGCACCTCATGGGGCCGAAAATCATCGCACCACGTGTGTGCGACCCGCGAGTACCCATTGAAGTCGATCTCGCGCAACCCCGGCGTGGCAAACGCACCTCGGACGGCCTGATCGACAACAACCGATCCGGGCCCCAGCTCAGCCTTCGACTGATCAAAGAGCGTCAGGAAAAAGTATGCCACCTCGCGGTACAAGATGACGTGTATACCCGCGACGTCCTCACCAGAGATATTGACGAAATGGTTGCGATAGGCCCCACCCCGAGAGAGGAGCCGCTTGGCAAGGTCGATGTGGAATGCGCGGTCGACGTCGTCGAAGCGCGCTCCATCGTCGGCCCCCTTCCAGCTCTTGGGTTCGAGCCGGTAGTACCGCTCCATGCTGGCGTCGAGCTCATCGGGATCATCATGAAAGTCGAGACTCAGGTCGCCCGCCTTCTCGCAGCGGTTCATGTACAGGTGGCGGTTCTTCCGGAAGCTGCGAGATCGCCGCGCCAGCAGACCGTCGTACGTGTCGTTGATGGTGATCAGAAAAAGTTCACGCAGGCGTTCCCGCGGGAACGGGAGGAGTCGCGACCCAGCAAGCTCGTGTTCGAGGCGATCGATCACCCCCGTGGAGCCGGGCAAGCCCTCCAGCCGCAGCACGTCCCAGTCACCGGCTCGTGCAGCCCAATGCTCAACAATCGCTTCCAGGACGACGTCGCGCCTGTTCGCCGCGACGATAAAGTCGACCCGTGAGGTGTGCTTGTTGACCATGAACGACAGCATGCGTGCTGGCAGCCCCGAATACGACGTCCGCGCAATCATCATCGGGGCGATCCCGATCAGGCGGTCGCCCTGATACACCAGCGAGACTGCCAGCTCTTTGCGATCGCCGAACGACCGCCACCAAGCGCATGCGAACGCGTGGCTCATGAACAGGTTGGCGTTCGGACAACACTCGAGCAGCTCTTCCCAATCCTCACTCAGCGCTTCAAGATCCGTGATGTTGTCGACCTCGCGAACCCGAAGCTCCGGCCCATCGATGGGCACGGCGTCGCCGGCTGCCGGGGGGCGATCGACCCGAGCGTGCCAGAACAGCCCGGGCATCGTCCGCGGGCTGCACGCCCACAGGCGTGAGCCGCACGACGTCTGGACGTCGTCAGCCCGTGGCAAGCCGTTCAAGCCGACACGATGCAGATCAACAACCGCCCCGTCCGCGTGGTCGTGCGTCGCGTAATGCTCGAGAATCCGCTCCACAGCCGCGTCTGGTCCGGCACGAAGCATGCACGTTGAGGTGCCGAGATGACGAAGGAAGTGAACAGCCCCGGCGTCGCTTCCGTTGACGTGGGCGAACAGGTTGCACCCGCCCCCCGACGCGTCATCCTCGCGAATCCTCCGCGCGAGCGTCGTGTGGTAGCGCCGCTCGATCTCGGAAAAGGACCGCGTTTCGACCGCCGCATCATCCATCACGCGCCAGAGGCGCGCAAGGCGTTCGCCCGACTCGATCTCCATCGCTGCCCCGCTGGCTGAGACCCGCTCCGACAGCTCGCTCGGCGCCAGCGAGAGCCAAGCCTCCCCGGTCGCTTCCGCGTAGGCACGCCAGTCACGCTCGCCCAGAACCTCCATCAGCACCGCTGTCTGCGGGTCGTCGAGCGAGACACCCTCCAAGCGCAACCAGTCCCAGTGCGCGCGGCAGTCATGGAGCAAGTCGATCATCGCCCGCGCAACATCCCGCCGCTGGGGATCGAACACCGGCGCATGCCGAGCCGCATGCTCGTTGTGCAACGTCGTGAGCAGTCGGACGCGTGCATTCTGCACCGGCTGCTGGTCGATCATCAAGGGCAGTACGCCGACCAACGCTCCCTCCTCTTCGACCACGAGCACGTGCAGCCCGCGCTCGCCCGCGAAGTGCTGCCACCAGACATCCGCCATCGCGTGGCTCGCGAACGCGTTCATCGGGCCCACCTTGCACTGGAGCCGGTGCCAGGGCTTCCGCAGCGCCTTCAATCCCTCGGGCGATCGCACGATCCTCGTTGTGAGCGCCGCCGCGGTCATCATGGGATGACGACCGTTGTGCTGTCCGAGTCGCCGTCGTTGATCCGGTCATCGATTTCATACCCGATCAGCACCGCCTGCTCGGCGAGCAGGAAAGGACGCATGATCGTTGCGACCTTCTCGAAGAACCGCTCGGCGCTCGCGAGACCGGTCGGGGGAACCACCAGCACGTCGCCGCGCTGGAGCTGCGCGTTGTGCGCGAGCTCACCTTCTGCGGCCAGATCCATATCAAGCACGTACCGTCTCAGCGCCGCCCCGTCCTGGCGCAGCAACGCGATCTGCGTCACGTCGGCATCCGGTGAGTACCCGCCCGCGAGGCCTAACGCCTCAAACACCCGCAAACCATCGTCGCTGAGGGTGTAGACCCCAGGCGTGCGCACCTCGCCCAACACAACGACACGCTGGCTGGCTCGGTTCGAGACCGTGACGCGAACCTGAGGCTCGACAACGAACCGCGAGAGCTCGCCCGTCAACTGGCGGCGTGCCTCGGTGGGCGTCAGCCCGACAACACGGTACTCGCCGACCAGCGGCACGAAGACGTCGCCCGTCGGCGGCACATCCTGTCCGAAGTCCAACTCGCCGTGCCGGAACACCGTGACATCGAAGCGATCACCGACGCCGATCGGCAGTTCCTGCACGCGCACCGTCGCGACGCCGTCGCCCTGTTCGATGGGCTCAACCGCCGCATCGGTCGGTGGATTCGGCGGCAGCGACGCACACCCTGGCAACAGCAACATAAACGCGCCGCACACCACGTACACCCGCGCGAGCCACGCGACAGCGCGTGCGCCAAAGAAATGCAGTGGGCTCATTCCGTGCTCCCGCGCCGATGGTTGAAGCCTGACAATACCAAGTGAAAGACTAGACGCCCCGTCGCAGGGCGAACGCGGTCAGCACGAGCAGGCGGACATCGCCGCAGAAAGACCAGTGACGCACATAGTCAACGTCATGCTTGATCCACTCGTGGAACGCGGCGCTCTCGCGCCCGAACACCTGCCAGGGGCCGGTCATACCGGGCTTGACGCGCAGGCGGATGTCACGCCAACTCGGGCTGAACTGCATCTCTCCCTCGGCGAGCGGGCGCGGTCCGACCAGGCTCATCTGACCCGCCAGGACATTCATCAGTTGGGGCAACTCATCAAGACTCGTGCGACGCAGGAAACGCCCCACGCGCGTGATCCGCGGGTCGCGGGCGATCTTGAACATCGGCCCGTCGCTCTCGTTCTGCGCTTTGAGCTGCCTCTGGAGCTGATCCGCGTTCGCGACCATCGTCCGGAACTTCAGCATGCCGAACGCGCGCCCGCCGATCCCGCATCGCTCCTGGCGGAACAGGACGTCGCCCGGCGAATCAAGCTTGACCGCGATCGCGATGAGCAGCATCAATGGGCTGGCGAACAGCAGCACAAGAAAGGCGACGACGACATCCATCACCCGTTTGGCGATCCGCCCCGTCCGCCCGCTCATCCGCTCAAACTCGCCCTGAATCAGGCTGACATCAACGGCCACCGGATGGAGGTGCGCTTCCTCTCGGCGCCCGGTTGTCATGCACTTAAAGCCGCGGTCGCGGCTCTGGTGATCGATCAGCACCACGTCGGTGAAGCCACGCCCGGGGTCGATCGTCGATCCCGTGGTCACGACCCCGCGGGTGAGCTTGGCATCGTCGCCCACCTGGGTGTGATCCCAGAGGATGCTCTCGCGAACGACCGCCCGCTCACCGATGACCGAGTGTGCCCCGACAACAGTCGGCCCGATGACCCGCGTGCCCCGGCCGATCCGAACGTTGTCGTCGAGTACCACGGGGCCGCTGATACGCGTCCCGCGACCAATCTCGACGTTGCGCCCCGCCCACACGCCGGGCGACAGCGGTGTCCAGCCGCGCTCGCGCGCCAGCTGTGCCATCCGCGGCCCGTCCAGGGCCCGCAGGTTGACCTCAAAGTAGTTGTCCAGCGACGTAAACGGCGCAACCCCTGTGTCATCACGCACGCCCTGGATCAACTCGCCAGCCTCGAGCAGCGACGGAAGCAACTGCTCCTTCATATCCATGTAGCCCGCGTCGCGCACACGTTCCAGCACCCGCTGCGACAGGATGAACACCCCGCTCAGCCCGAGGACCGGGCCGTCGAGCGAGCGACGCTCCAAACGCGGGAGCGCGATCACGCGTCCGCTCGACGGCTCCTGGACAACCTCCACACGCGGGGGATACCAGATCGGTCGCTCGCCCACCACGGCCGTCACCGCCGCGCCCGACTCCCGGTGCGTCCGGAAGAGATGCCTGAGATCGAGCCCCGCGAGAAAAGCGTGCGCCCCGAGCACGAGGCAGTCGCCGGCGATCACGTCGGCGACACGCCCAACCGAGCCGGCTGTCCCGTAGATCCCCTCGTCCTCGATCAGCCGAAGCTTCACCG
Organism: Planctomycetota bacterium; assembly: GCA_039033175.1. GTDB lineage: Bacteria > Planctomycetota > Phycisphaerae > Phycisphaerales > UBA1924 > JBCCDD01. The sequence goes on from JBCCDD010000009.1 coordinate 86,020, forward strand.
AGTCCGGGAGCGTGTGCGCCGTTGTTGCCCGCAGCGGGACACTTCTCGCCGCTTCGGGCGACGTCAGAGCGACGATCTCGTCAACACCGGCCGCGGCCAACTCAGAAGCAAGGTGTGCAAGCAGCGGCTGCCCGGCCACCGGAAAGGACAGCTTGGGAAAGTAATTCGCCAGCGGCAGAGCGGTTGTCGCATGGCTGCCGCCCAAAATGATCGCCGTCCCGAGCCCACCGGCCCGCGGGCTGTCGCCGGTTTGGCGAACCCGGTGACCACGCGTGACAACCTCCGCGACGCCCACTGGTCGAGTCCCGCTGGATGCAGAGTCAGAACCACTCCGCTGCGAGATCAGAGCCTCTTCTCGCTCGCTCGCCTGCTGCATTGCTTTCCCCCCGGCAGCTGCAGACGCGTCAAGACGCGTCGACAGACTCACCACAGTAGCAGATCGCCTCGTCTTCCAGCACCCAATCCGTGATACGCCTCGACACACCAGGGCGGAACGTCGGTCGGCTCCCGCGCTGCCCCCCCAACCGCGACACCGTGGCGATCGCCGTCACAAGCCTACGAGCCTATCAGATTTGCGTGATCTATGCGAGTGGCATTATTTAGTGGGAGGCCGATGAGCCCATCGGTGGCTCGTCGACTTTATCAGGAGGGTGATTCATTCACTGTTGAACCATATTCTGCGACATCGACTTGCGGATTGTACCGGGACGATGTTCACCAAGCACCAGATCGCACGGCAGTCGCTCCCAGGAAATAGATCCTGAACGTATTTTTCTGCGAATCAGACGATCCGCGGCTTGACGCCGCGTCACGAGAGACTATGCTTCACCGGGAAAGCAATTTCTCTCGCTTGGAACGACGTTTGACCGGTCGTTCAACCAGGCAGTACCGACGCGGGCCGAAGCCAATGCCCGCCTCCGTCTTCGGCCCCGCTTTTATGGGCCACAAAGCTCCCTCGTGAGCGCTGATGCATCCCTCACATCAGCGTTCTTCCAGCCTCGGGCCGACCCGCCCGGGGCTGCTTTCTTTTTGATCTGACACCCCGCCCAGGCGTCACGGCCGAGAAGCTTCAGATACGCTCGCCCGCGCGCATCGTGCGTGGAGCGCGGCGGTCCCAAGGAAGGGTCAAGCGAGCGTGAGCGGGGCAGACGGTGTACTTGTTCTGGCGGCCGGCAGCGGGGGCCCGATCCCCATCGCGGTGGCACTGGTCATCGTGCTGGGTGTCTGCACGCAGCTCGTCGCGGCAAAGGTCCGCGTGCCGTCGATTCTCTTGCTGCTGATCGCGGGCGTGGCGGCGGGCCCGGTGCTGCGGCATTTCTCGCCAAACTCAATCCTCGCGCTCGATCCCGATGGCGTGCTGGGCAAAGACCTGCTGCTTTCGCTCGTCGGCATCTCGGTCGGGCTGATTCTCTACGAGGGCGGTCTCACACTCCGGCTGGACGAAATCAAAGGAACGCGTCGGGTCATCGCGATGCTTGTGTCGGCCGGCGCCGTCGTCACGTGGCTCATCGCCGCGCTCGGGTCGTATCTCATCCTTGGCTTGCCGCTGTCGATCGCCGTGCTGCTCGGGGCCGTACTCATCGTGACCGGGCCGACGGTGATCGGCCCGCTGCTTGCGCACATCAGGCCCGCCGGCGCGACCGCTTCGATCTTGCGGTGGGAGGGCATTGTTATCGACCCGATCGGGGTTCTGATGGCGGTGCTCGTGTTCGAGGTGTTGCTCGTCGCCCCCGAGTCAGCCGCCGGCGTCGTCTTCTGGGCGATCGCCAAGACCGTGATCGTTGGCGGCGGGCTCGGCTTCTTCGGCGCTTGGCTCCTCAAGCTGTGCATCAAGCGCTACTGGGTGCCCGACCTGCTGCAGAACCCCTTCAGCCTCATGCTGGTCGTGCTGACCTACGTCGCGGCGAACGCGTTCCAGGCAGAGGCAGGCCTGCTCGCAACAACAGTGATGGGCATCCTCCTCGCCAACCAGAAGACCGTGAGCGTGCACCACATCCTCGAGTTCAAGGAGAACATCCGTGTCCTCCTGATCGGCGCTCTTTTCATCGTGCTCGCCGCACGCATGCAGCTCGAAGACCTCATGGGAATCAACTGGGGCGCCCTTGTGGGGTTTGTCGTGTTGCTGGTTGTTGTCGCTCGCCCCGCGGCCGTTTTTCTATCAACGATCGGCGCGGGCCTCAGCATCAACGAGCGCTTCTTCCTCTCGTGCATGGCGCCGCGAGGCATCGTTGCCGCCGCGGGCGCCTCGATCTTCACACTCGGTCTCGAACGCGCCGGCATGGAAGAGGCCAGCCGCCTCGCGCCCCTGACGTTCGGCATCATCGTCGCAACTGTCGCGATCTACGGCCTCGGGGCCCCCGTCGCGGCCAACCTCCTCGGGCTGGCCGATCGCGACCGGCGCGGCGTTCTCTTCGTCGGCGCCCCTTCGTGGGCCCGCGCACTCGCGAGCGCACTCCGGGCACGCGGCCTCCGCGTCATGCTGGTCGATACCAACCGCGAGAACGTCCGCGACGCCCGCATGGCCGGGCTCGATGCGCGCCGGGGCAACGCCCTCGACGATTGGTTCGTCGACGAGCTCGATCTCCGAGGCATCGGGCGCGTCTTCGCCTGCACGCCCAACGACGAGGTCAACCAGCTCGCGCTGCAACGCCTCCGAGATCGGTTCGAGAAGTCCGAGCTCTACCGCCTCGCGATCAGGACGACGCGGGCGTCGGCAAAGCCCGCGGCCCAGACCCACGCGGGCGAGGACACCGAGGACCAGGTCACACGCGTCGGCCGAGTCCTCTTCCAGAAAGAGGCCCACTTCCAGTCGCTCGAGTCTCGCGTCGCCAACGGCTGGGTCGTCAAGGCCACCCAGCTCAGCGCAGAGTTCGACTACGACGACTACCAGACGCTCTACGGCGGCGAGGCCCTGCCCATGTTCCTGCTCAGCAACGGCGACGCGACCGTGGCGTCGACGGACCGAAAGTCGCAGATCGGCGTCGGCACGACCGTCCTCGGGCTGGTGAATCCCGAAGCCCTGCTCATGCCCTGGCAACGCCCGGCACCGAGCCAAGACGATCATCCGCCCGCGAGCTGACGCCAGCGATCCGGCGTTCGGCGGATCTCCCCGATCCCCATCATCCGTCCGAGCATCCCGAGACGCTGGCCCAACGCATGCGCCGGTGGGTCTTGCGCGTTGTGGTTGATCGCGATGACCGTCGCGTCGTCGCCGGTCAGATCCGCCCCGGTCTGCTCAGCAAGCGCCGCCAGAACGTCCGCCCCCAGGTCACCATCGGGCCCCGGCCTGATCGAAGCGAGCACCCTGAGCAGCCCATCCTGTCCGAGCTGCGATCCATCGGGCAGCACAGCCTCGGGCAACGCATCGGAGTACAGCACGACGCGATCGCCCGGATCGAGCACCACGCTGAACCGCGTGTAATCGGTGTCCCCGATGACGCCGAGCGGAAGGTCGCCGATACCGTCCCCGCGCTCAACACGCTCCGCCTCAGGCGTGAGGAACGACCACGACCCGCGGGACTGCTTGTACAACGCCGGCGGCGGATGACCCGCGTTCACCAGCACCAGCTCGTCCGTCGGCGCGAGGTAGGTCGCGAGCAAGGCCGTTGCAAACCGCCCCGCCCGCTGCAGCGTCTCGAACTCGTGATTGAGATCCTTTGCGAGCTTCGCCGGATCGGGCGTGTTGATGTGCTTGCGCATCAGCCGCGCGAGACGGGCGGAGAGATCCGCGGCGCTCGCCCCGTGCCCGGCGACATCCGCCAGCCCGATGCGCGAGACGTTCCCCGCGCCGCACATGGAGACGAAGTACACATCGCCCCCCGCGTCGTCGCCGCCGTGCACGCGGCTGCTCACCGTGATATCGAGCCCCGGCACGCTGGCCGCCTCGTGAGCCTGAGACGACCCGCCCCAGATCTCAACGCAGCGCAGCTCGTGGGCCGAGTCGGCGTCGATGACCGCGATTTCTGGGGTGTCCGGCATGCACCGACAACCGCCGCTGCGCCGGGCCTATTCCGCGGCGAAAATCCCCGGGCAGCGCACGATCAGCTTGGTTCTTGCTCCGGTCATCGCCCCGCGGGCGGATCAGCCCAACGCATCTTGGTGCGAAGCGTCGTCCAGTACGCCGTGCGCGGGTCGACCACAAACCGCACCGACCGTGCGTCGCGTGTAAGCACGACGCGGTCACCCTCGACCAAGCGTGCCCGCACCTGCCCGTCGGCCACGAGCGATGTCCCGTCACGATCGAGACTGTTGGCGCTGCGCACCACGACCTCTACCCGCGTGCGCGAGGGCACGACGATCGGGCGAAAGCTCAGCGAGTGCGCCGCGATCGGGGTGAGGCTGAACGCGTCGACATCCGGCGACACGATCGCCCCGCCCGCGCTGGCGTTGTAAGCCGTCGAGCCGGTGGGGGTCGCGAGGATCAGTCCGTCACCGTCGACCGTCGGCCCGGGCACCCCGTCGAACGACAGACACAGCGAGATCATCCGATACGGAGGCCCGGCGGTCACCACGACCTCGTTCAACGCGACCAGCGGCTCGCCGCCGTTGACCTCGCCCCGGATCAGCGGCAGCTCACGCTCCCGCAGCGGGCGATCGCCAAACAGCTCCGGCGCCCGCTCGGCGATGCCCGCCAGCTCGAACGCCGCCATGTAGCCAACGCGCCCCAGGTTGAACCCCGCGAGGGGCGCACCGCTCGCGAGACAGCGCTGGGCCGTGGCCAGCAGCGTGCCGTCGCCGCCCAAGACCGCGATCAGATCGACCGAGCCCGCCGCGGGCGGCTCGTACGCGTCGTTGCTATCGACGACACCGATGAGGCTGCCTTGGGCATCGATGTGCGCAGCCGTGGCCCGCGCCGCCTCATCAGCGCCCGGCTTCCGACGGTTCACAACCAGGAGCACGCGTCTGGACATCTCGCCTGCCCCTCAAAGACAAAGACCCACCCGGCTCAGCTCGAAGTGACGCCGCCGCTGTTCGTGCGGACGATGACCGGCGTCTCGCGAGCCGCCCCGCCGAGTGTCGCCGCTTCGCGGATGCCCCGAGCGATACCCACGCGATCGATCCCGGCCTCCCCGAGCTGACCCGCGCGCGAGCCGTGGTGGATCCAGTCGTCCGGCAGGCCCAGTCGCACCACGCGCGAGGCATCGAGGCGTTGTTCGACCGCCGATTCGATCACCGCCGCCCCGAAGCCCCCGACCACGCTGTGGTCCTCGACCGTGACGACAGGGATCCCCCTGCCCAACAGCTCTCGCACCAGGGCCGCGTCGACCGGCTTGGCAAACCGCGCGTCCCAGACCGCGACCCGGTACTCGCTGGCGAGTTCGTCCGCAACGGCGCACGCGTCGATCGCCGGTGTCCCATAGGCGAGGACCGCGACATCCGGCCGCTGGTCATCAAGGTGCTCGCACGCCGCGTTCAGCGCGCGGGCCTTGCCCAGCTCGAACGCGGGGCACGCCACCCCGTCAAACCGATCAGCACAGTCGTCCCGCGGATAGCGGACGACGCTCAGCCCGTCGTCGCATCCCGCCATGAACTCCAGTGCCGCGACGAGGCTCGGCTCATCGATCGCCGCCGTGAGGATCGCCCCGGGCAGTGCCCGCAGGATCGAGATGTCGCAGAACCCGTGGTGCACGCTGCCGTCGCCGCCGACCAGCCCCGCCCGGTCGAGGCAGACCCGGACCGGCAGCCCCTGGAGCGCGACCTCCTGGAAGGCCTGGTCGAACGCCCGCTGCACAAACGTCGAATAGACCGCGAAGAACGGCTTGAGCCCGCACTTCGCCATCCCCGCCATCATGTCCATCGCGTGCGACTCGCAGATCCCCGTGTCGAACGAGCGATCCGGAAAGCGGTCCATCGCCTTGGAAACGCCGGTGCCGTCCGCCATCGCCGCGGTCGCCGTCACGACCTTGGCATCCCGCTCCATCAGCGACGCCATGGCATCGGCGAAGGCGTGCGTGAAGCTCCGCCCGCCGCTCTTCATCTCCACGCGGCAGCCGAGCCGCTCGTCGTGCTCGACCGTGAACGCCTTGGGCGAATGAAACCGCGTCGCGTCTTGCTCGGCGACCTCAAGCCCCTTGCCCTTGATCGTCTTGACGTGCATCACGATCGGGCGGTCGAGGTCCTTGGCCTCGTGCAGGAACTCGATCATCGTCGGGATATCGTGCCCGTCGATCGGGCCCACGGTCAGCAGCCCGAACTTCTCGAACCACGAATCCTCGGCGATCATCGCCTTGGTCATCTCGCCGGCGCGGTGATACACCTCTGCGAGCTTGTCACCGCCGGGCACGTGACGCAGCAGTTCCTTGGCGTTCTTCTTGAAGTCCGTGTAGGTATGGCTCACCCGCACACGATCGAAGTACCCCGCCAGCGCCCCCTGCGGCTTGCTGATCGACATCCCGTTGTCGTTGAGGATCACCAGCATCTGCCGCTTGAGCGTCCCGGCGTTGTTGAGCCCCTCCATCGCGACGCCGTTGACGATCGACGCGTCGCCGACCAGCGTGACGACCCGCCGCCCGTCTGGGTTCAACTCGGGCTCGTACCCCTCGCCCGTGAGCTCGTCGCCCCGCGCCATGCCCACCGCGGTCGAGATCCCCGTTCCCGCGTGCCCGACGCGGAACAGGTCGTACTCGCTCTCCAGCGGCTCCGGGAAGCCCGACATCCCGCCCTTGCTCCGCAGCTTCGCCATCAGCGGCAGGCGCCCGGTCAGCAGCTTGTGCGGGTAGCACTGGTGCCCGACGTCAAACAGCAACCGGTCGTGCGCGAAGTCAAAGACGTAGTGCAACGCGATCGTGAGCTCGACCACGCCAAGGTTCGGTGCCAGGTGCCCGCCCGTGGCCGACACCTGGTCGATGATCGCCTGACGGATTTCGTCCGCGAGTTCCGGGAGGGCGTCCACGGGGAGAGCCCGCAGGTCCGCCGGTGTTCTGATCTTCTCGAGTCGCGTCATGCCTGTCCTTCAGGATCGGCCGCCCTCGGCCGCGATTGGCTACCCAATCGGCTTCGTGCAAGTGTAGAGAACCGACGCGGCAATGAGGCCCATCCTCAGCAAGGGCCAAATATTGACCGATAACCCGCCTTTGCCTCTGGCCCTGACATGCTCGGCCTCGACATCCCGCGCTGCAACGCACAAGAACCCTTGGGCAAAGCCCGCCCCGCGCTTCTCGATTGCTCCCGCCCGCGTGACACGCCGGCCCGTCTGCTACGCCGAGTTATCTCGTGCGTTCGCTCAGCCACGCGGTCAACGCCCGGAGGCGATCGGCCTCGGGCCCAAACCCCGCCAGCGTATCGCCGACCCGCGTACCAAGCTCCGCCACAAACCCCCGCGACGCCTCGATCCCGTGCACGACCGGGAACGTCAGCTTGCCCGCGTCGGCGTCCTTGCCCGTCGCCTTGCCGATCTCCGCCGCGTCGGCCGTCGCGTCGAGCAGATCATCCACGATCTGAAACTGCAACCCCAGATCAGCGCACACGCGGGTCAGTGTCTCGAGCCGTTCGCCACCGGCCCCGCCCAGCAGCGCCCCGCACCGACCGGCGCCGACCAGCAACGCACCGGTCTTGTTGCGATGGATCAACTCGAGCTGTGCCGGCGTGCCCTGATCCTCCGAAAAACCGCCCAGCGTGTCATACACCTGACCGGCGATCATCCCCGTCGTCCCGCGCACGATCTCAGCGCAAAGCGCAGATGTCACCTCCGCCGGGCGGGCATCGCCGCCCGGCCCGGGCCAAGCGATCACGCCGAACGCGAGCGCCAGCATCGCATCGCCCGCAAGAATCGCCGTCGCTTCGTCCGCGTGCTTGTGCAGCGTCGGGCGTCCACGCCGCAGGTCATCGTCGTCCATGGCGGGCAGGTCGTCGTGCACGAGGCTGAACGCGTGGACCAACTCGACAGCCGCCCCGCCGGGCAGGCTCGCCTCGCCCGCCGCGCCCGCGGCCTCGCAGCACGCCCACGCGAGCGTCGGGCGCAGCCGCTTGCCTCCACCCAACAACGCATACTCGATCGCCTCCCTGAGGCGCACGGGCAGCGGTACATCGCGCACATAAGCCCGCATGTACGCGTCGACGGCGTCGGCCACCTGCTGAAACTGCGGGTCTGGGGTCGGCATCGGGTCGCGAGTCTAAGCCCCGCCGCCTCTCGCCGCCCGCTAGCATCCCCGGATGCTTCTGCCCACGGCTCTGAGCCTCCCGATCACGCCGGCCTTCTTGCAGAGCGCAACAGACCTGTTCGCCGCCGGCGGGTGGGCGATGGTCCCGCTCGCCGCGGTCAGCGTCCTCACCCTCGCGCTCGTGCTCGAACGCGCCGCCTTCTGGGCCCGCACCCACGGGCCGGGGTCGACCAAGCGGTACACACAGGCCGCGCAAACGCTCCGATCCCCGGGCGACGCGCCCGCCGACCCGGGGCAGAACATCTACGCGCGGTTCGCCGGCGCCGTCGCCTCGCGCATCCGCGGCGGGCACGCGCCCGAGAGCGCCGCGGTCGAGGTCATCGAACTGCTCCGCCCGGCGGTCGAGCGATCCAGCGCCACCCTCAGCGCCATCGTCACCGGCGCGCCGCTGCTGGGCATCCTGGGCACCGTCTCGGGCATCATCTCGAGCTTCCAACTGCTGGGCGGCGATCAGGCCGTCACCGATCCGACCCTCGTCGCCGCCGGCATCGCCGAAGCGCTCATCACCACCGCGGTGGGGCTCACCATCGCTCTGGTCGCCCTGCTCCCCCACGCGGTCTACCGGGGCCAAGCCGAGCGGTGCCTCGCCAGGCTCGAAGCACTCGGGGCCGCGGCCGAAGACGGCCGACGCAGCGCGAGCTGAGCAAGCCGCGCGTCGCCCCGGGGCCCGATCCTCAGGCACCCTGCTCCTGCGCCCGAAGCAATTCAAAGATCGCCTCGCCAGACTCGGCTTCATAGACCTGCGTCCGGAACGCCTCGACCGTCATCAGTCGGCTGACCTGGGCCAAAGCCTGGATGTGATCGCTTGTCCGGTCGGGCGGGCTGGCGAGCAGCACGATGAGCTGCACCGGCTTGCCGTCGATCGCGTCGAAGTCCATGGGCGACGCGGGCTTGCCGATCGCCATCGCGAGTTCGCTCATCGCGGCACACTTGCCGTGCGGGATCGCGAGCCCGTGCCCGATGCCGGTCGTCCGCGTCTGTTCGCGCGTCCAAACCGCGTCAAAGAGCGTGTCGGCGTCACCGGCGATGCCGTCGGCCGCCAGCAGACCGACGAGTTCGCGGATCGCGCCTTCCTTGTCGGTCGCCTCAAGCGGCGCTCGCACTCGAACGGGCGTGACAATGTCGAGCAACTGCATGCGCTGGATCGCTCCCAAAAAGGATCGCTCCCGAACAGGGCCGGTGCTCGGGCCCACAACCGGGCCCGCGCGCGGGCAGCGAGTCTAGCCGATCGGCCTGAGCACCGCCGCGAACCCGCCGTCTCGATACGACCCCGCCTCTCCGCCCGCCAACCCCCGCGGCTCGGTCGCCCGGCTCTTGACCACGCTCAGCCCGTGCCACTTGGCCGACCAGGCCGCCTGGCGATCGTTCTCCTCGGGCTCCAGGCTGCACGTCGCGTACAGCACCGAGCCCCCCGCCGATCGCAGCCGCTGCGCATCGGCCAAGATCTGCCGCTGCGTATCCACGAGCCGTTGCAGCGATCGCCCGACCCGGTACCGCGCCTCGGGCCGCCTGGGCAGCACGCCGGAGTTCGTGCAGGGCACGTCCAGCACGACCAGGTCTGCCCAGCCCAGGCAATCGCCCAGCAACGCATCGCTCCCAACGACCCGCACCCGTTCATGCCCGGCAAACGCCCGCGTCAGCGTCTCGAACCGATCTGTGTCCGGATCGCTTGCGACGATCTGGGCCCCCGGAAACGCGGCCGCGAGCTGGCGGGTCTTGGTCCCAACACCCGCGCACAGATCCACGATCCGCCCGGGCGTATCGCGACCCAGAACCTCCTGCGCAAGCCGGATCGGCTCGGCCGAAGCCGCGTCCTGCACCCAGATGTCGCCCCGGGCAGCGAGCATGGTCCGCAGCGCGTCCACCCCGCCCGTGTAGACGGCGTGCCCGTCCGCATCGTGGGGCGCCGTGTCCGCGACGTTGTGCTCGGCAAACGCGGTATGCAGCACGATCGGCGGACGCGCAAGCGCGTGCAGCGCTCGCTGCGTCGCAGCCTCGGTGTCGCGCCCGCGGGTCCAACGCGCGATCAGCGACACCGGCACCGACGTCTGCGCCTCCAGCCGCGACACCGCATCATCCGGCAGCACAGCCCGAGCGAAGCCCCGCGCCCGCCCGTCGCTCAGCGGAACCTCGTCGTCGCGATCCGTCCAAGTCTCCCGAGCTTCGGGCTCCACCGCGTCGGCAAGCTTTCGCAGAATCGCGTTGACCAGCCCCGACGCCCGACGCCCGCCCCGGCTCTTGACGAACGCCACGCTCTCGCCCACCGCCGCATACGCCGGCACCCGGTCCAGCAGCACGATCTGAGCCGCCCCGGCCAACAACGACGCCCGCACCACCGGCTCGAGTCTGGCCATCGGTCGCTCGCCGGCCCGCTCGATGAGCGCCGACAGCGTCAGCCAACGCCTGACCGACGCGTCGTAGATCACATCCGCCAGGCCCGCGTCGTTGTCCGCAAGCCCCGCCGTCTCAGGCTGGTCGCTCAGCAGGTCGGGATACCGCTTCGCCTGGCGGAGCAACGCATCGCCCGCAGCCCGCCGCGCGTTCTCGCTTGCAGGTCCGCCCTTCCGCCGTGATGATGAGCCTGTGGGTGCCACACCGAACGCTACACCGACCCCGCCCTCCGGGCGCGCCGCCCCCGCCGGGGCCCGCGGCCCCCTCGCGCAGATGCGGGTCCGCAAGAAGCTCATCGTCCTCCACACCACCTTCAGCCTCTGCCTCGCCGCCGTGCTGCTGCTCAGCCTCCAGCCAGCCGTTTCACGCGTGATCGCAAGGGCCGAAGCGGGTGAGGCGGCCCGCCTGCTCAAGGCCGCCATCGCCGCCGGCTGGACGCCCGGCAACGGCCCGCTGCGGGTCGACGACGACCTCGGCGGCGTCCGCGACATCACCGGAAACGATGCCGATCCCCTCGCCGCGCGGGCCGCCCGCGCCCTCCAGCACCCAAGCCGCACACCGGGCCAGATCGTTGAACTCGGGTCCTACGAGGGCGGCAACGCGGCCGCTGTCGTCCACCAGGACCGCCTGTTGGTCGCCTCGATCCGAAATCCCGAGGCCCGCCGCGCCGGCATCATCGTCTACCTGCTCACCGCGGTCGCCCTGGTGGGCGTCTACGCCCTCATCGCGATCGCGCTGGAGGTTCTTGTCCTGCCGCGCCAGGTCTACGGCCCCATCTCCGCCCTGCTCCGCGCCGATCAGGCCGTCCAGGCCGGTGACACCCGCCACGAACTCATCGACGACGCCGAGATTCCCGCCGACGAGTTGGGCGAGATCATGCGCAGCCGCAATCGCTCGGTGATCGAGATGCGATCCAACGAGCGCCGCCTCGCCGGCGCGCTCGAAGAGCTCGAGACGGTCGCGACCGACCTCCGCCGCAAAAACCATCAGCTCGCGACCGCGCGCCGAAACCTCGAGGGCGCCGACCGCCTCGCGAGCCTCGGGATGATGTCCGCCGGCATCGCCCACGAGATGAACACCCCGCTCTCGGTCGCCAAGGGCCTCGTCGAACGCCTCGCCAAGGCCCCGGCCCAGGGCATGCCCGAGCACGAGGCCGCCCTGCTCGCCCGGGTCATTGCGCGCCTCGAAACCCTCAGCGACAGCCTGCTCGATTTCGCGCGAGCCCGCAGCCCGGACGCCACGCCGGTCGCGCTGCACGAACTCGCCGCCGAGGCGATCACCCTGGTCAGCCTCGATCGCGACGTGATGCCAGCCGGGCAACGCGTCCGCATCGCCAACGACATCGATCGGGGCGTTGTCGCCGCGTGCGACCACGACCGCATGCTCCAGGTGCTGGTCAACCTCGTCCGCAACGCCGTCCAAGCCGTTGGCGAGGACTCGGCCTCAGGCCCCGGCTCAGGCGAGGTCCGCCTCACGAGCCAACGCACCGAACGCGACGCCGCCGCGTGGGTCCACGTGCTTATCACCGACACCGGTCCCGGCATCGACCCCGCCGCGTTGCCCTCGCTCTTCGACCCCTTCGTCTCCACCCGCCTCGACGCCCGAGGCACGGGGCTGGGCCTCGCCGTCGCCGAGGGCATCGTCCGCGAGCACGGCGGCGTCCTGCTCGCCCGCAACCGCGAGGGCTTGCCCGGAGCGGTCTTTGAGGTCATGCTCCCAACCGATCGCCCGCCAGCGCCGACCCACAACAGCCCCGACGCCGGCAGTTCAGACCCACCCCAGCCCGACGCAACGGCGCACAAGACCACGGACCACACCCATGACCGATGACGACCGACAGCAGGCGGCCCTCTCGGTCGTCGCACTCGATGACGACGCCGACTTCCGCGAATACATCGCCGGCGTCCTCGCGGCCCAAGGCCACAACGCCCGCGCCGTCGCCACCCGCGGCGCGCTGCTCGAAGCCTGCGAAACCGAACTCCCAGACGTGGTGCTGCTCGACATGAACATGGGCAAAGACACGGGCGAGGCCGTGCTCGCCGAGCTGCGTGACCGCTGGCCCCGCCTCTGCGTCTTGGTCGTCACCGGATACCCCTCGCTCGACTCCATGCGCGCCACGTTCAAGCAACAGGTCTTCGACTACCTCCCCCCACCCGTCGGCGACGACGAGCTCGCCCGCGTCCTCCAGCTGGCCGCGGGCGAACTGGGCCTGGGCCCACGCCCCCAGCAACGCCTCCGCGCCGGGCTGGGGCGGCAGATCCGCCTCGCCCGCACCGAGCGCGGCTGGACCCTCAAAGACCTCAGCGAACACGCCGGCGTCTCCGTCAGCCAGCTCTCCAGCATCGAACGCGGCGCGCACCTCCCGAGCCTGGAAAGCATGCTCGCGATCGCCCGTGCGATGAACGCCATGCCCAGCGATTGGCTCATCGAAGCCGGGTTCTAAAGCTCGCCCCCAGCTTCTAGAACCTCCCCGCTAGACTCTGCGCGACACCCCCGCGGAGAGCACACCCGTGCCAGGCGAATCGCCCGCCCAAGGGCCCGCCATCCTGTTCACCGGCTTCGAGCCCAGCGGCGACGACCACGCCGCAGCGGTCATCGCCGAGCTCAAGCGCCGCCGCCCCCATCAGCGCATCGCCGCCTGGGGCGGGCCCAAGATGCAGGCCGCGGGCGCCGAACTGATCGAACGCACCGGCGAAAACGCCGTCGTCGGCCTCCCCGGGCTTGCCAAAATCCTCGAACACAAACGCATCAACCAACGCATCGAACAGTGGATCGATCGCAACGAGGTCTGCGTCCACGTCCCCGTCGATGCCCCGGCGGCCAACTTCCCCGTCTGCGAGATGACACGCCGCCGCGGCGCCCGCATCGTTCACCTCGCCGCCCCGCAGGTCTGGGCCTGGGGGGGCTGGCGCATCGCCAAGCTCCGGCGCCTCACCGACCACATCCTCTGCATCCTGCCCTTCGAGCAGGCGTGGTTCCGTCAGCGCGGCGTGCCGGCCACCTTCGTCGGGCACCCCGTCTTCGCACACGAGCCGGAGCCCGCCGAACTCGCCGCCTCGGTCGCGTCCTGGCCCGCCGGCAAGCCGAGCGTGGCCCTTCTGCCGGGCAGCCGACCGACCGAGCTGCTGCGCAACTTCCCGCTCTTGCTCGAGGTCTACCGGCGCGTCTCCGCCGAGCACCCCGGCGCCCGCGGCATCGTCGCAGCCGCCCGCGACAAAGACGCAACGACCCTGCGCGAACTCGCCCAAGACAACTGGCCCGAAGGCCTCGACATCGCCGTGGCCCAAACCGACGCCGTCGCCAACTGGGCAGACCTCGCCCTCGTCGTCTCCGGTACCGTCACGCTCCAGGTCGCCCGCCAACACACGCCGATGGTCATCGTCTACAAAGCCAACCCGCTGCTCTACGGGTTCGTCGCCCGCTGGCTGATCCGCACGCCCTTCTACAGCCTGCCCAACCTCGTTGCCGAGCGCGAGATCATCCGCGAGTTCGTGCCCTACTTCGGCGGGCCCCAGCAGATCGCCAGCGAAGCGATCGCCCTGCTCGAATCGCCGCAGCGACTCGCGCAGCAGAGCGAGCAGCTCGCCCGCGTGGTCGATCACTTCACCGAGCAGAACGCCGCGATCAACTCCGCGGCAATCATCGAATCGCTCATCGATGGGCCTCCCGGGCAAGACGGCCCCGCCAGCCCGCCCGATCAGCCCCCGCGAGCCATCGCACAGGCCGAGTCTCAAACGCCGATGCAGGCCTGAACGCTCACCGCTTCAGCGGGAACACCGCGACGCTGGCGATCGCGTTACCGATCCGCTCGGTCATCGGCGTGTGCCGCCAGACCGGCGCCCCCGTCGGGCCACCCCCGTCGAGAATCTGGTGCGTCGCGCGGGCGAGGTCATGGCGAGCGACCTCCTCGCTCTCGCTAAACAGAACAAGCACGCTCGCCCCAAGCTCGATCGCCGGTTCCTGCGCGAGCTTGAACAGATCCTCCAGCGGACCGGCAACGAGTTCGGTCGCGTACGCCCGGTTCGCCTGCGCCACCCCGCCCCGCAGCGTGTACTGCCCGACGGCCTTCACCTCGAGCCAAACCGTCTCGTCGCCCGCCGCGACCGCCGCCCCGGGCATCGTCGCCGCAACCGACTCAAACAGCGTCCCCGACGCCCGAGCCAGCTCGCGTGCCTCGACCACCCCGTCGGCCGGCGGCAGATCCGCGCTCGGTGTCAGCACCAGATCACACCGCTCCCGCTCGCTCTGCTTGGGAACCGCTTCGCCGATCTCGCCGTCGCCGGAGCCCACCCACGGGTAAGGCCACTCACGAAACACCCCGCCAAACCCGCCGGCCTGCTCGTCATCCAAACCGCTCGCCAAGACCGGATGCAGCCCGACCTCATCGAGCGCATCCAGCCCGTACACCGCCTGCTCGTCGCGCAGCACCGCCTCCCGTGCCGCCAACGCCGCGACCATCCGCTCTGCAAGCCTGTCCGCCTGGATCACCACGCCCCCAACATACCCAATGCCCGCCGCCAGAGCCGTTTGCATCTGGGGCCCGCTTCGGGCATGATGGACCGCGCTGCCTGAATACACGCCCGCGTGCCCGCTGCGCACGCGACACGCCCGCTCGGAGCCCGCGTCGCATGAATCAGATCGAGACCATTGTCAGCACGATCAACGGCCTCCTCTTCCACAACGTCGTGGTCGGCATCCTGCTGCTCACCGGGCTGCTCTTCACGATCTGGACGGTGTTCGGGCAGTACCGCGCGCTCACGCACGGCGTCTCCGTCGTCCGCGGCAAATACGACGACAAGAACGACCCCGGCGCCATCAATCACTTCCAGGCCCTCTCGGCGGCCCTCTCCGCGACCGTCGGGCTCGGCAACATCGCCGGCGTCGCCGTCGCCGTGACGCTGGGTGGCCCCGGCGCCGTGCTCTGGATGTGGCTCATCGGGTTCCTCGGCATGTCGCTCAAAATGACCGAGGTCATGCAGTCCATGCTGCACCGCAACACCGACGACCCCGACAACCCACACGGCGGCCCCATGTTCGTCGTCCGCAACGAGTTTGGCAAAATCGGCCTCAGGCCACTCGGCACCGCCATCGGCGGCCTCTTCTGCCTCACCCTCATCCTCAGCGCCATCACCGGCGGCAACATGTTCCAGTCGTTCAACGTCGCCGAGGTCACCACCCAGTACATCACCGACATCCCAAGGCCCGCGATCGGCGTCTTCCTCGCGATCGTCGTCGGCCTCGTCATCATCGGCGGCATCAAGCGCATCGGATCCGTCGCCGGCAAAATCGTCCCGCTCATGTGCGGGCTCTACCTCCTCGCCGGCATCATCGTCCTGGGCCTCAACTTCGATCAGATCGGGCCCATGCTCAAGCTGATCGTCTTCTCGGGCCTCGGCATCGAGCCCGCCACCATCGGCGGCGCCTTCCTCGGCTCCAGCGTCGCGCTCGCCGCCAACTGGGGCATCAAGCGCGCCCTCTTCAGCTCAGAAGCCGGCCAGGGCTCCAGCCCCATCGCACACTCGGCCGCCAAAACCGACGAGCCCGTCCGCGAGGGTGTCGTCGCCGGCCTCGAGCCCTTCATCGACACCATCGTCGTCTGCACCGTGACCGCCCTGGTCATCCTCAGCACCGGCGCCTGGAACCGTGGCGGCGAAGCGATCTTCCCCGAGTCCGCCGCGATCGAGTTCATCGAACGCGATGCCGCCGAGGCTGAGGGCAAGACCCGCTACGTCCTCCAGACCCCGCCACTGCCCGCCAAGACCGCCGCCGCCAAGCAGACACTCCAGATCCGCGCCGCCGAGTCTGGCTGGTCAGACGGCGACGGCGTCTTCATGGTCTACGAGGCCGACCTCAACGAAGACCAGGGCAGCACCCGCGCGACCGTCAGCGGCGTCGTCACCGAAAACGAAGACGGCTCATACGCCGTCACCTGGGACGCCATCGAAACCGAAGCCGTCCCGGTCCTCGTCAACCGCGAGATCTACGTCACCTACATCGGAGCCGGGCTCACGGCCCACGCCTTCGACCGCGCCATCCCGGGTCTGGGCAAGTGGCTCATCATCCTCGCGAGCTGGCTCTTCGCCGTTTCGACCATGATCTCCTGGTCGTACTACGGCGAACAGGGCGTGCACTACCTCTTCGGCAAACGCGCCGACGCCTTCATCATCCCATATAAGCTCGTTTACTGCTTCCTCATCTTCGTCTCCACGCTTCCCTTCATCCAAACGGAGAAGGAGCTCGACATGTGGACCACGCTCGGCCTCGGCGCCATGCTCGTGGTCAACATCCCAATCATGCTCGTCTTCGGCTTCCGCGCCATGGGCGCCTATCACGAGTACATGGGCCGCCTCAAGCGGGGCGAAATGAAGGCCGACGAACACAGCGCGCCATCGGTCACAGATGTCGTCGAGGGCAAGGACGTCGAGTAAGACCGCGCCGCGAACGCATCACGATCGCCACGAAACAGAATCCGCTCAGCCGCTGCCCAGCAGCGCTGCGCGGATTTTCTGTGCCTGCTCGCCCGCGTGCTCGAGCGAGCTCGCCAGGCTCTTCCGCACCGCCGACCGCAGCATGAACGGCGCCGGCAACAAGGTCATCGGGATGTACCACGCCCACGTGAACCAGGGCTCGACCGGCCCCGTCATCCCCGCCAGCGCGTTGTACCAACCGAAGCCCACCAGGAACGACTCGGTGAGCACCACTCCGGGCCAAACCACCAGCAGCAGGATCACGCCGTATCCAACGGGCCACTTCATCGAGAGCCCGTGCGACAGCTCAACCCGGCTGCCGCCCTCGGCGTCCTCACACGTGACGTCCAGCGTGCCATCAAACGGCGTCCCGTGCGCCGCGACCGTGCACGACGCGCCAGATGTGCGCTCAAACCCGGCCAACTTCCCGCGCTTCGCCAACGCCTCAAGCCGATCGATCGCCTCGCTCGCAGGCACCGGGGCCCAGAAGCCCTCAAGCCCGACGCCCGCCTCCGCGCTGTCGGCAGAAGACCCGGTCGCTTCCATCTCGCTCATCACGTGCCCCCGTCGCCTTGCCGCCGACCAAATGCGCGGCGGGCCAGTCTATCGGCATCATCCACCGCCCCGTTTTCGGCGAACACACCGCCCCCCGTTCCCTAAGCTCTCAGCTTCCCGCAACACTCCCGCAGGAGCCCCGACATGCCCACCACCAGCACCCTGATCGAGCCCGGCAAAAAGGCCCCGGCCTTTACACTCAAAGATCAGGACGGCAACGCCCACAAGCTCTCTGACTACGCCGACCAGCCCGTCGTCCTGTTCTTCTACCCCAAGGACATGACCAGCGGCTGCACGGCCGAGGCCTGCCAGTTCCGCGACCTCTCCAGAGACTTCACCAAGGCCGGCGCCGCCGTCTTCGGCATCTCGATCCTCGACGCCAAGAGCAAGAAGAAGTTCGCCGACAAAGAAAGCCTCAGCTACCCCCTCCTCGCCGACGACGCCCTCGGCGACGACGGCAAGCCAGCCCCCAAAGTCGCCCAGAAATACGGCGTCTGGGTCGAGAAATCCATGTACGGACGCACCTACATGGGCATCGACCGCACCACCTACCTCATCGCCAAGGGCGGCAAGGTCGCCCAGCGGTGGGACAAGGTCAAAGTCCCCGCCCACGCCGAGGCCGTCCTCCAGGCTCTGCAAGACCTGGGCTAACCGCTCCCCCGCCAGGCGCTCACCACTCGGATTCCGCACCGCCTCGTCCTAAGCTATCGCTGCGATGACCACGCAGACGATCCCGGCGCTCGCCGAAACCGACATCATCCGCCGCGTCGCGGGCCTCCGCCCCTGCCGCGCCGGAGGCCTCCGACTCGAGCGCGACGCCCTCGCCACACCTCGGGGCCGAATTGAAGTCGTCCACAACTATGGGCACGGCGGCTGCGGCGTCACCCTCGGGCCCGGCACCGCCGAGGTCGCCGCCGAGTTGGTCGAGCAAGCCACCAGCTCCGCGCACGCCCAGGCCCCGGTCCTCGTCCTCGGCGCCGGCGTCGTGGGCCTGACCACCGCGCTCGAACTGCTCAACCGCGGCTACCCCGTCACCGTCGCCGCCGAACGCACCGACGTCTCGACCACCAGCAACATCGCCGGCGCCCTCTGGCTGCCCACGGGTATCGACTTCCCAGAGCCCGGCCCGGGCCGCGACCGCTTCAACGCCATCCTCGCCCGCGCGTTCGAGCTGTTCACCCAGATGGACGCGCAGCGGTGGGGCATCGAGCGCCTGCCGGTCATCGAGCCCGAGTCCGCCCCGTTCCACGCCGAATACTTCGAGCACGGCGCGTTCAGCGAACCGACCCCGATCGACGCCATGCCCGTCCCCGGGCCCCACCAGGGCGAGCGAGGCAAACGCTTCGATCCGCTCTTCATCCACACCCCGCGTTTCCTCACCGAACTCCGCCGGACCTGCCAAACGCTGATGGATACCCAAGGCGGCCGGTTCGTCCGAGCGCACGCACACGCGCCGGGCGACCTGATCGACCTCGCCAAGGCCGCCCGTGCGTCTGTCGTCGTCAACGCCTTGGGCCTGGGCTCAAAGACCTTGTTCAACGACGACGACATGTACCCGGCCCGAGGCCTCCTCGTGCACGCCGCGCCCTGCCCCCTCGGCGTGGTCATCCACGACGGCTACCGGTACTGCTTCCCGCGCGAGGACGCCCTCGTCCTCGGCGGCTGCTTCGAGCCGGGCGAGACCGACCTCGACACCGACAGCCCCGCCCTGCGCGCACGCTTCGACGAGATCCTCAACCATCACCGCCGTTTCTTCGGCGTCGACTGATAGGCTGCGCAGAACGGCGCCCTCAACACGGAGACGATCCCCATGCGCGTATTCACCGTCACAGGAGCCAGCCTGCTCTCGCTGGCCATGCTCGCCGGCCTGGGGACCGCCCCGCGGAGCTTCGCCTCCGATCCCTCGCTGCACATCCCGCAGCGCCCGACCACACTCCTGGGCGATCTCGCGGTGCTCAACGCTTTCGTCGGTGACTGGGAGATCCAGGCCACCTGGAGCCACGGCGCCACACTCACCGGCCGCAACGAGTACCGCGTCGGCACGGCCGGCCGCTTCCTCGAGGCAACGACCTTCGTGCGTGACAATCAGGGCCCCGTCTACGAACGGTACCACACCGTCTTCGCCAAGAACCCCGCCGGCGCCGGCCTCATCGCGTACGGTTTCCAGTTCGACGGCACCTCGACCACGAGCACCTTCGAGGTCGCCGGCACCGCCGAACTGCCCGTGCTCAAGGCTTCAAGCACCATGGGCCAGACCGAACTCCGACAGACAATCGCCTTCGAGAACCCCGATCGCTACCGCTGGCACGTCGAGATGCGCCCGCCCGGCGGCGCGTGGGCCACAGCGATGGACGATCACTGGCAGCGCGTCCGCTAGGGCCGATCACTCCGCCTTGCGGAGCCACTCGGTCTCGAGCCCCTCGATCTCGTCGCGCAGCGCGTCACGCTCGGTCGTCAGCGCGTTCGCGCGCTCGTGGTCGGTCCAGACGTCCGGATCCGCGAGCACACGATCGATCTCGCCCATCCGCTCGTTCAGCACACCGAGTTTCTCCTCGATCTGCTCCAGCCTCATCCAGGAGAATTTGCCCCTGGTCTTGTCCTTGGGCGAATGTGCGGGCCCTCCCGGAGCAACGCCCGTTGCGACCGCCTGCGCAGGACGCACGATCGCCTCGGGCTTCGCGTTCCGCTTGCTCAGTTGCTTCTCGTGCCACTCGTCGTAGCTGCCAACGAACACCTCGGCGTTGCCCTCGCCGTCCAAGATCAGGAGCCGGTCGCACGTCGCGTCAATGAGCGCACGATCGTGGCTGATCAGCAGCAGCGTGCCCTCGAAGGTGCCCCCGGTGACCTTCCCGGTCTTGGGGTCTTCGATACGTCGCGCAAGCGCCTCTTCCAGCCGCTCGGCCGACGGGATATCGAGGTGGTTGGTCGGCTCGTCGAGCACGAGCACGTTCTTCGCGCTCGCCAGCAGCGACGCGAGCACGGCCCGCGCACGCTCGCCGCCGGACAGCAGCCCGACCTGCTTCTCCTGCTCCTCGCCGCTGAAAAGGAACGCGCCCGCCAGATCCCGCGTCTCCTGCTCGCCCAGCAGCACGGCCCCGTCGGTCTCCTTCTTGACCCGCGCGTGGATCAGCCGGGGCACGGTCATCTCAGGGTCCAGATCATCGTGCGTCTGGCGAAAGTGCCCGACCGCGACCTTCGCCCCAAGTGAGACCTCGCCCGCGTCCGGCGCGAGCTCGCCCAGCAGGCAGCGGACCAGCGTGGTCTTGCCCGCACCGTTGGGCCCGACAATGCCCCAGCGTTCACCCCGATGGATCTTGAAGTCGAACCGATCGAAGAGCACCGTCTCGCCCTCGGCGTGCGGCCTCGGGTACCGCTTGGTGATTCCCCGGGCCGAGGCAACCACATCGCCCGTGCGCTCGGCTTTGGGCAGCCGCAACGCGATGTCGCCCATCTCGACCGGGCGTTCGAGCGCGCCCTCCAGCGCACGCTCGAGCCGCGACTCACGCCCCTTTGCCTGCTTGGCACGCTGCCCGGCCTTGTACTGGCGGATAAAGGCGGCCTCACGCTTGAACTGCGTCTGCTGCTTCTCCCACGCCCGGAGCTGCGCAAGCCGACGCTCACCCCGCAGCCGCCGGAACGCCGAGTAGTTGCCCGGGTAGTCGATCAGGCGAGTCTGCTCAACCTCAACGATCCGATCGACCACGCCGTCGAGCAGGCGCCGGTCGTGGCTGATCAGGATGACCGCCCCGCTGTGCTCGTCGCGCAAAAACGTTTCGAGCCACTCTCGCCCGGTGATATCCAGGTGGTTCGTCGGCTCGTCGAGCAGCAGCACGCCCGGGTCATCGAGCAGCAGTCGCGCGAGCGCCACGCGCGCCCGCTGCCCGCCGCTGAGACCCTGGGCGGGGATCTTGAACTGCTCGGTCTCGAAGCCAAGCCCCAGCAGCACCTCGTCGACGCGGTGATCCCCGGTCACCCCGCCCGCGGCCTCCAACCGGTGCTCGATCTCTTCCTGCCGCCTGAGCAGCCTGGCGAGATCGTCGCCCTCAGCATCGCCCATCGCTTCGAACAGCTCGTGCAGTTCCGCCTCGAGCCGCTTGGCTTTGCCCAGTCCCTCGGCCGCCGCGTCGCGCAGCGTTGGCGCATCGCCCAGATCAACATCCTGAGCGAGGTACCCGAGTCGTGCGCCCTTCTGCAACACGACCGAGCCGGCATCGGGCGCGAGCTCACCCGCGAGCACCTTGAGCAGGCTCGACTTGCCGCAGCCGTTGCGACCGACGACACCGATCCGCTCTTCGCCCTCCAGCGACAGCGAAACACCCCCGAGGATGACGCGTTCGCCGTAGGCAAGATCAATGTTGGTCGCAGCGAGCACCGGCACGGGCGAAGCGTAGCGGGCAGGCTCAGCCCGGCTTGCCCGTCAGGCGATACCACGGGGCAATCGTGACCGCCGGCAGCGCCAGCAGGGGCCACGCCAGGCGGACCAACGCGGGCCTGATCAGCAGCTCAGCCCCAAGCCGGCACGCGTGCCGGCGCGTCCGAAGGCGCCGCCTGTACGCGCGCGTGAGCTCCCGCTTGGCGCGCCGGAGCCCTTCGGCGTCGGCGCCCGCCCCGAGCAGATCGGCAAAGGTCGCCGCCGACCACAACGCCAGCCCGATCCCCTCGCCCCCGACCGGGTCGACCGCGCCCGCGGCGTTGCCCAGACGCACGCTGCGGGCGTGCCCGGGCTCGGTGTATCTCGATCTCGCGACCGGGCAGGCCAGCCAGGGCCCGCGCCGCCACGCGGGGCGGTACGCGGGCCAGAGCGCGCCCAGCATCGCGTCGGCATCGCCCCGATGATCGCGGATGAGATGCTCGCGTGCGCACAGCGCGATCGTGCTGAGCCCGCCCTCGACGGTGACCGTGCCGACATACGCCCCGCGGGCCGCGCGCATGCCGACGCCGACCTCGCCCCCGGGGATCAGAGCGTGGCACTTGTGCCCAAGCATGCCCGGCGCGGCCCGAGTTGGCTCGGCAAGGTCGTGTCGCCCCAGCCCGTCCGCGTGGATGACCAGGTCCGCCTCGAGCGTCCCCGTGTCGAGCACGAGCCGCGCGCCGAGCGGGGCGTACGCGACCGAACGCACGGGCGACTCCAGCCTGAGATCAACCCCCAGGTTCTGAGCGCTTTGGGCCAGCTCGGCATCGAGTGTGCCCCGGCTGAGCGCCCAGGCCTCGCTCGGTGTCGCCCATGTGCGCTCGCGGTCGTCGACGCGCAGCGAGAACGACCCGGCTCGCGTCGCGCCGAGCGATCGCAGCCGCTCCGTCGGCACGACGCGTTCGAGTGCTTCGGTCGCCGCGGGGCTGATGTACTCCCCGCAGACTTTCGCGCGCGGAAACGCCTTGCGTTCCACCAGGGTGACGCGGTAGCCAAGGCGGGCGAGGTGGATTGCCGAGGCCCCGCCCGCCGGGCCGGCTCCGATGATCGCGATGCGCACGATCCGGCCGCTCACGCCGTCGCCCCCGAGCTCAGCACAAACCGCCCGAGCAGCGGTGCGACGCGGATGCGGACGCTTTCCAGCCCGGCTCGGGAAGCCAGCTCGAGCGCCTCGCCCTTGGTAAAACCGGCGTCAACGCTCACGCGCGCGTCGTGGCGCACGATCTCGGGCGCACCAGCGGTCAACGCGCGCACGCCCAGCCACGCCGCGGGCGAGCGGTGCAGATCGTTCCAGATCACCGCCCGTCTGGCGCACCGCTGCATCACGCGCAGCGCGGTCATCACACGGATGTCGGAGAGGTGATGCAAGAACATCCCCGCGTGCACCGCGTCGAAGGCGTCAAAGCCAAACCGGGTCCCCGCCTCGAGCGCGTCGAGCTCGATCAGTTCGATCCCAGACCGAACCGCCTCGGGCTGCTCCGCGAGGTGGTCTCGGGCGAGGTCGAGCGTGGTGGTGTGCAGATCGATCGCCGTCACGCGGATATCCAGCCCGGCCTCGAGCCCCCAGCCCCGCACCAGCGCCGGGATGTCGCCCGACCCGGTCGCGACGTCGAGCAGCGTGATCGGACCATCGACGCGAGCCGCGAGGGGGCGGAGATGCCGCCACAACGCCCGCGCCCCCCCCAGACGGCGGTTGACCCCTCGGATGAACCGCAGCGACCGATCGAGGTCGCCCCGGTCAACCGATGGATCGTCCATGCGTTCGGGGGTCAGGCGGCGGGGCACGGACAATCCTAAGAGGCTCACTCTGAAAGAGAAGGCACCCGCGGCGGGCCCCGCCCCGTACCATGCGGGCGTGGATGGATCGACCTTGAACGGCGGAACCCCGACCGACACCCCGCGCCCGGCGGTCACGCTTCGCACACTGCGAGGGATGGCGGCGCGGGGCGAGCCCTTCGCGTGCCTCACCGCGTACGACGCCACGACGGCCCGGTGGCTCGAACGCGGGGGCGTGCATGTCCTGCTCGCGGGCGACTCGGCGGCCCAGGTCGTGCTGGGGTTCGAGCGCACGGTGGATATGCCGCTGGACTTTGCGATCCAGATCACCGCCGCGGTCAAGCGTGGCGCGCCCGGCACGGTCGTCATGGCCGACATGCCCTTCATGAGCTACCACGCGTCGGCTGATGAAGCGATGACGAACGCCGGTCGGTTTGTCCGCGAGGGTCTCGCCGATGTGGTGAAACTCGAGGCCGACGCGAGCTTCGCGCCGATCGTCGAGCGGATGACCAGGGCGGGCATCCCCGTGTGTGCGCACATCGGCTTCCGCCCGCAGGCGACGGCGATCGAGGGCGTGCCGACCGCGGCCGGGCGGACGCAAGACGCCGCGGATCTGATCGTTGAGGATGCGGTCCGCCTGGAGCGTGCGGGCGCGGTGCTACTGCTGATCGAGGCGGTGCCGCCTGAGGTCACCCGGCGCGTGCTGCAAGCGACGAGCGTGCCCCTGATCGGGATCGGAGCCGGGACAGATTGCCACGGCCAGATTCTGGTCGTGCAGGACCTGCTGGGCATGAGCGACCGTCCGCCCCGGTTCGCCGAGCCGGTCGCGTCGCTCGGCGAAGCGGTGCAATCCGCTGGGGCAGAATGGGTTCAGCGCGTGGCGACCGGGACGATCGGCGGCCAGACCTACCGCATGCGGGACAAGGCGTCGCCGCCGGCGATCCCGCAATCGGGTGCATCCGGAACCCCGGCAGCCGGCGATCCCAACAACGCTTCGGCGGCCTCGACCGCGGAGCCCAAGGGCTGAGACCGCCTCGGTGTTCAGTCGAACTTCAGGCCCGGCCCGGCGGGTGATTGCGTTTGGAGTGCTGATGCGACGGATCGTGGCATACGGGCCGGCAATGGTGGTCGTTCTGGCGTGTGTCGTCACGCTGTTTGCCGGGCCGGCGATGCTCTCGGGCATCGGGCACGCGCAGACGCAGGCCCGGATCGAGCTTGCCCGGGCCGATCTGATGCAGGACGATATCCTCGAACGCATTGACGCGGCGATGACAGCGCTCGCCGAGTCGACGCTGCCATCGGTCGTGCACGTCGACGTGGTCGGGCAGCGCCGCAGCGGCTCCTCGGGTGCGGGCTGGGTCTACGACCGCGACGGGCACATCATCACGAACGCGCACGTTGTCCGCGGGGCGACACGCGTGGTCGTTGAGTTTCACGACGGGCGGGCCGAGCCGGGCGAGATCCTGGGCACCGACCCGTTCACCGATATCGCGGTGATCCGCGTCCAGACGCGCGACGGTCTCTTTCCGATGCCCCGCAGCACGGGCGAGCAGCCTCGGGCCGGGCAGCGGGTTGTCGCGTTCGGCTCGCCGTTCGGGTTCAAGTTTTCGATGAGCGAGGGGATCATCAGTGCGCTCGGGCGTGAGCCGCCCAGCAGCTCGGTGTACGGGCAGTTCACCAACTTCATCCAGACCGACGCCGCGGTGAACCCCGGCAACAGCGGGGGGCCGCTTGTCGACGTGCGGGGGCGCGTCGTGGGCATGAACGTCGCGATCGCCACGGCACGCAGCGTGGGCGACTCGCTCGAAGACCAGGAGGGCGACTCGGCGGGCATCTCGTTCGCGATCCCGCTGAGCACCATCGAGCCGATCCTCGACCAGATCATCGAGCACGGCGAGGTCGAACGCGGGTTCCTGGATATCGCCTTTCAGCCCACGCTCGACCGGGCGCCGGGGCCAGGCGGGTCGGTCTTCCCAGGCATCCGCGTCTCGGCTGTCAACCCGGGCGGGCCGGCCGACTTGGCCGGGCTCGAAGAAGACGACCTGATCACTGAGGTCGGGGGCAACCCGGTCATCGGCGTGCAGGCGCTGCGGACGGTTGTTGCCGCCTCGCGCCCCGGGAGCGAGATCGGGATGACGGTGCTGCGGGCCGGTGCGCTCGAGCGCGTCCGCGTCACGCTGGGCGACATGCCCGACATCGTCCTCATCCGCGAAGCGGCGCCGTTCATCGCGATGCAGCTCGGGCTGCGGGTGCGTGATCGCGGGGGCGAGCTGCGGGTGGCGGAGGTCTGGCCCGGCGGCCCGGCGCAGCGCGCGGGCATTGAGAGCGGTGACCGCGTGCTCAGCGTCGGCGGGCGCTCGGTCGATTCGACGCTTGAATTCTTCGTCGGCATGACCGACGCCGGGCTGCTCGACGGGCGTGAGGTCGCGGTCAGCGTTCGAGGCGAATCGAGCGAAGAGCCCCGCGACGTGGATGTACGGATCTACTGAGCCTCAGACCCGGGCAACGTTGCTCGTCTGACGATGACACGCACCGGCGTGTTGACCAGCGGCGTGCGTGCACGATCGGCCACCCAGACCGGCGCATCCACGCGGGCCTCGTGGCTGAGGGTGAGCCTGGGTGCGATCACTTCGGTGCCAAACGTTGCGAGCCCGATGATGGTGCCCGTCGCGTCGGCGACGTAGGGCACGCCGCGATCGAGGTCAGAGACCGAGCCAGCGAAGACCACGCCGGTCCAGGCCTTGGCATCGATCAAACGCGTCCGCCGGTCCTGGCTGATCACCCATGACACGAGCGCTACCGGGAACGTCCACTCACCCTCCTGCAGCACGCTGACGAGCACGTCGACCGGGGCCCCGGTCGCCGGCGTGCGCACGGCGGTGCCCGTGTCCCACGCCACGCGTCCGGGCTTGCCCGGCTCGAGTCCGACCGAAAGCAGCGCGGCGTGAATCAGGCTCGGGCGCACGTGCGTGACGACCAGCGACTCGTGCTCGCGGGAGTCGGGCCCGGTGACCAAGAGTTCAAGAAAGACGTCCGGCGTTTCGTCGTTGTGCGCATCGATGGGGACGAGGCCGTCGAACTCGACGG
This sequence comes from Planctomycetota bacterium, assembly GCA_039033175.1. GTDB lineage: Bacteria > Planctomycetota > Phycisphaerae > Phycisphaerales > UBA1924 > JBCCDD01. The sequence goes on from JBCCDD010000009.1 coordinate 112,866, forward strand.
TGCGGGCCGCGCGATCGATACGCAGCCCCGGTGCGAGTTCGATGGGGCGCTCGGGCACGGGCTCGGGCACGGGCTCGGCACCGGGCTGCGCGGCGCAGCCTGTGCACGCGACGCAGGCGACAAAGAGGGGCACCACACGCCGGAGACGGGTCATGCTCTGGCTCCACGGGTTCTCGCGCCGCTGACGGCGTGCTCGGCGCAGGCGGCGGCGAACGCCTCGCCGCGGGCGCGGAAGTCGGGGAACTGATCCCACGACGCGCAGGCGGGGCTGAGGAGGATCGCGTCGCCGGGTTTGGCCCGTGCGCAGGCCTGTGCGACGGCGCGATCGAGGTGCCCGCACACGATCGCGCCGGGTGCGCGCGCCGCGAGCGCCTCGGCCGTTGCGCCGACCAGCAGCAACGACGCGAGCGACGGCGCGAGGGCGGCGATGGGGGAGAGATCGATGCCCTTGTCGTAGCCGCCGGCGATGAGATGGATGCGGCCCGTCGGGTGCCGATCGGCGAGGGCCCGGATCGCGAGCAGCGTCGCGTCCGGGACCGTCGATTTGCTGTCGTCGTAGCACCGAACACCGGCGAACTCGGCGACGAGGCGGCAGCGGTGGGGCAGGCCCGGGAACGACGCGACCGCGTGCTGGGCATCCCGCCTCGCAACACCGACCGCCTCGCACGCGGCGACAGCAAGCGCGGCGTTGGCGCGGTTGTGCTCGCCGGGGACACCCAGGGGCGGCAGGCCGTTGTCAGGGCTCGCGATGACACGCTTTACCCCCGGGTTGGTGGGCCAGTCGCTGGCGCTCGGCGAGAGTACGGCGGTGTCGCCCTTGTGCTGGCAAGTAAGCAGGCGCAGTTTGCTCGCGCGGTAGTGCTCGAGGTCCCCGTGCCAGTCGAGGTGGTTGGGCGCAAAGCCGGTGAGGACCGCGACAGCGGGCGACCACGCGGGCAGAATGCGGTCGATCCAGTAGAGCTGAGCGCTGGAGAGTTCGAGGACGACCGGGCTGTCGGCATCGATGGCGTGCAGATCTGGCAGCAGCGAGCCGCCGATGTTGCCGCCGAGCGCTGCGCTGGGGGCGCTCGTGTGCGCAAGGACGTGGTGGATCATCGCCGCGGTGGTGCTTTTGCCGGCGGTGCCGGTGACGGCGATCGGTCTGGTCGCTAAGCGTTCAAGCACGAGCGTGATCTCGGTCGCGATGGGCACGCCGGCCTGCTCGGCGGCCTCGAGATAGCGGTTCTGCCACGGGCGCGGGACGGCGGGGTTGGCGACGACCAACTCGGCGCGGGCGAAGTCGGCCTCGCGGTGCTCGCCCAGGCGGAGCTCGACCCGCCCCGCGTCGATGAGGTCTTGAAGATCTCCGAGCGACGCGGCGAGCGTGTCGGCGTCGGCGAGGTCGGTCGCGAGCACGCGAGCACCGCGCTCGGCGAGCCAGCGGGCCGCGGCGACGCCGCCTCCGAAGCGGCCCAGGCCCATCAGCGTGACACGCCGCCCCTGGAACGCGTTGTCGTCTCCCTTCGACATCGCCCAGAGCGTACCCGCTTAAAGCAGCGCGACCGGGTCGACGTCGATCGCGGTGGTCGTGTCGGCCTTGAGCAGGCCCCGCCCGCGGAGATCGGCGATCGCGTCCTGGATCGTGCGCGCGCTGGGGGCGAGCAGGTCGACCGCGAAACGGTACCGCTCGGCGACGCGGGCGATGACGCACGGGGCGGGGCCGATGATTTCGAGTGCATTGGGGCCGCGGTCGGGTTGTCCCAGGTCGCGGAGGGCGCGGGCGAGGGCGTCGGCGTGCGCGCGGGCGGTGTCGGCGTTGGCGTCGCGGATGACGATGCGGGCCATGCGACGGGCGGGGGGCAGGCCGGCGGTACGGCGGGTGGTCCACTCTCGGCGGGCGAAGCTCTCGTGGTCGTGGCGCGCGGCGTCGAGCAGGGCGGGGTCTTCTGGGTTCACCGTCTGCACGATGACCAGACCCGGGCGCTCGCCCCGCCCGGCGCGCCCGGCGACCTGGCTGACGAGCTGGTAGGTGCGCTCGGACGCGCGGAAGTCGGGCAGCGAGGCGGCGGTGTCGGCGTTGAGCACGCCCACGAGCCCGACGCCTGGAAAGTCGAGCCCCTTGGCGATCATCTGGGTGCCCAGCAGCAGCCGGAGATCGCCCCGGGCGAAACGGTCGAGTGTGTCGGCGTAGTCGCGGGCGGTGTTCATGGTGTCGGCATCGACGCGGGCAAAGGTCTCACCTTCGATGAGCCCGAGCGTTGTGCCGAAGCGAGACTCGATCTCGCGTTCGACGCGTTGGGTGCCGGCACCGAGCTCGATCACACGCTTGTTGCAGACCGGGCAGGCCTTGGGGATGAGCTTCTCGGCGAGGCAGTGGTGGCAGCGAACGTAGCCCGGGCGGGTGCGCGAGCTGCGGTGCGCGACCATCGAGGAATCGCAGGCGTCGCAGCCGAGGATCCACCCGCACGCGGCATCCGGGCAGGCGACGTAGCTGGCGAACCCGCGGCGGTTGAGCAGCAGCATGGCTTGGCCGCCGGTGGTCAGCTCCTGCTCGAGGGCTTGGGCGAGCGTGGGGCCGACGGTCTCGAAGGCGAGGCGCTGGCCCTGTTCGCCCGCACGCGCGCGGCGTTCTTTGGTGAGGTCGACGATGCGGACGGCCGGCATCTTGGCGGCGGTCGCGCGGGTAGGCAGCTCCCAGAGCGTTGAGTTGCCACGCTTGGCGTTGGCCCAGCTCTCCAGCGAGGGGGTCGCCGAGCCCAACACCGCGGGGCAGCCGGCGAGCTGGGCGAGCTTGATCGCGACGTCGCGGGCGTGGTACCGCGGGAGGCGATCCTGTTTGAAGGACGTGTCGTGCTCTTCGTCGACGACGATCAGGCCCGGGCGCCAGAGGGGGGCGAAGACCGCGGAGCGCGGGCCGATGACGACGCGGGCCTCACCCTCACGGACCCGCTTCCATGCGCGGTGCCTGGCGGAGGCGGCCAGCGCGGAGTGCATGACGGCGACCTGCTCGGGGCCGAAGCGGTCGAGGAATCGGCGCGCCGTCTGGGGTGTGAGCGCGATCTCTGGCACCAGCACGAGGGCGGATCGTCCGGCGTCGAGCACGCGATCGATCAGACGCAGGTACACCTCGGTCTTGCCCGAGCCGGTGACGCCCCGGAGCAGGTGGACAGCGAAGCGATCGAGCGTCGATGCGATGCCCTCGACGGCCCGCTCTTGCCCAGGCGTGAGGCTTGGCGGCGGGGCCGGATCATCGCTGGCCCAGAGCTCTTCGCTGGAGCGGACGGTCTGCACGCGGATCTCGACGAGCAGGCCGGCGTCGAGGAGGCGGTTGAGCGGCCCGGCGTTGGGAAGGGCGAGTGCTGCGACCATTGCGGGGCGGGTCGCGGGGAAGGGCTGTGGATTGGCCTGGATCGCTTGCCATGCCTTGCGGGCCGAGGGGGTAAGCGAGGCGAGATCGGGCTCCGGTGCGCGATCCGGGTTGAGGTCGAGGCGGATCTCGGTGCGTTTGCCGACGCCTTGCTTGACCGACGCGGGCAGCATCCCGGCGAGCATCATGCCGACGGGGCAGGCGTAATAGCGAGCGAGCCAGGAGGCGAGTTCGAGCAGCTCGTGCGTGAGCGAGACGGGCAGGCGGGCGGCGATGCTCTTGACCCGCAGGGGGTCGAAGCCGGCGAGGAGTTCTTCGCCTCCCGCCGCGACGACGATGCCTCGGGCGGGCGTGTTGCCCCGCCCGAGGGGGACCTGGACCGCGTCGCCCGGGGCCAGCGGCTCGTCGCTGGCATAGGTGAGACCGTCGGCGAGGTCGATGCTGCGCTCGACAGCGACGCGGGCGTAGTGGGCCGGCGGGGCGCCGGGGCCGCTGAAGAGCGACGGATCAGACATCGCCTCTAGACTAGCCCCGATGAGCAACACACCCGCGCCCAGCGACGCCGACCGGACCTCCGCTCGAACACCCCATCGCCCCGCGAGGCTCGTGCTCGCGGATGGAACCGTGTTCCGCGGGCGGGCGTTTGGGGCGCCGGGCGTGACGGCGGCCGCCGAGGTCGTCTTCAACACCGCGCTCACGGGGTATCAGGAATCGCTGACCGACCCGAGCTATCGCGGTCAGATTCTGGTGCAGACCACACCGCTGATCGGCAACACGGGGACCAACCCCGAGGATGTCGAATCGGACGGCGTGCACGTGGCGGGGATGGTCGTCCATGAGCTGTCGCGCCGGCACTCGAACTATCGGGCCGACGCCTCGCTCGATGCGTACCTCGGCGCGGCGGGCGTGCCGGGGCTGTGCGAGATCGACACGCGAGCGCTCACGCGGCTGCTCCGGGTGCACGGGACGATCATGGGCGTGCTGAGCGATGACGCGACGCTGAGCGACGCCGACCTGCTGCGCAGAGCAACGAACGAAGCGGGGATGAGCGGGCGCGATCTGGCGAGCGGCGCCGGGGTCGCCCGAGAGACGCGTTGGGACGAGGGGCTGGGCGAGTGGGCGCCCGGGGGCGAGGAACCCTCTGCCGTTGATGCGCCTGTTGTGCTCGCGATCGACTGCGGCGCGAAGCGGAACATCCTGCGGCATCTTGTCGATCGCGGCTGCCGCGTGCGGGTGATTCCGGCAGACACGTCGGCGGAGTGGATCCGGGCGGAGCTGCGGGCGGGGCGCGCGCACGGGCTCTTCATCAGCAACGGGCCCGGTGATCCGGCGGCGGTCGACGCGACGGTCGAAGCGTTGCGCGGCGTGATCGCTGGTGACGAGCCGGCGCCGCCGACGTTCGGCATCTGCCTCGGGCACCAGCTCCTGTCGCGGGCGATCGGGGCGGAGACGTACAAGCTCCCCTTCGGGCACCGGGGGACGAACCAGCCGGTGGTCGACCATCGCAGCGGGGTCGTTTCGATCACGAGCCAGAACCACGGCTTCGCGGTGGACCGCGCATCGCTCGAAGCCGCGGGGGGCGTGGTGACGCACGAACACCTCAACGACGGCACGGTCGCGGGGTTTGAGTTGCCCGGCGGGGCGGTGTTCAGCGTGCAGTACCACCCCGAGGCGAGCCCGGGCCCGCACGACGCCGGCGTGCTGTTTGATCGGTTCGTGGCGAGCGTCCGAGCGTCGGCCTGGGGGCGTTGTTAAACGGGGTTGGCAGGGTCGGTTCGCGATTGGGGGCATTTCCGACTTCGGAGCCGGCAAGAGGCGTGCTTGGGGTGTTCTCGGTCGCTCGGGGGTGTTTTATCGGCCACGATGTCGCCCGCAAGTCGCAGAGGTGTTGCGTGAGCTTCACAAAGTTGTATACTCGCGCTGCGGAGGCTAGTGCTTCCGTGTGTGGTGGAAGTTGTGGTGTTCTCCCGGAGGAGACGCTTGCCAAAGCTGAGTCGGATTCGTTGAGCAGGACATGCGGTCCTCGGATCAGGTGTTGAGCCGTTCGGGGTGTGTGTTTTCTTGGCGTTGCGAGCAGTCTGAAGCAATCGCATTCCACGCACAATTTGTTGAACGATCCGGCGTTTAAGCCGTCCGGTATCGAGGCCCCGTTGTGTCCGGGGTCGGTCTGTATGTCATCTGTGACGAAGAGGAGCAACACCATGATGAAGAGTGCGCTTACTGTCGCGCTGGTCGCGGGCTCGGCCGCTGGCTTTGCCTCGGCCGATGAGGCGATGAACAACCCGCAGGAGGCCGACGGCCGCATCCCGCACAACGTCGCGCGTCAGATCATGACCGATCGCTCGCGTCAGTTCGTCTACTACATCAACATGTCGACGGGCGAGCGTTACCGCCTCGACGCGGAGCAGGCCGCGAGCCTGTTCCCCGCCGCCGGCAGCTTCCCGGGTGGTCCCGCCGTGCTTCACGGTGACATGGACCCCTGCAACGTCGTCGCTGAATCCGACGACCCCGGCACCACCGCCACCGACGAGTCGGACGTCCTCGACGTGGGCAACTACGCCCTGTTCGTCGCCGACAACCCCGATGGTGACGGCAACGGCCTGAGCGACCTGTTCGGCGATGACCCCGTCCTGGGTGACGGCGTTTCGCCTCCCGGCGATCCCCGCTTCTTCACGAGCTTCTTCGTGAACCAGTCGGACCAGTTCGTCGACTGCATGTTCGTGCAGTACTTCACCAACGGCGTCGAGGACCTCGACACCGATGGCGACGGCACCAACGACGCCGTCGACGGCATGGACCTCACGATCGCCTTCTACGACGGCATCGTGCAGAGCCAGGGCACGCTCGCAACGCAGCCCTTCACGGTTGTCCTCGAGGACGCGCCCGGCTCGCCCGGCTTCGGCACCGGCTCGCCCCTCGATAACATCGCGACCATCGCGCTGATCCTCGACTTCAGCGATGCCGACCCCGCGCTCAGCGGTTTCGAGCTGGGTGACACCGACGGCGCCGGCGCCAACGGCACCGGCAACTTCACGGCCAACGCCGGTGTGGACTTCAACGACGTCGACGTGTCGACCTTCGAAGGCACCGACTACTCGGTCTCGAGCTGGAGCATCGACCTCACGCAGGGCACCAACGTCGCCCACGCCTGGGGCGCGATCCTCGGCTGGCAGTACGGCGATCCCAACGGCTTCGACCTGACCGACCCCGCCGACGGCGTGATCGACAGCTGGTTCCACAGCAAGTTCCTCGGTGATCAGGTCGATCCCGCGAACACCATCGTCGACGCTGTGCCCCCGTCCGACCGCAAGCCCGCCGGCGGCTTCAACAGCGTGTTCGGCATCTTCGACGGCCCGGGCACCGACCTGAGTGACCCGACGGCCGTGCTCGACACGGGCTTCTTCGTTGTCGCGGGCGGCGCCCTCCTGTGTGACGATCCGGCCACGACCGGCACCGACGAGACCGCTCCCGGCGGCGACGTGGTGATGGAGCTCTACGCTCCCTTCACCCCCGAGCCCTGTGCGGCCGACATCGCTGCCCCGATGGGCGGCGTGCTCGACTTCTTCGACGTGCTCGAGTACCTCTCGCGCTTCGACGCGATGGACCCGTCCGCTGACCTCGCAGCTCCGGCTGGCATCTTCGACTTCTTCGACGTGCTCGCGTACCTCGGCCTCTTCGATGAGGGCTGCGACACGGGCAGCCCGGACGTCGACTCCTCGCCGTTCACCCGCTTCAGCGACGAATTCGACTTCGGCCTCTAATCACTCGAGGCGTCCATACCGGACGCTGAGATGACCTGACAGACCGACGCCCCCGCTTGACGGCGGGGGCGTCTTCTTTTTTTGCCCGTGAGGTTGTTCAATATCAGCCGCGGGCGATGTTGCCAGGTGGCGATCGCGGCGGGCGGGCCCGCTCCGTGGAGCTACTTGGTGTAGCGAGGAACAGCGGGATCGACGCGCTGCGACCACCAGTCGATCCCGGCCGCGATCGACCAGACGTTGGTGTAGCCGAGCGCGCGGAGCATGAGCGCCGCCTTGACCGAGCGGACGCCGTGGTGGCAGAGGACCAGCACGCGTTCGTCGGCCTCGACGTCGAGTTCATCGTGACGCTGCTCGAGTTCGGGCAGGGGAATCAGCGTCGCGCCTTCGATACGGGCCGCTTCGTGCTCGAAGGGCTGGCGGACGTCGAGAAGGATCGCCTCGCCCGCGTCGAGGAGCGAACGCGCGTGGTCGGGCGTGATCTCAAAGTCCTCATGGAAGGTGTACCCAGCGGGGAGACCTTCGGGCGTCTGCCCGGTCACGAGCCGGGTTCCGTGGTAGCGGGCGGCGCGCCGATGCTCTCGACGGGGCCCGACGACCACCCGCCCTGCGCGGCCCGCTTGTAGACGCGATCCGGGCTCTGCGCTTGCGCGGGCGGCGGGTCGAGGACGAGGCCCGCGGGCATCACGATGAACTCGAACAACGCGCCGACGGGGGCGAGCAGCGCGGCGTGAGCCTCGGCCTTGGCAGGCGAGCGTTGCAGCGTCGTTGCGGTCGCGATGGTGGGGTAGAGGCCCGTGCTGCGCGGGCCGCCGGTATCGGTGCGCGCGAATCGGTGGGTTGGCCCGTGGACGGTGCCATCGACGGGAACGACGTACACGCTCGTCTCCCAGTCGGAGCGGTCCAGCGACCTGGTGCGCTGGCGAGTGCTGGCCGTCGGTGTGCCGGTGTCGAGGAGACCCTGCGCAGGCGAGCCACCGAGCACGGGGCGGGCGTTGATGTCGCGCGGGGCGCAGCCCGAAACCGCGAGCATGGCGGCGACGGCCGCGCAGGCCGCGGCGATACGGAACTGAACAACGCGACGAGTGGGACGATCAGTCAAAGGAATCTCCGTGCGGTCAACCGTCGGACGACCGCTCGTTGCTGGTTTCACGCTCTTTGGCGACCGCGGACGCGAGGCGGGCGCAGAGTTCGCTGTCGTACCCGCGGCGGGCGAGCTTGGCGTAGACCCGGCGTTCGACGCCGCGCCGATCGAAAGTGGGCGGCACGGCCCGCACGTGCGCACGGGCGATGCGTTCGGCGTCTTGGGCCAGGTCTCGCCCGGCGAGCGCTTCGGCGACCACTTCGCCCGCGACATCGCCCCGCACACCCCGGGACCGCAGCTTGGCTTCGAGCAAACGTGGCCCGGTCGGGCGCGCGGCGAGTTGGCTGCGCACGGCGCTCTCGGCCGCGGCGCGGTCGTCGATGAGGCCCGCACGCTCGAGGCGCGCGAGCGCGTGATCGACCGCGTGCGACGGGTAGCGTTTCATCCGCAGGCGGTCTCGCAGCTCACGCTCGGTGCGTGATCGCACCGCGAGCAGGCGCAGCGTTGACTGGTACGCCGCGACTCGATCGCTCGCGCTCTGGAGCGTCTCGAGTGTTTCTTCGCCGAGTTCATCGCCCTTGCAGAGGCCCAGGGGGGAGAGGTCGTCGATGTCGATGACGAAGACGCCGGCTTCGCCGCAGCGGATGCGCACGCGGGTGGGGTCGCTGGTGAGTGGGGCGATGCTGTTGACGCGAGGCGCGGTCATGGGTGCATCGAATCCAGGAGTTCGGCGATCTCGCCGGATGCTTTGGCGTCGCCCGCGTTGGTCGCCTTCTCAAGACCTGCCCGGAGCGTCTCCATCGCGGCGGCTCGGTTGCCGGCGGCGTCCTGGGCGAGCGCCTTGTGGTAATAGGCGTAGTGATACGCGGGATCGGCCTCGAGGCAGCGGTCGTAGAAGGCGACGGCCTCGGCATGGTTGCCCTGTCCTGCGTGGGCCTGGGCGAGCCCGTAGAGCACGAAGGGATCGGCCGGATCGGCCTGGAACAGTCGCTCGAGTTGCGCGATCGTGGGCATGCTTTCAGTCTATCGCACGGGCGGCTATCGTCGGGCGAGGGGGCAGCAAGATTCGTCCCCCTGAGGGAGCACAGCATGACAGAGCACGGCATCACCCGGGTGGGCGTCATCGGCGCCGGTCAGATGGGCGGCGGCATCGCGCAGATCGCCGCGACGTCGGGGTTTCAGGCGATCCTCTACGACGAGCACGGCGGGGCGGTCGATCGCTGCAAGGCGACGCACGATAAGCTGCTCTCGCGCGCGGTCGAGAAGGGCAAAATCAGCGCCGAGGACGCCGAGGCGACCAAGGCACGCATCACGTTCGCTGAGGACCTCAACGAACTCGGCGACACGCAGATCGTGATCGAGGCGGTCGTCGAGGACGCGGGCGTGAAGTGCGAGGTCTTCAACCAGCTCGCCCGCGTGACGGGCGAGGGAACGATCCTGGCATCGAACACCAGCTCGATCAGCATCACCGAGATCGGCGCCGCGGCGGACGCGGCCCACGCCGGGGCGGCGCGACGAACGATCGGGATGCACTTCTTCTACCCGGTGCCCGTGATGCAACTCGTCGAGGTGATCAACGGGCTCGCGACCGCGCCGGAGGTGACCGGACGGGTGATCGAGCTTGCCGGCTCGATGGGGAAGACGGCGGTCCCCGCGAACGATCAGGCCGGGTTCGTCTCCAACCGTGTGTTGATGCCGATGATCAACGAGGCGTTCTACGCCTGGATGGAGGGCGTCGCCGAGCCAGAGCACATCGACTCGATCATGAAGCTGGGCTGCAACTTCCCGATGGGCCCGCTGCGGCTGGCCGATTTCATCGGGCTCGACACCTGCGCGCACATCATGGACGTGCTGGCCGAGGGGCTCAACAGCGAACGCTATCGCCCGTGCCCCAAGCTGCGTCAGCTCGTGACCGCGGGGCGTCTGGGCAACAAGACGCGGTGGGGCGTGTTCGACTACCGCGAGGGGTGAGGTGTGAGCAAGGCATGTCCGGAGCAGCCGCGACGGCCGCGTGCGCGGATGCCGAGCTGTTCGATGGCACCGATCCGTCGCAGCGAGACGGCGCTCCGCAGGTACATCCTGTACAGCGTCGGGGCCGACGGCATGGACGACGGTATCGGGGACGGCGACCTCGCCATCGGCGGGGGGCACGCGAGCGGGCGATCGGATGGAGGAGCGGAGGACGGATCATGAGCGAGAGTGCTAGCGCGTCGAAACCCGACCCGCGCCGGCGGCTGCGGCTCGGCCCCAAACGGGTCGTGCTTGCCTTGCTGTTGATCGGTGTGCTGATGCTCGCGGTCCTGGGTGGGCAGGCGACTTGGCTGGTGTTTGCCAAGCCGGGAAGCTTTCCGCAAGGCCCCGCGCTGCTGATGGAGGCCGTCGAATCCGCCCAACCTCCAGCGGGACGAGAGCACGACGCGCCAAACGCTCACGCGCTGCTCTGGGACGCGTACGCGATCTACAGCACCGAGCGGACGCGGATCGACACGCGGCTCAGCGAAGCGTTTGACGCGCGGGCCGAGGCCGACCCGGCGTGGGACGCCCTCATCGACCGAGCGCGTTTGCGATCACCGCAGCTCGATTTCTCGATGGTCGGCGACCCGATCGAGGATTCGCTGAGCGCGATCGAGGGCGACACTTGGCAAGACGCCGAGCGGGAGTACTACGAGCTCATCGAGCGTGAGTCGCGCGAGGCGATCGGGCCGATGCTCGATGCGGGGCTGCGTGAGGCGCTCGCCCAGCTCGCGGCCAGCCCGCGGGCGACGATGGTGGAGCCCGCTCCGAATCAGCCGCTCATCGGCATCCTGCTCCCCGAGCTGGGCAACGCGCGCCAGCTCGCGAGATTCAACCGCGCGCGCATGAGGCTCGCGCTCGAGCGCGGCGATGAACTCGAGTTCGTTCAGGCGTATGAAGAAGGTCTGGCGCTGGCACGCGTCACAGGGACACAGCCCGTGCTCATCAGCCAGCTGGTCACCTATGCGATCCTCGCGATGATGCTCGAGGAAGGCAACGACGCGCTCGTCGGGGGCGACCTCGCCGACGAGACCATCCTGGCGATGGGCGAAGCACTCCGCCGGCAGGTGCCCAAGCCCATCGACGCGGCGTTCGGCATGAAGGGCGAACGCCTGTGGGTGATCGACATCGTCCACCGCTCGCACACGGACAGCGAGAACGGCATGTTCATGCCGGGCGAGTATCAGAAATACATGTGGAACCCCGCCGGGGGACTGCGGATCCAGAACGCCCTGGGCGTGCTCGCCCCGCGAAAACAGGAAACACTCGCGCGTGTCAACGAGGCCTACGACCTGCTCGATCGAATGGCGTCGGTGCCGCCGATGCAGCGCGTCGACCTCGAAAGCAGGCTGATGGACATGCTCGACGCCTCGCGCGGAATGAGCCCGATTCTCCGTGATTTCGTTCCTGCAATCGGGAAAGCAATGCAGAGCGCCGACCGCATCGCGGCAACACTCGAGAGCTCCCGACTCGCGCTGCACGTCGAACGCCACCGGATCCGGACCGGCGAGCTGCCGGCGGGTCAGCGAGAGCTCGAGAACCTCGGATCGCCCGTATCGATCGACCCGTTCGCGCCCGATGGAGCCAAGCTGCGATACGCACGCTCGAGCCGAGCGCCACGCGGCTTCGTGGTCTACAGCGTTGGATTCGACGGGGTCGACAACGGCGGCGTGCCCGGCCTCGAGACCTACCGTCAATGGCAGGGCACGGGTGAAGCCCCGACCGATGCGGTCGTCGGCGGGCGAGGCCTCCGCAAGCTCGGGCTGAGCGGCGTGATGGTGGATGGCTTCGTGCCACCTGACGAAACGCCGGAGGCGGGGCCAGACGATCAAGACGACTGACGCACTCGCAGAACGCGTCGCGCAGGCCTGCTTCAGCCGACCAACGCGGCCGTCACGATATCGCGGTCGGAGACCACGACGCCGCCGGGCGGCTCGACCGTGATCGCAAAGACCGCGGCCTCGCCGATAGGCAGCTTGGCATTGATCGGGATGACCACTCGTCCGTCGGCCAGACGTGTCGCGTCTGAAACATCGAAGACGCCGCCGTCAACCGGGCGCTGGGTCAGGATGGGCAGGCCTTCAACCGCAAACTGCGGGAGATCGCCGAGGCGACGCTCGGCGTCGAAGATCCACAACTGATACTGAAACACTGCCGGGTCGTTGGCGGCGAGGCCCTCGAACACCATGTAGCCGGCGTTGGTCTTGGGGTTCCAGACGACCTCGCCGGAGAGCTCGTTGTCGTACCGGTGGGGAGATTCAGAGAGCGCAAGATCGTCCATCCCCGCCCACGCGAAGCTGACGGTGTCCGTGTCCGCACGCAGGCTGGCGAGCTGCTGACTCATCGCGGGTTCGGTCTGGGTGGCCCCGGGCCACCACGCGATCGCTGCGAGGGTCAGGCAGGCCGCGGCGGCGAGCCAGCCCCCGAGCATGAGGCCGCGAGCGGGCTCGGGCGCTGCATCACGGGGCGTGCCGGCGAGCCTCAGCCCCGGCGCAGCAGCGGCCGCGGGCGCCATGCCCGCGATGAACGCCTCGGCGGCCCGAGACGCGGCGGCAAGCGATTGGGCGGATGGACGCTCGGAACTGAACGCGCGGGCATCGAACTCAGCGACCGCGAGATCCAATTCGGTGATCGTGTCGGCATCGATCGGGGCGAGCGACTCGCTGGCGAGCAGTTCGTCCAAGCGCGAGGCGTCCGCGTCGCTCAGCCCCTCGATCGCCCGCTGGGTCAGCAGGTCGAGGGCGTCTTCGTGTTGTGGCAGGCGCTGCAGATTCATCGCGCCACCTCCCGGCTGTTGGCTCGGCCGTTGGTCTTGTTGTCTTGCGGGTGATCGTTCTGGCGAACAATGTCCCGGGCCTTGATCAGGCCGCGACGGATGTGTGTCTTGACGGTGCCCAAGGGGACGCCGGTCGAGGCGGAGATCTTTTCGTGACTGAGGCCCTGGATCAGCGAGAGGCGGATCATCCGCTGCTGCTCGTCGCTGAGGTGTTCGAGTACACGCTCGACGCGACCGGCAAGCTCTGCCGTTTCGAGTGATTCGGCGATCGAGTCATTCTCGGCTCGAACCGAGTCTTCGATGAGTGCACTGGGGTTGGGCCGGCGTGCATCTTTCCGGACGCGGTCGATCAGACGGCGCCGGGTGAGCAACGCGACGAACGTCGTCTCGCTGCCAAGCTCGGGGTTGAAACGCCCGGCGTTCTTCCAGAGATCGACGAAGACGTCCTGCACCGCGTCGTCGAGGTCGGCCCGCTTGGGGCAGAGCCGCCTCGCGAGCGACCAAACCAGGCCGGCGTATTGATCAATACATGCCTGCACTGCCGTGGAATCACCCGCGGCAATACTCTGGAGGATCGTCATGGAACCGGTCTGCATCTCGCTCGTCACGCGCACTCGCTCCGCTTTGCTGCTACGGGATCGTAGCGGCGGACATACGGGTCCACAAATAGCGAGGGCTGAAGCCACACGAAACTCCAATCGGTCGATCCGGACCGGTTCGTCCGAGCTTTCGGAGCCGCCTGCCCGCCCGATGCGGGAGATTTGCTCAGATTTCGAGCGTCCGATGCTTGTTTCTCGCCGGGGGCCGGCCTCCCTAAACTCGAGGAGCAGAGGGAAGGGGTTCTGGTCCCCGCGAAGCATCACCCGCTCGGCGTGCCCGCCGCGCGGCAGGAGTACCGCAGCATGAGCACCCAAGGCGACGGATCGGAAGCAGCGATTCAGCCCGGCACCCCGGCCCGAGCACCGGACCGCGAACGGGTCGATCCCGCCGCGGTCACGATCTCGGGGATCGAACTCGACCCCAGCTACGGCCCTGCCCACCCGCCGGAGAGCCTGCGCCAGCAGGAGCGCGACCTGCCCGAGCCCGGCGTCTACCCCTACACCCGAGGGTTGTACCCCCAGGGCTACCGCTCGCGCCTGTGGACGATGCGCCAGTTCGCGGGCTTCGGCAGCGCCGAGGACACCAACAAGCGGTTCAAGTACCTGCTCGCTGCCGCGAAGACCAGCACCAAAGCCAACACCGGGCTGAGCACCGCCTTCGATCTGCCCACGCTCATGGGGCGAGACAGCGACGACACGCTCAGCATGGGCGAGGTCGGCAAGTGCGGCGTCGCGATCGACACCATCGAGGACATGCACCGGCTTTACGCCGACATCCCGATCGACCAGGTCACGGTCAGCCAAACGATCAACGGACCAGCGGCGGTCATCTGGGCGATGTACCTCGCGATGGCGCAGCAGCGTGGCATCGGCTGGGACACGCTGGGCGGCACGCTCCAGAACGACATCCTCAAAGAGTTCCACGCCCAGAACGAGTTCATCTATCCGCCCGAGGCATCGGTCGGGCTTGTCGTTGACACGATCGAGTTTCAGAGCAAGCACTGCCCGCGTTGGAACAGCGTGTCGATCAGCGGGTACCACATCCGCGAGGCCGGCAGCACCGGACCCCAGGAGCTCGCGTTCACGCTGCGAGACGGGATGGAGTACGTCGAGGCGTGCCTGCTTCGCGGCATGGATATCGAGAGCTTCGCCCCGCGCCTCAGCTTCTTCTTCAACAGCCACAACGAGTTTTTCGAGGAGATCTGCAAGCTGCGGGCCGCGCGGCGGATCTGGGCCCGCATGATGCGCGAGCGGTACGGCGCCAAGAGCGAACGCTCGTGGTACATGAAGACCCACGTGCAGACCGCCGGGTGCAGCCTGACCGAGCAGCAGCCGCTCAACAACATCGTTCGCGTGGCGTACCAGGCGATGGCCGGTGTGCTGGGCGGGTGCCAGAGCCTGCACACCGACAGCATGGACGAGACCCTGGGCCTGCCCACCGAGCAGGCGGTGACGGTCGCGCTGCGCACGCAGCAGATCCTGGCCCACGAGACCGGCGTCACCCGCACCGTCGACCCCCTGGGCGGGAGCTGGTTTGTCGAGAGCCTGACCGATCGTGTCGAGGCCGAGGCGCTGGATCTCATCGGCGAGATCGACAACATGGGGCGAG
>JBCCDD010000010.1:0-121185 GCA_039033175.1 Planctomycetota bacterium
CTCTGTTCCGAGGCTGTGTCGACTCGCTTGAGCGACAGCTCAGATTGGTAGACATTGCGCGTACCATGTCCACGGGTCGCGCGTGCGGGGCGTCAGGCGTCGTCGAAAGCGCTGAGCAGGATCAGCACATCGGCGATGGTGAAGAAGGTGTCGCCGTCGAGGTCGGCCGCCGGGTCGTTCGCGCTGAACAGGCCCAGGTACTCGATGACATCGAAGATGGTCGCGGCGCCGTCGCCGTCGAAGTCGGCGATCTGATCGACGACGCGGACGGTGCGCGCGGGCATCAGCTCGACGCTGCGCTGCGGGCCGTCGAGCGCGACGCGCAGCTCGGCGGCGCCAACCCGATCGGCCCGGACCAGCAGCGTAAAACTCGACCCGCCCGCGGGCCCCACCTCGAGCAGCTCGAAGCCCGGGCTCTCGGCGGAACCCTCGCTCCCGCTGGCGAGCGCGAAGGCCCACGCGTCGGCGTTGACCAGCCCGCCCTGGAAATCACGCAGATCGACGCGGACCTCGAAGGGCGTGCCCGGGACGACGCGCGCGGGCGCGCGCACGAGCGAGCGCACCGCGTCGGGGTCGAAGCGGCGGGCGTCGCGCCAGGCGTCGAAGTCGAGGCGGAGGATGTCGACCGGGTCGGCGCCGCCGGTGCCGGAGTTGGCGACGTTGAGTTCCATGAAGTAGTCCCCGTTGGCGCAGCCGCGGTCGAGCGCGACGCCGGCGGGGTTCCCGATGATGGTCGCGAGGCCGCCGTTGGTGTTGTCGGCGCCGGTGACGAGGTCGCCCAGGGCGTCGCCGTTGAGATCGATCGCGGCGGCGCGGGTGCGGGCGCCGCCCAGCTCGCTGGTCTGGTCGACCACTTCGAGGGTGTCGTCATCGTTCTGGCGGACGAGGCTGATGGTCGGCTGGAGGAAGCTGGAGATCGCGAAGTCGATGCGCCCGGTGCCGTCGAGCTCGAAGGGCTCGATGTCGCGCGGGGAGCCGGCGAGCGTTGTCGATGAGCGCGCGGCGCCCGGGCCGCGCCCGACGATGGTCAGCTCGCCCGCGTTGAAGTCGCCCGTGACGGCGACGAGGTCGGTCACGCCGTCGGCGTCCGCGTCGACCAGCGCGATGTCCTCGACGCGCCCGCCCTCGAACACGCCAGACTCGGCCTCGGTCGCGAACGAGCCGAGGGTGTTCTCGAGCACGCTGACGGTCCCGTCGCTGTAGCCGATCGCGAGGTCGTCGCGCGCGTCGCCCACGAGGTCCGCGGCCTCAAGGGCCGTGGGCTGTGCGGGCAGCGGGGTCTCGACCGCGGCGCCCAGCGGGGAACCGCCCGGGATGATCGTGAGCGAGCGGGTGGTCACTGCGGCGGCGATGTCGAGCCCGGGCACGGCGTCGAACTCGCCCAGCGCGATCTCGGCGTTGCCCGCGCTGATGTCGACGCCGAGCTGTTCTTCGAGGAAGGGCCGCTGCGGGTCGCCCGTGCCGACGTAGACGCGGATCTGCGGCTGCGGGCGGCTGGTGTGGAAGACCAGGTCGGGCAGCCCATCGCCGGTCACGTCGCCGATCTCGGCATCGACGACGCCCGTGGTCCCGGGGGTCAGGAGTTGGACCTGCTCGAGGCGGGGGCTTGCCCCGGGGACGGCGCGGTAGACCCGCCCCTCGTTGAACCCCTGGGCGAAGGCGACGACCTCGTCGGTGCCGTCGGCGTCGAGATCGGCGCTGACGATCGTCGAGGGGCGCCGGGTCAGGGCGTAGACGGCCTGGCAGCGGTCGGTGTCGCCGGCCCGGGCGATGAGCATGTAGCCGACGGTGGCGGACTTGAAGGGCTCGGGCGGGGGCGAGCCGCAGGACTCGGGCCCGCCTGTGGTGCAGGAGCATCGCCCGTCGCCGCCGGCGTCCTCGGCGGCCTCCATCGCGGCCATCAGCTTTTCGGGGATGTCCCCGGGCGTGTTGATGATCGCGTCGACGGCGTCGTCGACGACGTTGGGACCGGTCAGGATGTTGCCCTGCACGGCGTAGACCAGATCGCCGACCCGCCCGGTGCGCCCGCCCTTCCACTCGCTGGCGTCGAGCCCGCTGAAGGTCGCGGCGCCGCCCCGGACATCGACGATGCCGTACTGGCGGGTCTGGTGCCCGCTGTCGAAGGTGCTGAGCCCGTCGATGATCTGCTGGGGCGTGAGCCCCGCGAGCAGGCCGTCGCGGGCGAACGTGCGGTTCTGGCCCGTGACGTCGACGAAGGACTGGGCCGTAACGCCCCCGATGCCGGCGAGCAGGACGGGGGTCTCGGCCCGCAGGTCGATGCCGGTGACGCAAGTCGCGCTGGCGACGGCGACCTCGCCCGTGCGGACGTCGGCGATGAGGATCGACCAGGTGGCCGAGGCCTGACCCGCGGCGGCGGCGAGCAGGGCGCCGGCGGCGATCACGCCCCGGCGCAGCGGGGTCGCGATTCGACTTTGGATCGTTTGACGCATCAGACACACCTCCGAGGGCTCGCTCGCCGGGCCCGAGAACCAGATCGGCGCGGCGACCGCCGGCTGATCGTCAGACGCCCCCTGACCTTTGTACCTGAACGGGCGGGGCGACCCAAGGGTTTCGACCCGGGTGATCGGCGATGGGTGCGCGGGCGGATGGGCGGAGGCCGCGGCGTAGGTCCGATTGACCCGGGTTGGGTGGGGGGTACGATCCCGTCCCGCTCGGTCGTCTGGCCGGGCGGTTTTCACGCCGCTGTAGCTCAGTGGTAGAGCGCACCCTTGGTAAGGGTGAGGTCGCGGGTTCAAGTCCCGCCAGCGGCTGATCTTGGCTCGTGTTTTCGGTCCGCGGAGCGGTCCGGGGGCGCGGCGGCGATTGGGCCGTGACTTTGGGTCTGGATGATCTGACCCGGGCGAGGGCGTCCGGGGCCGCCAGCGAGGGCGGGAGCGCCATACCATCGAGGTTCCCGCGCGGTGTGTGTGTCGTGCCTTCGGGTTCGGCGTGTGCTCGGCGCGGGTGCTGAGGAGATTTTTCGTCGGGCGCTCGGTGCGTCCGGCGGCATCGTCTGTGCCGGCGTCAGCCGGCCTTGAGCGAAGCGGTCCGCCGGGGCCGCGGCAAGTAGACCGGCCCCCGGCGCGGGGCGATGCGGGCAAGACCGCCCGACGCAGAATGAGGTACACGCGATGGCAAAGGGAACGTTCGAGCGCACCAAGCCGCACGTCAACGTTGGAACGATCGGTCACATCGACCACGGCAAGAGCACGCTGACCGCCGCGATGGTGGCCCGCGCCGACGCCAAGGGCCTTGTCCAGGGCGCCAAGAGCTATGCGGAGATCACCAAGGGCGGCACCGTGCGTGACGCCAACAAGACGGTGACCATCCACAGCTCGCACGTCGAGTACGAGACAGAGGGTCGCCACTACGCCCACGTCGACTGCCCGGGTCACGCCGACTTCGTCAAGAACATGATCACCGGCGCCGCCCAGATGGACGGCGCGATCCTCGTGGTCGCCGCCGATTCGGGCCCCATGCCCCAGACGCGTGAGCACGTGCTGCTCGCCCGCCAGGTGGGCGTGCCCCACATCGTGGTCTTCATGAACAAGGTCGACCTGGTCGACGACGAGGAGCTGATCGAGCTGGTCGAGATGGAGATCCGCGAGCTGCTCGACAAGTACGAGTTCCCCGGCGACGACACGCCGGTCGTCAAGGGCCAGGCCAAGGCCGCGCTCGAGAACGCCTCCGACGACGCCATCTGCGCGCCGATCGACGAGCTGTTCAACGCGATCGACACGTTCATCCCCGAGCCCACCCGCGAGACGGACAAGCCGTTCCTCGTCGCGGTCGAGGATGTGTTCAGCATCAAGGGTCGCGGCACGGTCGCGACGGGCCGCGTCGAGCGTGGCGAGGTCAAGGTGGGCGACGCCGCCGAGATCGTCGGGCTGAGCGAGACCGCCAAGGCCACCACCGTCACGGGTGTGGAGATGTTCAACAAGACGCTGGAGTCGGCGATCGCCGGCGACAACTGCGGTGTGCTCCTCCGCGGCGTCGAGAAGAACGAGATCAGCCGCGGGCAGGTCATCTGCAAGCCCGGCTCGATCCAGCCCCACACCAAGTTCAAGGGCCAGATCTACGTGCTGAGCAAGGACGAGGGCGGGCGCCACACGCCGTTCTTCAACGGGTACCGCCCGCAGTTCTACTTCCGCACGACCGACGTCACCGGCACCGTCAACCTCATGGGCGGCGCCGAGATGTGCATGCCCGGCGACAACGTCGAGGTCGAGGTCGACCTGATGGGCAAGCCGGTCGCGATGGAGCCCGGCCTCCGCTTCGCCGTCCGCGAGGGCGGGCGCACGATCGGATCGGGCACCGTCACCGCGATCATCGAGTGATCGAACCGGGCTGACGGATGGGCCATACGCATGGGCCCAACACGCTTTGCACCGGTGCCGGGCCGACACGCCCGGCACCGCCTTTGACCGACTGAACCGCCCGCGCAACCGCCCGAGGGTTGCCGGCCTCGAAACGGATACACCGCCATGGCTAAGAAGAAGGCGCTCGCCCGGGAATACGTCTGGCTCCAGTGTTCGGAGACCGGCGACCTGAACTACCGCACGAGCATCAACGTGAAGGGCGGCATCGCCGACTCGCTCAAAGAAGGCATGAGCAAGTTCTCGCCCCGCCTCCGCAAGCACACGCTGCACAAGATCAAGCGGAAGTAAGGGGCGAAAGTAAGGGGAAGGCAACGGGGATCGGCCGCCTGCGATCTGGGCCGACGCAAACACCTGACCCGGATGGCTGATCGCCAGTCCCGATCGCCAGATCCCGGATCGCCAGCTACGCCAGTAGCTCAGTTGGTAGAGCAGTGGATTCCAAATCCACCGGTCAGGGGTTCGAGTCCTCTCTGGCGTGTTTTTTCGACCCCGACCCCGCTGCCGGTCGCCGATCGGCGCCGCAGCGCGACGAGCACCGGGCGCCCGCCGACGAGGTTGCCCCGACTGGAGCCTGAGTAAGCATGGCCTTTGGCATCCGCAAAGCTGGGCAGGGGTACTGGGTCCGCGTGCTGTCGGCGGTGTTCTGGGGCGGCATCGTCCTGGCCGGCGCCGCCTGGGCCGCGGGGCAGGCGAGCACCGTGCCGCTGCCCGTGCAGTCATTTATCATCTATCTCCAGGCGACCGAGGGCGAGCTCGCCGCGGGCGAGACCGTCACCCTGACGCGCGAGAATGACCAGGGCTCCGGCCGGGAGACCGTCACCACGGCCCTGGTCGATCGCTTCGAGCCGGGTGCCAACCGCAGCGCCACGATCGAGATCAGCGGCTTCACGTCGACCGCCGACGACGTCACCCGGGCCGACCTGATCCAAGCGGGCGACGGCGCGGGCGAGGGCGCCTTCGAGGCGACCGTCCGCAACATGGAAGACGTCCCGGTCTTCCCCCAGCTCTACCTGCAGGGCGGGGCCGCGGGCGTGGTGATCCTGATCGGCGCGTTCCTGCTGTACTGGTTCCACGCCGCGAGCCGCAAGGGCACCGAGTTCCTGATCGCGACCGACAACGAGATGAAAAAGGTCAACTGGTCGAGCCCGCGGGAGATCCGCGGCTCGACGATCGTCGTGATCGTCGCGGCCTTCCTGATCGCGGGCATCCTGTACGCGATCGACAACGTCTTCGGCGCGTTCTTCCGTTGGATCGGCGTGCTGGACATCTGACGCCCGCGTCCGCCTCCGCGTCCTTCTGACCCGCCCCCCGCTCACCAGCCGCACACACCCGATCGGCCCCAGCCCACCGGAGGCCCACGCGATGACCGAGATTCAGCACGACAAGCCGGCCGAGACCGACAACGCCGAGGCCGCTCAGCCCGACGCTGCCCAGCCGGACACCGCTCAGCCCGTGCCCGCCCAGCCCGAGCCCGCCGAGGCCCCGGCCCCCGGAAGCCCCGCCCCCGACGGTGAGGCCCCCGCAAGCTCCGACGAGAGCGCCGCTGAGAGCGCCGAGTCCGCCGAGGCAGCCGAGGCGATGGACGGGCGCCAGCGCGGCTCGCTCGACGAGGACGAGCCCGTCCGCCAGGCCGGGATGGACTGGTTCGTGCTGCGTGTCGCGTCGAACAAAGAGAGCTCGGTGCAGAACACGCTGCTCCGCAAGGTGCAGATCGAGACGATGACCCACCTGGTGGGGCGGATCCTCGTGCCGACCGAGAAGACCAAGACGATCAAGAACGGCAAGCAGCGCATCACCGAGACCAAGCTCTACCCGGGCTACGTCTTCGTCGAGATGCAGCTCGAAGAAGACGGGCGCATCCCCCAGGACGTCTTCTTCCTCATCAAAGAGACCACCGGGGTCGGCGACTTCGTCGGCACCGCGGGGCGCCCCACGCCCATGGCCCAGCACGAGATCGAAAAGATGCTGCTGGACAGCAAGAAGCCCGACGACGAGCCGACGATCAAGCTCAGCTTCGAGAAGGGCGAGAACGTGATCATCCGCGAGGGGCCCTTCGAGAACTACGAGGGCACCGTCGATGAGCTGCTGCCCGACAAGGGCCTCGTCCGCGTGCTGGTCACGATCTTCGGGCGCCAGGCCCCGATCGAGCTCGAGGAGTGGCAGATCGCCAAGGTCGACGACGCCTGAGGCCCGCTGCCCCGCCCAAGCTGGTGCGGGCCTCGAAATGAAATCCGGCTCATCCGGCGCCCGTACGCTTCTGCGTGCGGGCGTTTTTCATGCCGCCCGCGTGGGAGGTGCGAGATGGGCCGATCGAAGACCGACAAGGGCAGTGCCAAGACCGGTGCCACATCCGGCGCCAAGACGAAGCGCCCGAGGCGGTGGCGCAGGCGGATCGGCATCACGCTGGTCGTGCTGCTGGTCGCGGCGGGCGGGCTGATCGCCCTCGCCCCGCGCCTCGCCGGCATCCTCGCGCGCGGGCCGATCGAGCGTGCCATCGCCGACAGCACGGGCGGCAGCGTCGACGTCGCCACCGTCGCGCTGAGCTGGACCGGCACGCAGGTCATCGGCCCGATCCGCATCGAGAACGGCACGCTCGCCGGCGGCGACCAGATCCGCTCGGCCGACGTCACGCTCACCGTCGATCAGGGCCTGCTCGCGATCACCGGCATGCACCTGGGCACCGCCACCCTCACCGGCGAGGCGACCCTCTTCCGCCCCGCGGCGACACTGTCCAGCGCCAACGCCACCCCGCGCGCGAAGGCCGCGCCAACGAAAGCGCCCGCAGCAGCGGCGCCCTCGATCCCGTCCGACCTCCGCGGGCGCTTGGTCATCGACGGGTTCGACCTGCGCGTCGAGCAAGAGGGCGTCGGCGCGTTCGCGGTCCCCGCGCTCGATGCAACGGCCGAGATCGCGCCGGGGCAGCCGATCACGCTCACACTCGACGCGGCGCTCCGCCGGGGCGCTTCGCTCGCCGAGGTCGGCAATGCAGGCGGCAACGCCGACGGCGCGACCGACGCCGGATCGATCAAGCTCAACGCCGCCATCGACAAGCTGATCGCCACCGACGGCACGCTCGCGTGGAACGCCGCGACCGTCGAAGCCACGATCGACGCCCGCGGCGTCGACACCGGAGCCATTGATGCGCTCGCGGGCCTGCCCGACGCGTACGCGGGCGCCCTCGGTCCCGCGCTCGACGCGAGCGTCAGCGCGAGCGGTGCGCTGCTCGCGCCCGTCGCGACGATCGGCGCAACGGCCGAGCACCTGGACGCGACGCTGGAGCTGCGCAAGGAGGGCGACGCGATCGTTGCCGAACCGACCGACGCGATCCGCCTGGATACGCCGGGTCTGCTCGCGTTGCCGACGATCGCTGCGCAGCTCGAGTCGGCGGGCCTCACGCTCGCCGAGGCGCCGACGATCAACGCGAGCGTGCGCTCGCTGCGCATCCCGCTCAACGCCGACCAATCGCCCGACGCAGGCGGCGCGTCGTTCGAGATCGCCCTCACGACAACCGACGCGGCTTTCACCATCGCCGGCGACAAGCTCGGGCGGGCGGAGCCCACGGTCGAGCTTCGCCTCCCGCCCGCCTCGATCACCGCGACGACCGCCGCGCTGGGCGATGGCGTCACGACCATCTTGAGCGCCGACATCCGGCTCGATGGGACCGACGCCGGGCGCGTGCGCGCGAACGCCGTCGTCGCCTCACCGCTCGACTCGCCCACCGTCACGGCCGAGGCGAGCATCCGCGGCGTGCCGACGGTGCTGCTCGAATCGTTCACCAGCGCCCCGCGCCTCGAGCTCGCGCAAACGCTCGGCCCGGCGCTCGACGCATCGCTCGTCTACTCGCCCAGCTCGATCAGCGTCGACGCGTCGAGCGCGCACATGACCCTCCGCACGGCGTTGCAATCGGGCGGGGAGGGCGTCTATGAGACAAACGAACCGGTGCGCCTCACGCTGGCCCGCCCGGCGAAGCTCATCGATGCCTACGCGGCCCCGGCGGGCGTGCTTGTCGACGCCGCGGGCGAGGTCTCGCTGACGATCCCCGAGGCGCGTGTCGATCTTTCGGGCGACGCGCCCGCCGCATCGGCATCTGGCGTGCTCCGCGTGGGCGAGATCGCCGCGCGCCTCAACCCGCCCGCGGACACGCCACGCCCGGCCGGCGAAGCACAGCCCGCCCCCACACCGATCGCCGTCGGCCCGACAACGCTCGAGTTCGACGTCGTGTTCGCGAACAACGAGATCCGCACGGGCGACGCGGGCGTGCGTGTGCGCACCGATGACGTCTCCGGCGCGCTCGGCGCCGCGGGTCTGGCGGGCGCGTCGCCCCTGCCGATGGCGGTCGACGTGCGTTCGCTGGTCTTCGCGATCCCCTCGGCGAGCGACACCATGCCGCCGCTCGATCGCCTTGTCGTCGATGCGTCGGCCTCGCTCCGAACGATCGCGCTCGCAGCCAACGACACGCTGCCTGTCCCGGTGTCGATGC
The DNA here is from genome assembly GCA_039033175.1 of Planctomycetota bacterium. Lineage (GTDB taxonomy): Bacteria > Planctomycetota > Phycisphaerae > Phycisphaerales > UBA1924 > JBCCDD01. The sequence goes on from JBCCDD010000010.1 coordinate 8,860, forward strand.
CCTCGGTCACGCTGAGCGCGACCGCCGCGCCGGGCGAGCCGATCCGGGTCGTCATCACAAGCGAGGAAGGCAGCATCGGTCCGGGTGAACTCGTCGGCGCTGGCGCCGACGGCACGCCCGCGATCCGGCTCGACCAGGCCCGGGTCAACCTCGGCGGCGATATCGCGATCCCCACGAGCGCGCTCGACGGCGCCGACGCGCTGGCGATCGTGCGCGCCCTCGCGGGCGAGGTCGGGGTCGAACTGACGGGCGTGCGGGTGCTCGCGGGCGGCTCGCTGCCCGACCGCATCGCGATGCAGCGTGCCGCGCTGACGACCAGGCTCGCGCCCGGCGAGCCGGTCGTGGTCGAACTCGACGCGCCGAACGCGCGCCTCATGGGCCTGCGCATCACCAACGCCGACGGCACGTCGCGCAGCCTGCCCAACACCGTCGCGGCGATCACAGCGCAGGCGGACCTGCCCCCCGCCGCGTTGCTCGGGGGCGGCGCGAGCGAGACGGTGAACGCGACCTTCAGCCTCGAGACCACGACCGTCGAGGGCGACCCGGTCGGCAGTGTGGAGGGCAGCGCGCGCGTGGCGATGCGCGCGGGCACGCCCGACGGCCCGATCGACGCGAGCCTGACGGCGCGCGGCCTGCAGCTCGCGCTGATCGAACCGTTCGTGGGCGGGCCCGGGCTGCTCACCGGCGCGCTCGGCCCGGCGGCCGACGCCGAGGCGACGCTCACCATGCGCCCGGGCGCCGACGGCGCGCTCATCGGCCCGCTCGACGCGCGCCTCGCGCTGACGAGCGAGCACCTCCGGACGACCGCGCCGATGCGTGTGACGTCCGACGGGTCGGTCCTCCGCCTCGTCGAGCCGCTCAACGCGACGTGGAGCGTCCGCCCCGCGCTGGTCGACGCGCTGCTGGGGGGCGAAGAAGGCACGCCCGGCACGTCGCTCGCGCGCCCCGCGACGCTGCGGCTCGCCGCCGATGAACTCGTCGTACCGCTCAACGCGGGCGCAACGGCGCCGCTCAGCGTGCAGGTCTCACTCAGCGGCGACGACCTCACGCTGCGCCTGCCCGACGCCAGCGAGCGCACGTTCACGGCGCTCGAGGCGCAGGTCCGCTCGACCGATGTCGCCGGGCAGGCGCTCATCACCGCCGAGTTGGGCGAGGGCGGGCGGGAGATCCTCTCGACCCGCACGCGGATCGACAACATCACCGACGCCAGCAACGCGCTGACGGCGGACGCGGCGACGCTCACCGGCAACATCGAGCTGACGGGCGCACCCGCGGCGCTCGTCGACGCATTCGCCAAGACGGGCGACCTCGCCGCCGGCTTCCTCGGCTCGACGATGAACGCCCAGGTGCGTTACCAGAAGCTGAACGCCAGCGGCGGCTCCCTGCGGATCGAGGCCGACACGCCCAACGTCGAGGCCGGGCTCGTCGGTGTTGTGCGCAACGGTCGCTTCGTCATCAACCGCCCCGCCGCGATCCGCGTCAACCGCATCGACCAGAGCTTCGGCACACGCCTCGCCAGCGTCCTGCCCGTCTTCGGCAGCATCACCAAGGCAACATCCAACGAGCCCGCTGTCGTTCGGGCCGAGCGCCTCGCGATCCCGCTCGACGGCGACATCGCCCGCTACATCGCCGAGCTGACCATCGACCCGGGCACCGCGACGTTCGGGCTCGAGGTCGGGCTGGGCGACCTGCTCAACCCGGCGCAGTTCGCGCGGGGCAACCGTCTGGGCGACTCGTTCCAGCCGTTCAACGCGACGATGCGCAACGGCGTGCTCGCGGTGCGCAACCTCGCCCTGCCCATCGGCGAGTTCAGCATCCCCGCGCAGGGCGACTACGACCTGGTCAAAGGGACCGAGCGCGTCGTCGTGCAGCTGCCCACCGGCATGCTCGCGGCCGAGGCGATCGGCAACAACGCCGGTCCGCTGGGCGACATCGTCGGCAATGTGCTGAACGTGCCGCTGGTCAAGGCCGGGCCGCTCGGCGGCGACAACCAGTGGAAGCCCGACCCCGGCGCCCGCATCGACGGCGCGCCCTCGGGCCAACAGGGGGGCGACCCCGCGTCACGCTTGCTCGATGGCATCGGCGACCTGCTGCGTCGCGGCAACGACGACTGAGCGCCGATCGGCCTCGAATGCTTCAGCGATCGAGCACGAACGAGCGCTCGGTCCAGAGCCTCTCGACGCGCTCGCGGAAGGCGGGCTTGCTCGCCAGCGACGTGCCGCAGGCGACGAGCAGGTCGATCATCCCGCAGTAGTCGTCGACGCCGACGTACTCGCGAGCGATGCGCGGGCGTCCCTGGTGTGTGCCCGCCTGCATCTCGCTCAGCCCGGCCATGTTGTGGTAGTTGCCCAGCGGCAGGCAGACGCACGTCGAGTCGTAGCCGTATGCGCAGAAGACGCTCGCCTCGCACGCGCCGCCGGGCATCAGCTTGCGCTGCCACTTCCACGGGCGGTCGCACTTGGTCTCGATCGCGAGCATGTGGGCGCTGCCACCGGCGAGACGCTCGGCGACATCGGCGACGGCGCTGGTCAGCTCGGGCGTAAAAACACTGACGCGATCGCCGACGCGCACGATCGGGCCGCCGTGGATCGGGCTGTCGCCCGGGAAGCTCCGGCTGTTCTCCAGCGCGATCACGCGGCTGCCCGCGGGCATGAAGCGATCGCGGCTCGCGCCGATGGCACCGATGAAGCCGATCTCTTCGCTGCGCGTGAGCAGGAGGCGCACGTCGCCGACGCCCGATGCGTCGCCCCGCCTGATGAACCGCAGCTCTTCGAGCGCACAGATCGCCGCCGCGAGCGCCGCGAGATCGTCGCACGCCGGTGCGTGCAGCAGCCCGCCGAACTCGTCGGGCTCGATCGAGCTGGGGTCGAGGGCCCAGGCCGCGATCTCGCCGCCGGCGAGGTCCGCCGGCGCGTCAAGCGTGATGGTGTACCGCGGGAAGATGACACCGGTGCCGGCGAGCTTTTCGGGATCGATGCGCTCAACGATCGCGCCCTCGACGGGCGCGGCGCCGTCGTCCGGGTCGATCCGCACGCGGGCGCCTTTGAAGTACGCCTCCATCACGCCGCCGCGGAACTCGAGCGTGGCGCGGGATCGGTCGTCCGTGTTGGGCTCGTGCACGACGAAGGCGGGGTGATCGAGATGGGCCGTGAAGTAGATCGGCGCGGCGTTGGGGTCGAGTCCGTGCGCGCCGTCGGGGGCCCTGCCCGCCTCGGGCATGTCGGCGAAGCGGACCTCGGTATTGCCGTGCGCATCACGCCGAACGGCGAGGTCGTCGCGTTCGGCGAGCCACGCGTCGATCCAGGCCTCGACGCGCTCCTCGCGCCCGGCGACCGTGGGGATCGACGTGATCTCCAGCGCCCAGCGCCGGTACACCTCGCCGCGCGGGTGCGAGGCCTCGAAGGTGCGCGCGGGAAGGGCCGGTTCACTCATCTCGGTGCTCACTTCTGACGGGCCCGCCCGATCAGCGCCCGCGTGTGCGGACGCGCCCGCGGATCATGCGCTTGGGCATCTTCTTGGGCACGATGCCACCGGGGAACTTCTTGGCGAGCTCCTCGGCGTCCATCTCGCTCGCGTCGGGCACGCCCGACTCGAAGCGTCCCTTCTTCTCTTCCTCGACGCCCTGGATCTCGATGCGCCGGCGCCCGCCGGGCTCTTCCTCGCGGTAGTTGTCCGGGCGCGGCGAGGGCTCGAACTCGGGGTATTCCTTCGCGGGGATCTCGGCGTTGATCAGATGCTCGATCTCGGTGAGCATCTTGCCCTGGGCGGGGGTCACCAGGCTCCACGCGACGCCCTCGTTGCCCGCCCGGGCCGTGCGACCGATGCGGTGCACGTAGAGGTCCGGCTCATCGGGCAGGTCGAAGTTGATCACGTGGGTGATGTTGTCGACGTCGATGCCCCGGCTGGCGAGGTCGCTGGCAACCAGCACGCTCAGGTCGCCCCGGCGGAGGCGGTCCATCACGCGGTTGCGCTGGCCCTGGCTCATGTCGCCGTGGATCGCGTGGGCGTCGATGCGCTCGCGATCGAGGAACCGCACGACGGAGTCCACCGTCCGCTTCATGCGGCAGAAGATCAGCGTGAGGGCCGGCTCCTCGTTCTTGAGCACGTGGGCGAGCATGCGCTTCTTGTCCCAGCCCTCGACGGTCACGTAGCTCTGCTTGACCATGTCGACCGTGAGCGAGCCGCTGGAGACGACGAGCTTCTCGGGGTCGCGCATGTGGCGCCGGGCGAGCTTCTCGACGTCCTCGCTCATCGTCGCGCTGACAAAGACCGTCTGGCGCTCGCGCGGGCACTGGTCGAGGATCTTCTTGATGTCGTCTCGGAAGCCGAAGTCGAACATCCGGTCGACCTCGTCGAGCACCGCGAAGCGGATCTGGCTGAAGCTGAAGTACCCGCGCCCGGCCATGTCCATCACGCGCCCGGGCGTGCCGACGATGATCTCGGGCTTCTGAGCGAGGCGCTCGGCCTGGGTGTTGATCGACTGCCCGCCGTAGATCGCGCACGTCGAAAGCCCGCTGCCGCTGGCGACCTCGTCGATGTCCTGGCGGATCTGGACCGCCAGCTCGCGCGTCGGGCAGAGGATGAGCGCCTGGTACGGCGCGCCGACCTCGCACTGGTGCAGCAGCGGCAGGCCGAACGCGAGCGTCTTGCCCGTGCCGGTCTTGGCCTGGCCCAGGATGTCCTTGCCGGTGATCGCGATGGGCACGAGCTGGGCCTGGATGTGGGTCGGGTGCTTGAAGCCGGCCTTGTCGATGCCCTCGATGACCTCGGGCTTGAGGCCCAGGTCGGCGAAGGTCTTGTCGATCGCGAAGCTCTCGGCCGCGAAGTTGTCGGTCTTGACGGTGCGCTGGCGATCGGGCTCGATCTCGGCCTGCTCGTCGCGCGGGCCTCGCCCGCGACCGCCCCGCCCGCCGCGGTCATTGCGATCACCGCGCCCGCCACGGGCGTCTCGATCGCGCCCGGCGTCGTCGCCTCCGCGGCGCCGGCTGCGCTTCTTCCTGGGCGCATCCGAGCGCTCGCCGGCGTCCTCGTCAGACGCGCGACCTTCGGTCGAGCGTTCGGACGCGTCGGCTTCGCTGGTGGTCTCAGCGGCCGCCTCGCCGGCCTGGCCGTTCGCCTGCTCACCGCCCTCACCGGTCTTGCGGCGACGACGACGACGGCGACGCTTCTTCTTCGCGCCGCCCTCGCCCGGCTCGCCCTGGGGCTCGCCCTGGGCGTTGGACTCGGTGGTGTTGTCGGGCTGGGCCGCGCCCTCGGAGGGCTCGGTCACGTCTTGCACATCTTCGGGCATGTCTGGATCGGTTCGCTGCTCGTCCCGAACACGCCCGCGAGCCAAGATCTGGCAGACGGGCATCCCGGGGGCGCGTGCCCCGCGCGGGATCGTGCGCGCCGGGACAGACGCGCAGCTCGAATGATTCTAGGCGGTTGCAGACGCCAGGCCGCGCCCAACGGCCCGCTCAGCTCTCCCCCGCCTTGCCGCCCCGCTCCACGCCCCCCGATTCGCGGTCCAGCTCATCAAGCTCCAGCAGCATCGTGTGCTTCTGGAGCGTCGCCGAGGCCGTCGCCAGGGCCGCCAGCCACCCCGCGGCCCCGTCCCGCCACGCGCGCTTCACCACCATCTGCTTGGCAAACGCCCCGATCGGGCTGGTGACGCACCGCAGGCGTTTGCCCCGCACGCCCGAGTCGTGCAGGTTCTGGGCCATCATCCGGGCGTAGGCCGTGTCCTTGGCGAGCTGGTCGGCGAATAGCTCGAAGCTGTCGTGGCGCAGCGTGCCCGCCAGCTCGACCACACGACCCGCGTCGCGGTCGGCCCGCAGCGCGTCGTGCGGGTCGAGCCCCCCCCACCGCACTGTTCCCCGCCGGGCAGCCTCGCTCCGCACCAGACGGAGGCGCCGCTCGGGCTGCCAGGCGTGCTCGAGGAACCGCCCGCGGTACCAGATCTTGCGATTGACCCGGGCGCCGACGGTCTCGGCATCGTCGCGGGCGACCAGCTCGAGCACGGCGCTGCGCAGCTCGGCCCCGACGCTCTCGTCGGCGTCGAGCGAGAGGACCCAGGCCGTGCCTTCCAGGCCCGCCGCCTCGCTCAGGGCCATCTGTTTGGTCCGCACATGCCCGAGCCACTCGTGCTCGATCACCCGCACGCCGCGCCTGCGCAGGAACTCCAGCGTCCCGTCGGTCGAGCCCGAGTCGATCGCCACGACCGACCGCGTCCAGCCCTGGAGGCTGTCGATGGTGCGTTCGATGGTGCGGGCGGCGTCTTTGCAGACGATCGCCGCCGAGACCGTCGAGCTGACTTCCGTGTTGTGGTCGGTCGGCCCGGTCACAGGTCGATGGTGACCGGCCCACGGGCGGGGGTCAAACGCGGGGCGGGCGAGGGTGCGACAATGAGGCCATGCCGCCCCCGCCCACCGATCGACTGCGTGTCGTGCGTTATGCACCGGAATGGGGGTACGGCGCGAGCGAGTGGGCCGAGGCGATCTCGGCGATCCCCTGGGCCCGCCCCCACGCCGACGGGGGGCCGCAGCGACTCAAAATCACATCCCGCGGCACACCCAGCGAGGACGTCCCCGTCTGGCGGGCCACGCTGCGCCTGGGCGGGCGGACCCGCGACGTGGTGCTCAAGGTCGAGCCCATGCGCAGCCTGCGCAAACGCCTTCAGGGCTGGCTGGGGTGGACCAAGCCCTTCAGGCAGTGGAAAGGGGCCGAGGTGGTCGAGAAGGCCGGCTTCCGCGCCGCGCGGCCGCTGGCGATCCTCCGCGGGCGGACCGAGCTGGGCGATGTCGCCGACGTGCTCGTGCTCGAGGCCCTGCCCGGGCGCAGCCTGCTCGAACTGATCGCCTGGGATGGCCCTGGCGAACAGCTCACCGTCCGCGAACGCCACGCGCTCGCCTCGGCGGTCGGGGTGTGGACGGGCGACCTGATCCGCGCCGATGTGGGCAACGACGATCACAAACCCTCAAACATCATCGTCCTGCCCGACGACGGCTTCGCGCTGGTCGACACCGTGGCGGTGAACCTCTGTCGCGAACCCGAATACGACGACCGCACGCGAGATCTGGTTCTCAACGACGAAGGACCGAGCAGCAGCGGGCTGAACCAGGACGACCTCGACACCGCCGCGTTGATGCTCTGCGCACTCTGGCTCGAACCGGCGGGCATCGGGCACCCCATCTCACGCGCGACCTCGATGCGGGCCGTCCTCGGGCTCAGCCGCGGGTCCAGGCCCTTCGCCCGTGAAGCGTGGAGGACCGTGGCGCGTTACATCGGCGACCACGGCGACCCCACACCCAAGGACGACCCGCTCGCCCGCGGCTAGCGACGCTTCGCCACGATTCACACTTGCGCGGGCGCGCACAGGCGCTATATTGCACGCCACACCCATGCCCACCACCCAGAAATCAACCAAGCCCAAGGCATCGCGCGCGCGGAAACCCGACCACCGCGTCAAGACCGGCGGCGGCGACGCGCGGATCTTCGTCGGTGATTGCCGCGACATCCTCGCCACGCTCCCCGAGATCAAGAAGAGCCAGCTCGACCTCGTCTTCGCCGACCCGCCCTTCAACTGGGCGCGCGACTACGACCGCGACCAGACGGGCGAGGCGTGGGACGACTCGGCGATGAGCGCCGACGACTACCTGAAGTTCACCTACGACTGGCTCGACCTGTGCGCACAGGGGCTCAAAGACACGGGCAGCATCTGGGTCAACATCCCCGACGACTGGGCGGCCGAGATCGTGGTGCACCTCAAGGCCCGCGGGCTGAGCATGGTCAACTGGTGCGTCTGGCACTACCGCTTCGGGCAGAACACGCGGAGCCGGTTCATCAACAGCAAGGTGCACGCGCTGTACTTCTGCAAAGACCCGGCCCGGCGCACCTGGAACCCCGACCCCGTGCTCGAGACCTCCGACCGGCGCGCGATCTATAGCGACCCGCGCACCGAAGACAAACGCGACGGCATGCCCGCCGGCCTGCGCGTGCCCATGGACGTCTGGTACGGGCCCTACTGGGGGCGCATCCAGGGCAACAACAAGGAACGCCGCCACAAGCACGACAACCAGTTGCCCGAGGTCTACCTCGAGCGCGTCATCGCGAGCACGAGCAACGCGGGCGAGCTGGTGCTCGACCCGTTCGCCGGCAGCGGGACCACGGGCGTGATCGCCCACGCGATGGGGCGCAAGTTCATCGGCTGCGAGTACAGCCCGACCAACGCCGAGCGCGCGGCCGAGCGCATCAGGAGCGGGCCGGTCCGCGACCTGGGCACGCTGCGCGGGCAATCGACCGCGATCCATCCCAGGCGCCGCAAGCACGCCGACTGATCGCGCCCCGATCAGCAGCCCTCGTCGAACGCGCCGAGGAACGCGAGCACGTCGAAGAAGTCGTAGACGCCGTTGCGATCGAGATCGGCGGACGGATCCTGCGCATCGAACGCGCCGAGGTAATCAAGAACGTCGAAGAAGTCGAGCACGCCGTCGGCGTTGCGGTCCTCGCTCGTGCGGCACGCGGTCGCGAGCGGGTCGCCCAGCACGACGTGCATCCAGCTCAGCGTGGGGATGCTGCTCCACGCGGCCTCGGCCCAGGTCAGGTCGCCCAGCACGAAGTTGCGCACGATGAACTCGTTGTCGGGGATCGTCAGCGCGAAGGGCTCCCAGCAGTGCCCCAGCGCGAACGTGCCGCCGGCGCCGATGAAGTCGGCCGCTTGCTCTTGGTTGAACAGCGTGCCCAGCGTGCCCAGCGCGCGCGTGTTGTAGCTCTCGACGGTGTTGAAGATCGCGCCGTCGGCGTACCGGAAGCTCTCGGCGTAGATCGGCGCCGCCGAGCCCACGGGCCCGTCGTTGGGCTTGCCCCCCGCGTGGTTCTGCCCGTAGTGCGCCAGCAGCAGGACGGGCCCGTCGATCAGCACGCCCTCGCCGCCGAAGTCCAGCAGCGGGCCGACGAGGAACCCGCTTGGCCCGTTGGCACTGTTGTACGCGACGTGCGCGGGGTCGAAGCGCCCGTCGCTGAGCAGGAGGTCGCGGGAGCGCTCGTAGTCGTCGCCGCTGTTGCTCAGCGCGTCGCCCTGGTTGTCGAGCTCGCTGTTCTCAGCCGCGTCGGCGACGCCGTTGGCGTTGGATTCGTCGAAGACGAAGACCGCTTCGTCGACGTCGTACACGATTGACTGAGCGCGCAGCACGCTGGCGCGCACGTCGGCGACAGTGTGCCCATCGAGGCGCGAGACCAGCAGCATGTCGCCCGGCGTGAGCACGGTTTCCGGTGCGCCCACCCCGAGCGACCAGATGCGTCCCGACATCGGGAAGACCGGCGCGAGCTCCTTCTGCACGAGCGCGTCGGCGTTGCTGAACGTGCTGTGCGGGGCGGTCTGCTGCCAGTACGGGTTGATAACCCAGCCGTCGGCGAAGCTGTCGGCCGAGCGCCCCGCCTCGCCCGCCTCGAGGTCCTGCCAGAGCAGCGCCAGCTCGCTGTCGACGCTCGCGGCGGTCGCGTTGCGCCGCCCGCTCCACTGGAGCAGGAACTCGCTGGGCTGGTCGCCGATGTTCCCGTTGTTGTTGTCCTGCACGCGGTGCGGGATGCCCTTGGTCAGCACGACGCAGCGGATGTTCAGCTCGAGACCCTGCGCGACCAGGTGCGCGCGGATGGGCGCTCTGATGTCGGTTCGGAAACGGGTGAACCCGATGTTGCCGCTGGTCGGCAGGACGGGGATGCCGGCGGTCGCCAGGTCGAACGCGCGCACGCCGGGACGCACGCCCGGCTCGCCGCCCGCGCCGCCCTGGACAACGCCCGAGCCGGCATAGAACTCGGCGACCGCGAGCGAATCCGCGACGCGCGAGTCGTACACGACGAGGACCTGGTTCTCGGTCAGGCGCGGGGCATTCTGCGCGGGTGCGGACGCGCAGAGCAACAGAGCGCACACGAGGCCCGAAAACAAACGGATCGGTGTGACGAGCATGCCCTCAACGTACCGCGTTGGGGCGGGCGGGCCAAGCCCAACGGCGTGATCTCGGACGCATCAGCAGCCGGAAACCTCGAACGCAGCGAGGTAGGCCAGGACGTCGAAGAAATCGAAGGTCCCGTTCGAGTCACGATCGGCCAGCGGGTCGCCCGCATCGAACAGCGCGAGGAACTCGAGCAGATCGAAAAAATCCAACGACCTATCCCCCGACAGATCCTCGGTCGAGAGGCACACGGTCGCGAGCGGATCGCCCAGGACGATGTGCGACCAGCTCAGCGCGGGGATCGCGCCCCACGCCGCCTCGGCCCAAGTAAGCCCGCCGAGGAGAAAGCGTTCGACAATAAACTGGTTGTCAGCGCGCTCGGAGATCATGTCCCCCCAGGCCATGCCGACCGCAAACGTCCCGCCCGCGGCAAGGAAGTCGGCGATCTGTTCTTGCGCGTCGCGCGTGCCGAGGCCGGCGAAGTCGCGGGCGTTGAAGCTGTCGAACCCGTTGAAGACGGCGCCGTCGGCGTAAGCAAAGCTCTCGGCGTAGGTCCGCGTCGCGGGGTTGGGCGTCCCCTGCCCGGGCCAGGTGTTATGCGCCTGAGCGAAGTGAGCGAGGTAGAGCACCGGCTCACTCACAACGAAGGTGCCGCCCGGATATGCGATGAGCGGGCCCAGGCTGTAGTCGGTGGTCTCGTTGGCGACAATCTCGGCCTGGGTGAATCGGCCGTCTTGCAGCAATGCCGCCTCGGTCAGTTCATAGTCATCACCCGAGCGAACGACCGGGCCGCCCCAGTTGTCCCACTCACCGTTGGGCACGAGGTCGGCGCCGTCCGGGAAAGCGAAGACGGCCTCATCGAGAATGATCTTCGCGGAGCCGACTTCGTGTCGCAGATCGCGCGCGCGCTCCACGCCGGCGCGGACGTCGGCGACGCTGTGCCCGTCGAGGCGAGTCACGAGGACGATGTCGCCCGCGGTCAGTGTGGTCTCGGGCGAGCCCGCGCCGGGCCCCCAGACGGCACCGGGTCCCTCGGTGGTGCTGAACGCGCCGCCGGGCCACGCAGGGATGGATTCGACGCTCAGCGCCTTCGCGACCGAGGCCGACGCGTTGTCGAACGAAGCGATCGGCGCGCCCGAGCGCCAGTACGGGTTCGCGATGTACCCGTCGCTGAAGCTGTCGGCGGTGCCGCCCGCCTCGCCCGATTCGAGGTCCTGCCAGAGAAGCGTCAGCTCGCTGTCGACGCTGGAAAAGGTCGCGTCGCCCGCCTTCCACTCGTCGTTGTAGCTCGGGGTGCTGAAGGTGCGCTCGCCGACGAACGAGTCATCGGTATCGAGCACGCGGTGCGGGATGCCCTTGGTCAGCACGAGGCAGCGGACGTCGTCGTCGAGGCCCTCGGCGACGAGGTGCGCACGGATCGGATCGCGCACTTGGCGAACAAACCGAGACCAGTCGACGGTGCCGTTCGATGGGAAAGCCGACAAGCCCGCCGAGGCGATGTCGAACACATGCAGACCGGCATGCACGCCCGATTCGTTGCCCGCGCCGCCGGGGACGAGCATCGAACCGGCGTAGTGCTCCGCAATCGCGACCGACTCCGCCTGCCTGGAGTCGTAGACCACCAGCACCTGATCGGGCGCGAGGCGCCCGGATTCGCTCGCCGCAGCATGAGGAACAGCGAGGCCGATCAGCCCAGCCGGAGCGAGCAACGCCGACAAAACGAACCTTTGTGTAAACATGAATGCGAGTTTAACCGCTAGACTTCGCAAAGCGAAGAGCAACGCCGAATTGCGGCGTGACGTCGCTCAATCCAGTGTTTACCCGCCCGAAGCGCTGCCCACGAGGCTGGCGTTGTCGTCGAAACGCTTCATCGCGGCCAGCAACTGCTCGACCTGCTGGTGGGGCTGCATCTGGAGCATGCGCCGGCGCAGCGCGGTGATCGTCGCCAGCTCGCGCTCGCCCATCAGCAGGTACTCCTTGCGGGTGCCGCTTGCGGCGAGGTTGATCGCGGGGAACATGCGGCGCTCGGCGATCTTGCGGTCGAGCACCAGCTCCATGTTGCCGGTGCCCTTGAACTCTTCGAAGATCACCTGGTCGCCCTGGCTGCCGGTGTCGACCAGGCAGGTCGCGATGACGGTGAGGCTGCCGGCCTCTTCGGTGTTGCGCGCGGCGCCGAAGATCTGCTTGGGGATCTCCAGCGCCTTGCTGTCGATCCCCCCGGTCATGGTGCGCCCGCTGTTGGCGTGCTTGTTGGAGCGGTTGAACGCGCGCCCGACGCGGGTCAGCGAGTCGAGCATGACCACGACGTGACGCCCCGCCTCGACCATCCGCTTGCACCGCTCCAGCGTCAGCATGCTGATCTGGATGTGGCGCTCGATATCGTGGTCGTTGCTGCTCGCGACGACCTGCACGCGGTCGGGCGCCCAGGGCTTGTCCCACGTGCCCTCGTCGAGCTGCCTGGGGCTGGGGCTGAAGGCCCGCTTGAACTCGGTGACCTCTTCGGGGCGCTCGTCGACCAGCAGCACGATGATCTCGAGGTCGTCGTGGTTGATCAGCAGGCCCGTGGTGATGTCCTTGAGCAGCGTCGTCTTGCCCGCCTTGGGCGGCGCGACGATCAGCCCGCGCTGCCCACGCCCGATCGGGCAGAACAGATCGATCAGGCGGCAGCTCACCGGCCCGTTCTTGTGCTCCAGCGACAGCCGCGGCTGCGGGTCAATGCTGGTCAGGTCATCAAACGAGCGGCTCGTCGCGAAGGCCTCGGGGCTCAGGCCCTCGATCTCGACAAAGCGATCGACGACCGGGCGCGGCTTGCGATCGCCCGCCGGCTTGCCACGCCGGCGGCGCGGCAGGCGCGAGACGACCTCGACCTTGACGCGCAGCCCGTTGCGCAGCGGCAGCTCGTCCCCGAACTTGACGGGCACGAACGGGTCTTCGGGGCGTTGGAGCACGGTCTGAGCGTCGGAGACCTGACGGACCCGACCCTCGGCGCGCTGCGGCCATTCGAGGATGCCGGTGAGCACCTGCTGAGACATCATGTTGGTCGTCCCCCGGGGGCGCCGCCCTGGTACCGAACCAGAAAGGTTGTTCCGGGTGAGGTCGGTGCCACGCTGATCAACAGCACAGCACCCTTCACGCACTGATTGTGGGCGCGTTGGTGGCCTGGTGTCAAGCGGCGGCGCAGATTGCCACCTGTAACCGGGGGAAGACCACGCAACCGTCAACACCGCGCTCATCCGCGCGATCGATCCCGCCGATGAGCCGCGAGGCCAGCATCAAAGCTCGTTTCGCGAGCGGCTCCCCTACGATCCGGTCCTGTTATGCGCACACTGAAAGGCATCCCGGTCACTCGAGGGCTCGTTATCGGACGGGCAGCGATCATCGAAGCGCCCGAGCTGTCCCGCGTCGCCAAACGCCGGATCAGCCCGAGCGATGTCGAGCACGAGCTGGAGCGGCTTGAAGCGGCGCTCGAGAAGTCGGTCGAGGAGCTGAACGAGCTCCACGCCGAGGCTCAGGTCGAGCTGGGGACCGAGGCGGCCAAGATCTTCCTGTTCCACATCGGGGCCCTGCGTGACCGCTCGCTGCTCGACCCGATGCGCAAGGCGATCGCCGAGGAGCACGTCGCCGCCGAGTACGCGACCGCGAAGACCTTCGGCGACCTTGCCCGGGCCTTCGGGCAGCGCCCCGATACGACTTTCCGCAGCAAGGTGAGCGATCTGAACGATCTGGCCGACCGGGTGCTGCGCCACCTGGGCGCCTCCAAGCTCGCCGACCACAGCCACCTGGCCGAAGACACCGTGGTCATCGCGCCCGACCTGACGCCCAGCCAGACCGCGGCGTTCGACCGCAGCAAGATCGTCGCGTTTGTGACCGATCTGGGCGGTCCCACGAGCCATACGGCGATCGTGGCCCGGGCGCTCGATCTGCCCGCCGTCGTGGCCTGCAACACCGCGACCGCCGAGGTCGACGAGGGGCAGACCGTCATCGTCGACGGGCAGCGCGGGCTGGTGATCCTCGACCCCGATGAAGACACGATCGCCCGCTACGAACGGGAGCGTGAACGCTCGGACGCGTACCGCGTGTCGCTGAACGAGCTGGCCGACCTGCCCGCGGTGACGGCCGACGGGGTCGACATCGACCTGATGGCGAACATCGAGTTCCCGATGGAGGCCGCGGCGATCGGGCACATGGGCGGGCAGGGGGTCGGGCTGTACCGCACCGAGTTCCTGTTCCTGACCAGCGACACCGAGCCGACCGAAGAGGTGCACTACCAGGCGTACGCCGAGTGCGTCAAGAACCTGGACGGCATGCCCCTGACGATCCGCACGGTCGACCTGGGCGCCGACAAATACACCCAGCGGCGCAAGGACATCCCCGAGCGCAACCCCTTCCTGGGCCTGCGGTCGATCCGGTATTGCCTGCAAGATTTAGACATGTTCCGCACGCAGCTGCGGGCGATCCTGCGGGCGAGCGCGCTCGGGCCGATGCGGGTGATGTTCCCGCTGGTGACGAGCATCACCGAGTTCCGCCAGGCGAAGATGCTGCTGCACGACGCGATGGAGGACCTCGACGACAAGGGCCTGGCGTACGACAAGGACATCAAAGTCGGCGTGATGATCGAGGTGCCCTCGGCGGCGCTGATGGCCCCCACCTTCGCCCGGGAGGTCGATTTCTTCAGCATCGGGACCAACGACCTGGTGCAGTACACCCTCGCGGTCGACCGGACCAACGAGCGCGTCGCCCACATGTACAACCCCGCCCACCCGGCGGTGCTCAAGCTCATCCGAACCGTCGTGCGAGCGGCCGATAAGCGGGGCATCCCGGTCTCCTGCTGCGGAGAGGCGGCGGCCGAGCCCGACATCGCCCCGTTGCTGATCGGGCTGGGTCTGCGTACCCTCTCTCTGACCGCCCAGGGGATCCCCCCGCTCAAGCGGCTGATCAGAAGCCTCGATATCGAGCACTGCGAGCGTATTGCCGCCAAGGCGATGCGATTCGATTCAGACAGCGAGGCCGCGGCGTACGTCCGCGACCAGATCCAACGCCTCGTCCCCGATGCCTTCGACGGTCGGTCCGTCGATCTGCCAGAATCGACCTAAAGCCCTTTTTTTACGGTGACTTATGGGTCTTTGGGAGCGGGCAGCCGGGGACTCGTGAAGACGACGCTCGGGCCCTACGCGGTGTGCGTGGGCCGGGCTCCAGAATCGACGCGTCCGCGTCGGCCCCGGGCGGGCACATTGCGCCCGGGCGAGCCCCGCAGGACGCCCTCAACCCGCTCCGCTCGCGAACCAACGCCCGTGCTCCAGACCCGTCCAGCCCGCTCTCGACCCGATCGCCCTGTGTGTGACGCCCCGCGTCACGGCGCGGCGGCCGGTGTTGTGCGGGCGGGGGGTCGGCCCGGCGGTGGGATTGCCGGGCCGGGCCCAATCGAAGGCCACAGCCGCCATGACCCCCGACCAATTCGACGACCAGACCGACATGAACGGTGCCGACCACGCCGCGGCGGAGGGCGCGTCAGCGCCTGACGCCCAGCCGACGGCCCAGGTCCTGCCCGAGGCGGACGCGCCGCCCAAGCCGGCCGCGAAGAAGAAAGCCAAGCGGACGCGCAAGACCACCAAGAAGGTCGCGACCCCGCCTTCGCCGGAAGCGGAAACCGAGCCGGAGGGCGAGCCGCAAGCCGAGGCCGAGGCCGCCGACGCGCCCGCCAAGCCCGCCGCCAAGAAGAAGGCCAAGCGCTCACGAAAGAAGGCCCCGGCCAAGGCCGCCGCGACCGCGGAGGTCACCGAACCGGCCGCCGAACTGGCCGCCGAACCAGCAGCCGAACCAGCGGCCGAAGCGGCAGCCGACTCCGCCGACGCCCAAGAAACACAGGCCGACGCCGAGACATCGACCGACGCCGAGACCGAAGACGAAACCGACGCCAAGCCCAAACGCTCGCGCGGGCGCCGGTCGCGCAAGAAGACCGACGGCGACTCCGACGACGAGCCGAGGCGCGAGCGCGAGGCGTCGACCAAGGGCGAGAGCAAGTCTGAAAGCAAGGGCGAGGAGGCGCTGCCCGACGCCGACATGGTCATCAACTATGTCCCCGGCGAAGAGTGCCGCATCGCGGTCGTCGAGAACAAGCAGCTCGAGGAGTTCTATTCTGAGCCGACCGACCGCATCAGCCGCGTGGGCAACATCTACGTCGGCAAGGTGACCAACGTCGAGAGCTCGATCCAGGCCGCGTTTGTCGACTTCGGCGTCGAGGACAACGGCTTCCTGCACGTCTCCGACCTGCACCCGATCTACTTCCCCGGCGAGTCGGGCGACATCACCGAACGCGTGGGCAAGAAGATCCCCCGGCGTGACCGCCCGCCGATCCAGGACGCGCTCAAGCGCGGGCAAGAGATCATCGTGCAGGTGCTCAAGGAGGGCGTGGGCACCAAGGGCCCGACGCTCACGGCCTACCTCTCCATCCCCGGGCGCTTCCTCGTGATGATGCCCAACATGGACAAGGTCGGCGTGAGCCGCAAGGAAGAGGACGACGACCGGCGCAAGGAAGCCCGCAAGATCCTCGACCAGCTCGACCTGCCCGAGGGCTTCGGCTTCATCCTCCGCACCGCCGGCTTCGGGCGCACCAAGACCGAGCTGAAGCGCGACCTGGCGTACCTCAACCGCCTGTGGAAAGACATGGAGAAGCGGCGCAAGGTGGGCAACCGCCCGCGCCTGCTGTACTCAGAGTCCGATCTGCTCGTGCGCTCGCTGCGCGACCTGCTGGCGAGCAACGTCAAGCGTGTGATCGTCGACGACGAGGCCGCCTGCGCCCGCGCGAGCCGGTTCATGAAGATCGTCGCGCCGCGCTCGCAGGCCGAGCTGGTCCGTTACACGGGCAACCGCCCGGTCTTCCACGCCTTCGGCATCGAGGAACAGATCCGCCAAATCCACTCGCGCGACGTCCCGCTGCCCAGCGGCGGGCGCCTGGTCATCGACCAGACCGAGGCGTTGGTCGCGATCGACGTCAACAGCGGCAAGAGCCGGCGCGCCAGCGACAGCGAGACCAACGCGTACCAGACCAACGTCGAGGCGGTCGACGTCATCTGCCGCCAGCTGCGCCTGCGCGACCTGGGCGGGCTGGTCATCAGCGACCTGATCGACATGCGGGCGGCGCGCCACCGCAAGGACATCGAGAACCGCTTCAAAGACCGCCTGAAACGCGACCGCGCGCGCAGCACGATCCTGCCGATCAGCCAGTTCGGCATCCTCGAGATGACCCGCCAGCGCATGCGCGGGAGCCAGGAGTCGCTGCACTTCGCCGGCTGCCCCACCTGCACCGGGCGCGGCATCGTGCAGCGACCCGACTCGGTCGCCTCGGACGCGCTGCGCGAGCTGGCGTTCTTGCTCGACAGCGACCGCGTGACGCGGGCCGAGGTCGTCGTGCACCCGCGCGTCGCCGGCGCCCTGCTGAGCACGCACCGCCAGGGGCTGATGCGCGTCGAGATCGTCAGCGGCAAGAAGATCGACGTCCGCGTGTCGGACTCGATCCCGCTCGACCGGGTGACGTTCTACGTCTACGACGCGCACGGCGCCGACCTGGATGTCATCAAGCTGGCGCGCAACCAGCCCAAGCCCAAGCTCGTCACCGTGCACCACGCGGCGGCGGCCGGCGACGATCCCGAGGCCTGGGCGATCGACCCGCGGGCCGAGGCCGAGGAAACGACCACCGCCGCCCTCGCCGAGCACCTCGCCAAGGCCGACAGCAACGCGCAGCCCGAGGACCAGATGCTCGACATCGCCGAGGACGCGGCCGCGAACCCCGGCGGCAACGACACCCGGGCCGACCGCGACGATGACGACGACAGCGAAGGCGGGCGCAAGAAGCGCAGGCGGCGCCGTCGCGGGCGGCGCGGGCGCGGGGGCGAAGGCGACCCCGAGGGCGCCGAAAGCTCCGCCCAGGCCCAAGACGGTCCCGAGAGCGACGGCGAAGACGACGCGCCCGCCGACCGAGACCGCGACGACGTCCGCCAAGAGAGCGACGACAGCGAGCGAGACGAAGGCGAGCCGGGCGAGGGCGGGCGCAAGAAGCGCCGTCGGCGTCGCCGGCGGGGCCGCGGCTCGGAAGGCGAAGACGCCGCCAACAACGACGACGGTGGGCGGCGTGCAGAAGTCGAAAGCGATGCCGACGCCGACGAAGGCGCCCAAGACGACCGCGACGACGAGCCGGACCGCGACGAAGCCGAGGGCGAACGCCCGAAGCGCAAGCGTCGGCGATCCCGCCGAGGGCGCGGCGGAAGCAAGGGCGAAACCGCCGGCAACGACGGCGACACCACGCCCGCGGACAGCAGCGCCACTCGCTCAGGCGGAGGCAACGCGTCGGCGGCGTCGGAGAGCGAGGCCAAGCCCGCCAAGCCCCGGCGCCGCGGGCTGTACGCCTCCTCCCGCCGCAAACTCGGCGCCAGCGAGATCTCCCGCATCGGCGAGGACTGACCCGTGACCAGCCGCGGGCCACAGGACGGGCCAGAGGACAGGCCGGACGACAGGCCGGAAGCCGTGCCGCCAACGCTCCGACGCGTGCTCGTGCTGGGTTCGACCGGCTCGATCGGCACGCAGACGCTCGACGTCATCGCGCACCTGAGCCGCCTGCACGACGCGGGCGCACACCCGACGCGGTACGAGGTCGTCGGGCTCGCGGCGGGGAGAGACGTGTCCGCCCTCTCGGCGCAGGGCGCACGCCTCGGGCTGCCAGCGGGCCAGCTCGCGATCGCCGACACCGAGCACGCCCGGCCGGCGATGCGTGCCGGGGCGGGCGCTGCCGAGTCGCTGGTGCGCGACATCGAATGCGATATTGTGGTTGCCGCGATCGTCGGCGTGGCGGGCCTGCCCGCGACGCTCGCCGCCGCCGAGCTGGGGCGCGACATCGCGCTGGCGAACAAAGAGACCCTCGTCGCCGCCGGCGACATCATGACCGCAACATGCAGGCGGACCGGCGCGCGCCTGCTCCCGGTCGACTCCGAACACGCGGCCCTGTGGATCGCGCTGCTCGCGCTCGCCGGGACGCATTGGGCCCCACCGGCGCCGCCCCCATCCAGCGTCGAGCGCCTGATCCTCACCGCCTCCGGCGGCGCTTTCCGAGATACGCCGGCGCACGAACTCGCGACCGTGACCCCGGCCCAGGCCCTCAACCACCCGACATGGTGTATGGGCGACAAAGTCACGCTCGACACCGCGACGCTCGTCAACAAGGGGCTCGAGCTGATCGAGGCGCACCACCTCTTCCAACTCCCCGCCGACCGCCTCGACGCCGTGATCCACCCGCAGTCGATCGTGCACAGCTTCGTCGAAGCGCGCGACGGCTCGGTCCTCGCCCAGCTCGGGCCGACCGACATGCGCCTGCCCATCCAGCAGGCGCTGGCCTTCCCGCTGCGCACGCCAACGCCGGCGGGGCGCCTCGATCTCGCGACGATGGGCTCGCTGGATTTCCGCCCCATCGACACCGAGCGGTTCGGCGCCGTCGAGCTGGCGAAGCGCTGCATCGCGATGGGCGGCGCGGCGGGCTGCGTGCTCAACGCGGCGAACGAGGTCGCCGGGCGTGCCTTCCTCGACGGGCGCCTCGGGTTTACCCGCATCGTGCCGACGATCGAGCGGGTGCTCGACGCGGTGGACGCCCCGGCGCCCGCCTCGCTCGCAGATGTCATGGCAATCGACGCCGAGGCACGCCAGCACTGCGAGCGAGCGTTGCAAGCCACGCCCGCATGAGCACGGACGTGTCTCAATCGATCGACGCGGCGCAACGCGCACTCTCGGCGGGCGACATCGCACGCGCGGAGCGCACGCTCGATGCGTTGCTAACGCTCGCGCCTGATGATCCGCGGGGACGCCTGCTCCGCGCGATGTGTGCCCTCGTCCGGGGCGACATCGCTCGAGCCGAGCCCCACGCCGAGCGAGCGGTTGCGCTCGATCAGACATCCGCGCAGGCCTGGTCGACGCTCGGCACGGTCCGTCTGGCTCAAGAACGCCACGCCGACGCGCGGGAGGCCGGGCTCCGCGCGACGGCGCTGAACCCGCGCTCGCCCGAGGCGTGGGTTGGGCTCGGGCGGGCGCTGCGCGGCTTGGGGGAAGACCGGCGGGCGGCGGACGCGTTCCGCAGCGCGATCGCGATCGCCCCGCGCCGCGTCGACGCCGTCGCCGCGCTCGCCGACGCGCTGCTGCACGACGCCGACGCCGCGGGCGCTGTCGACCTTCTGGCAAAGGCCTGCAAGCTCTCGCCGGCGGACGCGACGCTCGCCTCGCTGCTCGCGATGACGATGCAGTACGACGAACGCCAGACGCCGGAACGCATCGAAGCCGCGCACAAGGCGTTCGGCTCGATCGTTGAACGCGCCGTCACAACGGGCACGGTCAACATCGCCGACCCCGACCCCGATCGCCCGCTGCGCATCGGTGTGCTGAGCGCCGACCTCCGCCGGCACTCGGTCGCGTTCTTTGCGCGCTCGTTCATCGAACGCCTGGGCGATCGCGGCATGCCGATCGTCTGTTTCAGCGACGCGGCCCGCGATGACCCGATGACCGAACGGCTCCGGGGCGCCGCCTCGGGGTGGCATGACGTGCGGGGCGAGAGCGATGACGCCGTCGCGCAGCTCATCCGGCGCGAGCGCATCGACGTGCTGATCGACCTCGCGGGCCACACCGCGGGCAACCGCCTCCCGCTGCTCGCCCGGCGCCCCGCGCCGCTGTCGATCACCATGATCGGCTACCCCGCGACGACGGGCCTCACGCGCATCGACGCGCGCGTCGTGGATTCGCACACCGATCCGTTCGACCCGCCCACAAGCACGGGCGAATGCCTCGTACGCCTCGACCCGTGCTTCCTGTGTTACAGCCCCGACGAGGCCGACACCGCGAACGAGGCGGCAGCGCCAGGCGGCGCGATAGACGGGCCGTTTACGTTCTGCTCGTTCAACGATCAGAAGAAGTACACACCCGGCCTGCTCCGGGCGTGGGCGACGATCCTGGAGCGTTCGCCCGGTGCCCGCCTGCTGGTGAAAGCCCGGACGTTCGACGCCGAGGCGCGCCGGCACCGGTTCGTGAGCCGCCTCGAGTCGATGGGCGCGCCCGCGGGCTCGGTCGAGGTGCTCGGCCCGTTGGCGGACGCCGCCGAACACCTTCGCCTGTACACGCGAGCGCATCTTGCGCTCGACACGTTTCCCTACCACGGCACGACGACAACATGCGAGGCCGCGCTGATGGGTGTGCCCACGCTCACGATCGCGGGGAAGACCCACGCTTCACGCGTCGGCGTGTCACTCAACCACGCGCTGGGGCGCGAATCACTCGTCGTCGATTCGTACGACGCGTACATCGCCACGGGGGTCCGCATCGCCCGCAGCCCCGAAGAACTCGCGACCCTCCGAACCGGCTTGCGCGATCGGCTGCTGCGAGGCCCGCTGGGAGATGCCGACGCGTACGCCGAGCGCCTCGCGTGCGTCATCCGCCGGCTCTGGCGCGAACGCGTCGCGCGGGCTCAGGGCTCGTAGCCCAGGCGCTCGCAGATCGGCGCGTAGACATCGTGCGACCGGAAGGCGTCGAGCAGATCCGCTCCGTGCGCACGACGCTCCAGCGGCGTGATCGCCGAGCTCGCCGCGCCCCGCCCCGAAGCGCCCGCGCCGGGTCGATCACCGGTGACCTTGTCGTACGCGCTCCAGCGGTCGCACCATGTTCCGTCGTAGGCGATCCCGAGGCCGGCGCAGATGCGATCGAGCTGCAGCCCCGGCTCACGGGTGAAGTCCTCGTAGCGCACGAACCCGTGCGCAACGCACCAGGCGCTGAACGCGTCGAGCCCGCGCAGGTACGCGCTGAGCGTGAGGCGATCGGCGACGTGCGGCAAACGCGACAGGCTCAGCCACTGATCGATCGGGTGACGCACGGTCGCGAACGCGCGCACCGCGGCAACCCCCGCCAACGCGTCGCCCAGCGCGAAGCCCATCCGCGGCACCGCGTACGGCACGCCGACATAGTCCAGGTGGCTCCAGTCGCGGAGCACGAGCGTGTCGCCCCGCTCCCGCGCGCGCCGGGCGATCGTCGCCAGCTCTTCGCCCAGGTCGATGCGCCCCGCGCGCTGCCAGCGCTGCACATCATCATCGCGCACCAGCCCGTGCCAGTGCATGGCTTGCACGAGCGGGCGCGTGTGGCGCATGAACTCTGCGGGGTGGACCTCGCTGAGCAACGCGACGCCCCGCATGCAGGCGATGCACTTGCTGATGACCGTGCCGCCGGACCGCGCGAGGTGACGCAGCACGCCGATGCTCGGCGGCATCTGGCTACTCGGCGTGGGTTGTGCAGCCGCGGGGGTCATGTGTTGCCAGCGTAGTGCCCAAAAACCCAGCTTAGTACCCAAAGACAACGGGCGGGCCGTTTGGCCCGCCCGCGTGTGGATTCGGTTCTGCCTGAGCAGGCGGCCGCGATTACTTCTCGGCGTTGTCCTGGGCCTCTTGGCCGAAGAGCATCGGGAGCAGGCTCATCGCGTTGAACTCGGGCATGTTGTAGATGTACTCGGCGTCGAGGGCCTCTTCGATGCGCTTGTGCGCTTCCATGAGGTGGGCCTCGGAGTACGCGTCGGCGTGGCCCGACTCGACCACCTCACCGATCTTGTTGTGCAGCCCCTTGAGGTGCACGCGGGCGAGCTGCCTGGAGGGTGTCTCGCTCGCGCTGAAGCCGCCGTCCATGAGCGACAGATCGATCAGGCGGCCCAAGTGCTCACGCTGCAGGTTGCGACGCATGCTCGAGATCATCGGCTTGCGGACGGTGAAGCCGTTGTCGGCCGAGCCGTCCAGCTCGCTCCAGATCTCGCCCGTGACCGTCTCGAGCACCTCGGCGAGTGTCAGCGTGTCCTCGTCGGCGGGGATGAAGGCCTCGTAGTCGAAGACGCGCTGGAGCGTCTGCGGGTTGAGGATCATCGTCAGGGCCGCCGACTGCACACCCAGGATCTGGTCGTGCAGCGGGAAGGCGGGGTCCTGGAAGATCGAGCCCGACGAGCGCGGGCCCCACCACTTGTCGACGGTCATGTAGCTGAGCAGCTCGGGTGTGATCCCGAACGCCTCGTCGCGGAAGGTGTTCTCGACGACGAACCGCAGCGCGTCGCGCTGCTTCTCGGCCTCGACGATCTGGATGGGCGCGCCCGAATCGGGCTGGCCCTTCTTGGCGCGGCTGACGTACGCCGAGCCGATCCAGTTCGCCATCATGCTCACCGCGCTGACGTGCTGGCCCTGCGCGATACGGTAGCCACGGCGGACCCGGCTCCAGCTCTCCCCGTCTTCCACGTAGTCCTTCAGGAGGCTGGTCCGCAGCGCGGTAACCAGCTCCATCTGGTTCTTGGCGTAGTCGAGCGGATCGGCCGAGAGGTCGTACCGGCGGTCACGCGGGTCTGGGCCCCAGGTGTCCTCGTCGGTGCCGTAGTTGAGGCGGGGATCGCTGGCCTTCTCGGCCACCTTGGCGGGGTCGCCCGAGCCGTAGCCGTACTCGATCGCCCACATGTCGTACGGGCCGATGTCGATGACCGAGTAGTCGCCCTGGATCTCACCGCTGCCGGGCATGCGGATGTTGACGCCGTTGTAGTCCATGACGGACATGGACCAGGGCTCCTTGCCCTTGACCTCTTCGGAGTTGATCTCGTCGAGGTCGAAGTACGCCGACGCGCGGAAGTTGTGACGCAGGCCCAGGGTGTGGCCCACCTCGTGCGCGACCAGCTCGGCCAGCGCCGGGCCGACGAACCATTCCGGCACACCGTCGATGGTGTCGCCGGGCTCCTGCTCGGGCGTTTCGGGCTTGTCCTCGCCCTCGTCCTCACCCGCGGCCTCGTCCTCGACGACCTCTTCTGGCTTCTCTTCGCCCATGAGGAACGCGCGGTACTGCTCGGGGATCATCGCCATCATCTCGGGGTTGGCCTCGAGCTGCTTGCGGATCATCTCCAGCGTGTCCTCGTCGATCTCGGGCATCGACGCCGCGATCGCGGCGCCGGCCTCGGTCGCCGGCTCCTCGCCCCGCTGCCGCAGGCGGATCACGTCGATCATCTCGAGGTACATCCGCATCGTCGCGAGGTTGAGCGCCATGCCCTCGGCGGCAAAGCACTTCCCGTTGACCTGGCTGATGCGCCCGCCCAGCCCATCGAACGCATCGTCACCCAGCAGCGACGTATCGCCCTGGGCGGCGGGGTGCCCGCCGTACGCGAGCACGCCGCGACGCGCACGCTCGGCGAGCATGGTGTCGCGCTCGCTGGGCGCCGCGAGGCGGAGGCGCGGGTCCCAGCGCGGGTTGCGCTCGAGCCAGGCCATCGCGTCGGGGCCCATGCCCTCCATCGCGAGGCTCGGCATCAGGTCCTCCCAGCGGTACCCGTAGACGCGGATCCAGCCGTCGGTCAGGACGACGTCGGCGTCGAGAATCTCGCCCGTCTTGGGGTTGACCCGGCTCGGGCCGATCGCCGTCGCGACGTCGTTGCTCAGCCAGCGGATGAAGTTGTGGCGCACATCCTCGGGGTCCTTGTCCATGTAGGCCCCGGTGCGCTTGTCCTGGAAGCGGACTTCGATCGCGCCGGAGATGCCGACGTTCTCGTACGCCTTGTTCCAGTACTCGATCCCCTCGCGCACCCAACGCCGGTAGCGCACCGGCACCGTGTGCTCGACGAAGAAGACGATCGGCTCCTTCGGCGGGCTCATCTTCAGGCTCTTGTCGGCCTTCTCGATGTGCCAGCGGTTGATGTACCGGCGCTCGACCTCCTGGCTGTCGAACTTGCCGAAGTCCTGGTACGCGGTCGTGAAGTAACCCACGCGCTGGTCGGCCTCACGCGGGCGGAAGCCCGGGCTGCCCTTGATGTGGCTCAGCGAGTAGTGGAACGTCTTGAGCTGCCCGCCCGCGGCCGGCACCGTGAACGCCAGCTCGACGTTCTCGGGGAACGCCTTGGCGCTGGCGATCGTCGCCAGGTTGCGGTTGAGGCCGCGTGCGCGACCGCCGAAGAAGTCGGTCGCCTTGCCGACCAGCAGCGCGTCCATGTCGATCACCGGCTGCCCGTTGGGCCCGTCGCAGACGATCGGGACATCCAGCAGCACACGATCGGTAAAGATCATGTTGACCGAGTCCTTGCTCTCCTGGTCGCCGCTGGACCGAACACCGAGCTGGGGCATCACCAGGGCCATGCGGTCGTTGATCTTCTGCCACTTGACGTACATGTCCGCGGCCTGGAGGCCCGCGAACGTCTCGCCGCCCGCGACGGTCATCGCGAAGAAGTGGCTCTGGCGCTCGTACCCGCGGGGCAGCTCGGCCAGCATCTGGTTGGTCTTGCGGTTGATCCAGATGCCGTAGAAGCTGCCGCCGTTGGTCGTCGAGATCACGGGCTCGAAGCCCTCGGAGACCGACTTCCAGCTCTTCTTGCCCCCGCTGCTCGCGGCCTGTCGCGGCGCGCCGCCGCCCATGAGCTGGCGGACCATGTCCATATCGACGGTCAGCGCCTCGGTCCCGTCCTCAGAGCGGACCACGCTGATGCCGTCCTCATCGGGAGCGCTGAAGGGCTCGGCGATGACCGAACCGGCCACGCCCAACCCGCCGGCCAGCCCGACCAGCCCCGTGAGCACGCCCGCGCGCACGCGGCGCTTCGATCCGGCGCCCTTCTCAGTCCGCATTCGTCCGCCTTCAGTCGTCATGTTCTGACCTTTCTTGTGACGCCGCCCGTTTCGGAGCGACGCTCGTTCTGCTCGGCTGCTGTCGCGATCGACCCGCCGCCCGCGCTGCCCCCATGGATGCCCCCGGGGTGCAGACCGCACGCCGAGCACGCACCACATCGGGCCCCGGGGCCGATGACCACGAAACCCGGGGCCTCTGTCAGCAACAAAGCCCACACACACATTCGCGGACCTTGCACCAACCCGATGCCATGGTCCGCACCCGTGACCGATATCCCGGGCCTCGCAGTCCCTGTTGTACCCGACAACGCGGGTGAAGTTCCCCGCCCACGGCGCAAAAATCGCCGTTTATCCGCCGCTTCAACCAATTCTCGCTCAACCACTTGCGGGCAGTTGCCCGCCCCCGGCGATCAGCACCGCCGCGAGCGTCAACGCCCCAAAGCCCAGAGCCGCGATCTGAAACGCCCGGTCCTGCACCGCGAGTTCGGTCGGGTCGTCATACCGCCCGCGCTCGAGAAGCACGATGCAGCGGATCAGCCCATAGATCGCCGGCAGGATCGTCAACCACAACAGGTTGATGCCAAAGCCAGACGAAGCCCAAAGGATCGTGGTGTAGACCGAGTCTTTGCTCTGCGTGAACCCCGCGTACGTCAGCAGTGTCGCCACCGCGGTCACCACGACGACCATCCGCAGCAGCGCGGTCGAATACTTCTGCTGCACCTGGCGCGCCGCGCTGCTCCCCGCCTCGCCCAGGCTCCGACGCTCACCCAGCCGCTTCCCGAACGCCAAAAACATACTCAGGAAGAGCGTCGCGTTGAGCAGCCACGTCGAGGGTGCCAGCCCGGCCGCGGCACACCCGGCGACCACCCGCAGCACAAACCCCAGCGACAAGCTGATGACATCCGCGATCACGTGGTGCTTGAGCCAGACGGTGTAGAGGGTCACGTTGAGCACGTGGGCCGCGAGCAGCACGCCGACCCAGAACGCGCTCGCGCCCGGCTCGATCGCCGCGATCGCGAGCCCCAGGGCGACCAATGAGACGCCGTAGACCCGGGCGAGCTTGGGCTTGATCAGCCCCGAGGCGATCGGGCGGTGTTTTTTGCGTGGGTGGTGGCGGTCTTCCTCGACGTCGAGCAGGTCGTTGAAGACGTACAGGCCGCTGCTGGTCAGGCTGAACGCGACCGCCGCGATGAACGCGGGCCAGAGCGCCGCCCACAGCGCCGCCGCGAGCCCGGCGTCGCCGGCGAGCAGCTTGCCGTCAAACAGCCCGTAGACCGGCCCGATGAGCACGAACGCGCTCTTGGACCACTGCTTGGGTCGCGCGAGCTTGATGAGCCCCCGGGCCGTGCGGGCCGCCGATGGCTCGCGCAACTCTTGCGCGTCTGCTGGACTCGGGCCCGGGTCTGCCTTGCTGGTGTCTTGCACGAGGGTCAACGCTCCGCGGATCGGGGGCGATCCTCGCCCCGCCTCGAACTGATCGGTTCGACAGGCCCCGGCGTCCACCCGGAGCGCGCGCTTGATCGACGGTCCGTCCGCCGAGGCAAGCCCGGGCATCTTTGTCGCCCGCCAACACCCGTATCCTCGCACCGATCGCCCGGTTCTGCCGATGCTCCAAAGCCCCACCAACGAGCCGGGCACACGACCCGAGGACCCAGGCCTGCCCCAGACGCCCCGCCAACCCGAACCCGACGAGGCCCATGAGACCCACGAGGCCCACGACGCCGCCGAGGCCCACGCCGACGAGCCCGCACGCGGCTGGTGGTGTGCCCCGCTGCTGATCGGCCTGCTCGCGATCGCCGCCGCCTGGCCCCTGATCTTCGCCGGCAACCTCAACGGGCGCGGCGCGGGCGACCACCTCCGTTACCACGAGCCCGCGATCTTCACCTTCGCCAGCGATTGGCCCGCGGTCGACCTGAGCGACTACCTCAGCGCCACCACGCCCGGCTACCACCTGTTGATGGCGTACATCGCGATCACGCCGGGCTCGGACCGCGAGTTCGTGCAGCTCGCCTCGTCGATGTTCTACGTCGCGCTGCTCGGGCTGCTCAGCGGCGCAATCGCCAAGCGCACCGGCCCCATGCTGGGCGTCGCGCTCACGCTCCCGCTCGCGGCTTCGCTGCACGTCTACGCCGCGGGCGTCTGGCTCCTGCCCGACAACGCGGGCTGGCTGCTCGTGCTCACCGTCCTGCTGCTCGCCCTCACGCCCAGGCCCGGCTGGCGCACGCTCATCACCGTCGCGCTGGCGATGGCGGCGTTGGTGATGATGCGCCAGATCCACCTCTGGGCCGCCGCGGCGCTCTGGGCCTCGGCCTGGCTCAACGCCGCGCCAGTGCCCGCGCCCGCCCACCCCGGCGCCGGCATCGCTCGCGACGTGCGCACGCTGCTGAGCGAGCCGCTCAAACGCGCCCGGCGCACGCTGCCCGTCTTCATCGCGACGATCCCCGCGTTCCTGATCGTCGGCGCGTTCGCCGCGATGTGGGGCGGGCTTACGCCGCCGACGTTCCAAGAGCACTACCACGGGGGCAACCCCGCGGCCCCGGCCTTTGTGCTCTCGCTGCTGGCGATCTTCAGCCTGCCGCACGGCGCGCTCCTGGTCGGCGTTGTGCGAGACGCGTGGGATGTGTCGCGCGGGCGCGTGGTCACGTGGGCGCTCGGCGCCGCGGCGCTGGGCCTGCTCGTCGGCGCTCTCTTCCCGACCACCTACGACCAGGACGCCGGGCGGTGGACCGGGCTCTGGAACATCGTCCGCGCGCTGCCCGAGTGGGCGGCGCCGGGCGGGCGATCGCTGCTGATCGCCGCCGGCGCGGCGTGCGGCGCCGTCGCGCTGACCGCCTGGTGCGCCAGCGTGCCCGTGCGCACACGCTGGGTCGCGCTGACAGCCCTCGCCGGGTTCACCGCGGCCCAGACCGCAAGCCGCGAGCTCTGGCAACGGTACAACGAGCCGTTTGTCCTCATCCTGCTCGCGCTGCTCGCGGCGATCGCGCTGCACACCGCCCCGCCCGGCTCGCGCACCGCGCGCACCCCCGCCTGGATGCTCGCCGCACCCGCCCTGCTGCTCGCCCTCGCCTTCGCGGGCGTCACGGCGCTCGAGATCGCGACCGCCCCGCCGGCGCGCAGCGAGCCAGCGCAGCTCAAAGCCGATGAGCTGCGCACACACCTGCAAGAGCGCTACGAGGCGAGCAACGGCGTTGACGATGCGCCCGCCGCGCCCGCACCGACCGACGAGTAAAACGCCGCCGCCCCCGGGAAAGCGGAGACGGCGACGCGTGATGGAGTGAAGAAGACTTTCGCCGCACGCGTTGGTCGAACGCCCCCCGTGGGGCGGGGCACGCTCGCGCGATTGACGCACATCACGAGGCCGTGCAAACCGCCGTTTCCGCGGCGCACGACCTTCCCGGTGCGCGCCCGATGATCGGGCGCGCGACGATCACCCCCGCCCGACGATGAGTTCGATCAGGATGATCGCATCGAAGATCGTCACGATGCCGTCGCCGTCGAGGTCGCCGGTGCGATCGCTGGTGCCGAAGAGGCTGATGAGCACGTCGAGGTCGGCGATATCGACCAGGCCGTCGCCGTTCAGATCCCCGAAGACCGCGACGCCGTCTTCGCCCGTCTGGATCGTCTGGAGCAAGACCGTGAATGTGCCGCGGGGCAACGAGCCGACGGCGTACGCGATGGTCGAGACGGCCGGGGTGGGCTGCACGCCCGGCACCGCGAACACACCGTCGGCCCCGCCCGCGGGGAAGAACGTGACATCGAACGGCAGCGAGACCGCGGAGATCGGCCCCGCCTGCGTCGGCGATCCGCCCTGCGGGTTGCTCAGCCCCTCGAGCCCGACGACCGTTGTGTCGCCGATCGAGAGCGTGATGTCGACCTCGGGCGCGTCGGCGGTGTGGCGCGCCGTCAGGCGCCCCAGCGGGCCGCGGACCGTGCTCGCGTCGTTCTCAAACAGCGCGAGCGCGATGCCGGACGCGGGCCCCTCGATGAACGTCTCGTGCGCGATCGCGGTGAAGTTGCCGCCCGCCTCGAGCGTCGCGGTGGCGCTGAGCACGGGGTCGCCCAGCAGGCGGACCTCCAGCTCGTAGGTGCCGCCGGGCAGCTCGATGCCCCCGACGATGTCGGTGAACTCAAAGCTGAACTGGAACGCGCCGTCGACGAACACATCGACCGGCGCCGGCAGATCGCTGATCCCGTGGATCACCGTCAGCTCGGCCGTCCGATCGCCCTGCGCCAACGCCGAGCCGGCGCCGAGTACACCCGCGAGCGCACCGATCCTGAACCATGTCTGCACGGCTGAACCCTCCGTCCCCCGGCGAGTTGTGCGTGATCTCTGCCGAGCCGCGAGAACCGAGGCCGGCATCCTCACAAACGCACGGAACCCCCCGGGGGATGCCTGTTCTCGGGCATTGATGCGAATGTTTTTGCAGAAGCATTTAGGGCTCCCGGGTCCGTTGCGGGCATCCTGAGCGGGGGTTGAGAGCAGCCGCCGCGTGCGCTCCGCTATCGTGCGGACCCATGACAGACGCCCCCGCGACCAACCACGCCTCCGCCGCAGCAACGCCGGATTGGGTCCTTGCGCCCTTCGAGCCGGGCACCGGTCGGGCGCCGAGCTTCGTCCACATCGGCGGGCAGCGCTGCGGGTCGAGCTGGATGCACCGGTGTCTCGCCGAGCACCCCGAGGTCTTCACGCCCGAGCCCAAGGAACTGCACTACTTCACCCGCCACCACGCCATGGGCGACGCGTGGTACCGCGCCCGCTTCACCCCCGGGCTAGGGCACAAGGCCTGGGGCGAGAGCACGCCCATGTACATCAGCTACGAGCCCGCCGCCGCCGCGCTGCACGCGATCAACCCGGCCTGCCGCCTCGCCTGCTGCCTGCGCAACCCGATCGACCGTGCGTTCAGCATCTTCCAGCTCAAGCGCAACACGGATATGGCCGGCGTCACCTTCGAGCAGGTGCTCGACGACAACGTCGACGACGTCTGGGACCGGGGCCTCTACCTCAAACACATCAAGCGGTGGATCGAGCTGTTCGGAGCCGACGCGCTGCTGATCCAGATCTACGACGACCTCGTCAAAGACGACGCGCGCATCGTGCGCGAGCTGTACGCCCACATCGGCGTCGACGCCGCCTACCGCCCCACATGGCTCGGCAAGACCCAGAACGCCGTCATCATGCCCGGCGTGCAGGACAAGCTCAAGAAATCCGGCATGGGATGGGTCATCCGCAAGGTGCGCAACAGCCCCGTCGGCCCGGCGATCCGGCGCTGGAACAAGAGCCAGAAGGCCCAGAAGGCCGGCAGCTACCAGGGCATGAGCACCGAGACCAAGGCGCGCCTCGCCGAGTTCTACAAAGAGCCCAACGCCGAGCTGGGCGCGTTCCTGAAACGCGACCTGAGCCACTGGACGCCCGCCGAGTTCCGCTAGCCAGGCTCAAGGCGTCAGCCATCCTCCCCTCCCCCGCGCCCAAACCGACCGCAGGTTGGGGAGGTGGGCGAGCCGAAGGCGAGGTCGGAGGGGGGGTTGCCGTCTGGACAGGCGGGACGCCTGTCCCACCGCTCCACGACCGGGAACACAACAGTGGGACAGGCGTCCCGCCTGTTCGAAGCCCGCCCTCACGCCAGCACGATGTGCTCGCGCGGGCCCGTCACATCCCGCGTCGCGTTGCGCGTGTCGACCACCAGGCGCGCGCGGTCGGCGACACGCTGCCAGTCGTAGCTGCTGTGGTCGGTCGCGATCACCACGCCATCGGCCAGCGACAACGCGTCATCGGTCAGCTCGATCGAGGTCATGCCCAGGTCGTAGCGCCGCATCTTGTGCGTCGCGGGGATGAGCGGGTCGTGGTACTCGACCGCCGCGCCGAGCTCGCGCAGGCGCGTGATGATCTCCAGCGCCGGGCTCTCGCGCACGTCGGCGACGTCCTTCTTGTACGCCAGCCCGAGCACCAGCACGCGCGCATCGGGCAACGCCACACGCCGGTCGTTGAGCGCGCGCACGACGCGCCCGACCACGTGCTGCGGCATGTCGTGGTTGATCTGCCCGGCGAGCTCGATGAACCGCGCCGGGATGCCCATGCCGCGGGCCTTCCACGCGAGGTAATACGGGTCGATCGGGATGCAGTGCCCGCCCAGCCCGGGCCCGGGGTCGAAGCGCTGGAAGCCGAACGGCTTGGTCGCCGCGGCCTCGATCACCTCGTGCACGTTGATGCCCATGGGCTCCAGAATCAGCTTCATCTCGTTGACCAGCGCGATGTTCACGCTGCGGTAGACGTTCTCCAGCAGCTTGGCCGCCTCGGCGACCTCGGGCGACGCCACGGGCCGCACCCGCTCGATCGCGAGGCGGTAGAGCGCGCACGCGAGATCGGTCGCGTCCTGATCGAGCCCGCCGACGAGGCGCGGGATCTCGCCGGTGGTCATGTCGCCGCCGGGGTTCTCGCGCTCGGGGCTGTAGGCGACCAGCAGGCGCCCGGCGCGGCCGCCCGCCCGCAGCGCCGGCAGCAGCAGGTCGCGCGTCGTGCCGGGGTAGGTCGTCGATTCGAGCACGACCAGCGCCGCTCGATCGGGGTCCAGCGACTCGGCGACCCGCCCCGCCGTGTCGAGCACGTAGCTCAGGTCGGGCTCGCGGTGCGGGCCGAGCGGCGTGGGCACACAGATCAGCACCGCGCCCGCCTCGCGCAGCACGCCGAAGTCGGTCGTAGCGATGAACCTGCCCGTGTCGCGCAGCCTCGCGGCGAACCCCTCGCCCAGGTGCGGCAGGTAATCCCGTCCCGCCGCGATCGCCTCGGGCTTGCCCGGGTCGATATCGACCCCGAGCGTGCGCACCCCCGCGTGCGCAAACGCCGACGCCAGCGGCAGGCCCACATACCCCAGCCCGATGACCGCGACGGTCACCGAACGATCGGCGATCCGGCTTCGGAGCTGTTCGGCGGCGGCGTCCATCACGCCAAGCCTAGTGGGCGGAGGGGCGGGGCGCGGACGCTGCGCGGGGGTTCAGGCCGGGCGGGGCTTCGGACAGGCGGGACGCCTGTCCCACCGGGCCAAGCCGAAACACCGGGCGAGGACGGAGCAGCACAGCCGGCGCCGAGTGGGACAGGCGTCCCGCCTGTCCGCTTGCCAAACACATCCGGCCGACACCCTGCAAACGACCCCGCCCCCCGGCCCCGCTTCAACGACCCGATACCCTCTCAAGCCCGCGATGCCGACCGACCCCAGCCAACCCGAGCCACCAGCCCGCGAGCCCGAGGGTGCCGAGCGCACACCGCCGCGCCAGCAGGGCCTCGGCGCGCGCGTCGGGCGGGGCGTCTCGTGGATGATGCTCGCGACCGTGCTCGCCAAGGGCGGCAGCTTCGCCGCCAACATCGTGCTCGGGTGGCTGCTGCTGAAGGAAGACTTCGGCGTCTTCAGCGTGGCGCTGGGCGTCGCGTCGATCGCCGGCGTCTTCCGCGAGGGCGGCATCCGCCAGGTGCTGATCCAGAAAGACGGCGCCCGCTACGACCGCCTCAGCGGCGCCGCCTTCGCGCTGGGCACGCGGATCAACCTGCTCGCCGGCGCCTCGCTCGCGCTGCTCGCCCCCCTGCTGGCGATCGCCTACGACAAGCCCATCACCTGGCTGCTGGTCGTCATGGCGATCGGCGTTGCGATCAGCACGCCCGCGAGCATCTACCGAGCCAAGCTGGCGATCGATCTCGAGTACCGCAAGCTCGCCGAGCTCACCGCCGTCTCCGCCGCCGCCCGCTACGGGTTCACCATCGCCTTCGCGTTCATGGGCCTGGGCGCGATGGCGCTCGCGCTGCCCTGGATCATCGTCTCGATCGTCGAAGCGCTCTACGGCTGGCGCGCGACGGGCGACCGCCCCTGGTCTCGCCCATCCCACCGGCGCCTGTGGGCCCCGCTCTTCGGGCAGACCCGCTGGCTGCTCACCGGCGGCTTTGCGCTCACCCTCCTGCGCCAGGGCAACTACGTCGTGCTCGGCTTCCTCGCCAGCTCCGCGGTCGTGGGCGTCTACTTCTTCGCCTACCAGCTCGTCATCCAGCTCAACGTCCTGCTCGCGATGAGCCTCCAGCAGGTCTTGCTGCCCGCGCTCACCAAGCTCAAGGACGCGCCCGCGCGCCACCGTGAGGCCGTCCTGCGCGCGACACGCGTGATGACCTACGGCGGCACGGTGCTCGCGCTCACCCTCGCGGTCACCATCGACCCGCTCGAGCAGCTCATCTGGCGGGGCAAGTGGCACGACGCCGTGCCCGCCGTCCAGGCGATGGCCCTGTTTTTCCCCGTGCGCATGCTGTTGAGTGTGATGAACTCGGGCATGATCAGCCGCGGGCGCAACAAGCAGTGGGCGCTGCTGACCCTGGCGCAGGGCGCGGGGCTGATGGTCGCCGCCGGGGTCGCGGGCTTCCTGTTCGACGAGCCCTGGGAGTTCGCGGTCGTCGTCGGGCTGTACTTCGCGACCGGCGTGCTGCTGGCGCTGGTGATCGGGCTGCGGACCATCGGCGTGCGCGCGCTGGACCTGCTGGGCGCGCTCACGCCGAGCTGGGCGATCGGGCTGGGCTGCGGCGCCGCCGTGCTGCACGCCGACGCGTCGCTCGCGCCCTGGATCAACGGGCCGGCCCTGGCGTGGCTCGGGGCGCTCTTCGGCGGGCTGCTGGTCGCCCCGCTGGACGACATCGTGCTCCAGATCCTGCGGGCGATGGCTTCGGCGCTGGCCTTCAACGCCCTCTTCGTGGGCGTCATGCGTGTGCTCCGCCCCGCCGAGCTGGGCGAGGTGGTCGCCCTCGCCCCCGGGCCCGTCGCCCGCCGAGTGCGAAGGATGCTGCTGTTGCCCAAAGCCAGCCCGCACGCACGCGCTCCCTCGCGTGAAACCGAGAAGGACGAATCATGACCGCCGGCACGTTCGCAAGCCAACGCGGGTATTTCTTTGTCGTCGGGTCGCCGCGCTCGGGCACGACACTGCTGCAATCGATGCTGATGCGCGCGCCGGGCGTGACGATCCCGCCCGAGACGCACTTCATGAACATCACCTGGCAGCGCCGGGGCAAGATGCCCGATCTGCGCACCGACGCGGGGTGGGATCGGGCCGTGACGGCCGTGCGCGCACGCACGGTGCAGGACGAGATCGAGCTCAGCGACGCGTCGTTCGATCGGCGCGTCGAGTCGTGCCCGCGCACGTACGCCGACCTGCTGCGCGCCTGGCTCGACGCGATCGGCGACCACGAGGGCGCGCGCGTCGTGGGCGAGAAGAGCCCCGGGCACACGGCCTTTGTCACCGAGCTGGCCGCCGCGATGCCCGGCGCCAAGTTCATCCACATCGTGCGCGACCCGCGCGACGTGGTGCTGAGCCAGAAGGAGGTCTTCGGGCGCCCCGCCATCCTCTCGGCGCTGCGCTGGCGCCTGGACCTGCGCCACCACCACGACGCCGAGCGCCTGCTCCCCCGTGACCGCTACCGCCTGGTCAAGTACGAGGACCTGGTCGCCGACCCCGAGAGCGCCATCCGCCCGCTGGCCGAGTTCCTGGGCCTGACATACAGCGAAGAGATGATCAACCCGGGCGAACGCGACAAGGCCGGCTTTTCCAGCATGGAAACCCACAAGCTGCAAACGCTCGAGAAGGTCACGACCGGGCGCATCGGGCGCTACAAGGGCAAGCTGAGCAAGGGGGACATCGCGGCGACCGAGCGCCTGTGCGCCGAACTCATGCGGGGCCTGGGCTACGAGCTCGAGAACAGCAGCACCGCCTACGGCACGACGATGCTCGCGCTCAAGGCGCCGGGCGCCGTCCTCGAGCGGTTCAGACGCACGCGCAGCCGCGACCGCAAGCTCGACCACGCCGCCGAGACCGGCCAAGCGGTCTACGGGCCCAAGGCCGCCGACGCCTGAGCGACGTTCCGGCGCCCCCCTGCGCTCCCGTGCCCGCGAGCGGGGCGCGCTCAGTCGCCGCCCCGCACCACCTCAACCACCTGCAACGCGTGCGGCCCGCGCGGCGGGGGCGTGACGTCGTAGTGCGTGACCTGCCACCCGGGCGCCGCGTACGCGTGATCGATCGACCACAGCGCCACCCCGTGCTTGTGGTTCCACGTGCGGTCGGGCCCGAAGCCCGCCTGAGCGTGCGCCTCGCGCAGGCCCTCGACCAGGTGGCGCAGCGAGCGCGACCCGCGCGGCGCGTTGAAGTCCCCCACCACCACGTCGGGCTCGGGGAACGCGACGACACCCTGGGCCCGGCGCGCGATCCAGCGCCCCATGTCGTCGGGCGCGAAGGCCGGGCCGTTCCACGCGTCCACCGATCGGCGGGCCTCGCGGGCCGTCGTCTCGCGGTGCAGCGTCGGGTCGCTGGGCAGGTCGACCACCCAGACGACCATCGGGCGATCGAGCCCGAAGGCGTCGCCCGTGTCGAGCTCGATGAACGCGACGCGCCCGGGGTCCCCGCTGGAGCGCCACCCGATGCCCGACTCTTCGAGTGCCGACTCGCCCGTGTCGCGCAGGCGCGCCTCCCCCGTGCGCACGATGGGCCAGCGGCTCGCGATCACGGCCCAGTGCAGCACCCGCACGCGCGGCTCGCCGGCGACCTCGAGCCCCGCGAGCAGCCCGCCCGGCTCGTCATCGCTCGAACCATGTTCACCCGGCGGGGACTCGACCACCGCCAGCTCGCCCGCGTCGAGCAAGCGACCCATGCCGTCGACGAGGCTTTCGAACCCCTGGTCGCGCCGCGGGTGCACCACGATCGCGACATCGGGGCGCAGCGCCAGCACGGCCTCGCCGGCGTTCTCCAGCTCGCGCGTGAAGCTTAGGTTCCAGTGCAGCACACGCGCGCTGGGCGCCCCGCCGGCGCCGGGCGCGAACGCGCTCATCGGGCGCAGCGCGACCCACGCGTACCACCCGCACGCGATCAGCAGCCCGGCGAGCACGATCGGTCGCACGATCACGCCCCCCGGACGCGTCGCGGGGATGTACGCCAGACGGCTGCACGCCAGCAGCAGGCCCGCAGCGAGCAGCACGCCCTCGGTCGGCAGGAACCAGAGCGCCTGCGTCAGCAAGTGCGTGTCGGTCCACACGCGCCCCGCAAGCCACGCCAGCAAGAGCCCCCCCGCGAGCACCGCCAGCCATCGGCTCACAAACGGCAGCAGGCGCGGGCGGATCAACCCCCGCGGGCGATGTCGGTCGGCGGTCGGCTTGGGCACACGGGCCTCCATCTCGATCGAAGCACGCGGCCGAATGCCGCGCGGGAACCGCCAACGCACAGGAGCAGCGCGCGAACCATCGCAACCCGGGGCATGTTGACCGTGCCCGGGCTTTTACCCGCACGCCTGCATCATTGCTCGATCGCCCCAGGTCGACACGGGCACCGGAGCACGCCGAGCGCCACCCCCGCCGCCGGGGCGTGCGTGGGCCGACCGGCACGGGTCGCTCTATCGAGAACGAGCGCGTCCGCCCGCGCAGCGCTGCAAGACGCGGCACCGGCCCGCGCCACGTGCCGCCGGGCAACAGCCAATCGGCCACGAAGGTACCCACTTTGACAACGCGCCCGCCGAACCCGCCGCTGTGCACCTTGCCCATCTTGCCCCCGCTGCAAAGAAGGCGCTTAGAAGCACCCAATCGACGCCATTTCCGAACCAACACCTTGATTGTGTGCCACCTGTTTCGTACTTTTCCTTTGTCGACATGCCGATCGACGGCGTGCGTGGCAAGTGCCTGCCGCGCACGCGGGGATGAGTGAGAGCCCCGACAAGCAGATTTTCGCGCACCGAGTGGCCGATCCGGGTCGTTGTTGCGCACCAGTTGTCGTCCAGCCGCGGGTGAGAGCGCGGGTGGGCGCGGAGTGAGTGAAACAGGTTTGTGGGTACACGGGCCGGGGGGCCCAGAAGAGGACAGGAACAAAGACATGAAGATCCGTGCATTGATCGCCGCCGGCGCGGCCGCTGCTGTTGTTGCGCCCGCGTCGGCCCAGACGTTCGATTTCGAGAGCCTCGTCCACGGCGAGATCGTCTCGAACCAGTTCGCCCCCGATCTGACGATCAGCGGCATCAACATCAACCGCAGCTTCGACATCGTCGCCGCGTTTGACACCGGGCTCATCGGCACCGCCGACCCGGACCTCGAGGGCCCCCCGTGGGCCGGCGGCAACCTGGCGATCGACGACGACAACGTCGCGCTCGGCAAGGCGCTCATCATCGCCGAGAACAACACCGGCGCCGGCGACGGCGTCCTCGACAACCCCGACGACGAGGGGCGTCGCGCCGCGGGCTCGATCACGTTCGCGTTCAACCGCGACATCGACCTCTTCGGCTTCGACATCATCGATATCGAGGGCGTTGTGGTTGAGGGTTCGAGCCTCGACTTCTTCGACGACGGCGTGCTCGTCGCCAGCGTCGACTTCAACGACTTCGTCGACGCAGGCTCGATCTTCTTCGACGCCAGCATCGTCTTCGGCAACAACCACGCCAACCGCTTCAGCCCGATCACCGCGGCCCAGCTCGGCGGCTCGTTCGACGAGGTCACGCTGAACCTCGGCGGCTCCGGCGCGATCGACAACCTGGTCATCCCCGCGCCCGGCGCCGCGGCCCTCTTCGCCGCCGGCCTGCTGACCGCCGCCCGCCGCCGTCGCGCCTGATCGCGGCCCGCTCCAACCGGAGCGCCCAACCAAACACCCCGGCAGCGCCGGCCCCGCGCGGGCCGGCGTTGTCTTTGCGCCTGCGTCCCACACTACGATCGCCTGTGACCGGCGACGCGAACAACGAGCCAAAGCCGCGTGTGCACCTGCGATTCTGCGTGCACAACGCGCCGCCGGTCGTGCAGCGCGCGCTCGAGTCGCTCGGCGCCGAGGGACACGATTGCTTCGGGCGTTGTCGGCGCTGTTTCGAGACGCCCTACTTCGTGACCGGCAACAGCCCTCCCGCCGAGATCACGCCGGAGGACGTTGTCGAGGCCGAGACGTTCGACGCGCTGCTCGAGAAAGCCGGGTCCCTCGCGCGGGGCGGGGAAACCGGGTGATGCCCGCCGGCACGTCACTCGATCGCCAGGCGCAGTTTCCAATTTGTTCGCGCTCGCTGGCCGGGTAGTCTGGGTGGGGTCATGACCGGCGACGTGGACCGATCCGTGGCTGCTTTGTTGCGCCCGTTTGCATCGCCTGAGACAGACAGGGAGAAGGCGCGATGCCCCAGTTCGTTCACGCCGCGGCGTCTCTGGCCCTGGCCTGCTGCGCGCCAACCGTATTCGCACAACCAACGACCGATGCTTCCGACATCCCGGGTGTCGACATCATCGATCTGTTCCGCGACTCGGTCGGGCCGATCGAGCCGCTGGCCTTCCAGCCGGCGGGCGGCACCGTGATCGCCTCGTTCACCACGACGGGCGTCAACAACGGCATCGTGAAAGACCCGGCGATCGTCGGGCGCTACGACGACTCGGCCAGCTTCGCGCTCCTGCCCGCGCGCTACGGGCCGGTCGATCCGGCCTCGAACCCAGGCGACTATCGCGGGATCTTCCAGGCCTTCGAGATCCTCACCATCACCTTCGACGTGCCCGTCACCGGAGCCGGCGTCACGCTCTACAGCAACCCGAGCAACAATCAACTGCGCACCGGCTCGATCGTGACCGCCTACGACGGGCCCAACGGCACCGGATCCGTGATTGCCAGCACGGTCTCGCCGGACACAACCGTCGGCTGCTGCCCATTCGACGTCCCGCCGCCCTGGTTCTTCGCGTTCTTCCGGGGCATCGTCTCGCCAGAGGGGCTGATCCGCTCGCTCGTGATCGAGCCGACCGGACCGGTCGGCGGCTGGGGGATCGACGCGATCGCCGTCGGCAGCCCGGGCGCGGTCGGCTGTTCGCCCGGCGATCTCGCGTCGCCCTTCGGCGTGCTCGACTTCTTCGACGTGATCGCGTATCTCGACCTGTTCAGCATGCAAGACGCTGCGGCCGATCTCGACGACAACGGCGTCTTCGATTTCTTCGACGTGCTCGACTACCTCGGCTTCTTTGACGCCGGCTGCGATTGAGCGACTACGACGGTCGCACGTGCGCGCGAGCGCTTAATCCACCAACACAAAGAACGCGGCGCCCGTCGCGCCAGCCATCACCCACGCGAGCAGCGCAAAGCCCCAGCGCAAGACGGGCGCAAGCCTGCGGACGCGCCCGCGCTTGAAGTACCACGCCGCGCCGGCGCCGCTCGCGCCG
This sequence comes from Planctomycetota bacterium, assembly GCA_039033175.1. Lineage (GTDB taxonomy): Bacteria > Planctomycetota > Phycisphaerae > Phycisphaerales > UBA1924 > JBCCDD01. The sequence continues at coordinate 48,592 of JBCCDD010000010.1, forward strand.
ACAACGCTGCAGACCATCAAGACGATCTCGGGCGGGTTCGGGCCGAAGCCGCCGCCTACCAGCGATTGCCAGGCGACATAACCCAGCAGCAAGCCGTGGAACCCGCCCCACGCGCCCAGGCCCAGCAGACCGGCCGCCCACGCGGCTTGCCTTGGCTCGGTCAGCGCGACGCGCAGCTCGAGATCGAGCCCGCACTCCGGGCACGCGCACGAGGTGAGCGCGCGCAGCGAGTAGCCGCAGGCCGGGCAGGGCGTGTCGCGGTCGGCGAGATAGTCACGCAGGCTGTCGGCGTCGAGCTCGTCCATAGGCCCATCTCGTTCGCGTTCGCGTCAGACCGCTTTCACGCGCGTCACCGCGGCCTTCGCCTCGCTGCGCACCTGCGCCTCGCCGCCGCCGCGCAACCAGCGGTCGAGGCGAAACCGCACGCCCGCATCGTCGCACTTCACCGTCACCACCCGGCGGGTGACGCGCTCGACAATCACCCGCTCGCGCAGCGCCGCCGGGCAGACCGCCTCGAACGCGCGGACCACCTCGGCCTCGGCCCGCGAGCGCTTGCGCACGCCGACCCGCACGTGCTCGACCATCGAGGCGATCCCCAGCCCGCGGCGCGCCGGGACGCGGTAGCCCCGCAGGCGCTCGAGACGCGCCGACGCCGCCTGATCCTCGCCCGCGGTGTTGCGGTCGGGGTCCAGCGGGTGGAGATCGAAACCATCGGGCTCGCCGGGTTGCACGCCGATGAGGGTACCGCTTCGCCCCGCGGCAGCCGAGCGTTCTTCGCGGCGTCTTCGCGCGGGCCCGCCCGCCCCGGCCCGCCCTTGGTCCCGCCCCACCGCTATCCTCACGCCCCATGCCCGAACGCCACGCCGATCCCACCGCGATCCACATCACCGGGCTCGTCAAGGCCTTCGGGTCGACGCGCGCCGTCGACGGGATCGATCTCACGATCGAGCCGGGCGAGCTGTTCTTCCTCCTGGGCCCGTCGGGCTGCGGGAAGACCACGCTCCTGCGCATGCTCGCCGGCTTCATCGACCCGACCGAGGGCTCGATCCGCTTTGCCAACAGCCAGGGCGAACGCGACGTGACCCACGTCGCGCCCAACAAGCGCAACACCGGCATGGTCTTCCAGAGCTACGCCCTCTGGCCGCACATGACCGTCGAGGCCAACGTTGCCTACGGGCTCAAGGTCCGAAAAATTGCGGGGGATGAGCGCAGCGGGCTCGTCCGCGACGCCCTCGCAGCCGTCCAGATGGACCAGTACGCCGAGCGCAAGCCCACCCAGCTCAGCGGCGGGCAGCAGCAGCGCGTCGCCCTCGCCCGGGCCCTGGTCATCCGCCCGGACGTGCTCTTGCTCGACGAACCCCTCAGCAACCTCGACGCGAAGCTCCGCAATGACCTGCGATCCGAGATTCGGCGGATCTGCAAGGCCTCCGGTATCACCACGGTCTATGTCACACATGATCAAAAAGAGGCCCTGTCTATGGCCGATCGCATCGCACTCCTGCGCGAGGGCAAGATCGTTCAGCTCGGGACCCCGGCCGATCTCTACCGTCGCCCCGCGTCACGATTCGCGGCCGAGTTCATCGGCGACACCAACCTCATCAACGCCACCGCCGGCGAACCGCAGAGCGACCGCATCAAGCTGCAAACCGAGTCCGGCACGATCGTTGCATCGATCCCACCCGGCGTGACCGCCCCACCGCCGGGCACGGGCGTGACCTGCTCGATCCGCCCCGAAGCGCTCCGCCTGAGCACCTCGTCCAACGGCACAGGCCTCCGCGGGACACGAACAGAATCAACCTATTTCGGGGATATTGTGCACCACACCGTTGATGTTCCCGGCGTCGGGCGGGTACGGATCGCCGAGCACAATCCGGCGGCCCAGCCGGCGGATGACATCGGCGAGGTCGCGTGCATCGCCGACGCCGACGACGTGGTGTTGCTCCCGGATTGAGGCAGGGCTAATGCGGGTCGCCGGCCGTGCTCAAGCGGCCTTGCGTGCCTCGTTCGGCTTCGACGGGAAGACGAGGATGGCGGTTGTGCCCATGCCGGGCTCGGCCTCGATGTCGACCCGACCGCCGACGCGCCCGACGATCTCGCCGCACACACTGAGGCCGACGGCCCGGCCCGGCGTGCCCGCCGAGCCTTCACCAAGTGCCCGCCGGGCCTTGTCGAGCCTGCCCTGATCCATCCCCAGGCCCTGATCGCGCACAAGCACGCGGACCGCGGGCGACGCGTCATCGGTGTTCCACGTGGAACACTCGCCCTCGCCCGGGGTCGTGATGGTGACCCGCCCGCCTCCGGGCATCGCGTTGCAGGCGTTCAGGATCAGATTCAGCAGGACCTGCGCCAGGTCGCGCTCGGCGATCGGGGCGATCAGATCGTGGGGGAGGCGCAGCGCGATCGAGTGGCGCCCACGCTGGGTCTTCCCCGAAGCGAGGCGAACCGCCCGATCGGCCGCGGCACGGACCGAGCACGATGTCGGCGCGTCCGAACGATCGGCCAGATCGAGAATCGACTCGGCGATCGAACCCGCCTGCTCCCCCGCTTCTGCCGCCAGACGCAGCGCGTGCTGGGCGAGATCCAGATCGCCCGGGTCGGCCATCGCGGCCTTGGCCGACGCGACCACCGGCGTCAGCAGGTTGCGGAACTCGTGGGCGATCATCCGGGCGAGCACGCCGAGCTGCGCGTCGCGGTGCAAGGCCGTGACGTCGTCAGCGAGGGAGCTGAGGCCCGTATCGACGCGGTCGAGACGCGCGGCCATCCGCTCCATGTCGAAGCGCCGTTCGGTCTCGCGACGATTGCCGCCGCCGCCGTCTTGGGAATAGTCGTGGGGGTCCTGCATGCAAGGCCTCTGGGCGTCCCGCGCCATCGGGCGAGGGCCACCTCGGCTTGGGCCAAAGGCATGACTTCTCGGGCGATCGCGATCAATCCCCGGATCTGCCCGCCCCCCGCTGCATGTCGCTCAACCAGCCGATGGGCGGGCCCTCAACGACCCCACCGGCCGCGAGCCATGCCCGCACCGGCCCCGGGCGCAGATCGGCCTCCGGCAGCGCTGCCATATCAAGCCAATCGAAGGCGATCTTCTGCTCGGTACTGGCGACCGGTGGCGGCACACTGGGGAACGCGTGTTCCACGTGGAACACCAGGTTCAGCTCGTGGTGTTCTCGCTTCTTCACGCCAAACGAGCCCTCATTGACCAGCAGCAGGGGGCCGACGCTCATCGTGGCCGCGGTTGATGCCCCCAGTTCTTCGACCAGCTCGCGCTGCAGAGCATCGCTTGCGGCCTCGCCGAACTCGACATGGCCCCCGGGGAGGTAGGCGTACCCGTGTTTGAGATTCCGGCAGACCAGGATGTGGTCGCCGGCGCGGAGAAGGCCTCGGGCGATGATCTCGATGGTGCCGGCGGGCATGGCGTCCCTCCCTGGACTGGATCGGATGGTGCGGGCCCGCGCGGCAAGCCGCTGGCGGGACAGTGGGGGTCGGGCACGATACGCTGTGTGAGGCTCTAGAGGCGCTCACACGGAAGGCGGCGGACCATGGACGGGACCAACGGCGGGCCACAGGCCGGCACCGAAGCGACAACCAAAGGCAATGGCTCGCCCCGACCCCGGCGGCTCGGGCGGGGCCTGAGCGCCATCGTCGACGTCGGACACCGACAGCCACCGACGCCAACCACCCGTTCTGGTGTCTCGCCCATCGAACCACCTATTGTGGTGGATCCCAAGGGCAGCGAGGCCCCCCAAGGGGTTCGCGAGTTGCCGGTTGGCGTCGTCAAGGCCAACGACCGGCAGCCTCGCCAGGTCTTCGACGAGGGGGCGTTGGCGCAACTCGCCGAGTCGATCCGCGAGCACGGGGTGTTGCAGCCGATTCTGGTGCGTGGCGCGCGTGACGGGCGGTTTGAGCTGATCGCGGGGGAGCGTCGCCTGCGGGCGTCGCAGCTCGCCGGGCTCAAGACGATCCCCGCGATCGTTCGCGAGATCGATAACCGGACGAGCGCAGAGTGGGCGCTGCTTGAGAACCTGCAGCGCGAAGACCTCAACCCGGTGGAAAAAGCGCGGGGGCTGCGTGCGCTCATCGACGGGTTTGGCGTGCGTCAAGAGGACGCCGGTCGGCGCGTCGGGCTCGACCGATCGAGTGTGGCGAACCTGCTGCGCCTGCTTGCGCTCGACGAGATGTCGCTCGCGCTGATCGAGGCGAGCCAGCTCGGGGCGGGCCACGGGAAGGCGCTGCTGACGGTCACGGATCCGCACCGGCGGGCGGAACTCGCGACGCGCGCGGCGCGGGAATCGTGGTCGGTGCGCGAGACGGAGCGTCGATGCAAAGACGCCGCGAGCGCCCGCCCGCCCTCCGGCACGCCGACGCCCGGGACGGACGCGGAGCCGACGCGGCGCGAGGCGGCGGTCGCCGACCTAGAGAAACGCCTCGCGGCGCATCTCGGTACGCGCGTGCGCGTGCGCGCCGGGCGCGGCAGCGGGGGGCGGATCGAGATCGAGTACTTCGACTTTGATCAGCTCGACGGCGTGCTCGATCGCATCGGCTTCCCGCGCGACGAGCAGTAGCACGCCCGCACGATCGCGCGCCGATCGCTCACCGGTTGGCGGGCGACAACCTTAGATGTCCGGGGTTCGATCGGTTTGTGGCTGAGTTGCATCACCACATGATAATGTGGTTCTTTTGATGTTGTATGCGGTCTAACATCGGGGCTCTTTACTTCCGGCCGGCCAGGGCCGCGACAATACAGGAGCCAACGCATGGCGAAGAAGAAGTCTGTCAAGCGGCGCACGAAGCGCACGAGCAAGACCATGAGCAAATCACAGGGCAAGGCCCCGGGCAAGAGGGCCTCGCCCCGCGCGGGCGGCACGGCACTCGGCGGGGTCTCGACGCAGGCGCTCGCCGCCGAGCTTCGTCGGCGCGAGCGTGACATCGCGAAGCTGGAGACCAAGCGTGAGAAGCTGCTCGACCAGGTCGATCAGGTCGACGCCGAGATCGGCGCCCTGCGCCAGGCGCTCGGCGGGGCCCTGCCGGGCGGGCGCAGCGCCGGGCGCACGGCGGGGCGCAGGCCCGGTCGCCCGGCCGCGGGGAAAAGGTTCCGCAACGCTTCGAATCTCGCAGACGCGTTGCACGCGGTGCTGCGCGGCAAGCAGATGGGCGTGACCGAGGCCGCCGAGGCCGTGCAGGCTGCGGGGTACCAGACGACGGCGGCGAACTTCCGCGTGATCGTCAATCAGACGCTGCTGAAGGACAAGCGCATCAAGAAGGTCTCACGGGGCGTGTACACCGCCGCGTAAGATCTCTGTGCTGAACGAACGGACCCTGCGCCCGCGACCGGGCGCGGCGTCATTCGCCCGCGGCTCGCGTTGAACGTGCTCAAAGCTCGGTCAGAGCTGCGTCGGTCAGGGTTGCGTCGAGCGCGTCAGGCGGCTCGGGCGATCGACGTACAGCACGCGCGAGATGTCGGTCGGGAGCATGCGCAGGTTGGTGTCACGCATGATCGTGAGGCGGTTGACCTGGTCCTGCGTGCGGCTGTGCAACGTGGTGAGCGCGGGGGTCGGGTCAGCGCGGATCGAGGCCTCGTTGCCGGCGTACTGGTTGCTGTGGCAGCCGCCGAGCGTTGCGACGCACGCGAGCAACGCGGCGGGCGCGAGCGGGCGGATCACGGAACGGCGAACGGCGGGACGGCTTGAATTGACGGTCATCGGTCTGGTCTCCGAGGAGCGCGGCCTGCGACGCCGGGCTTCTGCTGGGTGGTGCCCGGCGGGCCGGGGCGGCAGGGTAGCACGCCGGGCCCGCCCGCGACGGGGGACAGCTTGACCGCCCGCACCGCGCGAGAGTCGGTTCGCTGGATCGGGACGGGCGGTTCGCCTCGAAGCGCCCGGGCGGCCCGGAACGGGCGGCTCCGGTGCAGATTGCTTCCGGTTTGTCGGGCGGAACAAGCGACGACGTGGTCTGGAGTTATGGCGCTCTGGGCTTGTCTGCGGGCCGGCGAATAGGCGAATGTTGGTTCAACCGGAGCGGGGGCGTCGATACCATGGCCGGCTGTGAGGCCGCGCGAGGTCGCGTCCCGTTTGCGGAAGTCGTTCGAACCCTTAATGAGCTCCGAATGGGAGCCCGGGTTGGCGGTGAATGGCCAAGCCCCCACGCCGGGGATCGCCGGAAGCCGCCCGAGGGCACCCCCTTAGATTCGGGGTTTCGAACAGCGCAACGGGCCGCGACCCCGGGCGGCTTTGTGGGCGATTTCGGCGGGTTCCGCTCCAGTTGGGGCTCCGGGCGGCCGATTGCCTCCCCATGCAGATCACCGCGATGGATGTTTCGGCGTTTCAGCAGGCCCAGGTCGGGGACAAGGTCTCGATGGCCGTCGCCCGCGAAACGCTCGACCAGCAGCGTGCCCAGGGCGATGCGGCGGTCGAATTGATCAAATCGGCCGGGCGGGTCGAGCAGGTCAACGCCGCGACCGGCGGCGAGCGGGTTGCCGATAACGGGCTGGGCGGGAACCTCGACGTCGCGGCCTGATCCGCCTCATTGATTGGGCGGGCTGAACAGGCGGGCTGATCGGGCGGCCTGAACGGGCGGGCACCGCCACCTTTGCACATCTGACGAATCGGGCGTTTGGGGCTGCCGCGTTGGCAGGCCGTTTGTTTGTGCGCCCCCGCTCGAGCCGCTTTGCGGCGATCCGTCGTCGATCGCCGGCTTGGCGCGCGGGTTGCAACAGTGTGCTCCGGCGGCGTGCGTTTGCGCCGCCGGAAAGGACACATGCCATGGTGCACCCCGATCGACTGACCACGCTCGCTCAGCAGGCGCTCGCCGCGGCGCAGAGCGACGCGCTGACGCGCAAGCACGCGGAGGTGGGGGGGCTGCACCTGCTCAGCGCCCTGGTGGGCGACCGGGGCGCGGCCGGGTCATCCATCCTCGAGAAGGCCGGCGCGCGCCCCGAGCAGGTCGCGCAGGTCGTAGAGAGCGAGCTGGGACGCCTCCCCACGACCAGCAGCGGGGCCGGCAGCGGCGGGCGCCAGATCGTCGAGCTGCTGAGCAAGGCGGACGAAGAGGCCAAGGGGCTGAAGGACAGCTTTGTCTCCAGCGAGCACCTGCTGCTGGCGATCGCGAGCGTCAAGGGCCCCGCCCGCGAGCTGCTGGCGACGCTGGGGATCGAGCGCACGCACATCGCCGAGGCCGTGAAGCAACTTCGCGCGAAGAGCGGCGTGACGAACGTGACGGACCAGAACGCCGAGGCGAATCTCGACGCTCTGGGCAAGTACGCGATCGACCTGACCGAGCGCGCCCAGCAGGGCAAGCTCGACCCGGTGATCGGGCGCGACGAGGAGATCCGGCGCTGCGTGCAGGTCTTGAGCCGGCGGACCAAGAACAACCCCGTGCTGATCGGTGAGCCGGGCGTTGGCAAGACGGCGATCGCCGAGGGCATCGCGCTGCGCATCGTGCAGGGCGATTGCCCCGAGGGCATGCGCGACAAGCGGATCATGGCGCTGGACGTCGGCGCGTTGCTGGCGGGCGCGAAGTACCGGGGCGAGTTCGAGGACCGCCTCAAGGCCGTTCTGCGTGAGGTCACCGCGAGCGAGGGCAGCATCATCCTGTTCATCGACGAGCTGCACACGGTGATCGGCGCGGGCGCCGCCGAGGGCGCGGTCAGCGCGGGCAACCTGCTGAAGCCCGCGCTGGCGCGCGGCGAGCTGCGGTGCATCGGCGCCACCACGCTCGACGAGTACCGCAAGCACATCGAGAAAGACCCCGCGTTCGAGCGGCGGTTCCAGCGCGTCCTGGTCGACCAGCCCAGCGTCGAAGAGGCCGTCGCGATCCTGCGCGGGCTGAAGGAGCGCTACGAGACGCACCACGGCGTGCGCATCCAGGACGGCGCGATCCTCGCCGCGGCGGCGCTGAGCGATCGGTACATCACCGATCGTTTCCTGCCCGACAAGGCGATCGACCTCGTGGATGAGGCCGCGAGCGCGCTGCGGATCGAGAACGACAGCATGCCGTCGGAGATCGACGAGCTGCGGCGCAAGATCATGCAGCTCGAGATCGAGCGCGAGGCGCTGAAGATCGACGAGAACGCGAGCGGCTCGCGCGAGCTTTCGAAGATCGAGGGCGAGCTGGCGGAGCTGAACGAGCGCAACCGCGGGCTGAGCGCCAAGTGGGAGGCCGAGAAGGCCGAGCTGGATGAGGCGAACGGCGCCAAGCAGGCGATCGAGCACAAGAAGATCGAGCTGGAGCAGGCGCAGCGGCGCGGCGATCTGGAGGCCGCGGCCAGGATCCAGTACGGCGAGCTGCGCGAGCTGGAGACACGCCTCGAACGCGCCGAGTCGGCGATCGAGTCGAGGCAGCGGGCCGGCGGCGCGATGGTCAAAGAAGAAGTCGACGCCGAGCAGATCGCCACGATCGTGAGCCGCTGGACCGGCATCCCGGTGAGCAAGCTCGTCGAGGCGGAGCGCGACAAGCTGCTGCAACTCGAGAAGCACCTGGGCGAGCGCGTCGTTGGGCAGGACGAGGCGCTGCGCGCCGTGTCGGACGCGGTGCGCCGCAGCCGCGCCGGGCTCGGCGACCCCGACCGCCCCATCGGCAGCTTCTTGTTCCTGGGCCCGACGGGCGTGGGCAAGACCGAGACGTGCAAGGCGCTCGCGGCCGAGCTGTTCGAGACCGAGGAAGCGCTGATCCGCATCGACATGAGCGAGTACATGGAGAAGCACGCGGTGAGCCGGATGATCGGCGCGCCCCCCGGGTACGTCGGGTACGACGAGGGCGGCTCGCTGACCGAGGCCGTGCGCCGGCGTCCGTACTGCGTGATCCTGTTCGACGAGGTCGAGAAGGCGCACCCCGACGTGTTCAACGTGCTGCTGCAACTGCTCGACGACGGGCGGCTGACCGACGGGCAGGGGCGCACGGTCGACTTCCGCAACACCGTCGTGATCATGACCAGCAACCTTGGCAGCCAGAAGATCCAGGACATGACCGAGGCGGGCGCCGAGGACTGGGAGATCGAGGCGGCGGTGCGCGACCTGATCCGGCGCGGGCCGGGGGCCGACCTCGATGCCAAGGGCCTGAGCCCCGAAGAGATCGCGCGGCGCGGCGAGATGAACGCCAGCTTCAACGTCGGCATGCGCGAACAGTTCTTCCGCCCCGAGCTGCTCAACCGCATCGACGAGACCGTCGTCTACCACCAGCTCGGGCGCGAACAGCTCGGCTCGATCGTCGGCATCCAGCTCGACCGCCTGCGCGAACGCCTGGGCGACCGAGGCATCGCGCTCGAGGTCACCGACGAGGCCAAGGCGGCCCTGGCGAGCGAGGGCTGGGACCCGGCCTACGGCGCCCGCCCGCTCAAGCGGACGATCCAGCAGCGCGTCGAGAACGCGCTCGCGAGCCGCGTGCTCGCGGGCGAGTTCGGTGCCGGCGATACGGTGCGCGTCGATCACCAGGGCGCGGGCTTCACGTTCGAGCGGGCGCACGAGCAGCCGGCGGGGGCCTGACACGCCCGCCTGAGCCTTGCCCGCCCGCGTTCAGCCGGTGTTTTCGCTCCTTTGTCGCGCGATCCGTTCTATTCGTGCGTCCGCCTCGCGGGCGAGCGCGAAGGCGGGCGGGGCCGCTGAAAGGAAACAAGCGATGTTGAGCAGGATCATCGGTACGGTCGCCGCGGTCTCGATCGGTGCCGGGGCGTTGGGCCAGGACGCCTTCTACGACGCGCGAGCAATCGACGGGCGCGACGCGCTCTCGGATGTGCGGCTCCTGCAAACCGCCCTCGAGCGTGTCCACCCCGGGTACACCCGCTTCACCGCCAAGGAAGAGCTCGACCGCGGGCTGAGCGGGATGCGCCGGGCCGTGCGCACGGGCACGACCGACGAAGAGATGTACCTGCTGGTCTCGCGGTTTTTGGAGCGTATCCGCTGCGATCACACCAAGGCGGAGTACCCCGAAGCGCTGTCGTCGCACCGTGAGCGCACGCCGACGCATCTGCCGGTGCGGACGCGGTTCTTCGGCGATCGCCTCTTTGTGCACACCAGCGGTGCCGAGGGCATCGAACGCGGCGATGAGATCTTGTCAATCAACGGCGTGCCCGCGGCGCAACTCATCGCCGAGACGTGCGCGCTGGTGCCCGTCGACGGGTTCACCGACGACGCGCGGGCCGCAGAGGGTGAGTTGAGCAGCGAGTTCGACGGCAGCGGGCTCGACCACTTCATGCCGTTGTTGCACGGCTGGAGCTCTTCGTTTGCCTTTGAACTGCGGGGGACCGAAGGCGGCGTGCGCACCGTTGAGAGCAACGCGCTGACGCGGGACGGGTTCGAGCGGATGGTCGAGTCGCGTGGCGTATGGGCGACAGACTTTGCCGATGCGGTCAGCACCCGCTACGAGGGCGACACGGCGATCCTGCGGGTCGATACGTTTGTGAACTACCGCGAGCCGGTCGACGCGATGGAGAAGCTGGGGCGGGTCTTTGGCGAGATCAACGAGCGCGGCGTTGCCCACCTGGTCGTCGATCTCCGGCGCAACGGTGGGGGCAGCGACGATGCCGCGATCGCGCTGCTGCGTCACCTGATCAGCGAGCCGATCGAGGTCGCGAGCGGCGCGGCCGTGCGAGCGCTCACCATCCCCAAGGACGTGCGCGAGCACGCGGAGACGTGGGACTGGGGCGCACTCGAACGCGACCGGAGCGACTACGAACGCTGGGGCGAGACCGGCCTCTACATCGAGAAGAGCGCAGCGCCGATCCGCGTGCCCCCCGCGGACGATGCCTTCGGCGGGCGCGTCACGGTGCTCAGCAGCCGGGGCAACGCTTCGGGATCGACCATGCTGATCGCCACGCTGCAGCAGCGAGCGGGCGTCCGCGTCGTGGGCGAGCCAACCGGCGGCAGCGTGGAGGGCCCGACCGCGGGAGTCATCATCTTTGTTGAACTGCCCGCGAGCGGCGTGCGGGTGCGCGTGCCGTGCTTGCGGACGATCACCGGCCTGTCGCCCCGGGCGCCGGGCATGGGCGTGACGCCCGATCTCATCGTTGAGCCCACCCCGGAGGGGGAGTTCGCGGGGCGTGATGAGGTGCTCGAGGCAGCGCTTGACGCAGCGCTCGACGCAGCGCCCGACACCTGAGGGAGGCAGCAGGGACGCAGGTCGCGGCCCCCGGAACGCGAGTTCCACACCCCGACTAGTGCCCGTCTCGCGGCCCGGCGTGGCGTTCGACTCGCTGTCGGCGCTGGGCGCAAACCCCCAACCTGGAGAGGGTTGTATCACCCGCGACTTTGGGTCGGAACCGGGCCTTTGAGCCTGCGTATCGGTTCAACGTGTCCGGGATTCACCCGGGCACGCGGGCCGAATGGAAGGCCTGTTGGCGCTTCAGCCGTTTCTCGAGCAGGTGATTTTCAGTACGATCAACCCAGCAGGATGATTCACGCGTCCGGAGAGCCGGGCGGTTCACACGGGCAATCTGCCCATCCATGCAAGAACGGGCTGCTGCCGCCGAGCTCGGCGGGAGTGGTTGCCGAGACGATCCCCTGAGGGGGAGAGATCCCCGGTGGTCTGCGTTCCACCGTTGCCGAACCTGTCCGTCCCTGAAGAGGCGCGGCCGGTGGTGACTCCCGGGTTGAGGCGCTGGTCCTGATGTGCCCCGGGGCCAGCGCCATTTTCAATGCGACGCCGGGTGGGTGTACCCCCGTGAGGTGACCGGGTTGCGGCCTGCTTCCCGTGTGTCGGTTGTTTTTCTGGTCTCGACGATCTCGGGAAGCGGGGACGAGGGACCCGCTCGCCCTGTTGTGGTGGCGGGCGAGCGGCGTGTCCGCTGGACGCCGAGGGACGGGGATGCTTTGGGCCGGGCTCCGTGAGCCGCTGAGGGTCTCGGCGGCGCGCGAGGGCGTTCGGCCCGGGCCGCGTGTGTTGTGTGTCGCCGCGGCCCGGCATCCCCGCTCCTCGCGCCAGCCGCTTGCTCAGCATCGGACGCGAGCCCCCGTCTCAGCCCCGCTCCGATCCCGCAGCGAGATCCCGCGCCGGTGTCGGCCCACCCGTCGGTAGGCTCGGGCCATGCTGACAACCGGGATTGTCGTTCTGCTCGCTTCGCACGTCTGGACGTGTCCGCAGGTGTGGGAGCCGGCGCTCGACGCGGAAGCGGCCATTGGCGGGCAGACCGTCACGGCGCCGTTGTACGCGGACCTCTACATGCGGGCGCGCGACGCGTCGATCTGGGACAAGCACGAGCGGGCCGCGGCGATCTCGCTGGCGCGTGGCTACGTGGCGTCGGCCGTGCTCAACAGGGGGCGAGGCACGCGGCGCGGCCGAGGCGTGGTGGCGGGAGGTGCTCCAGACGCGTCCGCACATCGCGCTGGCGGGGCTCGAAGGGCTCGACGCGCGGTACAACACCTGGCGCCCGAGCGAGTGGGGGGCGGACTGGACCGTGCACGGCGCGCCGGTGTCGCCCGCTCCCATCGCGGTCACGACGTACCGGCGTGTGCTCATGCGGGCGGTCCTCGAAGCGGCGAAGGCGAACGAGGCGCGGATCGATGCCGCGCGCGCCGAGTTGGACGCGCTGCCGCCGATCTCGCGGACGCCGCCGGAGGGCAAACCGTTCGACGTGTATCCCGACGACATCGAGGACCCGGTTCTGGCGGCCGAGTACGCGGCACGCCTGCGCGAGATCGAGCGCCGGCGGTATCTCAAAGGAGAGATCGACGACTGGACGGACTGGAACCACGGGGGGCTCACCGGGCGGAACGTGGTCCAGCTGTTCGAGGGGGCCGAGGCGGGGGAGCTGCCCGCCGTGGCGCGCGAGCTGGTGCGGGCCGGGCTCGTGGACTCGCGATTGGCTCGGTGGATGCGGAGTGAGTACCCGGCGTTCGACGCGGCGGTCCGCGCGGCGTCAGCGGATTGACCCGACGAGCGCGGGGGAGGGGGAGAAGGGTTGGGAGACACGCCCGTGCCACGAGGATGGGGAGCGGGGCGGGCGCAAAGGCATGGACCCGCAGGGCAAGCCGTGTCTTCGTGCGGACAACATCACGGCTTGTCGCTGCGCGATCAAGCCGTGGCACCCAGGAGCGTGAGGTGCACGCGGTGGTCGGCTAGCCTCCTCGCATGAGCGAAGTCTTTTGCAACGGGTCATGGGTCGCGCGGGACGACGCGCGGGTCTCGGCGTTCGACGCCGGGATGACCCACGGCGTCGGGCTGTTTGAAACCATGAGCGGGCGCATCGACGGGGCGCAAGGCCCACAGATCGCACGCCTGGGCGATCACCTCGCGCGCCTGGAACGCTCGGCCCGCGAGCTGGGCCTCGTCGACAACCTCCGCACCACGCCCCTGGGCGACGCGGCGCTCGAGGCGGTCGCCAAGGCGGGGCGGGCGGGCGAGCACGTGCGCGTGCGCCTGACGATCACCGGGGGCGACCTCAACCTGCTGCAGACCAGCGGGCAGAGCCAGCACACGCCGACGGTCCTTATCAACGCGACGCCGGCGACCGCGTACCCCGAGGCGATGTTCGAGCGCGGCATCGGGCTGACCATCGCCGACAGCAAGGCCAACCCGCTCGACCCGACGGCCTCGCACAAGACGCTCAACTACTGGTGGCGCTTGCGCGAACTGCAACAGGCGGCTCGCAAGGGCGCGGGCGAAGCGCTCGTGCTCCAGGTCACCAACCACGTCTGCGGCGTCTGCGTGGGCAACCTGTTTGCTGTCTCCGGCGGCGTGCTGCGCACACCGATCGCACGCGGCGAAGAGACCGAGGGCGGCATCCCCAGCCCGGTCATGCCCGGCGTGACGCGGGCCGCGGTGATCGAGGCGGCGAGCGCCATGGGCATCGGGTGCGAGCGCGCAATGCTGGGCGTGGGCGATGTGCTCGACGCCGACGAGGTGTTCATCACCAACTCGAGCTGGGGCGTGCTGCCCGTGGTGAAGCTCGAGGCCGAGGCCATCGGCGACGCGGTGCCGGGCGAGATCACCAAGCGGGTGCGCGCCGCGCTGCTCGCAGACGACTCGGCCTGGGCCCGCACGGTGTAACCAACCGGACCCGGGATCGTCGGCCCACTGCCAGACACCCGCTGGCGGACACCCGCCGCCGTTCGGGCGGAGCGTTCTGTGTTTCCTCCCCTGCGCCCCGCGGGGGAGGAGAGCGGGCGCGTGCGGCGTGTTGTGCGCGCCTGTGCGCATGCATGCCCAAAAAGACAACCGCCCCGGCGTGCGGCCGGGGCGGCGTGAAAAGGCAGAGCGTTGCAAGGCCGCGTGCGGCCGAGCATCTCGATCGGTCGCGATCAGGCGCGACGGCGGCGGGCGGCGAAGAGGCCGCCCATCGCGAGCAGGCCCGCGGCGCCGGGCGTCGGGACGATGCTCTTGAGCTTGCTGATCTGAGCGGTGTCGCCGGCTTCGAGGGTGAAGTCCCAGCGGAAGGCCCAGGCGAGGTCGGCGGCGGGGTCGAACGAGCCGCCGGTGCTGTCAGCGCCGCCGAAGAGGACCCAGTCGTTCACGTCGGCGATCGTGCCGGCGAAGAAGCCGTCGGGGCTGGGCGTGGTGACCGACTCGCTGGCGAAGACGCCGCCCGCGGCATCGGCCTGCTCGGCGGTGTTGCCGCCCAGGATCTCGACGCGGCTGTCGTCGCTGTCGCCGCCGAGGTCGAGGTCGACGAACTGCCAGAAGCTGAAGCTGATCGTCTCGCTGGTGGTGTTGGTGAAGCTGATCAGCTCACCGATGGTGCTGCTGATCGAGCTGCCCTCGCCGCCGGCGAGGCTGTAGGTGATCTCGGTGCGGACGCCGCCGAGGATGTCGTACTGCACGAAGAACGTGTCGTCATCGCCGTCGAAGTTGGTGTCGCTGACGAGGCTGCCCGTCGGGCCTTGGCCGTCGAGGAAGCTGGGGAACAGGCCGTTCGCATCGCGGAAGAGGAACGACTGCTCGGAGAGGTGGCTGGTGCCCGCGACGTCCCAGCCGGTCTGGAAGAAGCCGGGATCGCCGAAGGGGTTGCCGAAGGTGGCGGTGGCGTTGCCGTCGGTGAGGACGACGTCGGCGGTCTGGGCGAGGGCGGCCGGGGCGAGCAGAGCCGCGGCAGCCAGGGCGATGGCGGTACGTGTCTTGATCATCTCTCAACTCCTCGGGACGCTCGGGCGATCGGCCCCACGCCGCGGTTCTCTTCTCTTTCCCGGACGCGGCTTGCCTTCAAGCACATCGGACGGGCTTGGCACCTGCTGTTATGAAACAGACAAAACAGACGGTCGTGATCCGGCAATCCCACTCAGCGCCGGCGGCGTGTCGCGACGAGCCCGCCGAGCGCGAGCAGCGCGGCCGACGCGGGCGTCGGGATCGCGACCAGGCGCTTGTCGGCGGCGATGATGACGCTCTGGCCCGCGCCGAGCGTGAAGTTCCACTGGAACGCCCAGGCGAGGTCCGCCGGGCCGCTGGTGAAGGCGTTGTCGTTGAGGTCCTGCCCGCTGAAGACACGCGCGGCAACATCGGCGGCGAGGCCCGTCTCGACGAGCGTGGCGCGGGGCGTGACAACCGTCGAAACGAAGGCGAGGCCCGCGTCGACGTCTTCCTGCACCGCGGTGTTGTCGCCGAAGATAAAGGCCGAGCCGTCGTCGACCGTGCCGGCGAGGTCGAGGTTGACGTACTGCCAGAAGCTGAAGGTCAGCGGCCCGTTGCCGCGGTTGGTCAGCGTGACCAGCTCGGTGATGTCCGACGCGCCCGTGCCGCTGTCACCGCCGCGGAGCGTGTAGAGCGTCTCGATCTCGAGGTCGCCCACGTTGTAGCGGGCGAAGAGGGTGTCGGTGCCCGCGTCGAGGTTGGTGTTGGTGGTGCCGACGAAGGTCGGAGCGGTGTCGTTGATATCAACGGCGCCCTGGCCCAGATCGGCGACAAACGTCTGGTAGGCGAGATGGTTGATGCCATCGGCCTGCCAGCCGAGCTGCCCGAAACCGGTGCCCGCGCCAAAGGTCGCGGTCGAGTTCCCGTCGCTCAGAGTAATCGGGGCGTTCTGCGCAACAGCAGCCCCACCGGCTGCCATCAAGGCAGCCACGGCAACATGAACACTGTTCATGGGTCTCACTCCTCTGTCCTGTCGGACGAAGACCTGTCTCTTCGTGCCGGCCTGTTCCCACGGGAAGACGGTTCGGCAGAGCCGACTTCCCCAGACCTTGGCGAGACGATAACCGGCGGGCGGACGCGAATTCAAGCGCAAACCGCCGGAAATGTCGGCCAGAACACGGATTAGGAGGGTGAACGGTGTCAAGCGATTCTCGATTTGTCCTATAACTCGTGGCGTGCCAGGCGGTTCTGCCCATGCGCAGATCCCGCGCCCTGGCGCTTCAACGAAGGCTGTCACAGACCGCGCGTTGTGCAAGCGACCCGCGAACCAGGCACGGGGCATTCACCAGACCGCGCCGGGCGCAGGTGTCAGGCTTTGCCGTCTTTGACAATCACGCGGACGTTGTGCCGCCCGTGGGCGTGGAAGCTCTTGGCCTCGCGTCTCGAGAAGACGCCGCGCACACGCCCGACGAGCACGCCGACCAGGGCGATCGCCAGGATGCCGATCAGGGCGACCAGCAAGATGGGCAGAATGACCAGCCCGACGGCGGTAAAGAGGATGATGCCGATCAGCACGCCCGCGGGCGAGGCGGAGCGCAGGCGCGTCTGCGTGACGCGGACGCCGCGGAGGGCATCGCCGAACGGGCCTTGGAAGGGGTCGCGGGGCATCTGCGTTATTTTACCGGCTGAACCCGCGCCGCTTGCAGGTTTGCGCGCCGGGCCCGGCGTGGCCGACGACCGCCGAAGCCGCACCGCACCGCGATAGACTCGCTCCCCGCGGCGTGGAACGGCGCGCAAGGCCCCGCGCAAGCGGCACACGGAGGTGGAGATGAGCAAGGCCGATTCGACGCACACCGCCGGGGAGACCGCCGGGCAGACCGCCGACGCCCGCCCGTTCGTGCATCTCCACCTGCACAGCGAGTACAGCCTGCTCGACGGGGGCAACCGGGTCGACAAGCTGGTCAAGCGGGTCGCCGAGCTGGGCATGGACGCGGTCGCGATCACCGACCACGGGAACATGCACGCCGCGGTGCACTTCTATGAGCGGGCCCGGGCGGCGGGGGTGAAACCGATCCTGGGCGTCGAGGCCTACATCGCCCCCGGCGACCGGCGCGACCGGACGTACACGGGCGTGGCCGACGGCGGGTACCACCTGGTCCTGCTCGCCGAGAACGACGAGGGCTGGCGCAACCTGCTGCACCTGTGCAGCCAGGCGTACCTGACGGGGTTCTATTTCAAGCCGCGGATGGACCGTGAGCTGCTGCGTGCGCACAGCGCCGGGCTGATCGCGATCAACGGGCACCTTGGCAGCGAGATGGGCGAGCATCTCAAGGCGTTCAGCGAGGGGGGCGAGAAGGACCGCGCGTTGTACGACAAGGCGGTCGAGAGCGCGCGGTGGCACGCCGAGACGTTTGCCGACGAGGGCACCGGGCCGCGGTTCTTTGTCGAGCTCCAGCACCACGTCGAGCCGCAGATCAAGATCAACCCGCACCTGATCAGGATCGCGCGTGATCTCGACCTGCCGCTGGTGTGCGACAACGACAGCCACTTCCTGCTCGACAGCGACCACGACGCGCACGACACGCTGATCTGCATCAGCACGGGCAAGAGCAAGCACGACCCCGAGCGGATGCACTACACGCCCGAGCTGTACGTCAAGGGCCCCGAGGAGATGTGGGATCTCTTCGGCGGCGAGATGTACAACAACGAGGCGATGGGCGAGGCCGGTCGCGAGTCGCTGCTCAACACCAAGGCGATCGCCGACCGCTGCAACGTCGAGATGCCGATCGGCGCCAACCACGCGCCCGTCGTCGTCGTCAACGCGCCGAAGAAGAAGGACCGCCCCGGGCACGACGACAAGGCCTTCGGCGGCGACCTGACCGAGTGGTTCAAGGCGTACTGCGCCGGGTTCGAGCTCGAGCCGGCGACCGACCCGGGCCTCGACCAGGCCGAGCTGAAGGACGACTGCGACAAATCGCTGCGCCTGCTGAGCGAGGCGGGCATGGTCTGGCGGTACGGCCCGGCGATCATGGCGCACCGCCACGCCTTTGTTGAGGGGACCGACGAGGCGAAGGCCGCCCGCGCCGAGGCGGGCGTCGACCCCGACGGGTTCGACAAATGGGCGCGCCTCAACCGCGAGCTCAAGATCCTGGCCGACAAGCTCATCAGCGCGTACTTCCTGATCGTGTGGGACTTCGTCAACTGGGGGCGCCAGCGGGGCGTGCCCTCGATCGCCCGCGGCTCGGGCGTGGGCACCATGGTCGGCTACGTGCTGGGCCTCTCCAACGCCTGCCCGGTCGAGTACGGCTTGCTGTTCGAACGCTTCACCGACCCGGACCGGACCGAATACCCCGATATCGATATCGACCTCTGCCAGGACGGGCGGGGCGAGGTGATCGAATACGTGCGCCAGAAGTACGGGCACGTGGCGCAGATCATCACGTTCGGGACGCTGAAGGCGCGGGCGGCGATCCGCGACGTCTGCCGCGTGCACGAGATCCCGCTGGGCGACGCCGACAAGCTCGCCAAGCTCGTGCCCGAGCAGCTGCACATCACGCTCGACGAGGCGCTGGCGCAGGAGCCCGACCTGCAATCGTGGGTCGATCGCGACGCGGAGATCAAGCGGGTCATCGACACCGCGAAGGTGCTCGAGGGGCAGGCGCGCCACGCGAGCGTGCACGCCGCCGGCGTGATCGTCGCGACGCGCCCGCTCGACGAGGTGGTGCCGCTGTACAAGCAGACGGGCGCCGCGGAGACCGAGGTCGTCACGCAGTGGGACGGCCCGACGTGCGAGAAGATGGGCCTGCTGAAGATGGACTTCCTGGGCCTGCGCACGCTGAGCGTGATCGAGCGGGCCAAGAAGCTCATCACCGAGGGGCTCGATCAGGAGGCGATCCTGCGGGCCGTCGGGCGCGAGCCGGGCGACGGGGGGCACGACCCGCTCGACCTCGACCGCCTGACGTTCGACGACCAGCGCGTCTTCGATATGTTCAAGCGCGGCGACACGACGGGCGTGTTCCAGTTTGAATCCGGCGGCATGCGGCGTCTGCTGGTCGAGATGAAGCCCGACCGTCTGGCCGACCTCATCGCCGCCAACGCGCTGTTCCGCCCGGGCCCGATGGACCTGATCCCCGATTACAACAAACGCAAGCACGGGCAGGCCGAGGTGCCCAAGGTGCACCCGATCGTCGACAAGTTCACCGACGAGACGTACGGCGTGATGGTCTATCAGGAACAGGTGATGCAGATCGTCCACGAGCTGGGCGGCATCCCGCTGCGCGCCGCGTACGCGCTGATCAAGGCGATCAGCAAGAAGAAGAAGGACAAGATCGACGCCGCCCGCCCCAGGTTCATCGAGGGCGCCGGCTCCAAGGGCCTCGACAAGAAGGGCGCCGACGAGCTGTTCGAGCTGATCCTCAAGTTCGCCGGCTACGGCTTCAACAAGAGCCACTCGACCGGCTACGCGATCGTCGCGTACCAGACCGCGTTCCTCAAGACCTACTTCCCGCGCCAGTACATGGCCGCGTTCCTCAGCTTCGAGAGCCAGGCGCAGAAGGTCAGCGACTGGATCCCCTACCTCGAAGACTGCCGGCGGACCAAGACGATCGACCCCAAGACGGGCGAGGTCATCGCCACCAGCGTCGAGGTGCGCCCGCCCGACGTCAACCTCTCGGGCAGCGATTTCACGGTCGTGTTCGATCCGGGCGAACCGAACGACGCGGCCCACGGGCATGTCCGCTTCGGTCTCAAGGCGATCAAGGGCGCCGGCGTCAAGGCGATCGAGGCGATCGTCAGCGAGCGCGACACGGGCGTGCCCGCCGAGGGCGAGGCGGGCAGGCGTGCGCCGTTCACGTCGATCTTTGATTTCTGCGAGCGTGTGCCGAGCACGGTGGTCAACAAGGCGACGATCGAGGCGTTGATCAAGAGCGGGGCGTTCGACGCGGTGCACGCGCGCGACGACCGGGCGGGCATGGTCGCGACGATCGAGCAGGCCGTCAGCGCCGGGCAGAAGCTCGCCGCCGACAAGGCCGCGGGCCAGGGCGGGCTCTTCGGTATGGGCGGGGGTCTGGGCGGGGGCGTGGGCGGGGGCGATGATGAGCAGGGCGACACCGGCGCGCCCGAGTCACCCCTGGCCAAGGCTTCGCCGTGGAGCGAGGCCGAGACGCTGCGACAGGAGAAGGAAACGCTGGGCTTTTATGTCTCCAGCCACCCGCTGGTGGAGTGGGAGGCGTGGAGCCGCACGTTCACCGCGCTCAAGGTCAACCAGCTCGACAAGCAGGCGCAGGACGCGCGGGTGATCCTGCCGGCGATGATCGCGAGCTGCCGCGCGCTGGTGACCCGTCGCGGCGCCACGGCCGGGCAGAAGATGGCGATCCTCACCGTCGAAGACTTCACGGGCCAGGCCGACGCGGTGATGTTCCCCGCGATCTTCACCCAGTTCGGGCACCTGGTCACCTCGGGCGACGACTCGCCCGACGAGCCGGTCTTCATCCTGGGGCGCATCGACCGCAGCCGTGGCGACACGCAGGTCATCGTCGACCGCGTCGTGCCGATCGACGGGCAGCCCTTGGTGAAGGGGCGGCTCCAAATCATCCTGCGCCCCAAACGCCTCAACGGGTCCGCGGCCCGCCTGCTGGGCGATGTCGCGGCACGCCTGGAGACCGCCGGGCAGGTCGAGCAGACCGCCGCCGCGGGCGAGCTGGTGCCCGACGCCAAGAGCCCGACCCCGGTCGAGCTGGTGATCGAGACGCCGGACGATTGGGTCAGCATCAAGCCCCAGCGGGCCGCCAGCGCGATCATCGAGCCGGCCCTGGTCAAAGACCTCGCCCAGGCCCTGGGCCCAGAGAGCACCCGCCTGGTCGGCGGCGTGAGCGTCGAGATGCAGGAGAACGACCGACGGCGGGGCTACGCGAAGCGGGGGGCGTGAGCATCGAGTTTCTGCCCAGAGCTGCTCGCGATGCACACAGACCTCTTCAAACGCGCGAGGTGCCTATGGCTCGCACGCAACCAAGTGAGCCGAGCACATGAACCGCTGGCCCGGACGCTCAGGCGTCGTGATCCCCCCAGCGCACCTTCAGCTCGTGCTCGACGCGCAGCAGGTCGAGCACCTTGCCCACAACAAAGTCGATGATGTCGTCCACGCTGCGGGGCAGCAGGTACAGCCCGGGGTTCGTCGGGGCGATGACCGCTCCAGCGAGCGCGAGCGATCGCATGTTCTCGATGTCGATCAGGTTCAGCGGGCTCTCGCGGTGGCAGACGATCAGCGGGCGCCGTTCTTTCAGCGTCACCATCGCGGCCCGGGTCAGCAGGTTGCTCCCCGCGCCGGTCGCGATTGCGCCGAGGCTCGTGCTGCTGCAGGGCATGACGACCATGCCGTCGTGCAGGAAACTGCCGCTGGCGATGACGGCGCCGACGTCCTTGTTGGGGTGGCAGACGAGCTGCTTCCGATAGGCGTCGGCGTAGGGGCTGCCCGCGAGGTGAGGGGTGAGTTCTTCGAGGCTGACGCGCCGGACGCCGCGCTCATCGAAGAGCAGGCGTTGCCCGTATTCGCTCACGACCAGGTGCACCTCGTGCCCGGGGATGAGCAACTGCTCGAGCAGTCGGCACGCATAGTCGGCCCCGCTGGCGCCGCTGACGCCGATCACAAATCGGCGCGCGGGCGGGCGCGATGGGTCGTCCGGCGGGGTCCCCGGCATCATCGAACGGCGAACGGGATAATCAGCATCTGGCATCAGACGATCGTATTCGATGCCCGGGGACAATCCGATGCCGGCCGGCGCCGGGCCGACGCCTCCTCCGAGCCCCGGCCTGCGGTCGGGCCGATCGCGTAGAGTGTGGGAAGCAACCGCGGGAGGACGCACGATGCGCGCACGGATGATCGGACTGGCCTGTTCTGGTGCCCTTGGCGCTGCCTTTCTCGCGACGGGTCTGGGGGCGTGCGCGGGCTATGCCAACTACCCGGCGCCCACCAGCGCCCCGGCGACCCGCGACCCCAACAACCTGCACCCCATGGCCGTCTCGATCGAGGCGCTGCGCCACGTCGTGACCCGCCACCCGCCGGGCCCGGCGGGCACGACGTTCGGCGTCAACCCGCCCGCGGGCCTGACGCCCGAGCGGGCGACGGAGCTGGTGCGCGAGCTGGGCCCGCAGGCCGTCCTTGCCGCCGACGCCGCGCCGGGCACACCGACGTACCACGTCGGACGGATCTGGATCCGCTCGGGCACGGCCAAGGTCGACGTCTACCGCCCGGTGATCGAGGCGAGCCTCGACGCCGCGGGCCAGTACCGGACCCAGCCCATCACGCTCTGGATGGAGGGCGGCCTGCGCCCCTGGCGCGTCGAGGGCGAGCAGCGCTGGTCGGTCGGGGCCTTCCCGACCCCGGCGTTGTGGCAGCCGGTGATCGAGCGCACGCCCGCGCCGCCCCCGGTCGAGCCCGTCTATGAGCCGGTCGATCAGGACAGCGGGGCGTTCGAGCAGATCCGGGGCGAGCCCGTCGGCGGGCAGCAGGGCGAGGCGCCGTCGACCATCCGGCGCGACTGGACGCCCGAGAGCATCGCCGCCGAGGAGGCCGCCGCCCGGCGTGGCGAGCAGACGCCCCCTGCGAGTGCCGGACCGAGCCCCGCTCCAAGTCCAGCTCCGAGGCCCGCCTCAACAAGCTCGGGCGGCTCGGTCATCGTCGAGTCGGTGCCGTGATGACCCTGCCCGCTCAGCAGGCCCAGCACGCGGGGGGAGACGGCGCTGGAAATGGCGCCGGCGAATCCGCCCCGCGCCACCTGCTGGGCGTGCGCGGCTTGCCCCGCGAGACGCTCCTGCCTCTGCTGCACGCGGGCGGGGCCGCGCTGGATACCTCGACCATCCCCTGGCGGACGCGATCGAGCTCGGCCCTGCTGGGCAAGCGCGTGGCGACGCTGTTTTTGGAAGACTCGACCCGGACGCGCGCCAGCTTCACGCTCGCCGCGCGCACGCAGGGGGCCGATGCGCTCGACGTCTCGGCCGCCGCCAGTTCGATCAGCAAGGGCGAGAGCGTGACCGACACGGCCCGGGTGATCGCCTCGATGGGCGCCGACGCGTTGGTGGTCCGCTCGGGCTCGCCGGGCATGCCGGGCGTGCTGGCGCGTGCGCTCGCGGAGGTCGCGCCGGATTGCCTCGTCGTCAACGCCGGGGACGGACGCCACGAGCACCCGACCCAGGCGCTCGGTGATGCGCTGGTCATCGCGAACACGCTCGGGCGTGAGGGGTTCGGGTTTGAGGGCCTGCGCGTGCTGATCGTGGGCGACGTGCTCAACAGCCGGGTCGCGCGTTCGAACGCCGCCTGCCTGCGAGCCCTGGGCGCCGAGGTGGTCGCGATCGGCCCCACGCTGCTCGCACCCGCATCGCTTGAGAACGCACTCGGCGTGCGCGTCTCGCGTGACCTGGACGCCGAGCTCGAGCAGGCCGACGTGGTGATGCTGCTGCGCATCCAGCGCGAGCGGGGCGGCGGGCGCCTCATGGGCTCGGTCCGCGACTACCGCCTCGGCTACGCGCTCACCGGCGCCCGGGCCGAGCGCCTCAAGCCGGGAGCGATCGTCATGCACCCGGGCCCGGTGAACCGGGGGGTCGAGATCGACCCGGGGGTCGCCGACGCTCCGCGCAGCATGATCCTGCACCAGGTCAGCGCGGGCGTTGCGGCGCGGGCCGGCGTGCTGCGCGCGATGCTCGCAGACGACGCGAGGGCCGGCCATGGCTGACCAACCGGGCACCGAGCGCATCGAGGGTGACAACGCCGAGCACGCCCGCCTGCCCACCGATACCGACGACGGGCTGGTCGTCATTATCAGCGGGCCCAGCGGGGTCGGCAAAACCACGATTACCCGCGGCGTCGAGCGCGGCACACGCGGCAGTGTCTTCAGCGTCAGCGTCACCACGCGCGCCAAGACCGAGGCCGACGTCGAGGGCGTCGACTACAGCTTCCTGAGCGACGACGAGTTCGACCGCCTCGTCGCGGACGACGCGCTGCTGGAATGGGCCGATGTCTTCGGCAAGCGCTACGGCACGCCGCGGGCATGGGTCGACGAGCAGCTCAAGCGCGGGCGCGTCGTGATCCTGGAGATCGACGTCGACGGCGCGCGCCAGGTGAAGAGCCGCCTGCCCGAGGCGCTGGGCATCTTCATCCTCCCGCCCAGCGAGGAAGAGCTGCTGCGGCGCCTGCGCGACCGCAAGCGCGAGAGCGAGGAGCTGATCCAGCGGCGCTTCAGCGAGGCGAAGACCGAGATCGCCGCCGCCCGCGCCGGCGAGATCTACGACGCGTTCATCGTCAACGAAGTGCTCGAGGACGCGATCGCCGAGGCCCTGCGCCTCGTGCGCACGGCCCGCGGGCGCCGCGCCGCCGGGCGCTAGTCGCCCGATCGCTGGATGCGCCGGGCCATCGTGCGCACGATCTGGGCCCGCAGATCGACGGCGCTCGGCTCATCGAGCCAGACGATCGCGCTCCAGAACCCCTTGGCGGTGTCATCGAGCACGAGCGTGAGACGCTTGTCGATGACGGTTCGCCCCGCGGCGTCTGTGCCGCGGTACATCGGCAGCGCGCGCAGGCGCAGCCGGTCGGGCAGCTCGAGCGTGCCGGTCTCGGTCACGTTGTACGCGCGGGTGTAGATGCTTGCATCGACGCCGGGCGCGCCGTCTTGCCAGTCGCCCTGGCGCTGCTCGATCGCGGCGTCGAGCTCGCTCAGCAAGCGGCTGGCCTCGGCGTCTGTCAAGCGCGCGACCACCGGCCAGAACCGGTTGCCCGCGTCTTGCAGGACGATCGTGACCTTATCGACGCTGAATGGCGTGCCATCGTCGCGCACGCCGTTGTACTGCGGCATGACGCGCAGCGTGGTCGCCCCGGGCAGGACGATCCGCCCGTGCTCGTCGGGCGTGTAGGGCGCGGTGCCGATGATGCAGTCGGCGCCGGGTGCACAGCCGCAGGCCGCTGAGACCAGCGCGATCGTGGCGGAGGCGAGTCGTCGGTTCATCGTTGTGCTCCCTGTGCTGGGGCGGCGTTGCCCGCCTT
The DNA here is from genome assembly GCA_039033175.1 of Planctomycetota bacterium. GTDB lineage: Bacteria > Planctomycetota > Phycisphaerae > Phycisphaerales > UBA1924 > JBCCDD01. Next base: position 73,607 of record JBCCDD010000010.1, read on the forward strand.
GGGATACCGTCCGGGCAAAACGAACGTTGCGGAGCGACCGCCGCCGGAACAGAACCGCCCTGCGCAGCGTTCAACCACCCGCCGACCCGTACATCACGTTGCCTGAACACACCCAAAGAGGGATTGTCTCACACCATGCCCAGCACCACGACCAGCACGACCACCGATCGACTCAGCGGCAAGACCATCCTCGTCACCGGCGCAACCAGCGGCATCGGGCGCGAGACCGCGATCCGCCTCGCCCAGCACGGCGCGACCCTCGTGCTCACCGGGCGGCGTGAGGACAAGGGCAAGGCCGTCGAGGCGCAGATCACCGGCGCCGGCGGACGCGCGCGCTTCGTGCGCGCAGACGCCGCGAGCGAGGACGACACCAGGGCCGCCGTTGCCGCGGCGGTCGAGACGTTCGGCGGGCTGCACGGCGCGTTCAACAACGCGGGCGTCGAGGGCCAGATGGGCCCGACCCACGAGCAGACCGCCGAAAACTACCGCCACGTCTTCGACACCAACGTGCTCGGCGTGCTGCTGAGCATCAAGCACGAGGTGCCCGCGATGCTCGAGTCGGGAGGCGGGGCGATCGTCAACAACTCGTCCATCGCCGGGCTCATCGGCATGCCCGGCGGCAGCGTCTACTTCGCGAGCAAGCACGCCGTCAACGGCATCACCAAGTGCGCCGCGCTCGAGTACGCGCAGCAGGGCGTACGCGTCAACGCCGTCTGCCCCGCGGGCGTCGAGACCGACATGTACGACCGCTTCACCGGGGGCGACGCCGACGCGAAGCAGCAGTTCGCGGCCCAGCACCCGATCGGGCGCGTCGGGCAGCCGCGCGAGATCGCCGACCTCGTCGCCTGGCTGCTCAGCGATGAGTCGAGCTTTGTCACCGGGCAGGCGATCGCGGCCGACGGCGGGTGGACGGCGCAGTAGCGCCGCCGAGCCGTGGGGCGACGCGCGACGGACCCGCGCGCTACGGGTCGGCGCTCCATAGGTCGGCGAGCAATGGGTCGGCCCGCGGTGGGACAGACTGTTCCCGTTTCGGACAGGCGGGACGCCTGTCCCACCTCGGTAGATCCGAAGCACACCAGTGGGACAGGCGTCCCGCCTGTCCATTGCTCTTCTGTGACTCGCGGGGTGGTCCCGGTGGGGGGCGGATAGATCGACGCCTCAGGCGTCGGCGCAGTCCGCCGGGTTGCTCATGAATTGCTCACGCACGACCTTGCCCTCGCTGACGGTGTAGTACGCGATCTCGTCCATCTTCATGCGGGGCCAGCTCCCGTCCTTGGCCTCGCAATCGATGGTGTACTTGATCGCGAAGCCCTCGGGCCCGACCCAGGGGCCCGACGCCACGCACGAGTGCATCGTCACGGTGTCGTACCACCACTCGTACTTCTTATCCATCGCCGCGCGCCCCTCGTGCACGCTGCCGTCGCCCTCGACCGACACGCAGCCCGGGCTCCAGTGCTTGTCCCAGATCGCGGCATCGTCGGTCGGGTCCGAGGCGACGTGCGCGATGATGTCGTTGGCGATCGCGGTGTTGACTTGGATCCGCGGGTCCTTGGTCTGCTGCTCCATGGCGTGGCTCCTCTGCTCCGGGCCGCCCGAACTGCCAGCCCGGCCCGTCGTGCTTTGGTCCCCCTTGCACGGCACAAGGGCTGTGCTATAGTTAACCATATGGTTCAACACTTTGCAAGCCCGGATCTGCTACTCGACGACGTCTACGGGGCCCTCGCCGCCCCGGCCCGGCGCCAGATGCTTGCCAGCCTCCGCGAGGGCGAGCAGACCGCCGGCGACCTGTGGAAGGGCCTGCAAAGCCGCGGCATCGGCATCTCCAAGCCCGCGGTCACCAAGCACCTGCGGGTGCTCGAGGCCTCGGCGCTGGTCGATCGGCGGGTCGACAAGGGGCGGGACGGGCGGAAACACCTGATCCGTCTGCGGGCCGAGCCGCTCGCCCCCGCGGCCGATTGGATCCTGTCCTACCAGGCCTTCTGGGAGCGGCGCCTCGATGCGCTCGCCCGCCTGCTGGAGGGGGACGGGCCCCGCGTGCTGAAGGACGACAAGCGATGAGCGAGACGCCGAGCACCCACACGCTGCACGTTGAGCGCACGATCAAGGCCCCGCCGGAGCGGGTCTTCAACGCCTGGCTCGACGCCGATCTCGCCGCACGCTGGTTCGGCCCCAGCGACGACCACCCATGCACGGAGATCGAGATCGACGCGCGCGTCGGCGGGCGGTACCGGTTCGCGTTCGCGCCAGAAGACGGGGGCGACCAGCCCGCCGTGGTCACGGGCGAGTACCTCGTCATCGATCGCCACACGCTGCTCGTCTACACCTGGTCGTGGGCAACGCCCGGCTGGTCGGGTCGCGACAGCGAAGTCCGCATCGACTTCGTCCCCGAGGGTGACGCGACGCGCATCAAGCTCACACACAGCGGGCTGCTCGACGACGAGGCCCTGCGGGCGCACCGTCAGGGGTGGGACGGCGCGTTCGACAGGTTGGAGCGCGAAGCGCCGGGCTTCTGAGGTCTACGAGATGCTGAGCGTCGGCCTGGTCGCGCCCTGCTGCATCGCGGCGAGGGTGACCTGCGCTTCGAGCTGGCGGGTCATGTTGCGCAGGGCGGTGGGCAGCGTCTCGCCCCCGGCGTGTCCCGGGTCGAAGTTGCGCAGGGGCAGGCCCTCGTCGCCGTTCATGCGCAGGGCCGTGTTGATCGGCACCGCGCCGAGGTAGGGCACGCCCAGCTTCTGGGCCATGTGCTCGGCCCCGCCTCGCCCGAAGAGGTCGTACTCCTTCCCGTCGTCGCCGATGAAGTAGCTCATGTTCTCGACCACGCCCAGCACCTCGATGCCGAGCTGCTCGAACATCTTCGCGGCGCGCACCGCGTCGTCCTGCGCCACACGCTGCGGCGTGCAGACGATCACCGCGCCGGTCAGGCGGAGCTGCTGCGCCATCGTCAGCGGCACGTCGCCCGTGCCCGGGGGCAGGTCGATGATGAGGTGGTCCAGCTCGCCCCAGTTGGTGCGCGTCACGAGCTGGTTGAACGCGCCGTGCGCCATCGGCCCGCGCCAAATCAGCGGCTTGTCGGGCTCGACCATCTTGCCGATCGAGACGGCCTTGATCCCGTGCACGCTGAAGGGCTCGAGCTTGCCGTCGACGGCGTGCTGCTCGAGCGAGGCGAGCCCCAGCATCGTCGGGAGGCTGGGCCCGTAGATGTCGCCGTCGAGCAGCCCGACCGACCGCCCCGGCTTGGCGAGCGCGAGGCCCACGGCGAGGTTGACCGCGATCGTCGACTTGCCCACGCCGCCCTTGCCGGCGCCGACGGCAATGACGTGCTTCACGCCCGGCAGGCTGCTCGCCTGATCCTGCGGGCCGGGGCGCGACGCGGGCGCCTTGGGCGCCTGCGGCATGCTGACGTCGGCGCGCTTGGGTGCGCTCTGCTGCGCATCGGGCGCGGCCTCGCCCCGCTTGGCCTTCGCGCTCGCGCCCGGGTCGCCCGCGCGCGCGATGACGTTGCCCGCGTGGTTCACAAACTCGATGAGCAGCCCATCAACATCGCCCCCGGCCTTGGCCGCGGCGCCGCGGATCGCGACCTCCGCCCGGGCCGCGACCTGCGCGCACGCCTCTTCGCCCGGGTCATCGCCCAGGAACAGGCGCACGCTCGCGAAGGCGTCGCACGCGGCGACCCACTGCAACGCCCCGCCGGCGACGAGGTCGGTGTCGTGGAAGCGGACGCCCGAGAGCGCCTCCCTCACAAGGTCTTTGGTCAGGCTCAACTCGGCCCCTCCGCCCCACGACGGGGGCAACAGATCGGACGTTCCAGCGTGCGTCTCCACGCTTGTCTGTTCGCGTTTCGATCACGCGGTTCGATCGTAGGTGTCCACCAGAGGCGGCCCGAGCGGCAGAAGACCCGCAATCGCCCGCCGGCGTCGGCGTTGAGCCCAACGCCAACGACTCAGGAAGGACACACCATGAAATCGTGCAGCATCCCGTGCAACAACCGCCCGACCACACAGCGCAACGCCGCCCGCCCCAAGACGCCCGCCTGGCTCGCGGCGTCGGCCGGCGTGCTGATCGCGGCGTCGGGCCTCGCGCAAGCACAGCCCGTCGGGGGCGACCCATTGGGCGGGCCGCTGGGCGGGCCGGGCGTGCGTGAGCGTGCGCCCGACGGCGGGCAACGCCTGGGCGAGCGTGCCGAGCGGCGCGGCGAGGGCTTCTCCGAACGCGCTCGCTCGCCCAAGCAGCGCTTCGCTCAGGCCGCGATGGGCGAGGTCCGTCCGTACATGGGCGCCCTGCGCTCGCTCAACGCCGAGGGCACCGACGCCGCACTCCGCCTGACCGACGACCAGACCAAGGCGATCCGCGAGGCGCTCGGCGCCCATCGCGAGCAGGTGCGGGCCTATCTCGAGGCGAACAAGGAGACGATCGCGGGCCTCGCGCAGCAAGCCGGCCTGACGGACCGAGATCGTGCGCACGTCCGAGGGCGTGGTGCCGAGGGGCGCCCGGAGCCGACCGCCGAGCAGCAGGCCGCGCGCACGCAGCTCCGCGAACTGATCGGCAAGGGCCCAAAGACCGAGCCGGTGATCGCGGTGCTCAAGCAGGCACTCACGCCCGAGCAGCTGGCTCACGTCGAGCAGCAGATCGAGGCGAATGGTGCCCGCGATGCCGCCCGGGGAACGCCCAGAGATCGCGCTCGCGGCGCTGACCGCCAGGGCACCCCGGCTGGCACCCGCCCGGGCGGGCGCCAGCCCCGCGCGCCGCGGATGGATGGACTCGAGCTCCCTGCGCCGGGCCTGCCCGGGCCGGGCGACTGACGAGCCAACGCCGGGGGACCGGGCCCGAGACCGGGGCCGCACACCACCCCGCGCGGGGCCCGGCTTGTGAAAAAATTGTGTTCAGGCGACCCGGGCCCTGGCGTGTTCTACGACGCGCCAGGGCCCTTACCATTCTCTATATGGATTTTGTATGGTTGCAGATACCCAATCTATCCCCGTATCTGTGGGTCTACGAAAAGTTTTCACCTTTCGTGGGCTTGACGCGAGCGGCAAACCCGATAAGGGCTTAGAGTGCTCACGATCTCTCTCTCCTCCAGCGGGGCGCCGTCTCACGATGGCGCCCTGCTTGTTTTTTGAACCGCCTGAGTCGGCATGCACGCGGCATCGCGCGGGCGGCGCTCGGAGACGCCCCCGGGCCTCTAAACTCGCCCGAACCGAAATCGGCGCCAGGCCGGCGCCCGGGTGCGCGGGGGGGGCAAGCGCCCGCCCGGCATCGCGTCCAGTGTTCGTCAAGCGTGCGTCCGGAGAGAGCCCCACCTTGCAGACCAAGAGCGTCCTTGTCACCGGCGCGGCCGGGTTCATCGCCAGCCACGTCTGCGAAGCGCTGGTGGCGCGGGGCGTCCGCGTGGTGGGCGTCGACAACTTCGACCCGTTCTACAGCCAGGGGCGCAAGCGCGCGAACCTGGGCGAGATCGAGCGCAGCGCCGAGGCATCCGATGGGGTGTTCTCATTCATCGAGGGCGATCTGGCCGAGCCGGGCTTGATCGCCGGCGTGCTCGCCGACCACGACTGCGACACGGTGATCCATCTGGCGGCCAAGGCGGGCGTGCGCCAGAGCCTGGCCGACCCCACGGGCTATGCGCGGGCCAACGTGGTCGGTACGGCCGCGGTGCTCGACGCGGCGACGCATACCGGCGTGCAGCGCGTCGTCGCCGCATCGAGCTCGAGCGTCTACGGCAACAACAGCAAGGTGCCGTTCAGCGAGACCGACGACGTCAACGAACCGATCAGCCCCTACGCCGCGACGAAGCGGTCGTGCGAGATCATCGCCAAGGCCCACCACGCCGCGACGGGCCTGCCCATCGCGATGCTGCGGTTCTTTACCGTCTTCGGCCCCCGCCAGCGCCCGGATCTGGCGATCAGCCTCTTCCTGCGTGCTGTGGGCGCGGGCGAGACGATCCGTATGTTCGGCGACGGATCGACCAGCCGCGACTACACGTTTGTGAGCGACATCGTCGGCGGCGTGCTGAGCGCGTGCGAGCGGATCGGTGCGCACGGCTTCCGCGTCTGGAACCTCGGGCACGACGAGCCAGTCAGGCTCGACGAGATGATCAAAGCCGTCGGCGAGGTCACCGGGCGCGAACCCGTCATCGAGCGCACGGGTATGCAGCCCGGCGACGTGGAGCGGACCTGGGCGGACCTGTCCCGCAGCCGCGACGAGTTGGGCTACGCGCCCACCACGAGCCTGCGCGAGGGGATGGCCCGACAGTGGGACTGGATGCAGACGCACGCGACGGCGTGAAGACGGGCAACACACCCCACGCGAAACGCCCGAGCTGCGTGCGCTGGGCGGCGCTGCTGGTGCTCGATGTGTGCGCGCTCGGCGCAACGCTCGCGTGCGCCGCGTGGCTGCTGGGCGATCGGTTCTGGCTCTTTGATCTCGCGGCATCGTTCACGCCCCAGGCCGCGGCGGGCGCGGCGGCGCTGGCGCTGGTCCTGCTGGTGCTCCGGCGCTGGGTGCGCGCGGGTGTGTGCGCCGCGGCGTGCGGCGTCGCGCTGCTCGCGTTCGTGCCGGGGCGCGTGCTGCTGCCCGGCGAGCCGCTTGAGGAAAGCGACCGCGTGCGCGTGCTGGTCGCCAACGTGCTGGGTCGCAACGCGGAGGCGGACGCGCTGCTGGGTGTGATCGACCGCGAGAAGCCCGACGTTGTCATCGTGCTCGAGACGGGGCTGCCGCTTGTCGAAGCGCTGCGTGATCCGGGCGCGGCGCCGGCGCTCCCGCACCGGTTCATCGCCGACCGCGCGGGCCCGGGGTTCATGGTGCTGCTCTCGCGCTGGCCCCAGCGGGCGCAGCGCCCCGGCGACCCGGACGACCCCGCGCAGTGGGCCGGCGGGCCCGCCGCGACGGCCACGGCGCTGGGTCGCGTCGCGCTGATCGAACGCCCGGGCGGCGCGTTCCTGATGTTCGGCGTGCACCCCGACTCGCCGCACCGGTTCGACCGCTGGATCGGCGGCAACCGGCGCATGCGCGACGTGCTCGCCCGGCGCGAGCAGATCCTCGCGTTCGATCCCGATCTGCCCTCGCTGATCGCCGGCGACCTCAACGCGACACCCGCGAGCGTCCGCACACGCCTGGCACGCGACGCGGACCTCCGGCGTGCCAAGCCGCTGCTCGCCCCACTGCGCACGGGGAACCTTGGCGGCACCTGGCCCGCGTACGCGCCGGGCGTGCTCCGTGTCGCGATCGACGGCGCACTGATCGACCGCAACACGCGCGTGCTGGCGTGGCACACGGTCGAGCTGCGGGGCTCGGACCACCTGGGTGTCGTGATCGATCTGGAGATCCCACGCGACTGAAACCGGCCTTGCGACCGACGACCATCGCATGACGGAGGGGGCCGTTGTTGTTTCGGACAGGCGAGACGCCTGTCCCACTCTGGTGCTTCGGGCATCAAGCCGGTGGGACAGGCGCCCCGCCTGTCCCGCTCTGGTGCTTCGGGCATCGAGCCGGTGGGACAGGCGCCCCGCCTGTCCCGCTCTGGTGCTTCGGGCATCAAGCCGGTGGGACAGGCGCCCCGCCTGTCTCGCTCTGGTGCTTCGGGCATCAAGGCGGTGGGACAGGCGTCCCGCCTGTCCGTTGGTCTTCCGCGACCCTTCCGCTCAACCCCCCTTCCGACCTCGCCCGCGGCTCGCCCACCTCCCCCGCGGGGCGCGGGGGAGGAGAACAGGAAGCTTTGCGCGAGAGGACCGGACCTACGAGCCGACCGGGCGTTCGCCGTAGGGGATGTCTTCTTCGAGCTCGACGAGTTCTTCGCGTTCCTCGTCGGTCATGAACTCGTAGGGGTCGTACCCGTCGTCATCGCCCGCGGGCAGCGCCGGCGCGTTCCGCACGAAGAACCGCCCGACGATGAAGAAGAAGATGTACGTGCCGACCGCGGCGATCAGGAAGTTGCCCAGGAAGACGCTCGTCTCGCCCCGAGAGAGACCCAGCACCTGGCCCAGCGAGCAGCCCACGGGCATCACGACCAGCGGCTGGAAGGGGTGATTGCGCATCAGCTCGTCGCCGTAGCGCAGCACGAGCGCGAGCAAGACGGCGTAGATCGGCACGACCCAGATGCCCCCGTCGCCGGCGGCGTGCCCGATGACGCCCGGGCCGATCGTCAGGCGGTCCTGGTCGACGCCCTTGAGCTGCGCCTGCACGGCGATGCGCGTGCTCAGCGGCGCGGGCTTGGCGGGCCACCAGTCGCGCGGGATGGGGAACATGAAGATGTACCGCGCCATCAGCAGCGTGTCGTAGGCGTAGGGCTCGGGGTAGTTTTCCATCAGCCACATCGATTTGTGGCCCGTGCCCTGCCCGCCCAGCAGCTTGATCACGCCCTCCTCGGGGTCGCCCGAGAGGATGAGCTCCGCCGTGCCGCGCACGCTGAAGTCCATCTCGCGGATCCCGCCCCGGACGGTGCTCAGCGCGGCGAGCGCGAGGACCGCCGGCAGGCTCAGCACCGTGAGGCGGAACATCAGCGCCGTGGGCTTGCTGTAGCGCCAGCGGCTGAAGTATGCGCCCCATGCCGCCGCCGCCGCGACCGCCACCAGCGGGCGACGCCCGAAGTTGCCGGCCTGGCTGATCAGCCCGGCGCCGATCGTGACCACGCCCAGCAGACCCGCGGCAATCGGATCAAGCGGCCGGCGCGCCCAGAACCACGCCGCCAGCCCCGCCGAGATCGCCAGCAAGCCCAGCCCGACCATGTCGGTGATGATGCCGATCAGCGGGATCGGCACGAACCGGAACGCCGAGCCGACGCCCAGGCACAGGAAGATGAGCACAAAGATCGCGCCCTGCCCGGGCGGGAAGGGCAACGCCGGCGTGCTGCGCGCGAGCTGCTTGGCGCCCCAGCCCTTCTTGTACGCGTACAAAAAGACGCCGACGAACAGCAGCGTCCAGACCGTGTAGTGCACCGCGATGCCCTGGAGGTCCTGGTAGACGTACTGGTCGGTGTAATCGAACAGCACCGGGATCGCGCCGCTGGTGAGCTGAAAGACGATGAAGCCCAGCAGGAACATGTTCCGCAGGCTCAGCAGGTCTTCTTCGCCCTTGGCGTACTCGACCGCCATCATGACCAGCAGCAGCAGGCCCAGGACAAGCAACAGGCTGACGGCGACTGATCCCACAGAGACTCCAGACGGACGACGCGTGATCCCGCCACGCGATCGCGCTTGAACTTCAGATCGGCTCGATGCTATCGGAGCTTGACGCTTCGCCACGCCTGGGCGGCCCGTCCGGTGCCTCAGCCGGCCACAGGTCCTCGCCCCCGCGCCCCAGCAGCTCGGCCAACCGGGCCAGATCCGGCGCCAGGCGCTCGCGCAGCTCGGCGACCAGCTCAGGGCCCGGCGGATCGGGCCTCGGCGGCGCCTTGGGCAGCAGCATCCCCCGGATCCGGTCCTTCATGCCCAAAGGCAGCAGCGGGCGGACGTACCGCCGATACGCGTCGTTGTTCGCCAGCCTCTTCCAGCCCCCGGTCGCCACGGGCTTGCTGTCGCCCGAGTTGAAGCGGCGCCCGGCGTCGATCCGCCCCGGCATCGGCTCGAGCCCCAGCCAGCCCTGGAGCCCGCCCACAACGCCCGGACGATCGGCGACCAGATCCTCAAACCGCAGGATGCGCACGTTCTGCTCGCCCAGCTCGTCGAGCCAGGGCTCGGCCTGGTGCGCATAGCGGGAGTACTCGATCAGCTCGGGGAACTCGCGCACCGACCGCGCGATGTCCGCCGGCATGCGCCCCTCGGTGTAGCTGTGGTAGTGGTGGCTGACGAGGCGCTTGATCGGCTCGCGCACGAGGTAGATGACCTTGAGCCGCTCGCCCAGCAGCGCGCGGGCACGCTTCGCGACGCCCTCGAAGTCCGGGCGCTTGGTGTAGGCGGTGCTGGCCTCGGCGCAGAACTGGTCGGGGCGGGCGCGCGCGAAGAGGGCCTCGTACTCGGCGCGGGTCTCGCTCGCGGGGTCGAGCACGTCGTCGCGCGTGAGGTGCTCGGGCTCTTTGTCGAGGGGGAAGAAGACACGCGGGTGGGTGAGCAGGTCGCGGAACAGCGTGGTGCTGCCGCACTTCATGCCGCCGATGATGAGGAAGCGAGGGAGGGTCACGGGGCGTCCAGCACGCCGGCGAAACGCAGCGCGTCGCGCACGCCCTTGACCGGGTCGCCCCGCTCGCGCCACTCGGCGCTGACGCGCGGGCTCTGGGCCTTGTACGCGTCGGCGTTGGCGGTCACGTCGAGCAGCGCCCCGGTGAGGCTGTCGGTGCTGCCCGACCGGAACTGCTGCCCGTTGACGCCGTTCTCGACCACCTCGGGCGCCGCGCCGACAACGTCGGAGATCACCATCGCGCACCCGCAGGCGCACGCCTCGATCACGGTCGCGGCCCAGGGCTCGTAGTCGCTGGGCAGGCAGTAGATGTCGCTCGCCTTGTAGAGCGCCGCGAGACGCTCCATGCCGTCCTGGAAGCCCGCCCAGATGACGCGGCCCTTGAGCGCTTCGGGCACACGTGCCTTCATCTCGTCGTCGAGCGGGCCAGAGCCGACCATCAGCAGGTCCCACTCGGGGCGCTCATCAGCGATGCGCGCGAACGCGTCGATCAGGATCTCGGGTCGTTTGACCTTCGCCATGCGCGCGGTGAAGTTGATGTAGCGCCGATCGCGCTTGAGCCCGTACTCGGCGCGCATCGCGTCGACGCGGTCTTCGCCCACCGCCTCGATCGCGCCGTAGTCGGGTTCGTGGGGCATGTAGAAGCAGCGGTTGCGGTCGGCGCCGTAGCGTTCGTAGTACTCGACCCCGCGCCGCCCGCAGGGCAGCAGGCCCGTGAGCTGGCGGACGATCCAGGGCACGTAGAGATCTTTGATGGTGCGTGCGAGGCCGGTCGCGCGGTCGCCGTGGACGTTGGAGTCGGTGAACATGAAGCAGGGCAGGCCGGTCTTGTGCGCGTTGCGGATGAGTCGGAGCAGGCCCAGGTCGTTGTACCCGGTGACGATGAGCGCGTCGATGCCGGCGCCCTCGGTCCACCTGAGGATCTCGCCGCCGCGCGCCCACTGCTTGAACTTCGCGAGGCCCTTGTTTTTCGAGTCCATCGCTTCGCCCGTGCCGAAGATCACGGGGTTGATCTCGCCCGGCAGCTCGAGCGTGTAGCGCTGGTTGTTGAACTCGTGCTTGAAGAGGCTGAAGGTCTCGACGCCGGTCAGCTCGCGCGCGAGGCGTGTGTGCTGCGCGACGCGGTAGGGGGCCGGTGCGTTGGCGACGATCGCGAGGCGCGGGCGGTCCTTGGTCGCGCGGTCGGGGGGCGTGGGGGTGGTGGGGGTGGTGGGGGTGGTGGGGGTGGTCATGCGCTCGCCCCCGCCGGTGCGCCGGTGCGGGCGCGCTCGTACATCTGCTCGAACCGCTCGGCGACGACCTCGGGGTCGAGATCGCTGAAGACCCAGGCCCGCCCGTCGGCGCCCATCTGCGCACGCTTGGCGTCGTCCTTGAGCATCGCCTCAACGGCGTCGGCGAAAGCCTCGGGCGTTGCCTCCGCCGTCACCGCGCCGCCCGATCCGACCAGCTCGGGCCAGGTGTCGACGCCCTTGGTCGTCACAACCGGCGTAGCGCAGACCAGCGCTTCGGGGAAGACAAAGCCGAAGTTCTCCTGGCTCGTGGGCAGCGCAAAGACGTCGGCCCGCTCGTACAGGCTGGTCTTCAGGTCGCCCGTGACCAGACCCACAAAGCGGACGCGGTTCTCGACACCCTTCTCGCGTGCGCACGACTCGGCCAGCGCCCGGATGCGCTCGCCGTAGGCCTCGTCCTCGGGCGTGCCGGCGATGACGAAGGTCGCGTCGACGCCCCGTGCCGTCAGCTCGGCCGCCATGCGCACGAACACGTCGGGCTGCTTCTTCTCGTGGATCCGGCTGAGGAAGAGCACGACGGGACGGTCGTCGATGTCGCCCGTGCCGCCGGGCCCGTACGCGTCGTTCGCGAGGCCCGGGCCGGGCAGGTCGCGGTACGGCGCGAGGTCGAAGACGAGCGGGACGACGGCGCCCTTGTGCGCTCCGGCATCGCCCGCGCCGGGGATCCACTTCTTCGCCTGGTCCCACTCGCCCTGGGCGGTCGAGTGAACGATCGCGGCGCCGGCGAGCGTCGCGTTGCCGGTGAGCTTGAGGTAGACGCGCTTCTTGGTCGGGCGCTGCGCCATGCACCAGTCGTCGAGCATGCCGTGGATGCTGACGACGTACGGCACGCCCGCCGCCCGCGCGAGCTTCGCCCACTGGTTGTTCGCGTTGGTCCAGATCGCGTGCAGGTGCAGCACGTCGGCCGAGCGCACGTGTCGGTCGATCGTCCCGAGCTGGCCCTTGCTGAACAGCCCGAGCGCGCCGGCGGGGCGTTCGATCTCGATGATCTCGGGCCCGTTGTCTTTCCACTCCGGCGGCGCGTCGGTGGCGTTCCAGGTCACGATCGAGACCTCGTGCCCGCGCTGGTGCGCACCGGTCGCGAGGTCGAGCACCGCGCGCACGACGCCTCCCTTGGCGAAATCGATCTCCTGGAGGTAATGGACGATGCGCACGCGGGCGACCTTTCGTTAGCTGCCGGGGAGGCCCTTGGCGATGCGGCGCAGCTCCTGCACCTTGATGACGATCTGCCACTCGTACATCGACTGGAGCTGGCAGTAGACCAGCCCGGGGTACCCGTCGAGGAAGCCGAGCTTGAGCAGGTACATGTACACGAACTTGAGCTGGGGGCGGAAGGGCAGGCGGAAGCTGAGCTTCTTGAGCGCCTGGCGCCGGGTCATCGGGTCCTTGCTCCAGAACTCGCTCGCGCGCAGCGGGCGGGACGTCAGCTCCTCGATCACCGCCTCGGCCTCCTCGCTGCTGTAGCGGTTGTGGCGGGTGATCCAGTCGCGGATGCCCTTGCTGAACATGTGGTGGTCGAAGTGGTGCTCGAGGTACCCGTGCGGGCCCTTGATCGTCGGCACCGGGTTGATCACGCGCTCGAAGCGGATGTGCTCTGGGATGAAGAACCGCATGATGTAGCCCGGGGGCATCGCGTGCTTGAGCCAGCGCTCGCGGAAGTAGTTCCGCCGCCCGCAGTAGTACGCGACGCGCTCGTCGGATTCGCTCGCGGCGATGCGCTCGATCTCTGCCTTGAGCTCGGGGCGCATGCGCTCGTCGGCATCGAGGTAGAAGACCCACTTGTGCTTGAAGTCGATGGTGTCCATCGCCCAGTTCTGCTGGGGCCCCCAGCCGTCGAACTTGTTCTGAACGAAGCGCACGCCGCGGGCCTTGGCCCAGTCGCTGGTGGCGATCGCCTCGGTCTGGTCGCTGGAGAAGCTGTCGAGTACGACGACGTCGTCGAAGCCGTCGAGGCTCTCCAGGCAGCCCCTGAGGTTGAGCTCCTCGTTGAGGGTGAGGATGAGGATGCTGACATTGCTCACCTTGGCGCCCCCTGGGGTTGGTCTTGCAGCTCGCGCTTCTTGATCGGCTTGGCGGGCGAGCCGATGCAGACGGTCCACTCGGGCAGATCGCGGAAGACGCTCGAGCGTGCGCCGACGACGCACCCGTCGCCGATGGTGGTGCCCGGGGCGACGAAGACATCGGCGGCGACCCAGGCCTGGCTGCCGATGACGATCGGCATGGGGCGCAGGGGGATGTCGCGCAGCGTGTGGTCGTGCGTCGCGCCGCAGAGGTAGCTGTACTGGCTGACCGTCGTGTGCGCGCCGATGCGGACGACATCAACGCAGTAGCAGTCGACGCGGTCGCCGAGGGTCGCGAACTCGCCCATCTCGAGGTTCCACGGGCCCCAGACGCGGGCGGTGGGGTAGACGCGGGCCCTGGGGCTGACGCGGGCGCCGAAGGCGCGGAGCAGCATGGCGCGCCAGCGGTGGGCCGGGCGCGGGCTCCAGCGGAACGCCGTCGCCTGCACCAGGCCCCAGGCGAGGCGCAGCACGCGGTTGGTCGTGCTGTGCGGGCTCGGGGCGCTGGAGATGTCGACCGCGGCGCCGCTCATCGGGCGCCCCCGCCCGCGGCGTTGTTGAGCACGCGTGCCTTGAGGGCGCGCACGGGCTGGCCCACGCAGACCATCCAGGGCGGCGTGCTGGTGAAGGGGTGCACCAGGCAGCGCGCGCCGACCACCGACCCGGCGCCGAGCCTCGAGCCGGGCAGCATCACCGCTTCGGTCGCGAGCCAGGCGTCGTCTTCGATCGTGATCGGGGCGACGATGGTGCGCCCGCTGGCGGGGTCGGCCATCTCGGTGCTGACGATCGCCATCTGGCTCACGACCGCACGCTCGCCCACGCTGAGCGGGCGCGCGAGGCGCAGGGCGGCGTGGTCGCCGAAGATCGAGAGGTGGTGGGCGCGCAGGTTCCACGGGCGGTCGATCGTGACGCTGCGCCGGATCTTGACCAGGCCGGTGAGCCTTGCGCCCGCGAGGCGGAGGATCGCGCGCCGGGTCCGGTGCGACGTGTGCGGGGTGATCGCGAACACGCGCTTGCCGACGATGTGCCAGAAGGCGCGGCGCCAGGCGGGGGCGGCGAAGCTGTCTTGCGGCCCGGGGGCGGTCATCCGAGGTCCTCGCCGGCGCGGTGGGTGAGCGCGTCGGTCTCGCCCGGGTCGACGCTGCGCCCGGGGTTGCCGGCGATGTGCGTGCCCGCGGGGGCGGACTTGTAGACGCTCGCGCGGGGCCAGACGCGGCAGCTGCGCCCCAGCTCGACGCCCGGGCCGATGTACGCGTCGAGCCCGACGAAGGTCCCGGCCCCGATGGTGATCGGCGGCTTGAGCAGGGGGAAGGTCGAGTCGGTCATGTCGTGGGTGCCGGCGCAGAGGTGGGCGCGGTAGTCGATGCTGGCGCCGTCTTCGATGGTGATCACGCCCAGGGAGTAGAGGACGACGCGCTCGGCGATGCGGACGTCGTCGCCGATGCGGATGTGCCAGGGGATGGTGATCTCGACGTCGCGCGGGAGGGTGCAGCGTTGCCCGACGCGCCCGCCGAAGGACCGCAGCAGGCGTGCGCGCAGCGGGGGGAAGAGGATCCATGCCGGGCGGGCGAGGAGGGTCCACGCGACGCGGACGAGCTTCTGCTTGGGCGTCCAGACGCTGCGGCGCGCGGGCGGGGGCGTGCTCGATGGCGCCGACGAAGGCGCGGCTTCGCCCGCGGGCGATGCGCCGGGCTCGGTGGGCGGCTCGGCTGCTGGTGCGGGGTTGGCGGGTGCGTCGGGCATCGCGGCGGTCCGGTGTCGGCGTGGTCGGGGGTGATCGGGGGTGGTCGGGGGTGTTGAGGCGGTTGGATCATCGGCCCGGGGGGGCCTTGGGTGATGCCCAAGGGGGCGGAAGGGGGGGTGATTCTGGGCGCGGGGGCTATGGTAGAGGCCGCTTTGGGCCGACAGGATGGCTGCGAAGCCGGGCTATGCACGGCGCGGGGCTGGAGTGTGTTTCTCCGGGTGTGTTACGCCGGGCGGGGCCTGCAAGATCGGGATGCGCGCGATGTCGATGACCAAGAAGCTCGAGGGCCTGGCGCGCAAGGGGCTGCCCCCGGCGGGCGCGCGCCTCGCCAAGCGCCTGGCGGTCGGACCCCGATACCGGGCCCAGCTCGCGACGGCCCGCAAGGGTTACCGGGCGTTCGGTGATCGGTACCCCAGGCCCGTGCTCTTTATCGCCGGTCTGCCCAAGAGCGGGACGACCTGGCTCGAGAAGATGGTGCAGGCGTGGGAGGGGTACCACGAGGTGCTGATTCCCGAGGTCGCGGCCCACGAGATGGCAACCGGCGGGAGCCACGACTTCGACCTGCCCCGGGCCATGTTCGATCGCTTCGGCGATGCGCTCGTGCTGACCAAGATGCACGTGCACGGCTCGCCCAACAACATTTCGGTGCTGCACGAGGCCGATGTGCCATATGTGGTGCTGTTTCGTGATCTGCGGGATGTCGCGGTCAGCCATTACTTCTATGTGCGCAACACGCCCTGGCACCCCGAGTACCCGGTGTACGCGGGGCTGGATGTGGAGGGCGGGCTGTGCGCCTTTGCCGAGCGGACGCTGGGCCCGTTTCGCGATTGGGTGACGAGCTGGCAGACCAACCGCGACCCGTCCCGGAGCCTGGTGATCCGGTACGAGGAGATGCTCGCCGACGGCGTGGGGACGCTGGGCGAGGTCGCGCGGCTGTTTGAGCTGGGCGGGGGCGAGGAACAGGTGCGCGAGGTGGTGGAGGCGCACTCGTTTGAGCGGATGAGCGGCGGGCGCGGCAAGGGGCAGGAGGACGCCGGTCAGTTTGTGCGCAAGGGCACGAGCGGGGATTGGCGGAACCACTTCACGGATCGCGTGCGGGAAATGTTCAAGCACGAGATCGGGGCGTTTCTCATCGAGCACGGCTACGAGGCCGATGACGCGTGGTAGCGGCTCGGATGAGACCCTCGCGAAAAGCGGGCGAATCCGGGGTTGTGTCGCGGAGCGGGGCGTGCGAGGGGGCTACCTTGGCAGGCTCGGCCGGGCGTGTGTCGCCGGCGGCACCGCGGTGCGGGAGAGCCGCGGAGGCCCGCGCAGCTGCGCGTGAGATGACGGCGAGAGATGACGGCCTGACATGACGGGTTGAGAGGGTGAAGGAGACGGGTTGTGCCAGAGAACACCCACAAGAGCGGCTCGGCGCCGGACGCGGGCGAGCGCAAGACCAAGCTGGTGATCCTGAACCAGTACTACGTGCCGGATGTCGCGTCGACGGGGTATCTGCTGCACGAGCTGGCGACCGAGCTTGCGCGCACGGGTTTCGAGGTGGAGGTGCTGACCAGCCGCCCGAGCTATGGGCCCAGGGAGACGTGGCAGGACGCGCCGCTGCGTGAGGAACGCGACGGGGTCAAGATCCGGCGCCTGTGGACGACGCGGTTCAGCAAGGACTCGCTGCTGGGGCGCGCGACGAACTACCTGACCTTTGTCGTGCAGCTCACGCTCGCGGTGCTGATGACCAGCAGCTCGAAGAAGGTCTACCTCTACACGACCAACCCGCCGTTCATGGGCGTGATCGGCGGGATCGTCAGCCTGTTCCGCAGGCACAGCTACGTGGTGCTGCTGCACGACGCGTACCCGCACCTGGCAACGTGGGTGGGGACGATCCGCAAGGGCGGGATCGCCGAGAAGCTCTGGCACATGGCGAACAAGCTGAGCTACGGGCGCGCGAAGGAGACGATCGTGCTCTGCCAGGCCGCCAAGCGCCTGGTGCGTGATACGTACGGCGCGACCGAGGAGCACGTGCACGTGATCCCCAACTGGGCCAGCGGGGACGCGCTGCGCCCGCTGCCCAAGAGGGACAACCCCTTCGCGAACGAGCACAACCTGCAGGACGAGTTCGTGCTGCTGTACTCGGGCAACATCGGGTTGTACTACGACTTTGCCACGGTGCTCGACGCGGCGGAGCTGCTGCTCGACGAGCCGTTCCGGTTGGTGATGATCGGCTCGGGCGGGAAGCGGGAGAAGATCGCGGCCGAGGTGGAGCGCCGGGGCCTGAAGAACGTGACGATGCTGCCGTACCAGCCGATCGAGCGTCTGAACGAATCGCTGAACGCGTGCGACGCGTCGCTGGTCTCGATCGCGGAGGGTATCGAGGGGATCAGCTTCCCGAGCAAGCTGTACTCGGCGCTGGCGGTGGGCAAGCCGGTGCTGGCGCTGAGCGAGCACTGGAGCGAGCTGCGCCCGATCGTCGAGACGAATGCGTGCGGGTTGTGGACGAGGCTGGGCGACGCCGAGCAGATGGCCGAGCACATCCGCGGGCTGATCAACGATCCGCAGCGTGCGGAGTCGATGGGGCGCGCGGCGCGTGAGCTGTTCGAGCGCCGGTACACCTGCGAGGTGTGCAGCGCGCGGTACGGGCAGGTGCTGCGGATGTCCGACCCGCTGGTCGAGCAGGCCGAGAGCGACCGCCTGCGGGCGGAGATCGCGGCCCAGGACCCGACCGACGCGTTTGTGCACGCCGAGGCGCGCACGCCGACGGGCATCCGCGTGGCGGTCGAAGAGGGGGTGGGGGTGTGAGCGAGGCAGGCGAACAGCGCGGCGGCGGCTCGGCGAGCGGGCCGGCGGCCGCGTCGCGTGAGGCCGGCGGCACCGGCGGTGCGCCGCTGCGCGTCCTGGTGATCACCGAGGACGACCCGCTGTACGTCATCCAGTTCTTCGACGTCTTCTTCGGCGCGTGCCGCCCCGAAGAGATCGAGCTGCTGGGCATCACGATCGACGACGCGTTCCACGAGCCGTTGCACAAGACCGCCCGGCGGATGCTGAGCTTCTACGGGCCGGTCGACTTCGTGCGCCAGTGCTTCCGCTTCGCGGGGGTCAAGCTGAAGAAGCGTTCGATCGCGACGCTCGCGCAGCGCGCGGGCGTGCCGCTGGTGCCGTGCGCGAGCGTGAACGACCCGGCGTACGTCGATCGCGTGCGCGAGCTGGCGCCCGATGTCATCGTCTCGGTCGCGGCGCCGGAGATTTTCAAGAAGGACCTGCTGGGCGCGGCCCGCTTCGGGTGCGTGAACATTCACTCGGGGCGGCTGCCGGTCTACCGCGGGATGATGCCCAACTTCTGGCAGCTCTTGCACCTGGAGCCGCACGCGACGGTGACGGTGCACGAGATGGTCGAGAAGCTCGACGCGGGCGGCGTGCTCAGAACGCTCGACGTGGCGATCACCCAGCCCGGCGACGGGGGCGACAGCCTGCACCGCCTGATCGTCGAGACCAAGCGGCGCGGGGCGGACGTCATGCTCGAGGCGCTGCGCGAGCTGCGCGCGGGCGAGGCGGTCGCGACGCCGATCGACATGTCGGAGAAGAAGTACTTCAGCTTTCCCAAGCCCGGCGACGTCGCGAAGCTGCGCAAGGCCGGGCACCGGATGCTCTGAGCGATCCGTTTCGCGCTGGCTCGCAGACTCCGGCGCTGTCCATCAGACAACACGCACGCCCGGCGGGGCGCGCGTGTTGCTTTGGTCTCACTCGGATGTGATCGGCTGCTGCGTGCTCAGTCGTGCCCGGCGAGGGCCGAGATGGTGTGCCCGGCGTCGATGAGGGTCTTCTCGCGCCTCGCGAGTTCCATGTCGTGGTCGACCATCATCGCGGCGAGCTCTTCGACGGTGGTCTTGGGGACCCAGCCGAGCTTTTCCTTGGCCTTGCTCGGGTCGCCCAGGAGGAGGTCGACCTCGGCGGGGCGGAGGTAGCGCTGGTCGAACTCGATGAACTCTTCGGGGTCGAGCCCGGCGTGCTGGAAGGCGAGGTCGCAGAACTCGCGGACGGAGATCGTCTTGCCGGTGGCGATGACGTAATCGTCGGCGGTGTCCTGCTGGAGCATGCGCCACATCATCTCGACATAGTCGCCCGCGTAGCCCCAGTCGCGCTTGCTGTCGAGGTTGCCCAGGTAGAGCTTCTTCTGGAGGCCCAGCTTGATGCGCCCGACCGCGCGGGTGATCTTGCGCGTGACGAAGGTCTCGCCCCGGCGCGGGCTCTCGTGGTTGAAGAGGATGCCGCACGAGGCGTGCAGGTCGTAGCTCTCTCGATAGTTGACGGTGATCCAGTGGGCCGCGACCTTGGCGACCGCGTAGGGCGAGCGGGGGTAGAAGGGTGTGGTCTCCTTCTGGGGGACCTCCATCACCTTGCCGTACTGCTCGCTGCTGGACGCCTGGTAGTACCGGACCTTGTGCCCGGTGTCTTCCTGGTAGACGCGGATCGCTTCGAGGAGCTTGTAGGCCCCCATCGCGACCGACTCGGCGGTGTAGATCGGCTGGTCGAACGAGACGCGGACGTGGCTCTGGGCGCCGAGGTTGTAGACCTCGTCGGGGCGGACGCGGTGCACGAGGCGCTCGATGGAGTTGGCGTCGGTGAGGTCGCCGTAGTGCAGGTGGAGTTTGACGTCCTGGTTGTGCGGGTCCTGGTAGAGGTGGTCGATGCGTTCGGTGTTGAAGCTGCTGGAGCGCCGGACGATGCCGTGGACCTCGTAGCCCTTCCCGAGGAGGAGCTCGGCGAGATAGCTGCCGTCTTGGCCGGTGATGCCGGTGATCAGGGCCCGTTTGGTGTCTGCCATCTTGCTGCTCCGAAGGAACGGGAAAGTGATGTGTCGGTGACAGGTGTTCGGGCGCCGGGCGCCCGGAGCCCGCAGGATCGGCGAAATCTAGGCGCGGGTCCAGTCCAAAGGCCCCCGGCACGGGTTGCGGGCATGCCGGGGGATGTGGCACAGGGGCCCTGCCAGAGCACGGGGCGTACGCTTGGCGGCGCATCGGGGTTCGGCGGGGCCCCCGAGAAGCCGATGAAGGGCGCCGAGCGGACGCGCACCGAACAGCAGGAGCGAGCGATGGATCTGGGCGGCAAGCGGGTTGTGGTGACGGGCGGGGCGGGCTTCCTTGGGCAGGTCGTCTGCGAGCGCCTGCGGGGCAAGGGCGCGGGCGAGGTGTTTGTGCCGAGGCGCAGGGACTATGACCTGACGACCGTCGACGCCTGCCGGAGGCTGTACGACGACGCCAGGCCCGACGTGGTGCTGCACCTGGCGGCCGAGGTCGGGGGCATCGGCGCCAACATGGACAACCCGGGGCGGTACTTCTACGCCAACATGGCGATGGCGCTGCACCTGATCGAGGAGGCCCGCCAGCGCGGGCTGGAGAAGTTCGTCCAGGTCGGGACGATCTGCGCGTACCCGAAGTTCACGCCGGTGCCCTTCAAGGAGGAGGACCTCTGGATCGGGTACCCCGAGGAGACCAACGCGCCCTACGGCGTGGCGAAGAAGGCCGCGATGGTCATGCTCGACGGGTACCAGCGCCAGTACGGGCTGAAGAGCTCGTACCTGTTGCCGGTGAACCTGTACGGCCCGAACGACAACTTCAACCTGCACACGAGCCACGTGATCCCCGCGCTGATCCGCAAGTGTGTCGAGGCGCGCGAGGCGAAGGCCGACTTCATCGAGTGCTGGGGCACCGGCTCGGCCAGCCGCGAGTTCCTGTACGTCGACGACGCGGCCGACGGGATCATCCGCGCGACCGAGGCGCTCGACGAGCCCGTGCCGGTCAACCTGGGCACCAACATGGAGATCACGATCAAGGACCTGGTCGAGCTGATCGTGCGCCTGACGGGGTTCGGGGGCGAGATCCGCTGGGACAGCACCAAGCCGGACGGGCAGCCCCGGCGGTGCCTCGCGACCGACCGGGCCAGGGAGCTGATGGACTGGGAAGCGCAGGTCGGCTTTGAAGAGGGCCTGAAGCGGACGATCAAGTGGTACGAGCAGAACCGCGGGGCGGTGGCCGCGAAGGACGCCGAGATCGACGCGCGCCACGCCGCGGCGGTGAGCGGATCGTGACGGCCCCGGGCAGCGGCAGACAGGTCAGCGGCAGACAGGGCGGCGGGCCGGGGGGACGGCAGAACGCCAAGGCCGCGATGTCGATCGATGTCGAGGACTGGTTCCAGGTCGAGAACCTCAAGGAGGTCGTGGCCCGCGACACCTGGGACGAGCGCGACCTGCGCGTCGAGCGCAACACCGACCGCATGCTGGAGATCATGAGCGACCACGGCGTCACGGGGACGTGCTTCATCCTGGGCTGGGTCGCCGAGAAGTGCCCGGGGCTTATCAAGCGCATCGCGGACGCCGGGCACGAGATCGCCAGCCACGGGTACGGGCACGACCTGATCTACTCGCTGAGCCACGACGAGTTCCGCGAGGACATCAAGCGGGGCATGGGCATCGTGCAAGACATCACGGGCGCGAAGATCAACGGCTACCGCGCGCCGAGCTTCAGCATCACCGACTGGGCGATCGACATCCTCGCCGAGGCGGGCATCACCTACGACAGCAGCGCGTTCCCGACCGTCGCGCACGACCGCTACGGGAAGCTGAGCGGGATGCGGGCCGGCGTGCCGATCCAGGAGATCCGCCCGGGGTTTCACGAGGTCTGCGTCAGCGTGCTCAAGCTGGGCAAGAAGGGCGTGCCGTGGGCGGGCGGGGGGTACTTCCGCCTGTTCCCCTACCCGCTGTTCAAGCGGGGCGTGCGGCGGATCCTGTCGTCGGGCACGCCTTATGTCTTTTACATCCATCCGTGGGAGATCGACCCCGATCAGCCGCGGATGAGCGGGCTCAAGCGATCGCACGCGTTCCGCCACTACAACAACCTCGGGCGGTGCGACGCGCGGTACTCGGCGTTGATGGGCGACTTCGAGTGGTGCACGATGCGCGAGCTGCTGGATGATGCGCTCGAGCGCGGGGGCGTCATGCCCCTGGGCGAACAAGCCCCCCAGCCGGCATAACCGGGCGCGAAACGGATCGGCAGCACGCGGGGCGGTGGCCAGGGGCGACGCCGGATCGCACGTTGTGGGCGACCCGAAAGGACCCACACCATGAAGACCCGTGCCCTTCTCGGCGCTGCTGCGCTGACCCTGACCGCTTCGTTCGCCTCGGCCGGCGTGACGTTCTCCGACGTGCTCGCGTTCGAGAGCGACGCCGCGCCTGCGCACCTGACCGGGTTCGAGGGCCTCGCGCTCGGCGGGCCGGTGACGTCGATCGACCTGGGTGACGGGCTGGTCGGCGCGGTGACAACGAACGCGGTCGAGAACCGCATCGAAGACGAGACCGACGGGCACGGCGCCGTGGCCCACGCCGGGGAACGCTTCTGGAAGATCCGCGGCAACACCACGACGATCGACTTCGGCGGGGCGCGGCTCGACGCCTTCGGCTTCTGGTACTCGGACAAAGAGAGCGCGACCATCATGGTGCGCTTCGACACCGGCGACGCCTTCGAGCTGACCGACCGCAACAGCGGGCGGACGACCTTCTTCGGCTATGCCGCGGGCGAGGGCGGGTCGTTCGGCAGCGTGAGCTTCGAGTGGGAGCGGGGCAACCACGACGGGCTCGGGCTCGACGGGCTCAGCGCGTCGCTCGTGCCCACACCCGGCGCGGCGGCGCTGCTGCTGCCGGGTGTTGCGCTCGTGGGCGCACGCCGGCGGCGCTGAACATCGCTCGCCTCATACCGCACTGGTTTTATGCAGCACGGGTTTCACGTCTTGACCGCCTGACCGCTCTGCTCTCACTCCCAAACGAACAGCCCCCGCCGTGCGTGGAACGCGCGGCGGGGGTTGTTGTTGTCTCTTGGAGGCAAGGCGGATCGCCCCGGGGGTTTGTCAGCGCCCGTCGAGGATGAGCCCGGCGCCGACGGTGATGTTCGACGCCTCGTCGATGATGATGAAGCTGCCGGTCGCGCGGCACTGGCGGTAGGGATCGGCGAAGAGCGGCTTGGTGGAGCGGAGGCTGACGCGCCCGATCTCGTTGAGCCCGAGCTGGGTCGCGTCCTCGACACGGCTGAGCGACTCGATGTCGATGCGGTACTTGAGGTCTTTGATCATGGCGCGGGCGGTGTTGGCCGTGTGCTTGATCGTGTACTTCTTGCCCGCGACCATCGGCTCGTCGTGCATCCAGACGATCATCGCCTCGATGTCCTGGCTCGCGGTGGGCTGGTTGCCCGGGCGGCTGAGCATGTCGCCCCGCGAGACGTCGATGTCGTGCTCGAGCTGGATCGCGACGCTCATCGGCGGGTGGGCCTTCTCGAGCTCGGTCTCGCCCAGGTGGATCGACTTGATCTTGCTGGAGAGCCCGCTGGGCTGGGCGACGACCTCGTCGCCGACGCTGAGCACGCCGCTGGCGACCGTGCCCCCGTAGGCGCGGAAGTCGTGGTGCTCGTCGGACTGCGGGCGGACGACCCACTGCACGGGGAAGCGTGCGTCGATGAGGTTGCGGTCGCCGGCGATGTGGACGTTCTCGAGGTGGTTGAGCAGGCTGGAGCCCTGGTACCAGGGCATGTGCTCGGAGCGGTTGACGACGTTGTCGCCGTTGAGCGCGCTCATGGGGATGAACGAGACGTCGGTGATCTCGAAGCGCGCGGCGAACTCCTCGAAGTCGGCGCGGATCTTGTCGTAGACCGCTTCGTCGTAGTCGACCAGGTCCATCTTGTTGACGCAGACCACCAGGTGGGGGATGCGCAGCAGGCTGGTGATGAAGCTGTGTCGGCGGGTCTGCTCGATGACGCCGTGGCGCGCGTCGATCAGGATCAGCGCGAGGTTGGCGGTGCTGGCGCCGGTGACCATGTTGCGGGTGTACTGCACGTGCCCGGGGCAGTCGGCGATGATGAACTTGCGCTTGGGCGTGGCGAAGTAGCGGTAGGCGACGTCGATGGTGATGCCCTGCTCGCGTTCGGCGCGCAGGCCGTCGGTCAGCAGCGCGAGGTTGACGCGCTCGTCGCCCCGGCTGAGGCTGGCCTGCTCGGCGGCCTCGAGCTGGTCCTCGAAGATGGACTTGGAGTCGTACAGCAAGCGCCCGATGAGGGTGCTCTTGCCGTCGTCCACGCTGCCGCAGGTGAGCAGGCGGAGCAGGTCCATGTTGAGGTAGGCGTCTGAGCTGAAGTCTTGTTCGATTGCGGCGGTGGACACTAGAAGTACCCCTCCTTCTTGCGGTCTTCCATCGCGGCCTCGGCCGTCTTGTCGTCCATGCGGGCGCCGCGCTCGGAGGCGCGGGCCGCGGCGACCTCGGAGACGATGTCCTCGAGGGTGCTGGCGGGGCTCTGGGTCGCGGCGGTGCAGCTCATGTCGCCCACGGTGCGGAAGCGGACGACCATCTCCTTGACCTCTTCGCCTTCGCGCGGGCCGAAGGTCGTGTCGTCGACGGGCATCAGCTCGCCCATGCGGGTGACGACCCGGCGCGTGTGGCTGTAGTAGAGGTTGGGGATATCGATTTTCTCGAGGGCGATGTACTGCCAGACATCCATCTCGGTCCAGTTGGACAGGGGGAAGACGCGGATGTGCTCGCCGGGCTTGTGGCGTGCGTTGTAGAGGTTCCACAGCTCGGGGCGCTGGTTCTTTGGGTCCCACTGCCCGAAGTCGTCGCGGAAGCTGAAGATGCGTTCCTTGGCGCGGGCCTTTTCCTCGTCGCGTCGCGCGCCCCCGAAGAGCGCGTTGAAGCGGTTCTTCTCGACGGCGTTGAGCAGCGTGGGGATCTGGGCCCGGTTGCGGCTCGGGTATTTGCCGGGGTCTTCGACCGCGATGCCTTCTTTGATCGCGTCCTCGACGTGGGCGACGATGAGGCGTTCGCCGAGCCTCTCGACGAGCCGGTCGCGGAACTCGATGGCCTCGGGGAAGTTGTGCCCGGTGTCGACGTGCAGGAGGGGAAAGGGAAACTTCGCGGGGCGGAAGGCCTTCTCGGCCAGGCGCACCATCACGATGGAGTCCTTCCCGCCGCTGAACATCAGCGCGGGGCGTTCGAATTCCGCGGCGACCTCACGCATGATGTGGATCGCCTCGGCCTCCAGCATCTGGAGGTGTGACAGTCGGTAATGGGGCACGTCGGCCATGGGCCCGCTCACTCCGCTTCTCGCTTCCCACCGCCCCGGGGAGGGCCCCGGATCCGGCTCGCGCGGGCCTTCAGGCAAAGAAGGACCGCGCTCGGTGCGGCGCGGGGGCGGCTTGGCTCCCACGCCGAGAAAAAACGTCCCGGCGATCCGGGGGGGGCGACCCGGGAACGATCCCGCGAGGCCCGAGAGCCCGATCGCCCGCGGGCCCGATGCCCGCGTCCGCATGCTGTCGGGATGCCCGACGCCGTTCCGTTGGCTATCGACACCCGCCCACCCTGACTTGGCCCAGGCCGCCTGCCTTGGGCCCCCCGATCACGGCGGGCAAGCCGCCTGATTGATCGGGCCCGGACGGTACTGCCTTGCCGGGGGCAAGTCTAGGGGTCGCGTTGCACGCGATGTCGCCCGCCCGGGCTCCCGCGCACGCAAGTCGCTCGCCAAGAGTGCGCAAAGACGCCCGGGGCGACCGCACCCCGCTACCGTTGCCGCTGCCCGTTCCCCGAAAGGGGCCGGGGTTTGGAGGCGAGTCGATGAGCGATTCTGGCGGCGGGCCCTACGGGAGCGGGGCGGCACACAACGCGGACATCGTCTGGCACGAGGGCGATCTGAGCCGCGAGGAGCGCCTCAAGGCGCTGGGCAGCGTCGGGGCGACGCTCTGGTTTACCGGACTCAGCGGCTCGGGCAAGAGCACGGTCGCCAGCGCCGTCGAGCAGGCGCTGGTCAACCGCGGGATCGTCTCCTACCGCCTCGACGGCGACAACGTCCGCCACGGGCTCAACAGCAACCTGGGCTTCAGCGCCGACGACCGCACGGAGAACATCAGGCGGATCGGCGAGGTCGCCAAGCTCTTCGCCGACGCGGGCGTGATCGCCCTGACCAGCTTCATCAGCCCCTACCGGGCGGACCGCCAGAAGGTCCGGGCGGTGCACGAGGCGGCGGGGCTGCACTTCCTCGAGGTGTTTATCGACACGCCCCTGGAAGTCTGCGAACAGCGCGACCCCAAGGGCCTGTACAAGAAGGCCCGCGCCGGGGAGATCAAGCACTTCACCGGGATCGACGATCCGTACGAGGCCCCCGAGCATCCCGAGATCACGGTCAAGACGGCCGACAAGCCGGTCGACCAGTGCGTGGGCGATGTCATCGAGTCGTTGACCCGCCACGGCATCCTGCGCGGCTGAGGCGTTTCACCGAGAGACGCGAGAGAAAGAAGGACAGGCAATGAGCGATCACGCGAGGCTGGCCGAGGTCGGGCGGGAGGCGGTTGTCGCCGCGAGCATGGTCTGCAAGGCGGTGCAGCGGCGCTCGGGCGAGGTCCGGGCGATCTCCAAGGACGACAAGAGCCCGGTGACGGTCGCGGACTTTGCGAGCCAGGCGGTGGTCTGCCGGATCCTGCGCGACGAGCTGGGCACCGACGCGGTGATCGCCGAGGAGGGCTCTGACTACCTGCGCGAGGCGGACCACAAGGGCGAGCTGGACGCCGTGCTCGAGGCGGTGCGGGTCGTCTGGCCCGAGGCCGACGAATCGGCGATCCTCGACGCGATCGACATCGGCAGCAACCCGCCCAAGGGCAGCGGCTTCTGGACCCTCGACCCGATCGACGGGACCAAGGGCTTCCTGCGCAACCAGCAGTTTGCTGTGGCCCTGGGCTACATCGAGCGGGGCGAGCCGGCGATCGGCGTGATGGGCTGCCCGAACCTGCCGGTCGATATGTCGCTGCCCCTCGACGAGCCGGACGAGCACGGGTGCCTGTACTACGCGGTCCGGGGGCAGGGCGTCTACGAGACCCGCGCCGACGATCCCGACGCCGAGACCATCCGCATCACCCGCCTCGACCACGACGAGGCCGACCCGATCGCGGTGTGCGCCAGCGTGGAGAAGGCCCACTCCAACGCGAGCGACACGGATCGGATGCTCGCGTGGGTGGTCGACCAGGGTCTGGGCGAGGTGGGCGAGCCGGTGCGCCTGGACAGCCAGTGCAAGTACGCGGTGGTCGCGCGCGGGCAGGCCGACGCGTACCTGCGTCTGCCGACGCGCAAGGGGTACCGCGAGAAGATCTGGGACCACGGCGCGGGCGCGATGATCGCGGCCGAGTCCGGCGCCGCGGTGACCGACATCCACGGGCGCGATCTCGACTTTTCGCTCGGCGAAACGCTGGCGAAGAACGTGGGCGTGGTGTGCGCCCCGCCGCGCGTGCATGGGGTGATGCTCCGCGCGATCGAGGCGCTGGGCATCGACGAGCCCAAGTAAGGCATGCCCGCCCCCACGCGCTGCCCCATGTACTGCCCCATGTACTGCCCAACCCGCGAGCGGGTAGGCTGACCCGCCATGTTCCTTGACGCCTGGCAGGCCTGGCTCACCGGGGGGATGCTGATCGCGATGGTCGTCGTGCTGGCGATCGGTCGCTTCGGGCCCGACCTGGTGATGATGGGCGTGCTGCTGGTGCTGCTGCTCGCCGGCGTGCTCGAGCCCGAGCAGGCCGTCAGCGGGTTCGCCAACCCGGCGCTGGTGACGGTCGCGATGCTGTACGTCGTCGCGGCGGCGATGAAAGAGACGGGCGCGATGAACCTGGTCGCGTCGAAGCTCATCGGTCGCCCCAAGAACGTGCTCGAGGCGCAGGTGCGCCTGAGCCTGCCGGTCGCGGGGCTGAGTGCGTTTGTCAACAACACGCCGATCGTCGCGATGTTTCTGCCCGCGCTCTCGGGCGTGGCGCGCCGCGGGGGCTTCCCGGTCAGCAAGCTCTTTATGCCGCTGAGCTTTGCGAGCATTTTGGGCGGGGTGTGCACGCTGATCGGCACGTCGACCAACGTCGTGGTCGCCGATCTGCTGCGTCGCGAGAACGCCGCGGGCAACCCGGTGACCGAGGGCGCCGGGCTGAACATGTTCACGCTCGCGCTGGTGGGCCTGCCGATCGCGGTGCTGGGCCTGGCGTACATCCTGGTCTTCAGCCGCTGGCTGCTGCCCGACCGGACCAAGGACGACGGCGCGGAGGCGGCCGACGGGTATTACGTCGCGATGCGGGTGCCCGAGGGCTCGCCCATCGCGGGCAAGAGCGTCGAGCAGGCGGGGCTGCGCCACCTGCCGGGGCTCTTCCTCAGCCGCGTGGATCGGCGGGGCGATTCGATCGTCGTGGGCCCGAGCTTCCGACTCGAAGAGAACGACACGCTGCTGTTCGTCGGGCGGCTGGATTCGGTCGTCGATCTCCAGCAGCTCCGCGGGCTGAGCCCGGTCGAGCACGAGGACAAAGCGCCCGAAGAGGACCCGAGCTACCGCCCCAACCTGCGCCTGATCGAGGCCGTCGTCTCGACCGGGTCGGCGTTCGTGGGGCGCACGGTGCGCCAGGCGGGCATCCGCACGCGGTACGGGGCCGCGGTGGTCGCGGTGCGCCGCCAGGGGCAGCAGATCCAGGGCAAGCTGGGCGATGTGTTGCTGCGCGCGGGCGACACGCTTTTGCTCGAGGCGCCGCGCGGCAGCGGCGCACGCTTCAGCAGCAGCCCGGACTTTTACCTCGCGACCGAGCGCCTCGACCCCGCCGCCCTGCGCCACGACCGGGCGTGGATCGCGATGGCGGTGATCGCCGGTCTGGTCGCGGCGATCAGCTTCGGGTGGCTCTCGCCCATGGTCGGCGCGATGGCGGCGGCGGGCGCGATGATCGCCCTGCGCTGCTGCACGGGCCCGCAGGCGCGCAGCGCCGTCGACTTCCAGGTGCTCATCGTCATCGGGGCCGCGTTCGGCATCGGCAGCGCGCTCCAGACGACCGGGCTGGCCGGCAGCATCGCCCACGAGCTGATCGACTGGCTCCGCCCGCTGGGCCCCTGGGCCTTGCTCGCGGCGGTCTATCTGCTGACGACCGCCTTCACGATGACGATGACCAACAACGCCGCCGCGGTGCTCATGTTCCCGATCGCGCTGAGCATCGCGGGCGAGGCGGACCTGAACGTGCTGCCCTTCGCGGTCGCGATCTGCATCGCCGCGAGCTGCGAGTTCAGCACGCCCATCGGTTATCAGACCAACCTCATGGTGATGGGCCCCGGCGGGTACCGCTGGCTGGATTACACCCGCTTCGGCGGCCCGCTGACGCTGCTGGCCGCCGCGGTGTGCATCCTGCTCGCCCCGCTGGTCTACGGCGGGTTCTGAGGGGGCCCCGGCCCCCCGGGCGGACCCTGCCTCCGGATTCCACAGCGCGAACAACCGCGCCGTCGGCTACGTTTGACACTCGGGGCTGGCGGCGAGGGGCGCACCGGCCGATCTCGTGGGGCACACGCCGGGCGGGCAGGAGGCTCGCCGGCGTTGTGGCAGTCGGAGCGATGCCGTGCGGATCTTGATCACAGGCGGTTCGGGCTTCATCGCGTGGTACTTCCACCGTGACCTCGCCCAGTTCGGGCACGAGCGGGTCAGCTTCGATCTGATCGACCCGCCGGCGGACCAGCCCGAGGGGGCGCCGTTCATCCGCGGCGACGTGCGCGACCCGGCCGCGGTGCGCCGCGCGCTGGCGAACGGGATCGATACCGTCGTCCACCTCGCCGCCGCCCACCACGACTTCGGCATCGAGCACGACACGTACTACGACGTCAACGAGCGCGGCGCCGAGGTCCTGTGCGACGCGATGGACGAGGCCGGCGTCAAGCGCTGCGTCTTCTACTCCACCGTCGCGACCTACGGCGACGCGCCGCCCCCGCACGAAGAGACCAGCCCGACCGCCCCCAACTCGCCCTACGGCGGGAGCAAGCTCAAGGGCGAAGGCGTCTTCGAGCGCTGGACCGAGCGGGGCGACGACCGGCGCGCGCTCATCATCCGACCGACCGTCACGTTCGGCGCACACAACTTCGCCAACATGTACAGCCTGATCCGCCAGATCCACTCGGGCAAGTACCTGCGCTTCGGCGCGGGCACCAACATCAAGAGCCTCAGCTACGTCGAGAACATCGTCGACGCGACGCTCTTTCTCAGCGGGCTCAAGCCGGGCGAGCAACCGACGCGCGAGCTGGCGCCCTTCGAGGTCGTCAACTACATCGACAAGCCCGACTACACGAGCACGCAGATCTCAGACCGCGTCTCGGCGGCGCTGGGCAAGAAGCCGGCCCCGGCCGTGCCATACGGCGTGGGCATGCTCGCGGGCCTCCCGTTCGATGCGGTCATCAAGCTGACGGGCAAGAACCTGCCGATCTCGACGGCGCGGATCGCCAAGCTGTTCAAGCACGAGACCAAGTTCGAGGCCGACAAGCTCCGCGATTTGGGCTACACGCCCAAGGTCCCGCTGGGCGAGGGCATCGACAAGATGGTCGAGTGGTACCTGCGCACGGGCAAGAACGAGGACGCGACCTGGCACCAGCCGCCCGCCGAGACCGTGATCGTCAACCCCGAGGGCGATCCCAGCCCCGCGGGCCAGCCCCAGCCGGCCTGAGAGCAGCACGATGGCGCAGCGCGAAGACGAAGACTGGTCACTCGACGAGGGGCTCGACCCCGAGGGCCCGTCGGCCGAGGATCTCGAACGCTTCGGCGACGAGATGCGACGCTGCCCGTCGTGCGGCGAAGACGTCTACGACCAGGCCGAGCTGTGCGCCAACTGCGGGCACGCCTTCGAGGACGACCCGCGCGGCAGCGCGGGCAAGCTCTGGGTCATCGTCGCCGGCGTGATCGCGCTGGTCGCGTTCACCATCCTCGCGCTCGGCGGACGCCCGATCTTCTGAGCCTCGGCGTTTGCTCCTGGGCGCCGCGGCTTCGTGCGCCGCAACCCTGTTCTCCTCCCCCGCGCCCCGCGGGGGAGGTGGCACGCGCAGCGTGACGGAGGGGCGTTGCCTTTCGGGCAGGCGAGACGCCAGTGCCACTGGGGTGCTTCGGGCGTCAAACCGGTGGGACAGGCGTCCCGCCTGTCCGAACGCAAACCCGCACCGGCGCTCACTCGGGCCCGACGCCCAGATCCTCGACCGTGAACAGCGCCTCGAACCGCAGCCCCGCGGCCCGCATGTTCTCGCCCGCGCCCTCGCCCCGGTCGATCGTCGCGATCACGCCGATGACCTCGGCCCCCGCCTCGCGCAGCACGCCCGCGGCCTCGACCGCCTGCCCGCCGGTCGTCGCGACGTCTTCGAGCAGCACGACCCGCTCGCCCGGCTCGACCGTGCCCTCGAGCTGCTGGTTGGTGCCGTAGGTCTTTTTCTGGTTGCGGACAAACAGCGCCGGGAGCCCGGTCGCCAATGCCGCGGCCGTCACCAGCGGGATCCCGCCCAGCTCCGCCCCGGCGAGCTTCTGCGCCCGGTCCCCGTCGAGCGCGTCGATGCGTTGGGCGAACAGGACCCCCAGGTCCGCCAAAATCTCCGGGCGGGTGCTGAATCGGTATTTGTCGAGGTAATACGAGCTGGTCTTGCCGCTGCGGAGCGTGAAGCTGCCCCGCAGCAGGCTCGCATCGGCCAGGCGGCGGGCCAGGGCGGCCCGGTCGATGGGCCTTCGGACGAGGAAGGTGTCGGCTTTGGGGAACTCGGTCATCGGCGCAGCGTAGGAACCTCGCGAGCGAGACCGGTCGGGGCGGGCGCGATCGCCCTCGCCGGGCCCGATCGCCCCGGAGACTTCTTCGCGGGGATAATGCATGCCGCGCCCCGAGCCGATGCAGGTCGAGCGCGGCAGCGAGACCGACCAGCCTTGACAGGCGGCCTGCACACGCGAGGCCACCGCCACCCGACCGACAGGAGCGAGACCATGGGCCGACAGACCGAGCCGAGCCGGACCTCACAGACAACGACCCTGCTGCGTGTGTGCGTCGCCGGGGTGTGCGGCGCCCTGGTATCGGGCGCGAGCGCACAGGTCGCCCCGCCCCCGCCCCCGCCGAGCGAACCGGCGCCCGAGTACGTCCCGCCTGCGCCGCCGCCGGCGCGCCCTGTCGCGCCGCGCAGCAGCGAGCCCACGTCGAGCCAGGCGGTGACCGGGGCGAACCAGCCCGAGCGCCCCAGCATGGGCTTTGTCTCGCTCGTCGAGCTCGACGACGAGGGCAAGATCATCCAGCTCGAGACCGACCCGCGGTTCCTCGCGCTGGTCAACAACCCGATCGTCCGCGACCAGGGTCGCGACCCGATCATGGATGTCGTCCGCGAGCGTCGGCGCTCGCTCGAGAAGCGCCTGATCGCCAACAGCGACGTGGTGCTCCGCCTCGAGAACGGGATGCTCGCGGACTTCAGCTTCGAGAACATCCCAGAAGCCACCCGCGCGACGCAGATGATCCAGACGCTCGTCCTCCAGCCCAACCTGACCGCCGACCTGCGCGAGCGCGGCGTGATCGGGCGCCTCCAGGCCGACGTCAACGAAGAGATCGCACGCGGCTACCAGACCGCGCTCAACCAGGAGCGCCGCGGCGCGGGCGGCGAGCAACGCCTTAGCGCCATGCTCGTCGGCGTGATCGAAGACTCGCTCATCGAGGTCATGGACGCCTACGAGGCGATGCTGGAACAGGCCTCGGGCAGCCTGCCCGCGGTCATCGCCTCGGCCGAGCTCGCCTCGGCCCCGGAGGCCGAGAAGCTCCGCTCGCTCGGCGCGGGCGCCCCGCCCGAGCGCATCCGCGAGGCGATCAAGACGCTGACGCCCGACCAGCTCAGCGCGTTCCTCGAGGGCATCGTCGCGCAGCGCGCCGACCCCGACGACGCGCCCGTCCCGGACATCAGCTTCGAGCCGCCCGCCGACGAGAACGAAGCCGGCGAGTAAGGCCCCGCCCAAGCGGCCCGGACCAAACACAGCACATGCCACGGCTTGCCCCGCTCGGGCAAGCCGTGTCTTGTTTTTGAGCGCAACAACCCGGATCGCTCGCGAGAACGAGCCGCGGGTCTTCTGAGTGGTGCTTACACCGGTCGCATCAGCGGGAAGGCGATGACGTCGCGGATCGTGGGGCTGCCGAGCAGCAGCATCATCAGGCGGTCGATGCCGATGCCCATGCCACCCGCGGGCGGCATGCCGACCTTGAGCGCGTCGATGAACTCGTCGTCGAACGTGCGGAAGGTGCTCTCCTCGTCGTCGACGCCGGCGAGCTGCTCGCGGAACTTCTGGGCCTGCACCTCGGGGTCGTTCAGCTCGGTGTAGTGCGGCCCGATCTCCATGCCCGCGATGAACAGGTCCGCCCGATCGGCGAGCGACGGGTCTTCGGCGCTGGGGCGCGTCAGCGGGCTGAGCACCGCGGGGTAGTGCGTGATGAACGTCGGCTTGCCCGGGTCCAGCGCCGGCTCGGCGACCGCCTCGAACAGCTCGTTGACCACGAACCACGGGTCGAGCGCGACGCCCTCTTCGTTCTTGGTCTTCACGCCGCGCCCCGGCGCTTCGGCGAGCGCCCGGTCGAAGTCGGTCATCGCGAAGCCGAGCGCACGCTCGAACAGCTCGGCGTACGCGACGCGCGCAAAGGGCGACTCGTAGTCGACGACAACATCGCCGAAGGGCAGCGCGAGCGCCTCGAGGGCGGTGGGGCCCAGCTCTTGCGAACGGGCCTCGGCGGCGCAGCGGGCCGCGTCGCGCACGAGCGCCTCGGTCACGCCCATCACCGTCTCGACGTTCCCGTGCGCGTGATAGAGCTCGAGCATCGTAAACTCGGGGTTGTGCTGCTTGTCGAGCCCCTCGTTGCGGAAGTTGCGGTTGATCTCGAACACCCGAGGCAGCCCGCCGACGAGCAGGCGCTTGAGATACAGCTCCGGCGCGATCCGCAGGTAGAGGTCGATGTCCAGCGCGTTCATCCGCGTGACAAACGGGCGGGCCGCGGCCCCGCCGGCCCGGGTCTGGAGCATGGGCGTCTCGACCTCGAGGTACCCGCGCTCGTCGAGGAAGCTGCGCACACGCTGCACCACGCGCCCGCGGAGCTGGATCGCGCGCGTCACCTCGGGGTTCGACCACATGTCGACATAGCGCCGGCGGTAGCGCGACTCGTGGTCGGTCAGGCCCGCGTGCTTCTCGGGGGGCGGCGCGAGCGCCTTGCTCGCCGGGCGCAGCGCGCCCGCCCACAGCGTCACCTCGCCCGCGCGCGTCTTCATCAGCGGCCCGCTCGCGACGACGATGTCGCCCAGGTCGGTCAGCTTGGCGAGCCCGAAGCCGCCCTCGTCGCAGTCGCGCTTGCTGACCGCGATCTGGAACTGCTCGCGCGAGTCGTCGCGCAGGTTCATCCAGATCAGCTTGCCGTTGTCGCGGTGCAGCACGACGCGCCCCGCGACGCTCACCCGCGGGCGCTCGTCGACGACGCCGGGCACGTCGCCCTCGGGCGCGTCCGGGTTGGCTTTCTTGAACGCCTTGGCGGCGCTCTCGGTCTCCTGGTGGCGCGCGTCCGCGTCGGCGTCGTACAACGCGTGCGCCTGCGCGAGGCTCACCAGTTCGAGCGGCGCGCCGTCCGCGCCCGCGTAGGGCACGACGCCGTAGGGCGAGAGGCCCAGCTCGTCGCGCACGCGGTCGCGTTTCTCGCGCCGCTGCTGCTCGAGACGGTGGATCGATTCGGCGTCGCTCGGCGTGGTCTCGCCGGAGGCATCGGTTGGGGCTTGGTCAGTCACGCCGCGATCGTAACCCGCCGGGGGGTGTCAGAGCCCGGGCGAGCCCATGAGATGGTGGCCCGATGACGGCCAGACCTACCCGCCCGCGGCGCCGTTGCTGCTCCCGGTCTGCCCGACCGTGAGCTTGAAGTGGCTGGTGAGGTCCTCGTCGCACAGCGGCTTGCTGGCCCCGTCGTTGTCGACCAGGCTCTGGAGCGTCACGCCCTCGAACGTGGAGATCAGGCGCTCGGCGGCCTGGTCGACGGCGCAGTGCAGCGGGCAGAGCTCGCCCCCGTGGTTCGCCAGGCCCAGCGGGCAGCTGGTGATCCGCTCGACCGGGTCGATCGCCGCGACCACGTCGAGCAGCGTGATGTCGGTCGCGGCCTTCGCGAGGCGGTACCCGCCGCCCACGCCCCGCCGACCGATGATCAGGTCGTGCTGCGCGAGGAGCTGGAGCACCTTGGCGAGGTAGTTGGGCGGGACCTTGGTCATCGACGCGAGCTGGGGCGTCGGCGTCAGCTGGTCGGGGTAGTACGCCAGGCACGACATCGCCCGCAACGCGTACTCGGTGGTTTGTGAAAGCATGCGGGTGGTCTCACCTGTGGGTGGGTGTCTCTGGGCCGCGGCGCGCGGCATCCCCAGAGACAATGTCGTCCACTTTATCCTTTATTCGGTCGAATTCAAGACAATTTGGCAGGAATTGGGCCCGGACCGTTCAAAAACCGCCCGTCCGCGGGGGGCTCAGGCATCGCCGGCGTGGGCGCCGGTCGACTCAGGCGTCGCCCGTGCGAGCCACGGTGCTCAAGCGCGATCGCTCGCCCGCCGAGAGCCCGTCGACCGGGATCTCTTCGAGCAGGCGATCGATGATGTCGTCGGTCGTGATCTGATCGGCCTCGGCGTTGAAGTTGGTCAGGATCCGGTGGCGCAGGACCGGGTGGGCGACCGCCCGGACGTGCTCGGGCGTGGCGTGCGTGTCGCCGCTGAGCAGGGCCTTGGCCTTGGCCGCGAGGATCAGGTACTCGCTCGCACGCGGGCCGGCGCCCCACGCGAGGTAGTCGGTCACGATCTGCGGGCGCTCGACGCCCTCGTCCATCGGCTCGCGCACGCGGGTCGCGCGGACCAGCCGCAATGCGTATCGCAGCACGTGATCGGGCACCGGCGCGTGCTTGATCGCCCGGCGGATCCGCTCGATCTGCTCGGCGTCGATCACCGGGTCGATCGAGACCTCGCCCTTGTGCGCGCTGCGGCGAACGACGTCGAGCTCCTCCTCGGCGCTCGGGTACTTGATCAGCACCTGGAGCATGAACCGGTCGAGCTGCGCCTCGGGCAGGGGGTAGGTGCCCTCCTGCTCGAGCGGGTTCTGGGTCGCGAGCACGAAGAACGGGCTGGGCAGCATGTGCTGCACCCCGCCCACGCTGACCTGCGCTTCCTGCATCGCCTCGAGCAGGGCGGCCTGGGTCTTGGGGGGCGTGCGGTTGATCTCGTCGGCGAGCACGACGTTGGCGAAGATCGGCCCCCTGACGAACCGCAGCTCACGCCGACCGGTGGCCTTGTCTTCCTCGATGACCTCGGTGCCGGTGATGTCGCTGGGCATCAGGTCGGGCGTGAACTGCACCCGGCTGAACTCCAGGCGCATCGCCCGGGCGATCGTGCTGACCAGCAGCGTCTTCGCCAGCCCCGGCACGCCGACCAGCAGCGCGTGCCCGCGGCTGAAGACCGCGAGCAGGATCTGGTCGACCACCTCGTGCTGCCCGACGATGACCTTGCCGACCTCGCTGCGCAGACGCTCGTACGCCGCGCGCACCTCGTCGCCCAGGGCGTCGGCGTCGATCGGAGCGTTCGGGTGCCCGTCCGAGTGCCGGTCCGGGTGATCGCTGGCTCGCTCGTCTGTCACGTCGGGGCTCCTTCGCTCGGGGCTCCCGGCGCGTTGGGCCGGCAGCGCGAGCGGGGCATCCTACGGGCGGGGCGAAAGCGAGCACGCCCAAAAAAAGAAGCCCGCCGCGTGGGGTCTCATCACGCGGCGGGCGGAGGTGGTCGGCCCGCTGGTGAGGCGGGCCGAGGGTCGTGGTCTGTGTCCCCACTGGGTTCTACGGGGAGACCCCGCCCCAGTTGCCGGGCGTGACGCGAAACGCCCGGAAATCGCCCGGGTTTTTCGCGCCGGGCCCCGGCGCGCCCGGGCCTCGCTTACATATCGCGTTCTTCGCGTTCCTCACGCACGTCGCGCTCGCGCATCGCACGCTCCATGCGCTCCAGCGAACGCTCGAGGCGATCGAACAGGCGGTCGAGCCCGGTCTCCATCCGCTGCTCGAGCTCGTCCATGCGCTGCTCGAACGCCTCCATGCGACCGACAAACTCGTTCTCGAACTGGGGCGCGACCGCCTCGAGCTCACGCTCCAGCAGCCTGAACCGGTTGAGCAGGTCCTCCTGATCCGGCACGACCAGGCGATCGCCCTCGAAGATCGTCAGCCCCTCCAGCGGGCCCCGCAAACGCTCGACAAGCTCGCGGTACTCGAGCTCGGCCTGGCGCTGCGCCAGATCGGCCGGGGGCGCCGGCGGCACGGGCACACCGGGGAACGTCGGCGCGGGCGAGCCGGTGGCCAGGCCCGCACCCGAACCCATCGCGAGCGCAGCCGCGTCGTAGGCCCGCAGCTCGAGCGTGATGGGCAGCAATTCGTCCCCGCGCCGCACGACCACCTTCAGCTCGTCGCCAGGCGACTTGCCGCGCAGCACACGCGTGAGCGCCCCGGCGTCGACGCCCTCCTGCCCTTCCATCTGCACGAGGATGTCATGCCGCCGGAGCCCGGCCTGGGCCGCGGGCAGACCGTCGATCACGCGCTCGATGATGATCGACCGCTCGGGCACGCCCAGGTGGTACCGCAGCGCCTCGCCCACGCTGGAGTGGTTGATCCCGATCATCACCGGGGGCAGGCCCGCGCTGGGGTCAAACCGCGCGAGGTTCTGGCCCTCACGCACGATGACCGCGGGCATCGAGCCGTCGCCCCGCCGCGTCACCCAGCCGGTGACGTTGCCCCCGCCCGGCACGCTGCTGACGAACGTGTCGCCGGTCATCAGCTCGTGCACGATCGCGCCGTCGCTGTCGAGGATCGTGGTGCGCCCGTCGCCGGCGACGCGGATCTGATCGTCGGCAACCCGCTTGCCGTCGATCCAGGCGCGGACCCGCCCCTCACGCACCTCAACGCGGATCTCCCGATCGTCGTCGATCGTGACGATCTGCGTCGCCCTCGCGGGCTGCGCGGTGCTTGCGCGTGCGCTCTCGGCATACTCGCTGGCGCGCTCGCTGCTGTACTCGTTGGCGTGCGCCCAGGTGTAGTTCGCCAGCGCGGGCCCGGCGGCCAGGGCGAGCCCGGCCGATGCGAGCAGCGCGATCGTGCGGATGCTTGGCATGTCGTGTTCCTCCCGCCGGGCTGTTCGCCCGGGCGTCTCAGTAAGAAGTCCGTGTCTCAGGTCGTCTGCACTTCACAGGGATGCGCGCCCGGCGTGCGTCCGTCGCCCACCCGCGGGTCTTTCATGGGTTTGCGCCTCTTTCGAAGATCTTTCTAAAAGGCCCGTCCGGCGCCCGGCGCCACGCGTGCGGGCAGCACGACGCGGTCGCCGTGCTCATCGCGCGAGGGTCGATAGACCTCATCGACCACGCGCCGCTCGATGATCTGACGCAGGAAGACCACCTCGACCACGCCGCTCTCCAGGGGCGTGGTGCTCAGCACGACGCGGTCGGGCATCTCGCCCAGCACCGACCCGGTCGCCTTGCCGGCCGAGAGGTACCGCTCGAACGCGTCGCTCGGCGTCGCCTCCTGCAAGCGCGGGCCCAGCCCGGCTTCGACAAAGCTCCCGCTGCCGCGCATGCCGTCGATGGCGCCGCCGCCGTTCCCGACGGGCGCCGCGGGGCGGAAGCCGGTCGCCCAGACCAGCACGAGCGCCGCCGCCGCCGCCCACCCGCCCCACCGGCTGACCACATCGAGCCGCCCCTGCAGGCGCAATCGCTCGTCGGGCATCGCGCGATCGAGCTCGGCCTCGTCGAGCTCGACGCGGGCCGCCGGCGTCGTCGCACGCTCGACGGCACGCACCAGCTCGTCCTGCTGGCGCTGCATCACGCTCAGCTCGGCCCAGACCGCCGGGTCGCCCGCCGCCAGCTCGCGGAAGCGCAGCCAATCGGCGCTGCTCGCCTCGGCATCAACGATGCGGCTCAGCATCTCGTCGCGGTCGTCCTGCGGACGCTGTTCGTTCGTCATCGCTTCGCTCCAAGTCGTCTGTCGTTCCGCGCCGGGCTCGCGGCATCGTCGGTGTTGTTGTCGGCCTCTTCGGGATCGGCCTGCGCTGCCCGGGCCCGCTCGCGCAGCATGCGCCGCCCGCGCGCGATGCGGGTCTCGATCGTCGTCTCGGGCAGATCGAGCACCGCCGCGATCTGGCGGTAGCTCATCCCCCGCACGCACCGCAGCAGCAGTGGCTCGCGGTAGCCCTCGGGCAGGTCGAGCGCGATGTGCAGCAGGGTGCTCTGCTGATCCATGCTCGTCGGCGGCGCGCCATCGTCGGTGCGCCCGTGCGCGATCGCGCGGGCCGTGTCCATCGCCTCGCGACGCAGGCGGTTGCGCCGCGTCGTCTTGCGCCCCGCGGCCCGCGCCTCGTTGGTCGCGATGGTCCGCAGCCAGGGCTTGAAGGCCTCCGGCTCGCGCAGCTCGGTGATCGTGCGCACAAACTGGACCGCCACCGTCTGCACCAGATCCTCCAGATCCGCCTCGCGCGGCTTGTGCGCGAGCACGATCGCCGCGACCCACCCGCGGTGCATCTGCCACAGGTCGCGGACCGCGTCGCGATCACCCGATGCCGCCGCCGCGACCAGCACCGCCGGCGCGCTCGCGCCGCCCGGCCCGTCGCCAACTGCACCATCCGTGCGTCCGTCCACCCGCGCCACCCCCCACGCACATGCCCGCACAGGGGCCCACACCCGGGGCCCCGCCGGGCCCCGATGGGTACCCCGCCGCTTTCCTAGGATGCGCCGCGTGCCGATTTCCGGCGGCCCAAACCCTCGATTTCCGCCGCCAAGGCGCCCAACGACCCGAGCCCGTGACGAACACCAACCAACCAACAACCAGCGGCGCGGGCAACGGCGCGGGCAACGGGGCGGGCAACGGCGCGGGCAACGACGGAGGCCTCTTCGGCGGGCCCACCATGTCCTTCGGCGACCACCTCGAAGAGCTCCGCCGACGCGTCTTCTTCGCGATCGGGGGCGTGCTCCCGATCTTCATCATCGCCTTCGCCTTCGGGCGCCAGCTCGTCGATCTGCTCATCGACCCCGCCCGCGAGCAGCTTCGGGCCGGGGGGCAATCGGCCGCGCTGCTCGCGACCGGGCCCTTCGAGACGTTCGGCACGGTCGTGCACATCGCGGTCGTGGTCACGGTGCTCATCGGCGCGCCGTGGATCCTCTACCAGCTCTGGCTCTTCATCGCGCCGGGGCTGTACGCCCACGAGAAGCGATTCGTGCACCTGCTCGTCCCGTTCAGCGCGCTGCTCACGGTCGTCAGCGTTGTGTTCTTGTACATCGTGATCCTGCCGGTGGTGCTCCAGTTCTTCATCGCCTTCAGCAACCAGGTGGGCGGCGCGCCCGCCGCGACGGTCGATGTGCCAGAAGGCATCGTCTTCCCCAGCGTGCCGGTGCTCGAGGGCGACCCGCCGGCGCCCGAGGTGGGGCACGAGTGGATCAACCTCGACCTGAACCAGCGTCGCGTCGCGGTCGGCGTCGATGACGACGGGGCCGCGATCGTCCGCGGGACCGAGCTCGTCTCGACGCCGGGTATCGTGCAGCAGTACCGCATCAGCGAGTACGTGCGCATGTTCCTGAACATGGCGCTGGCGTTCGGCATCGGGTTCCAGATGCCCGTCGTCGTCGTGATGCTGGGCTGGCTGGGCATCGTGCGCCCGGCCGAGCTGACACGCTACCGCAAGCACGTGATCGCGGTCTGCGCCGTCGCGTCGGCGATCCTCACGCCCGCCGATCCGCTGAGCATGGTGCTGCTCGCGATCCCGCTCTACATGCTGTACGAGCTGGGCGTGCTGATCCTGCGGGTGCTCCCGGCCGAGCGCGTCGCGCGCGGGATCATGAACGAGGACGACGACGACCACACCGACGACCACCCCGACGACCACACCAAAGAGCCCGCCGATGCGGGCGATGAGTGAGCCCGTGACCCGCGACAGCGCCCGCCACGACGGCCCCGCCCGGGACGACGCGATGATGGCCCGCGCGCTCGAGCTGGCGCGCGAGGCGGCGGGCGCGGGCGAGGTCCCCGTCGGCGCGGTCGTCTACGACACCGTCACCGGCGACGTGCTGGGCGAGGGCGCCAACCGGCGCGAGGCCGACCGCCAGCCCTGGGCCCACGCCGAGTTCATCGCGATCCAGCGGGCGTGCGCGCACGTCGGCGACTTCCGCCTCAACGCCTGCTCGCTCGCGGTCACGCTCGAGCCCTGCCCCATGTGCGCCGGGCTGATCATCAACGCGCGCCTGGGGCGGGTGGTCTACGGCGCGAGCGACCCCAAGGCCGGCGCCGTGCGCTCGCTCTACGAGCTGCTCGAAGACCGGCGCCTCAACCACCGCTCGGTCGTGGTCGCCGGCGTGCGCGAGCGCGAGTGCGCCGAGCTGCTGACCGCGTTCTTCCGCGGGCTTCGCGCGCGCGGGCCCGGGTCGCCACAGGACCCCATCGCGGAGTAGGCGCGTGCCCGAGCTGCCCGAGGTCGAAGCGGTGCGCGCGAGCCTGGAGCCGCTGATCGGGCGCCGGGTGGTGCGCGCGACGCTCCGCCGGCGTGACGTGCTTGTCGCGCCGGGGGACCCTCAGGGCGGCTTCTCCCGCGCGACCGGGGCGCACCGGCCCAAGCGGTACACCTCGGGCATGCTGCTCGCGGGCGCGCGCATCTCGGGCGTGCTGCGCCACGGCAAGCAGCTCGCGATCGCCGGCGAGCTCGACCGGGCGACACCCGTGCTCGCGGCGCACCTGGGCATGACCGGGCGGTTCGAGCGGATCGGGCCCGGCCTGCGGGCGCGGGCGACACCCCACGCGCACGCCCAGTGGTGGCTCGACGACGGGTCGCGCCTGCGGTTCGTCGACCCGCGCCGCTTCGGGGGGCTGTGGGCGCTGCCCGGGCGGGCGGATCTTGACGCCCGCTGGTCGGCCCTGGGCCCCGATCCGCTGGATGCCGGGGAGGCGGCCCTCGCGCGTGATCTGGTCCGGGCGTTCGCCGGGTCGGGGCGGCGGGTCAAGGCGGCGTTGCTCGATCAGCGGGTGGTGGCGGGGGTGGGCAACATCTACGCCGACGAGTCGTTGTGGGGGGCGAGGATCGCCCCAGGACGCGTCGCCCGGTCACTGACCAGCACGGAGGCCTCGGCGCTCGCCGAAGCGATTGTGGGCGTGCTCAGGCGGGCCGTCGAGGCGGGCGGCTCGACGCTGCGGGACTACGCCGACGCCAACGGCGAGGCCGGCGGCTTCCAGCACCAGCACGCGGTCTACGGGCGGGGCGGGCAGCCCTGCCGACGCTGCGGCACACGCCTCGACCGATGCACCCTCGCCCAGCGCACCACGGTGAGTTGTCCCCAGTGTCAAGCGTTCAAAGGCGATACGCACGTCGGTTGAAGAACGGGCCGACGCCCATCGTGCGCTCGCACCGGTCGCCTGGCTCGGCCCCGGGACGCCCCGGATCTGTTTCTCTTCTTCTCTATACATCAAAGAGATTCTTGATGGTGATGGAAGAGGGGCCGTCGGTTGGTGGATAGGTTGGTTCCAGGAAGGCCTAAAACGCTTTCCAGCAATCGTTTGTACACCATGAACTCTTGGTGGAAAGCCTGTCGGCCCGCGCTCGGTGGCGCTCGGCGGGTGTGAGCGAACGAAACGGTTCCGTCCGGCACCCACACTGTTTGAGCCAACAACAGACCCAGCGGCCGGCGCTTGCCGAGCGCTTGGCGACAGGTTGTCCACCGGGTTGGCGACAGGGACGCGGTGGCCGCATCGCACAAGTTATCCACAAGAAAGCCGACGTTGGGTGGTCGGTCGGCGGGGCTCAGCGGATCCGGCTGGCGAGTCCGTCGACCGTCTCGGCAAAGGCGGCGTCATCGGTCCGCTTGCTGTCGATGCTGCGGACGGCGTGCAGGACGGTCGTGTGGTCGCGCCCGCCGAAGTGGGCGCCGATCTCTTCGAGCGAGTGGCGGGTGTGCTTGCGGGCGAGGAACATGCAGACCTGGCGGGGCAGGCTGATGGATTTGTGGCGGCGTTTGCCGAGCAGTTCGGTCCGTTTGACCTGGTAGAAGTCACCGACGGTTGTGATGATCGTCTCGATGGTGGGGCCCTGGCGGGACTCGCTGGGCCCGGAGCCGAAGGCCTTGCGGGCCAGGTCGAGGCTGATCGGTGTGTGCTCGACACTGGAGAGGACCTGGAGCGTG
Source organism: Planctomycetota bacterium (assembly GCA_039033175.1). Lineage (GTDB taxonomy): Bacteria > Planctomycetota > Phycisphaerae > Phycisphaerales > UBA1924 > JBCCDD01. The sequence continues at coordinate 116,832 of JBCCDD010000010.1, forward strand.
ACAATCGCGCCCTCGAGCTCTCGGATGTTGGTGTCGATCCGGGTCGCGATGTGCTGGGCGACGCTGTCGGGCAGCTCGAAGCCGCGGAGGCGGGCCTTGGCTTTGAGGATCTCGACGCGGGTCTCGTACCCGGGCGGCTGGATCTCGGCGACCAGGCCCCACTTGAACCGGCTGACCAGGCGGTCTTCCAGATCGGGGATGTCCTCGGGCGGCGCGTCGGAGCTGAGGACGATCTGCTTGCTCGCCTGGTAGAGGCTGTTGAACGTGTGGAAGAACTCTTCCTGCGTCCGGTCGCGCTTGGCGAGGAAGTGGATGTCGTCGATCACCAGCACGTCGACGTCGCGGAACTCGTGGCGGAAGTCGGCGAGCTGGCCCTCGCGCACCGTCTCCATGAAGCGTGAGAGGAAGCTGTCGCACGAGACGTAGTGGATGACCACGCCGGGGTTGTCCTGGCGGAGCTTGAGGCAGATCGCCTGGAGCAGGTGGGTCTTGCCCAGCCCGACGTCGCCGTGGATGAACAGCGGGTTGTACGCGCGGGCGGGCTGCTCGCTGACGGCGACGGAGGCGGCGTGGGCCAGGCGGTTGTTGGGCCCGATCACGAAGGAGTCGAAGGCGTAGTCGGGGTTGATGGGCAGCTGGTTGCCGCGCTGGTTGTCTTCGCCCGCGCCCGCGGGGCGGGAGCGCTCCGAGGGGGTGAAGGGCGCGCTGGGCGATTCGGGCGTGGCGGGCTGCCCGAAGGGCTCGTCGGGCCCGAGGAAGCGGACGGCGACGAGCTGGCCCGAGGCGGCGACCGCGGCGTCGTTGAAGGCCTCGAGGCAATCGTGTCGGAGGTAGTCGCGGTGCACGGGGGAGTGCGCGCGCACGCCGACGACGCCCTCGTGCAGGCCCGCCGGTTCGAGCTGCTCGAACCACCGCCGACAGATCAGCGGGTGCTCGCGCCGGAGGTGGGCGAGCATGCCCTCCCAGATCGGGAGATCGGGGTTGCTCATCGCACCGGGCATCGCGTTCGGCATCGAGGCGCGACCTCACGGCGCAGCACGCGCCGAAGCGAACAAACATCCTGCCGACACGCACCGTTCGCCCCGCACGCGCGGGGTGTGCCCTCCCGGGCGGTCGGATCCGTCAACGTAAACCCGCGCGGGTCGCGAGTCAATAGTCGTGCCGCGCGCCCGTCCATCGGTGCGCGCACGCGGCGGTGCGTCCGGCGGTTCCCGCCGAAGCGATCTCGGCGTCGCCCCTCGCGCGCGCGGATCAGGCCCGCGCGGCGAGCTCTTCCTCGCGCACGCGTGCTTCCTCGGCCTGGTGCTCGTACCGGGTCTTGTTCGCCCGGTGGTCCATCAGGAAGAGCACCTTGTTGGCGAGCACGCGACCGGCGACCTCGGTCAGACGCTTGCGCGCGTACTGCATGTGCGTGCGGCGCGAGACGTGGGTGATGATCATCGCCTCGCACTCGCAGACCTTGAGCCACTCGGCGATGTCGTCGACGTGCAGGTGCATGCCGACCTTCGCGCGTTCCTTGTGCTCGGGCTCGAAGAAGGTGCACTCGGTGACGATGATCTGGGCCTTGCGGACGTCCTCGCGCACCAGGTGCGGGCCGGGCAGCGTGTCGCCCATGTAGGCGACGAGGGGGACCTCGAGGTTGTTGACGATCTCGGTGCCGCCCTGCTTGAGCTCGCGGAGTTTTTCCTGCGGCATGCCGTTGTACTCGGGCTTGAGCTTGGTGCGCTTCTCGTGCACGACGTACCCGACCGAGGGGCAGGTGTGCTCGGTGTGGAAGGCGCGCATCGCGATGTTGTTCTTGATCTCGAGCTCGCCGCCCTCGTCCAGGGTGATGATCTCGTAGGGCGTGCGCTGGCGTTCGAGCTTGACAAAGCCCTCCATCATGCCCCGGACGTCGTCTTCGATGCGGGGGTCGCAGACGATGGTGCCCGGGCCCATGCCCTGGAACTGGCGTTGCGAGCACCAGTACGCGAGCCCGCCGATGTGGTCCATGTGCCCGTGGCTGATGCAGGCGTACTTGCTGGCCAGCGCCGCGCGGGGGCAGGCGCCCATGTCGAAGCAGACGTCGAGCTCGGGGCAGTGGATGCTCGTCGCCTCGCCGGCAACGCTCACGCCCTGCACGCGGAAGGGCGGGACGTAGACGAAGCCGAGTCGGCCTTCAGCGGGGGGGGGCTTTGGGATCATGGGGTCAGAAGCCTCTGCCGGGCGCTGTCGCGCCTCGGGATGACGGGTCGGGCGTCGGCTCGTGCCGGCGCCGCTGGCGAACGCGCAGTGTAGGGCGCCCGGCGGGGTGTACCATCGCGGGCCATGAACGACGCACCGAACGAGCCAGACCAGCCGCCTGTTCGCCCCCAAGGCGGCGAGCCGGCGACGCGCGAGACGCTGTGGACCATCATCGGGCGCATGGGCCCGGCGGCGTACCTCGCGGCGGCCTGGACGTTCATGCCCGCGCTGCTGGGCTTCACACTGCTGGCAAACATGGGCCCCGTTTCGGGCTGGCTCGAGAGCCAGGGCTCGCTGGGCATGCCGATCTATGTCGCCGCGTTTGTCCTCTCGGCCGGGCTCGGGCTGCTGCCCACGTACGCCCAGGCGACGCTGGGCGGGTTCGCGTTCGGCGTCGTGGGCGGGTTCGGCGCGGCGCTGGCGGGGTTTACCGGCGCGTCGCTGGTCGGGTACGCGGTTGCGCGGCTCGTGGCCCGCGACCGGGTCGAGGCCGAGATCGAACGCCATCGCAAGGCCAAGGCCGTGCGCGATGCGCTGGTGGGCAGCGGGTGGTGGCGGACACTGGGGATCGTGACGCTCGTGCGAGTGCCGCCCAACAGCCCGTTCGCGCTGACCAACCTCGCGCTCTCGGCGGCGGAGACGCGTGTGGTCCCGTTTGTCGCGGGGACAGCGATCGGGATGGCGCCGCGGACGCTGGCCGCCGCGGTCATCGGGAGCCAGATCAGCGACTGGGCGACCGCGAAGAAGCCCCTGTGGCTCGTCGCGACGGGGGTCGTGGTCACGCTGCTGGTCGCGGGGGTCATCGCGATCATCGCGCAGCGCGCGATCGAGAAGGTGACCCGCGGGGCGGAGGCGCCGGAGGGCGTGGGTACCGCCTGACTTCCCCTGCCGCGCGCGCTGCGGGCGAGGCCCGAGTGGGGCTGGGCAAACGCGCCTTGGAAGACCAACGGACAGGCGGGACGCCTGTCCCACTGTTGCGCTTCGGGCAGCAAACCGGTGGGACAGGCGTCCCGCCTGTCCGAAACGGCAACGGCCCACTCCGTCGCGCTTCGCGCGAGACCTCCACCGCGGGGCACGTGTGCAGGCCGAGCTGTTGGTCCCAGCTGTTGGTCCCAGCTCTTTGGCTTAGCTTTCTTTGGGCTCGAACTCGGTCTGGCAGGTGACGATCAGGCGCCCGTCGGGGAGGGTGCGGACGTCGAGGAGGCGGACGCGTCGCCCGTCGCCCAGCCTGACGCGCGGCTCATCGAGGACGGGCTGTTCGCCGGCGAGGCTGCGGAGCAGGGCGCCCGCCCGACCGGGCTCGTCGAGGTCGGCGGGCAGCAGCGCGTCGGTGCGGCTCTCGCTGAGCAGCCACGACGCGGGCACGCTCATGCGCCCGACGTGGACGCGCTGGGCGTGCAGCCAGAGCGAGCCGTCGTCGCGGATGCGGGGCGCGAGGCTGGCCCAGAGGTAGCGGTCGTCGCCGGCGTCGATGAGGCGCATGCCAGCGTAGATGCCGCGTTCGCGGAAGGCGACGCGCAGCTCACCGACCTCGCCGGGCCAGTTGTCGACAACGCCCTGGGCGACGAGCCAGGCGGGGAGTTTTTCGCTGAGCCAGGCGCTGGCGACCTCGCCGCGGACGGCGAAGCTCCAGGGCTCGCTGACCAGGAACGTGCGCCCGCCGCGGTCTTCTTCGGTGAGGTCGCGCCGGGCGTGCAGCGCGCCGGCGAGCGCGTTTTCGAGCTGATCGGCGCTGACGATCTCGGCGCCCGGGGTCGCGGCGGGGGTCCACCAGGCGGGCTTGTCGCGCATGCGCCCGACCGCGGCGAGGTGCGCGCCCGTTGCAACGCAGACCAGCGACATCGCGAGCACGATGATCGTTGCCGCGTGACGCGACCAGACGCCGCGTGCGCGCGTGAGGTGCGCAGCGGCGCCGGCGGGCGCCGGTCGCGCTTGGGCCTTCGGGGTGGGGCGTGCTCGCGGGGTGGGGGGCATCGAGGCACACGATAGAGAGGCGGGGAGACTGGCGGGGGTTCGTGCGCGAGGGGGGTGGCCCGGCGGGGAACAAAAGGGCACCCGGGTGGTTGATTACCCCACCCCCCCGGCGTGCCGCCCCGGCCACCCGCGGGGCCCCGATACCGACCGACCCCAC
>JBCCDD010000011.1:0-108772 GCA_039033175.1 Planctomycetota bacterium
CCCCCCCCCCCCCCCCCCCGGGCGGCCCCCCGGTCCCCCCGGCGCCCCCGGGCGGGGGGCGCCCCCCCCCGCCCCGCGCCCCCGGCCTGCCCCCCGCCCCCCCACCCCGAGAGGCCGACGCCTGGCGCCGCAAGCCTTCGGGCGCGTCAGACCGGCTTGCCCGCATTCTCGTGCGTGTAGTTGGGGCTCTCTTTGGTGATGCGGATGTCGTGCGGGTGGTTCTCGATCACCGTCGCGCTTGAGACGCGGACGAACCGCGCATCGCGCCGCAGCTCCCCGATCGTTCGGCAGCCGCAGTAGCCCATCGCGCTGCGGATGCCGCCCACGAGCTGATACACAAACTCGGTCAGGTTGCCCCGGTACGCGACGAGCCCCTCAACACCCTCGGGCACGAACTTCATCACGGGTTGGCCCCGGCTGTCGACCTTGTCGGCCTGGCGGTACCGATCGGCCGAGCCGGCCGCCATCGCGCCCTCGCTGCCCATCCCGCGGTACGCCTTGTAGCGCCGCCCGCCGCTGATCACCAGCTCGCCCGGGCTCTCATCGAGGCCCGCGAACAGCCCGCCCATCATCACCGATTCGGCGCCCGCCGCGAGCGCCTTGGCGATATCGCCCGACTGGCGCACGCCCCCGTCGGCGATCACCGGGACGTCGCGCCCGCTCGCATCCACGCCCCGCACCGCGTTCATCACCGCCGAGATCTGCGGCATGCCCACGCCCGTCACCACACGCGTCGTGCAGATCGACCCGGGGCCGATGCCCACCTTGATCGCATCCGCCCCCGCCAGCGCCAGATCGCGAGCGCCCTCGGCCGTCGCGACGTTGCCGGCGATCACGTCGATGTCGTGCGACGACTTGATCGCCTCGACCGCGCGCAGCACGTTCTCCGAATGCCCGTGCGCCGTGTCAACGGTGATGACGTCCACGCCCGCTTCGAGCAGCGCCTCGACCCGCTCGAGCTGCCCGGGCCCGACCGCCGCCCCGCACCGCAGACGCCCGCGCGCGTCGACGCACGCCCGCGGGTACTGGCTCAGGCGGTCGATATCCCGCATCGTGATCAGGCCCGCGAGGCAGCCCGAGCCATCGACCAGGATCAGCTTCTCGACCTTGTTCTTGTTCAGCACACCGGCGGCCTGATCGAGCGTCGTGTCCGGCGCAGCGGTGATCAGCCCCGTGCTGGTCATCACGCTGCAGATCCGCGTGCTCTCATCCTCGACAAACTTCAGGTCACGCGTCGTCAGGATGCCGATGACCCGCCCCCGGCTCCGCAGCTCGTCGCCCCCGTCCTCGGTGATCGGGAAGCCGCTCACCCCGAAGCGCCGCATCAGTTCCTTCGCCTGGCCCACCGTCTGCTCGGGGCCCAGCGTGATCGGGTCGGTGATGACGCCGTTGGCGGAACGTTTGACCTTCACGACCTCGCGCGCCTGGGCCTCGATCGACAGGTTCTTGTGGATGATCCCGATCCCGCCCTGCAGCGCGAGCGCGATCGCAAGACGCGCCTCGGTCACCGTGTCCATCGGCGCGCTCACCAGCGGGATGTGCAGCCCGATCCGTGTCGTCAGGCGGCTCGAGGTATCCGCATCGCCCGGCAGCACGCCCGAGCGCTGCGGGATGAGCAGCACGTCGTCAAACGTCACGCCCTCGGCCACGATCTTGCCCGTCTCGCTGCCCACGCCAAAGCCTCCCGCGGCGTTGCTCACGCCCGGGCCCGCCACGTCAATCCGATTGTCACTCAGGGTCGCCATAGCCATTGTTCGGCCGCCCACCCCCGCGGGTCAACGCGCCGCGTGCCAATGGGCCCACGTTCACCTAGCCTTCGCCCGATGCCGCCCATGCCCAAACCATCAAATCAGCCGCCGCGGGCGGAGCACTCGTCCCACGCCCTCCGCCCCGGCGACGGGCGCGACCCGCTCCGCACCGAGTGGCTCCTGACCAACGCCCTCGGCGGCTTCGCGATGGGCACGGCCTTGGGCGTGCCGACCCGCCGGTACCACGCCCTGCTGATCGCCGCGATGAACCCCCCGGTCGATCGCGTGCTCGCGCTGGCCGACGTCGATTGCCGGCTCACGCTCTCTCTCCCGGATGCCGCCCCGGACGCCCAAGCGGTCCACCGGTCGATCGGCCCGTTCCATTTTCTGAGCGCGCCCGATCGCGTCATCGCCGATCCCGCGCTCGTCGAGTTCACAGCGGGCCCGTCGAGCTGCCTCTGGGTCTACCGCCTCCCCGGCGTCGATGCCCTGCCGGAGGTCACGCTGACGCGCGAGCTGCACCTCTTCGAAGGGCGCAACGCCTGCCGTGTGCGCTACCGGATCGATACCAACGGTGTGCCCTGGTCGCTCGCCTTGCGCCCGCTCGTGCCGCTGCGCGACATGCACCGTCTGGGCGACCACGCGGGCAAGCCCCCGCGTGCACGCGTCAACCACGATGTGCCCGATCCCAAGCACGCCTCCGTGCTCATCGCCGGCGCGAACCACGGGCTCTTCCTCGATGGGCGCATCGATACCGGCGACCTCGGCTGGCGCGACGAGCCAGCCGTCTGGCGCGGCGTCGAGTACCTCTGGGAGCGCACCCGAGGCCTGACCGACAACGAAGACATCCACGCCCCGGGCCTCTTCGAGGCTTCGGGCCGGGCCGAGGCGACCGTCGACCTCACCGCCTCGATCGATGCGATGCCCTTGCCCGGCGCCGAAGACGACGCTCGAGCGCGCTCGGCCCGCCGGGCGTCGATCGCCAGCGCAGCGATCGAGCGCACGCAAGCGACCGACCCGCTCCACACGGGTCGCCTCGCGCGGCTCGCCTGCGCCGCAGATGCCTACGTCGTCCGCCGGGGCACCGCTCACGACGCCAAGCCCGGCGTCAGCTCCCTCGCCGGCTATCCGTGGTTCGCCGATTGGGGGCGCGACACCATGATCTGCCTGCCCGGGCTCTTCCTCGCGACCGGGCGTCGAGACGAAGCCTTCCGAACGCTCGTGACCTTCGCTCGCGCCCGCCGGCGCGGGCTGATCCCCAACCACTTCGACGACTACGCCGGCCCGGCCCACTACAACACCGTCGATGCACCGCTCTGGTTCGTGCACGCCTGCTGCCAATACCTCAAAGAGACGGGCGACCGCCCCGGCTTCGCGGCCGAGCTGCTCCCCGCGTGCGACGAGGTCGTGCTCGCCTACCGCCACGGCACCGACCACAACATCCACGCCGATCCCGCAGACGGGCTCATCAGCGCGGGCGACCCCGAGACCCAGCTCACCTGGATGGACGCGCGCCGCGACGGCGTGACGTTCACGCCCAGGTGGGGCAAAGCCGTCGAGATCAACGCCCTCTGGCACAACGCGTTGGCGGGCCTCGCCGAGGCCGTCCGCCCGGACGCGCCCGCCTTCGCGGTCGACCTGGAAAGCCACGCCCGGCGGGTCGCCGACTCGTTCCGGCGCGTCTTCCTGGGCGGCCCGCTCGGCGGGCTGATCGACCACCTCACGCCCACGGGCGAAGACGGCGCGTGGGAGGCCTCGCTCCAGCTCCGCCCCAATCAGGTCTTCGCGGTCAGCCTGCCGCACTCGGCGCTGACGCCCGAGGATCAGCGCCGCGTCATCGACCTGGTCGCCGATCGCTTGCTCACGCCCGTCGGCCTGCGCACGCTCGATGCCGACGACCCGGCCTACCGCCCGCGGTTCGAGGGCGACATGTTCAAGCGTGACGGCGCGTACCACAACGGCACGGTCTGGCCCTGGCTCATCGGCCCGTACGCCGAGGGCGTGCTCCGTGCGCACGCCTTCAGCGACGCCTCGCGCGAGCGTGCGCGGGCGGCGATCATCCCGCTCATCGATTCGATGGATCGCGATCTTTTGGGCCAGATCGCCGAGGTCTACGACGCCGACGAGCCACGTCGGGCCGACGGCTGCCTCGCGCAGGCGTGGTCGGTCGCCGAGCCGTTGCGTGCGTACGCGCTCAGCCTGCGAGACTGACCGCCAGAGATCGGCCTAGGCCTTGTGCTTGGGCCCCGCGTCAAGAATGCGCTCGGCGTCGTCGGGCGTGATCGAGCCCTCGGCCACGTACGCCGACAGCTCGCGCCGGCTCCGTTCGATCTGCGACGTCCGGGCGATGCTGGCGATGATTCCGAAGAAAATCGAGACCATCGCGATCAGGCCCCCAACGCCGATCGCGATGATCGCGACGATCATCTCACCGCTCAGGTAGATGTCGTTCATCACGCATGCTTCCGGCGCTTGCGGGCGCCCGGCGAGCCTGCCTCGAGCAGGCGCTCGGCGTCATCGGGCGTCATCGAGCCCTCGGCGACGTACGCCGCCAGCTCGCGACGGCTCTCTTCAAGCTGCTTGCGTTCGCTGATCCCCGCCATGATGCCGAAGACGATCGCCGTCATGCCGACCATGCAGCCCATGCCCACGATGAGGACGCCCGTGAGCCCGTCCCAGTCGACGTTGTCGAACGCGCCGTTCTGCCCCACTCGCGCCATCAGGCTCGTCATGTGTTCAAGCATCACGCCTATCTCCTTGGGTGTGCACCCGGGTGGTGCTGAGCCGCCCGACGCCTCGTGATATCTGTCAGCAGCCCGAGCCGCGCGACCCGGACCGCAGCAGACGCTCGCCCTGCTCGGGCGTCATCGAGCCCTCGGCGATATACGCCGCGATCTCACGCTTCGTGCGCTCGCGGGCGTTGATCTTGAAGACCCCGGCGATGGACTTGATCAGGATCGCGACCACGATCGACGTCGAGATCGCGAAGATCAGCAGCGTCTCTTCGTTCCGCACGACCTCGTAGAAAATGTCGGCAAAGTCCATCCGCGAATCCTCCCGCGCCGGCGGATGCCCCGCCCGGCCTGTTGTCGTTGGGAACCGCAGGCCCGGCGTTTCGCGCACCGCTCTGCAAGGCCCTCATTTCGCCGCACGCATCGTACCATCCTCCTCCCATGCCACCGGACAGCGACCAACCCGACCGCCCGCCGACCCGCGACGAGATCCTTGAGATCGTGCTCGGTGCCTACCGCCAGGGCGTCTTCCCCATGGCCGACCCGCAGCGCCACCCGGGCGAGCTGCTCTGGTTCGACCCCGATCCCCGCGGCATCATCCCGCTCGCCCCCAGCGCCCCCAGCGCCCCGGGCGATCCGGGCGGCACCTTTCGCGTGCCGTCCTCGCTCCGCCAACGCGTCCGCTCCCGGCGGTTCCTCGTCACCAGTGACGCGGCATTCGCCCAGGTCGTTCGGCACTGCACCCGCAGCGACCCGCCTCCAGACCAGACAAAGGATCATCGGCCCGAGCGTGACGACGGCGGCGTCTGGATCGACGACACCCTCGCCTCGCTCTACCTCGCCTTGCACGACGCCGGGCACGCCCACTCGGTCGAGGTCTGGCGCGCCCACGACCGGCGCCCGGGTGAGCTCGCGCTTGTCGGCGGGCTCTTCGGCGTCACGCTCAACGGGCTCTTCGCGGGCGAGAGCATGTTCAGCCGTCCCGAGATCGGCGGGACCGACGCGAGCAAGGTCGCCCTTGTCCACCTCGTCGCGCATCTCCGCCGGCGCGGCTTCACGCTCCTGGACACGCAGTTCACCACACCCCACCTCGAACGCTTCGGCGCGATCGAGATCCCTCGCGAGGCCTACCGCCGGCGTCTCGCGCGCGCGCTCGAGGTCGATCCGGTCTGGCTGCCTTGGGACGACGACCCCTCAGCCGCCTTTGACCCCTGATGCCGACGCGGTCGCGCCCCGCCAGCCCGTGCCGCATTCGGGGCAACGCAGCGCATCCGGGTGCCCGCGCATGTCGTACGCGCAGACCCCGCACCGCCCGGCGTACCACGCCCTGCGCCGCTTGGCGAGAAGCGGCAACAGGATTGCCGGCCCAGCAAAGATCAGCCCGACCGCGCCGCACAGCGTCAGGCCCCAGTAGCTGCCCGAGAAGCAGTAGCACACGCCCTTGCGCCGCACGAGCAGGTCCATCGGGATGAGCAGCGCCACCTCGACCATCGTGCCCGCCAGCAGGCGCGTGCTGAGCCGAGCCAGCACCCCCTCGCGCGGGCCCCGCTTGCAGAAGCGCATCAGCAGCGGGGTCGCGATCGCCCAACCGGCGATCACGATCACCGCCGCCACCGTCCACACGCCCCCGGGCGCCCGGCGCTCGAGCCCGCGCCACCCGAGGTCGTACGCCTCGAGCAGCCCCGCGAGCGTCGCGACAAACGCGAGCACCAGCACACCGATCGCAAACCCGGCAACCACCAGACTCGTCCGCAGGTTCTTGCCCTTGCCCACCACGAAGCCCGGGCGGCGCACCGGCAGCAGCAGCAGCCCTTGCGCCGCGGTGAGCACCGCGAGCGCGCCGAGCATCGTGAACATGAATTCGTCGGTGCGGTACGCGAGGTCGGCGATCTGGCTCAGCGTGGGCCAGACGCCGATCATCCCGCCCTCGTCGGTCCCGACCTCGCCTTGCGAGACGTACAGGAACGCCTGCAGGTGGTACAGCACCGCCGCCTGGAGCAGCCAGAACATACCCAGCAACACCCACTTGGGCGTGCGAGCGATCGGGCCCCCGTGCTTGGGGGCTGGGCTCATCGGCTTGTCGCTACCATCGGTTGCCATGTCCAGCACGCCTACCGCCGCGAGTCGTTCAGCCCTGACCAGCCTCTGCGAGCAACGCTGCATCGATCCGGATTGCGCGCGAGCGTACCCGATCGATCGCGTGCTGACCTCTTGCGAGGCGTGCGGCGAGCTGCTCGACATCGTCTACGACTGGGACGCCGCCTGGCCCGCGGGCGAGCGCAGCTTCGAGTTGTTCAACCGGCGTGCGATGACCACGGGCCCGCGCCATACCGCCGGCGCCGGGCCGGACGACGGCGGCGCGACCGAGAGCGCCCTCGACTTCTCCGGCGTCTGGCGCTTCCGCGACCTGCTCCCCTTCTGGAAGGCCTCGCCCCAAGGGGCCTCGGGCATCGTCAGCGTGGGCGAGGGGCGGACCAACCTCCAGCGCGCCGACCGCCTCGCGGGCATTGTCGGCGTCGACGTCAACGCGGGCGGGCGCTTGTTTCTTGAGTACGAGGGCTTCAACCCCTCGGGCAGTTTCAAGGACAACGGGATGACCGCCGCGTTCACCCACGCGCGGATGGTCGGCGCGAGCCGCGTCGCGTGCGCGTCGACGGGCAACACCTCGGCGAGCCTGGCGCTCTATGCCTCGCTCACGGGCGTGCGCGCGTTCGTGTTCATCGGCGAGGGCAAGATCGCCTTCGGCAAGCTCGCCCAGGCCCTCGACTACGGCGCCACAACGCTCCAGGTCGCGGGCGACTTCGACGCCTGCCTCGCCCGCGTGCGACAGATCGCCGAGCGGCGCTACCTCTATGAACGCGGCGAGGGCGTCTACCTGATGAACTCGGTCAATCCCTTCCGCCTCGAGGGGCAGAAGACCATCATGCTGCGCATCCTCGAGGGGCTCGATTGGCAGGTGCCCGACTGGGTCGTCGTGCCGGGCGGCAACCTGGGCAACTGCTCGGCGTTCGGCAAGGCGTTCATCGAGCTGCGGCAGCTCGGGCTGATCGATCGCCTCCCGCGCCTCGCGGTCATCAACGCGCACGGCGCGCGCACGCTCGACGTGGTCTACAACGAGCTGGGCGTGCGCTGGAACGCCGGGCGGTACGACCGGGCCGCGGTGCGGGGCGAGTTCGAGCGGATGGACGCCGCGGGCGAGCGGGCGCACACCATCGCCAGCGCGATCGAGATCAACCGCCCGGTCAACCTGCCCAAGGCGCTGCGGGCGCTCGACGCGATGGACGGCGTCGTGCGCACGGTCGACGATCATTGCATCCGAGAGCACAAGGCGCTCGTCGGTCGCCACGGGTTCGGGTGCGAGCCGGCCAGCGCCGCGAGCGTCGCCGGGGCCCGTCGCCTGATCGAAGAGGGCGTCATCAAGCCGAGCGAGACCATCGCCTGCGTGCTCACCGGGCACGCGCTGAAGGACCCCGACGTGACCGTCAACTACCACACCGGGATGGAGACCAAGGGCGCTGGCGCGCACGTTCCGGGCGGCGATGTGCATATCCCGCTGGGGCGCCTGGCGAACCGCCCGGTGCGCGTCGCGGACGACCTCGACGCGATCCTCGCGGCGATGAACGGATAAAGGCCCGCCGGGTCAGCACCCGCCCGAGAAGGCGTCGAGCGCGCCCAGGACGTCGAAGAAGTCGAGCGTGCCCGAGCCGTCGATGTCGGCATCGCTCGCGCCCGCGTCAAAGTCGCCCAGGTAATCGAGCAGATCGAAGAAGTCGAGCAGGCGATCGTTGTTGGTGTCGAGGCGCGCGCACAGCACGGCCAGGGCGACAGCGCTCGTGTCGGCCTCGCGGGCGGGGTGCATGAACCGGAGGAAGCCGGGCGTGCGCGCGCGCCAGGCGGCTTCGTTGTGCGCCTGGTTGAGCCCGACGGCGTGCTGGAGGCCTTCGCCCAGCGTGATGCCCATGGGCGCGCCACGGGTCAGCAGCGCGTCGCGCGTGGTGAAGGTGTTCTGGAGCCCGTCGCTCTGGGTGCCCGCGTCGAGGTACGTGCGCACGCCGTCGAGCCCGCCCGCGTCGACACGGGCCTTGGTGCCGCCCAGCCAGAAGCTGGGGCTGAACAGCCCGGCTTTGCCGAACACGCCCGGGTTGTCCATCGGCAGGGTCGCGCTGGCGAGCCCGCCCAGGCTCGAGCCGGCGATCCCCGTGTGCGCCACCCCGGTGCGCACGCGGTAGTTGGCCTCGACCCATGGCATCAGGTCTTGGAGCACGAAACGTTCGTACCCGGCGTAGACCGAGCCGCCCGTGCTGAACTCGCGCGCGAGCTCGGCGTTGCGCTGCTGGCTGTTGTCGATCGCGACGACGATCGCCTCGTCGGTGCGCCCCAGGCGCGTCTGGGTCTCGTAGCTGTCTTCCAGGCTCCAACTGCCGAACGGCCCGCCGGGGTCGAAGACGTTCTGCCCGTCGTGCATGTAGAGGACGGGGTAGTCGGCGGCGGGGCGGCTGTCGTAGTTGCGGGGCAGGAGGACGCGCACGCCGCGCCCGGTGACGCCCCCGACGGTGCGCGTGTCCAGCACGTTGCCCGTGGGGACGGCTCCGGTCTCGATCCGCTGGGGCGACCAGGCGGCGGGCGGGATGTACGCGTGCGCGTGCCCGTTGGTGTAGGCGGTCGCGGGGTAGCTGGTGAAGGCCGACTCGCTCGCGGGCTCGCGGACGAAGGGGACGGTGCTGAGGAGGTAGAACTCGAGCTGTCGTGAGGCGTCGCCCACGTTCCACGCGGCGTACTCACGCAGCGGGCCCGCGTCGCTCTCGTCGATCGGATCCATGGTTACGGGGACAAACGCGCCCTCGCCCTGACGCCAGAAGAGCAGCGGGTTGACCAGTTCGGTGCGCACGAGCAGCGCGTGCCCGGGGAGCGCGGGCGTTGCCTCGGCGGGCGGCGTCGTGATCGTGGTCTCTCCCAGGATCTCGGTCGCGTTGGTCAGGTCGAGCAGGGCGCCGTCGCTCTGGTCGCGTTCGAGCAGGCGGTAGGTGATCTGGGCGCTTCCGGGCAGTTCGATGGTGAGCCACCAGCGGTCGCCGGCGTCCTCGACGAGCTTGACGCCCCGGCGCGGGTCGCCCGAGCCGAGCGCGAAGGTATCGCCCACGACAAAGACCGCGCGCCCGGGCGGGGCGTCGTGCGCGATCTCAAACGTCACCGGGGTGGTGGGCAGTTCTTGGGCGAGCGCCGGCAGGGCGAGCGCGGGGAAGGCGAGCGCGGCGAGGAGCAGAGCCGCGCGACGCAGCGCGGGCAAGGGCTTGGAAACGAGCATCGGGATCCCTCCGCCGGCGGGCAAGGCCGACGATCAACGATACCGCCCAAAGCGGCTGGGGTTGTCGGGAATCCGGGCGAGCGGGGCGAGAATCGCCTTACTCGAGGGTGAGCGAGGCGCCGGGCTCAAGGGCCTCGACTTCGATGCCGTCCGGCGTGAAGGCTGAGATATCGCTGACGAGCAGGGGCCAGGTCCCGTAATGGCAGGGGATCGCGACGGGGGCGCCGATCATCTCTGCGGCGACCTTGGCGTGGGCCGGGCCCATGGTGAAGCGGTCGCCGACGGGGATGATCGCGGCGTGGGGCTGGTGCAGGTCGCCGATGAGCTTGAGATCGCCGAAGAGGCCCGTGTCGCCCAGGTGGTAGATGCGCTTGCCGATCAGTTCGACGACGACGCCCATGGGCATGCCCATGTAGCGTCCTTCGAAGCTCGAAGAGTGGACGGCGGGTGTGAAGGAGACGTGCCCGAAGGGGGCCGCGATCGAGCCGCCCGGGTTGCCCGGCTCGAGGTTTTCGATGCCCTGCTCGCCCAGGTATTCGCAGATCTCGAAGGCGCTGTAGACCGTGGCGCCGGTGCGTTTGGCGATGCTCGCGGCGTCGGCCATGTGGTCGGCGTGCCCGTGGGTGATGCAGATGGCGGTCGGGTCGAGCTTGTCGGCGGTGGTGCTGGCCTTGGGGTTGCCGGTCAGGAAGGGGTCGATGAGCACGCGGTGCTCGCCCGAGGTGAGCATGAAGGTGGCGTGGCCCAGAAAGTCGATCTTGATGCTCATCGGTTGCTCCTGTCGGTCGCGGGTTTGGCTCGGGCCTGGAAGGGCCCGGGGGGCGGCGCGGGAGGGAGGCTAGCGGCGCGGACCGGCGCGCGACGGCGGCGGGGTCAGGCGAGACGCACACGGTGCGAGGGGGCTGCGCCGAGCGTGGCGAGGTCGATCGCCTGTGCCTCGGCGTCCTGGCGGAGCAGAACGACCCGGAGCGTGCGCTCGGCGGGCCAGGGCCAGCCGGCGCATTCGAGGTGCAGCTCGGCCTCTTTCAGCGTCATGGTGGTCAGTCGGTGTTCGCCCTTGCGCCAGGCGTGCCCGTCGCCGGCGTCCTCGTAGAGCGTGCCGGCGGCCTGGCCTTCGGCATCGGGCGCGATGAAGAGCGTGAGCTCGTCCGGGGCTTCCTGGGCGTCGTGCAGGCGGACCGGGGCGACGGGGACGAGGCCGCCGCGGCGGAGGCGCAGCTCGGGCAGGTCGCGGGCGAGATCTGGGGCGATGTCGGTCGGGCTGAAGGGGATCCAGGCTTGGTCGCCGCTTGGGATCGGGTCTGGGCACGCGTCGGCGTGTTCATCGACGACGGCGCGGACGAGCAGGTCGTTGCCGAGCAGGAAGCTCGACTGGGCCTCGCGGAGCGAAGCGTCGGCGGGGCCCGCGAAGAAGAGCGGGCGCATGACGGGCAGCCCGGTGGTCGCGGCTTCATGGAAGAGGGTGTAGAGCAGGGGCATGAGGGCGCTGCGGCGCTGGAGCGCGGCGCGGGCGACGCGCAGGGTGCGCTCGCCGAAGCTCCAGGGCTCGTGGCGCTGCGTGCCCTTGGCCGAGTGGGCGCGGGCGAAGGGGAGGAGGGCGCCGAGGCCGATCCAACGGGCGTAGAGGTCGGCGTCGGCGTCTTCGACGAAGCCGCCGATGTCGCAGCCGACGAACGGCTGGGCGCTCAGGCCCAGGTTGAGCGACATCGTGATCGACCAGGCGAGGTCGCGCCAGCGGCTCGAGTTGTCGCCGGTCCAGGTGGCGGCGTAGCGGTGCCCGCCCAGGAAGTTGGCGCGGGTGAGCACGAACGGGCGGCGGTGCGGGTGTGCGCGCAGGACGCCCTCGCGGGTGGCGCGGGCCATCTGCATGCCGAAGAGGTTGTGGTAGCGGTCGTGGGTGTCGGGGCCTCCCAGGTCGGCGTCGGCGTTGTGGCGCGCGTCGTCCGGCATGGTGGTCGTGCCGGCGGGGCTGAAGACCGCGGGCTCGTTCATGTCGACCCAGAGCGCGTCGTAGGGGCAGGTCTGGTCGAAGTCTTTGACCAGGCGTGACCACCAGTCGCGCGTGCGCGCGGAGGTGAAGTCCGGGAACGAGCAGATGCCGGGCCAGACCTGCCCGCGGAAGACCTCGTCCGAAGCGGTCGTGACGAAGTGGTCGTGGGCGAGCCCGTCGCGGTAGACGGCGTACTCGTTGTCGCACTTGATGCCCGGATCGAGCATCCAGATCGGGTGCACACCCAGGGCGCGGAGGTCGTCGGCGAGGGCCCCGGGGCGCGGGAAGGTGGCGTCGTCGGCGGTGAAGACGCGGAAGCCGTCCATGTAGTCGATGTCGATCCAGATCGCGTCGAGGGGGAGCTCGTGCTCGCGGAACGTGCGCGCGATGTCGAGCACCTCGCGCTGCGGCGTGTAGCTCCAGCGCGACTGCTGGAAGCCCAGCGCCCATCTCGGGGGCATGTCGATCGTGCCGACGAGGTCGGCGAGCGCGCGGAGGACGGCCTGCGGCGAGTCGCCCTCGATCACGATGACGTCGAACGCGGGCCCGGTGGATCTGAACACGAGTTCGCCGCGGAGGTCGATCTCGACGATGTGCGTGGTCAGGGCGAGGACGCCGCGGGCGGAGCCGTCTGGGGCCAGGGCGAGGACCCAGGGGTGGGCCTGGTAGAGGCCTTCGTCCCGGTCGGTGTAGCCCGGGTTGTCGCTGGTCCACGCGGCGACGACGCGCCCGTTGCGCCGGAGCGGGCCGGCCTGCTCGCCGGTCGCGTAGCAGTCGGCGCCGGTGGGCAGCGGGACGCGGACGGCGTGGTAGACGGCGCGATCGGCGCCGGTTTCAAGGTTGATGTGGGCGAAGGTTGGTGCGAGCGGGCTCGCGCGGGGCGCGGGCGCTACGGGTACGGGCTGTACGAAAGCGGGGAAGGCGAGGCGGTCCGGCAGGTCGGCGGCGGGATGGGTGAAGAGGTTGACTCGAGCGCCGGACGATTCGGTGTTGAGTGAGCCTGTGTGCGCGGGCTCGCGCCATGCAGCGCTCTGCTCGGCCTTGTCCTGCTCGGGGCCTTGCAGCGGGCTCATGCGCGGGCCGCGCGGCGGGATGCCGGGCGAGGCGGGGAATGCCTCGGCGTTGTCGATGTGGTCGAAGCCCAGCAGCGCCAGCTCGGGGTTGACGTCGGTCGTGGCATCGGTCTGGTCTTGGGGCATCGGGGCGGCCTTGGTGGTTGGGGTGAGACTGTTCAGGCGTGCGCAGCGACGGCGGCGCCGCGGAGGGCGACGTCGGGGTCGACGATCGCGCGCACGGGGATGGCTTCGACGAGCGCGCTGAGGCGTCCTTTGGAGGTGAACGCGTCGAGGAAGACCTCGCGGTGCTCGGGGTGGGCGGCGACGTGGGGGGCGAGGTGCCCGATGATGCCGCCGCCGAGGTAGACCCCGCCCCGGGCGAGCATGGTGAGCGCGACGTTGCCGGCCTCGGCGCCGTAGATGCTCAGGAAGAGCTCGAGCGTCTTGGCGCACAGCGGGCAGGTGTTGCGGACCGCGGCCTCGGTGATGGGGTGGGCCTTGCCGGGGTGTGCGTCGAGGGCGGCGCGCACATCGGGCGACTCGGATGGGCCGCGGACGGTGTCGCGCAGGAACGTGTAGATGTTGAGCAGCCCGGGCCCGGAGAGGACGCGCTCGTAGGAGACGCGCCCGTACCTTCGGTTGAGGTAGCTGAGCAGGTCGAACTCGAGCTGGTTGCGGGCGGCGAAGTCGGCGTGCCCGCCCTCGGTCGCGAGGGCGACGTGGCGAGAGCCGTCCCAGAAGAGGCCGGCCTCGCCCAGGCCCGTGCCCGCGGAGACGACGGCGCGGTTGCCCGCGGCGCTGGGCGCGCCGGCGTTGAAGATGACGACGTCGCTCTCGCCCAGGGTTTTGACGCCGAACGCGGCGGCTTCGAGGTCGTTGATCAGACGGATCGCGGCGGGGTCGACGCGCAGGTGTTCGCCCAGTGAGCGGGTGTCGACGACCCAGGGCAGGTTGGTGGCGCCGCAGCGTCCGTCCTCGATCGGGCCGGCGATGCCCAGGCAGATCGCGTCGAAGGCGCCGGCGTCGCGTGCCGCGGGCTCGGCCCGGAAGGCGTCGATCGCGTGAGCGAGGCTGGGGAAGGCGGCGCTGGGGGCGGTGCGTTGGGCGATGATCTCCGGGCGCGCTGGCGCGGCGTCGGCGATCGCCAGGCGGGTGTTGGTGCCTCCGATGTCTCCCACGAGCACGCGCATGATCGGTCTCCGCCCATTCGCTCGGATCGCGGCGCCCGGGCCCGGACGCGATCCGGGGCGGCGCCCCGGCGAGCGGGCGCGATGGTAGTGGGGCGACGGGGAGCGGGTGTCAGCCGCAGGTATCGAACTGGGCGAGTGCCTCGAGGACGTCGAAGAAGTCGAGCGACTGGAACGGCGCGGCGAGGTCTGCCGAGGGGTCCCCGTCGCTGAAGAGGTTGAGGTATTCGAGCAGGTCGAAGAAGTCGAGCGCGCCGACCGGGGCCGCGAGGTCGATAAAGGGCGAGCCGACCTGGGCGAACTGTTCGCCGGCGACGAGCGTGAGGTCCGGGGCGGTGCCCAGCAGGCCGATGGGGGCGTCGGAGGCGGGCAGGAGCTGGTTGCCGACCCAGCCGAAGTCCAACGAGAGCAGGGCGAACAGGCGGATCTCGCCGCAGGTGCCCCCGGCGCCGATGACGCTGAGTGGGAGCTCGAACTCCAGGCCCGTGGTCGGGGTGGCGGCATCGGCGGCGTCGGACGCGGTGACGCCCGCGGTGTTGGTGTCGGTGTAGCCGGCGAGAACGGCGGCGCCGGACCACTGGACGGGCGAGACAAGCGAGCCTCGCCCGGCGTTGATCGGTGTGCTGCCCAGGTCGAGGCGCGTCGCGCTGGCGGTGCCCAGCCCCTGGTACAGGCTGACCTCCAGGCGGTCGTCGTTGACAACGGCGTGCAGGAGCGACTCGGGCGTGAAGCCCGGGTCCATCGTCGCGCCGTCGAGCAGGCGGACGGGGTCGGGGCGGTTTGGTGCGCCGGCGGTGGAGATGGTTTCTGCGCCGTCGGGCGCGGCGTCGAGCAGGAGGGTGAAGGCTGCGTTCTCGCTGAGGTTGCCGGTGATTCCAACACGTAGGACGCCGTTTTCGACGGTTGCGAGCAGGCGGTTGAGCTCGTTCTGGTTGTCGCCCATGGTGGTGGGCTGGGTCTGGAGGGCGTCGGCCTGCGGGGCGGTGAACGCGGCGGGGACCTGCTCGCCGTCGGCGATCGCGGGGGCGTCGGGCGTGCAGACGACGAGGTCGCGGGTCTCCAGTGGCACGTTGCCGATGATCGTGGGGTTGCCCGGCGTGGGCTCGGGCACGCGGACGCGGTGCTCGAGGTCGTCGCCCAGCAGGATCCGGAGCGTGAGCTCGCGCCCGGCGGGGCGCGGGCGGTCGCCCGATTCGGCCTCGACTTCGAGCGTGATGGTCGTGCCC
This sequence comes from Planctomycetota bacterium, assembly GCA_039033175.1. Classification (GTDB taxonomy): domain Bacteria; phylum Planctomycetota; class Phycisphaerae; order Phycisphaerales; family UBA1924; genus JBCCDD01. The sequence goes on from JBCCDD010000011.1 coordinate 15,244, forward strand.
GTGCGTGTGGCGCGGTAGGTGGTGAGGAGGAAGTCACCGGTTTGGTAGGAAGGCCCGTCGCCGGCGTCTTCGTAGAGGCGTCCGGCGGCGTCGCCGGTGTTGTCGAGGTTGATCAGCAGGCCGAAGGCATCGCCGTAGTTGTCGGCGGTGTGCTGAAGGATGCGGTCGTGAAACGGTGCGATGTGCCCGGGGCGGAGGTAGAGCTGGGGGAGGTCGGGCTCGCAGATGTCCGAGGGGGCGTTGGTCGCGTCGATCTCGGGGAAGCCGAAGCGGGCGATCGGCTCGTCGAGCGGGGGCCGCCCGATCGCCTGCGATGGGCCGGTTGCCGCGGCGACGACGACGCTCTCGCCCAGCATGAAGGTGTCGTCGATCAGGCGGAGGTTCGCCGCAGCCGGGTCGGCAAAGAAGAGCGGGCGGACGAGGGGCAGGCCTTCGGTGGTCGCTTCGTGGGCGAGTGTGTAGAGGTGGGGGAGCAGGCGATAGCGGCGCTGGAGGGCGAGGCGGTTGACCCGCTCGGCGGCGGCGCCCCAGACCCACGGTTCTTTGGGCGGGCTGTCGTCGCCGCTGGTGTGCCCTCGGCTGAAGGGGAGCATGGCGCCGATGCCGAGCCAGCGGCTGAACATGCCGGGCTCGATGTCGCCCAGGTAGCCGCCGATGTCTGGCCCGCTCCATGGCTGCCCGGAGAGGCCCTGGTTGAGGACGTTCTGGATGGAGATGTCGACGTGGTACCAGTTGGCGCGGTTGTCTCCCGACCAGTTCATGGTGTAGCGCTGCCCGCCGAGGTGGCCGGCGCGGCTGAGGGTGAAGGGACGCCGGTCGGGGGCGCCCAGGAGTTGCCCGTCGCGCGCGGCGCGGCTGAGCTGCATGCCGTAGGCGTTGTGGTACCGAGCGTGGTTGCCGGGGCCGCCCAGGTCAGCGTCGGCGTTGTGGACGTTGGAGCCGGGCATGGTTTTGAGGTCGTTGAAGACGGCGGGCTCGTTCATGTCGATCCAGATGCCGCGTACGCCGGAGCCGGCAACAAAGTCACCGACTTGGGCGGCGAAGAAGTCGCGTGCGTCCGCGTTGAGGCTGTCGAGGTAGACGCAGTCGCCGGGCCAGAGCGGGCCGACGAAGGGCGTCGTGCCATCGGGCAGGGTGACGACGTGGTTGCCCGCGAGCGCGTCCTGGTAGACATCCCAGAACGGGTCGACGCGGATGTAGCCGCCGAGACTTGCGACGGTTGCAAAGCCCATCGCGTCGAAGTCGGCGGTGAGCAGGGAGGGGTTGGCGAACTCGACGGCGTCCCAGCTGAAGAGGCGGAAGCCCTTCATGTAGCCGATGTCGAGCCAGATGACGTCCGACGGCAGGCGCCGTTCGCGGAGCTCGTCGGCGATGCGCCGCGCCTCGGTCTCGGGCTGGTACGTCCCGCGAGATTGGTGGTAGCCGAGCGACCAGAGCGGGGGCATGTCGGGGGTGCCGGTGAGCTGGTAGAGCGTGCGCACGACCTCGCGCGGGTGGGGCTTGTTGATGGTGTAGACGGGCACGGCGTCGGCGTCGGTGAGGACGACGACGGCGTCGCCCGCGGCGCCGGTGGTGTCGATCTCCATGCGTTCGATGCTGTCGAAGAGCACGCCGGTCGCAGAGCCGTCGGGGTAGACCAGCAGGACCCACGGGTGTGACTGGTAGAGGCTGGGGTTGGCATCGCCCCAGCCGGGGACGTCGGAGTTGAAGAGGGTCGTGCGTCGCCCGGAGCGTTCGAGCGCGCCGGGGACGAGCCCGGTGCCGTAGACGCTGGTGCCGCTGGGGGCCGCGACGCGGATCTCGAGCCCGTTTGCCGCGGGGATGAAGCGCGGCTCGCCCGGGAGGGCGGCGGGGGCGACGGTCTGGTCGGGCAGGGAGACGAGCAGCGCGTGGGAGGGGGGCGCGCTGGCTTTGGCGAGGAAGGAGGCGTCGTAGCGGGTGATGCCGTCGCCGACGGTCCAGCGAGTGGCCTGCGCGGGTGCCGGGGCGCAGGCTGCGCAGACCGCGACGGCGGCGGCGAGCGTGCGTGCGATGCTGATGGTGCTTGCGAGGTTGAGCATGTCGTCACCCTGTGGGCGCCGCGGGGCGCGTGCGTGTGTTTTATTCTGCGATGCGCGGCGCGTTGATCCAGCCGAAGCGCTCGTCGAAGCGGCTGTTGCGGTCGTAGCTGACCTGGCGTCCCTGGTCGAGCTGGATGAAGGGCCCGCGCCCGAGGCGGACGTAGAGGTTGTCGGCCTGAGGGGCGAGGCCGTCGCGATAGCTGAAGCCGCCGTTGATCGGGCCCTCGATCTCTTGCTCGGGCTCGAACGCGCGGGGCTCGAAGGGGCGGACGGAGGCGTCGAGCCAGGCGGTGTACCCGACGCCGTTGTGGCGTTCGGTGAACTCATCGCCGCCCTCGAAGCGTCCGTCGTGGACGTTGGTGTTGTATGAGGCGCTCTCTTCGACGTAGATCGGCAGGCCCTGGAAGCGTTCGAACCGGTCGGCGTCTTCGAGGGCTTCGCGGTCGGCGCGGTCGAGGGTGGGCTCGTTGAATTCCTGGGTGCCGTCTGGGCGGGCGACGGCGAAGGTGAACTCGAGGTACGCGCGTGCGCCGCTGGCGGCGCTGACCATGGTGTAGTCGAAGAGCAGGCCGTTCTGCCCGAGCGTGTCGGGCAGGTCGGTGTAGCCGGAGCGTTCACCGAGGGTGGTGCCGTCGGTGCTGCGTCGGCGGTTTTCCGGGCAGGCGAAGACCTCATCGACGTTGTCGATGTAGTCGAAGACGAGCCCGCCTCCGTCGCGTCGGTTGTTGCCGCTGTATCGGAAGGCCCAGTCCTGGAAGAGTGGCAGGGCCGCGTTGTTGGGGTTGCTCTCGCCCGGGAAGATGTACGGGTCGCTTGGCCAGAGCTGCTCGGTGTTGTCGGTGGCGTAGAGCACGGTGAACTGCGCGATGGATCGGACGTTGCTCTGGCAGGCGACGGCGCGGGCGCTGGCGCGGGCCTGCCCGAGCGCGGGCAGGAGGACACCGATGAGCAGCGCGATGATCGCGATGACCACGAGCAGTTCGATCAGCGTGAAGCCGGCGGCGCGGGGCGGCGGCGTGGAGCTGTGTCGCATGGGTCGTCCCTCACGACCGCGCACGGCGTGTGTGCGGCTGAACCGGCAAACGGGCCGGTTGGGCCCGTTTGCCGAGTGTCGGTCTTTGATCGTCCGCCGGCGGGGGCTGGCGGGGGCTGGCGGGAAAGGTGGGCGTGATCAGTCGCAGCCCTGGTCGAAGAGGCTGAGGTACTCGAGCACGTCAAAGAAGTCGAGCGTGCCGAAGGGGGCGGCGAGGTCGGCCGGGCAGGTGTTGCCGGTCGTGGGCACTTCGATCAGCAGGTTGTTGAAGTAGGCGTCGTTGTTGAGCCCTTCGCTGGAAGCGCCGTCGGAGCTGTAGATCGCGACGCTGTCGATCGAGCCGGCGCCGGCGAGGCTGCGCTCTGGGAAGGTGAACGCGAGCGTGCTGCCGATCTCGTCGCCGTAGCGGACGACGCTGAGTTCGTAGGTGTCGGGCCCGGTGAAGCTGACGCGGATGTCGAGCCCGTCGAGTGTGAAGGGCACGCCGGTGTCGAGCACGCCGCTGCCGTCGACGACGGTGTAGTTGCCGCTGCCGCCCTGGAAAAAGAACTGCATGCGTGCGCCGATGCCGACGTCGCCGGCGGTGTCGTTGGCGTTGCCCGTGCGGATCGCGAAGCCGACCTGCCCGCCGTCGGCGATGAAGCCGTGCTCGTAGGAGATCGCGAAGTCGACGCCGCCGGAGCTGATGGGGGTGTTGAAGCCGCGGTACGCGGCGGCCTGCTCGAGCCCGGTGCCGCCGTTGGCGAAGATCGCCCAGGCGAAGCCGGGGTCGCCGCTGCGGACATTGCTGAGGCCCTCGTTGGGCTCCTCGGCGAGGAAGAAGCCTGCGAAGCCGTCGGCGTTGGCGCTCTCGCTTGCGAAGCGCCACTCGCTGAAGCCCGTCCCGCCGTTGTCGAACTCGGCCCACCCGAAGGCGTACGCGACGTCGTCGGCGCTGTCGGAGGCGATGACCTGCGCATCCGCGGCGGCGGTGAGCAGGGCCGCGGCCCCGACCCCGGCGAGCCAGGCCGATTTGATGGTTGACATGCTGATCCGTCCCTCGTTGGTCGCGCGCATCGTTGAACTCCTTGATGGCGTGCGCTGTTCGGCGCGTGTGTGCCGGGATCGGTCATCCCTCGACCGGGCCCGGCGTGGTGGTTTCGACTCGCCCGCTCCTGCGGGCCTCTGCTATGCGGGGCCACCCCGCGTGGTTCTGCCGATGACCAGCTCGCCGCCGGCGACCAGCACGCCCCCCGGGGGCGGTGTCTCGCCGCGCAGGCGCGCGAGCAGCAGGTCGGCCGCGGCCCGTCCCTCGTCGACGACCGGGGCGCGCATCGTGGTGAGCCCGTAGCCCCGCGGGCCGCCGATCTTGCTGTTGCCCATCGTCGCGACCATGACATCGGCCGGCACGCGGAACTCGTGGTCCTGAAGCCAGTCGATCGCCTGCATCGCGACATCGTCGTAGAGGGTGAAGATCGCGTCGGGGCGCGAGCGCGACGCGCCGAACAGCTCGGACATCACGCCGTTGATCGGCTGGCCCTGCTCGAGGATGGGCATGAGGCTGACGTCCGGGTCGGTCCCCGCCTCGCGAACACAGCGGACGAAGACGTCGCGGCGCATGCGTGTCACGCGGCGTGGGTCGCTGAAGCCCAGGTAGACCACGCGAGACGCCCCGCAGCTCAGCAGGTGGCGCACGGGCGTGGCGACCGCTTCGGGGTCCCAGGCGGTGAAGGCGGGCGACTCGAAGTCGTCGGGCGCGTCGCCCAGGAAGACCAGCGGGACGCCCTGTCGCTCGACGAAGCGGTACCGCTCGACGTCGCCGTGGGTCGGGTTGCAGAGGACGCCGTCGACGCGCCGGCGGACGAGCATGTTGAGCTCGGCCTCCTCGCGCTCGAGCTGGCCGCGGTGCGCGACGATCAGCGGGACGAGGTTGGCGGTGTCGAAGACGCTGGAGACCCCGGCCATCACGTGGTGGGCCCAGTCGTTGAGCAGGTGGGGGAAGACCACGCCGATCGCCCCGGTGCTCTGCTTGCGGAGTGAGCGGGCGAGGTCGTTTGGGGTGTATTGGAGCAGGCGGGCGGCATCCTTGACGCGGGCGATGGTGGGCTCGGCGATGCGGTGCTTGGCCCCGCGCCCGTTGAGGACGAGGGAGACCGTGGTGGGCGAGACGCCGGCTTCCTCGGCGATCCGGCGGACCGTCACGCCGCGCTGGGGCTGGTTTGTCTTGCTCGTTGCCAATTCAATCCCTCAATCGCCGTTTATGGCATTGCTACATAGTTTTAGCAGGTCCGCCGCTGCGGTTCAAGATCTTTCCCGTCGCGGCATCCGAGAATGTCGTCCCGCCTCGGGCCGGGGCGGTGATCAGCGCCAATCCAACTGCACCGGCAGCCCCGTCGCCCGGTCATAGATCGACGCCTGGAACGCCCAGTCGCCCCCGCCCTGGCTCACGCGGAAGACCAACTCATGGCGCCCGGCGGGCAGGTCGAGCGGCGCGGCGAAGGCCTCGGCGGTCAGCCCCTGGGGGCGTTCGGCGTTGAGAATCACCCGCCCGTCGAGCCAGGCAACGAGCCCGTCGTCGGCCCCGGCCCGCAGGGTCAGCTGCCTGGGGCGGTCCAGGGCGAGCACGGCCCGGAGATAGACCGCCTGGTTGCCAGCCCGGTCGGTTCGTGCGCTGAGGTCGATGCCGGCAAGGCCGTGCGGGTCGGCGTCGAGCGGGCGCCATGCGGCGGCGTTGGCGAGTGCCTCGGCGTCGCTCGGAAGGCCCGGGGCCTGCAGCGTCGGTGCTCGATCGAAGGGGAAGGGCCCCAGGATCGACCATGCAAGAGGCGCGGCGCGCAGGAAACGCTCGGCGGGCGGGCGCGCGGGGTCGAACGCGTCGAAGTCATCGAAACCATCGGACAGCCCCGCGATGGGCGCACCGCCCGGGGCGGTGATGCGGAAGCGCATCTGCCAGGCGTTGCGGTCCTGGGTGACCTGGGCGACGATCGTGTTGACGCCCGCGCGCAGGCGGACGGGCACGATCTCCTGATCGGGCGCGGCCGCGCGGTAGGTCTGGGCCGCGTGCACACGCCGCCCGTTCACCCAAACGATGAGCGTGTCGTCCGAGCCGAAGCGAAGCTCGATCTCGCGTTCGCGATCGCTCCGGACGCGCGTTATCGCGTAGCCGGCGAGGAAGTCGCCGGCGCTGATGAGTGCTGCCAGGTCGAGGTTGCCGGCGTGCTGGAGCGTCGCGGGATCGACCGCGTTCCAGCGCACGCCGGCGCTATCGAACGCGACATCGGGCGACTGGTCGTAGGCGGGGCCGTAGGGGTACGCGAACGACGATGTGTTATGCGGCGCATTGAATGGCCCGACGACCGCCCAGCGGACCGCGCCGTGGACCTCGAGGTCGTACCCGCCCGCGGGCTTGTCGTCCTGGGTGAACTCGATGCGGACCGGGAGCAGGCCGACGGCGTTTTCGCGTCGCGAGACCCGCCACGTGAACCGCCCCGACACACCCTCGTCCGGCAGGAACCACTGCGTCGGCTCGGCGATCTCCAGCGCGGGCGAGAGGAGCGTGGCCTCGGCATAGGCGTGGTGCTGGAACACGTCGCTGAGCGTCAGCGTGAGGTCGTCGATGCCGGCGCCGACGGTCGGATGGATGGTCTCGGTGTCGATGTCGAGCATCGGGCGGAACCAGACCTCGCCGGTCAGCTTCCGCTTGCCCCCGACGGCGATCTCGTAGACCAGGCGCCGTCCGGACCTGCGCTCGTCGTCGGGCGTCTCGATGTCGACGAAGAAGTATCCGTTGGCAAGGGGGTTGCCAACGCGCGCATCACGCCAGGCGTCGGGCTCGTCGAACCAGCGCCACCATCCGAGCATCTCGTCGTACCGCTCCGGGGTGAAGGTAATGCGGAGCGTTGGATCGCCGGCGGAGGCGATCAGCGGCGCGGTCAGCTGGTAGATGTCGCCTCGGTCCAGCGCAACGGTCAGTTCACGCTCGGGCATCTCGGCGTGCCAGTCGCCCAGCGGCGCGTCCTCGGCGAGTTGCACGCTGATGGTGGAGCCGACCCGGGCGAACAGCGGGAGATCGGCCATCCCAATGGGGACGTTGATCTCGCTGCCACCGTAGTACACCACGCCCTGCGTCACATGCCGCCAGGAGCCCTCCTCGGGGAACGCGACGACCCGCCCCGGCTTGCCGGGCTCGAGCACGGGCGCGACGAGCAGGTCCTCGCCCAGCATGTACTGGGTCGCCTCGCGCGCGAAGCGGGGGTCATCGGGGAAGACCATCGACATGGGGCGCATGATCGGCAGACCGGTCGCGGTCGCTTCCTGTGCGAGCTTCTTGAAGTGGGGGATGAGGTTCATGCGCGCGCGGGCGAGGAATGTGTACGCCTCGAGCGCTTCGTCGCCGAAGAGCCATGGCTCGCGGGCCTCGATGCCGTGGTACTGCATGAAGGGGCTGAGCGCGCCGAACTGGGCCCAGCGGATGTAGAGCTCGGGCTCGCAGGTGCCCGCGTAGCCGCCGATGTCGTGGCTCCAGAAGGGCATGCCGCTGAGCCCGCTGCTGAGCCCGGCGGGGATGAGCGTCGCCACCTGTTCCCAGGTCGCGTACTGGTCGCCCGCCCAGAGGGCCGGGTAGGCCTGCTGCCCGAGGCTGGCGCTGCGGGCCCAGATCATGCCGTCGACGCCCTCCTGCTCCATGAGCTCGGCGAGCGCTTTGGCGTAGAGCATCGTGTATTCGTTGTGCATCTCCCAGCCGCGCCGCCCGTCGTGGAAGACGTCGTCGGGCTTGATGTCCTCGCCGTCGTCGGCCTTGAAGCCGACCACGCCCATGCGCACGAGCGGGCGCATCTGGTCCCGCCACCAGCGGACGGCGTCGGGGTTGGTGAAGTCGAGGTTGCCGAAGCCGGCGAGCCAGGCCTCGCGCAGGCTGGGCGTGCCGTCGGGCTTGCGGACGATCCAGCCGTTGGCGTGCGCCTCGGCGAAATGGGGCGACGAGGGGTGCAGGACGGGGACCTGCCAGAGGACGTTCTGGACGCCCCGGGCCTCGCACATCTCGAGGAAGCCGGGGATGTCGTCCCAGCCGGGGAAGGCCCAGGCGTTGAACAGGCCCTGCTCGCTCGGGCCTTTCCAGGCTTCCTGGACGATGACCGAGACGGGGATGTCGCGGTCGAAGTGGCCTTGCAGTGCGTCCTCGGCCTCGGCCTGGTTCTCGTAGCTGTTCTTGCTGATCCACGGGCCCCAGGCCCAGTCGGGCACGCCCGCGGGGAGGCCGATGCGCGGGATGAGCGCGCGGACCTGGTCTTCGAGCGTTTCGCGGAGCACGACGTGGAGGGTGAGCTCGAGCCCGGCGCGTTGGTATCGGTGGACGCCGTCGTTGGCGCTGTTGAGGTCGAAGACGCCCTCGGGGTTGTCGGCAGCGCAGAGGGCGTAGCCGGCGGAGCTGTAGAGGATGGGGACGCAGGCGTAGGTCTTGCCGTCTTCTTGGAGCGGCGCGTCCTCGATCCACATGTCGACGCGGTTGCCGTGGTGGTCGAAGGCGTCGAAGCGTTGTCCGAGCCCGGTGAGGATCTCGCCGGGGGTGGCGCGCCAGGCGAGTTCGAGCCCGGGGACGCCGGCGCGCCCGAACGTGGGCAGCACGCGGATCACGCCCTCGAAGGTGCCGAGTGCATCGCTGAAGCGCACGCGAGCGGGGCCATCGCCCGGGCGGGCGTCGATGTGCACTCGCGCGACGCCCGGCTCGATGGGCTCGACGACAACACGCGCGGGCTCGCCCCGGGCAACGCTCGGCGCGCACGCGAGCAGCAGCACCGCCAACAGCCCGCGCAGCACGGCACGGCGGGCAAGGGTGGCAAATCTGTTAGACATCCGATCGGTCACCCGCGGTCTCCCTCGCATGGGTGTGCAAAACCATGCTAAACTGTTGTAGCACGTTGCTGAGCGAGTATACTCACGGGCGATGATGCGACAAGGACGATGTCGCATCTCGTGCGGGCGGCCGACGGGTCGCCCGCGGTTCTCGGGCGGTTTGGCGCATGACGCGGGCGGGCCGCACGGCTGTTGTGGATCGAGAGACCAGAGATTGAGAGGGATGACATGACAAGCAAGGCATGCGGCGTGGCCGCGCTGGCACTGGCCGCGGGTGTCGCGTCGGCGCAGGTGATCGCGTTCGACACGGCCGATGACAGCGCGTACGACGCGGGCTGGGCGGACGGGAGCAACGGCGGTTTCGGGTACGGGGGCTGGAGCTTCCAGACCGAGGCCAACGGCGGCTTTGCCGGGCGGTTCCTAGCCGGCGCGGGCGGGGGCGCGAGCAACTCGGTGAACGGCTCAGGGCGGGCGTGGGCGCTGTTCGCGAACAACGGCCCCGGGCTCGAGCGTTCGACCGCGTTCCGCGGGATCAACGCCAGCTCGCTCGGGCAGGCCGGGACCTCGCTGGAGATCACGCTCGAGCACGGCGGCATCGCGACCGGCGGGCTCGTTGGTGTCTCGCTGCGTACGGGCAACGTCGCCGCGTCGGCGGGCGACTACAGCGCGGACGCGCTCACGCAGTTCTACTTCGAGGGCGGCGACGGGAACTACACCGTCGCCGACGCCGGGGGCGAGACCGACACCGGCGCGGGGTTCACCTTCGACGGTGTGCGCGTGCGGTTCGTCTTCACCGGAGGCGGGATGTTCAACCTCGAGGTCGACCGCTTCTTCAGCGAGACCGGCGACTTCGACACGATCACCACGACCGGGCTGAGTCTCGCGGGCGCCGGCCCGATCGAGAGCATCGCGGTGTTCAACGACGACGGCGGCGACGCCGGCGGGCTCAATGATGACGCGTACTTCAACAACCTGACGGTCACCGTGCCCGCGCCCGGGGCCGCGGGCCTGGTGGTGCTTTCGGGCGTGCTGGCGGCGCGGCGTCGGCGGTAACGCGCCGGCGAAGCGACGCCGACGCATCGGTGTTCAGGCATCTGCGTTGAGGCGTTGGCGCCGGTCCATCGGTGATCTGGCGGGGATGGAGCGGCACGGCCGCGCCGCCCCGAGCAAAGACTTCCCTCTTTGCCTTCGCGGGTCCTCGGCCCGCGTGGGCATTTTTTCAGTCCTCTCTGCGCTGCTCGGCGGACCGCAGCTCGTGCATCGCTTCGGCGAAGTCGCGGCCCATTTCAAGGTAGCCGGCCGTGTCGTAGTGCAGGTCGTCGCTGTAGGCGTACGCGAGGGTTCGGTCCATCAATGCCGCGTTGGCGTTGCTCTCGACGAAGGCGCGTTGTTGCTGTTCGACGGTCTCGCCGAAGGCACGCACCGGGTCGCGCCCGGCGAGGCGTGCCGAATCGGTGATCAGCCCGATGACGACAGGGAGTTCCGCGCCGCTTGGGTCGCTGCTGATGTCGCTGCTCAGGCTCGCGCGGAGGCGTTCGATGAGCATCGCGAGGTTGTCGGCGTAGGCGGGGGCGGCGTGCTCGTGGCGGGCGTCGGTCTCGCCCTGCATCCAGACGATGCCGGCGGGCACGAGTGTGTCGGGCAGGCCGTCGCCGTCGATGTCGGTGTTGCTGGTTGCCAGCGCGCGTTCGATGGTGGTGAGCGCGTGGTCATGCTGGTTGGGACTCGGGGCGTTCGCGTCGAGGTCGGTCGGCATCCAGGTGCCCCAGTCGCGTCCGGCGATGGTGTCGATGCCGGTCCCGCCCTTGGCGTACTTGATGATCGCGACGCGTTCGCTCGGGCGCAGCTCGCGCAGTCGCGCGGCGAACGTGACTTCGGGCCCGAAGCGGTCGGCGAGAGCGGGAGCGCCGTTGTCGTTGGCATCGGCGTGGAAGCCCCAGCCATAGCCGCCGGTCACGGGTTGCCAGCCGGTCGATGCGGGCGTGGGGTTGGTGTCATCGGTGGCGGGGGTGGCGAAGATCAAGGCGCCGGCGGGGGGTGCGATCGCATCGCCGGCTTCGCTGATCAGGCCGCCGCCTTCCATGTTGGATTGCCCGCCGAGGAAGTAGACGTGGTAAATGTGGCCCATGGGTTCCGGATGTGTACCGCAAGCGGCAAAGCAGGCGGCGAGGCTTGCGCAGAGCAGCGAGCCGAGCATCGCAGTGATGAGCCTTACGCGTGTCACACAAGATCTGAACGGCATGTGATGCATGCCGGAAAGCATAACCGGTAACGCGATTCCTGCCGGTGTTTACGACGGCGGTTTCTCCGCATCGCCGCGTGCTTGTACGCGGAGCTCGCGCTCAACGGGCATCGCGTCGGTGTGCGTATCACGAATGAAGGCGATGAGCTTTTCGCGGACGAGGCAGCGCAGGTCCCACAGTCTCGGCGAGTTCCTGGCGCTGACGAGGGCTCGGAGCTCAAGGGTGCGCTCGCCTGCTTCGGTGACCTGCACGATCGCGACGCGTTGATCCCAGAGGGGCGTGGCCTGAACGATCCGCTGCAACTCGGCACGGACGCGATCGACGTCGACCCGATAGTCGACCTGGATCATGACCGATCCGAGCAGGTCGGCGGTGCGGCGGGTCCAGTTTTGAAACGGCGCCTCGATGATCCGGCTGAAGGGAACGATGAGCCGTCGCTGATCCCAGACTTTGACGACGACGTAAGTCATGGTGATTTCTTCGACCCACCCCCATTCGCCTTCGATCACGACAGCGTCGTCGAGCGTGACGGGCTGCGTCAGTGCGATCTGGATTCCGGCGATCAGGTTGCTGAGCACCGGCCTCGCCGCGAGGCCGACGGCGAGGCCGAGCAAGCCCGCCGACGCGAGCAGGCCCGCGCCGAGTTCGCGGATCGGCTCAAACGTCACCATCGCGACGGCGAGGCCGACCGCGGCCGCGAGGAACATGAGGGCGCGGGCGAGCACGCGGATCTGCGTGTGCATCCGTCTCGCCTCGCGGTTGTCTTCGACGCTGGTATCGAATCTGGCGAGGAGGATCTCATCTCCTGCCGCGATCGCCGCGACGATACCCCACGTCACCGTCGCGATGGCGACGGCCGGCAGCCACGCGCGGAGGACGCTGAAAACCGCGATCGTTGCGCCGGACGGCTCGGCAAGGGCCACGACGATCGCGGCTCCTGCTGTCGCGGCGAGCAACGCGGCGGGCCACCGCGTGACGTCCAACAGCCGCGCGGATCCGGTGCGTTGTTTACGCGTCGCTTCTCTTCTGACGACGCCCCACGCAAGCAAGACGGCGACGGCGCAGATCGCGGGTGCGCCGGCGATCCAGAGCAGTGGCTGTGCGGCCGGATGATCAAGGGTCTGTGCGAGGAATGTCATGTGGCGTTATAGACATCTGCTGGGGCGGATCGCCGATGTGCCGGAGATGTCAATCTTTGTCCGAGCGTTCGACCTCGCTGCGTAGTTTGACGACGGTTTGGCCGTCGGCCTGCTCAATGACGAGCGCCGGGTCATCGCCGCTGCCATTGCGGACAACCTCTGCGCCATCGACAACTCTCTTTACCCGGCTGGTGTGGTGCTCTTTCACAACGCCTTCGGCGTGACCGTCGGCCCACTTCCATCGCACGTTTGTACCTTCTCGAATCATCATGATCTCCGTTGTTGTAGCGATGCACCCGCGGCCCGCTTGCCGCAGGCAGCATCGGTTGTCCGTCGTCCGCTGTGTTCTTAACGACGCCTGTCGTCTGCTTTCGATCGCAGGACGGCCGCGAGCATTGCGGGATTGAAGATGAACATGAGCAGGGCGATGGCCACGATCGCGAAGCCGGCCAGCGGATGGAGTGCGATACCCGCGACGGCCGCCAAGACAACCGCGGCAACAACGATACCGACGAGCATGCCGAGCGTAACGCGAGGACCAACCTCGGGCGCCGCGGCGCGGCCCTCCGGGTCGCGGGATGGTGCGCGGTGCGCCTCAGCGTTCCGTCCATCGACGGTATCAGACGGAGTGTCTTGATCGGTTGTCGGGGCGGTCGTCATCGGTGTTCCCTCCGTAGAGATGCGGGTGTGTCTGACCTCCGGTCGTCGGGCAGAGTCGCGATGGTCATCGTCGAGCGATAATCCAGATCGCGTGGACGAGGCCGGGCACGTACCCGAGCAGGGTCAACAAAACGTTGAGCCAGAAGTGTCCCGTCAGTCCGACTTCGAGGAACACGCCGACCGGAGGCAGCAGGATCGCGAGTACAACTTTGAGCAGGTCCATCAATCATTTCCTCTCGGAGGCATCGTCAAACGGCCTGAGCGTCGGGCTGCATCAGGCCGAGTCCGAGTGAGTCTTCGCCCAGGAAATGGTCGAGGTGATGGGCCCGGTCTTCGACCCGGAGCAAGATTCCCTTCAGCAAGGTTTCGGTGCCGAAGTCGCCGTGCTCGGTGCACAGTTTGATCGTCTTGCGGAGCTCGAGCGCGATCGTGCCGTCTGCATCGCGATCGCGGGCCAGCATGTCGCGGATGCGGAAGATCCCCTCGGGCTCGTGCTCGATGTAGGCGATTTTGGCTTGCTGCGTCGGCGCACTCGTCGGGATCCCGCCGATCGCCGTCATCCGCTCGGCGACGGCGTCGAGTTGCTTGTGGATCTCCGTGTACCCTTCCTCGAGGAAGTGGTGGAGGTCGCGGAATTGTGGCCCCTCCACAAGCCAGTGATGCTTCTGATATTGATGGAACAGCACGAAGAGTGACGCCAGGTGGCGGTCGAGTTCCGGGTTGATGGCTTCGGCAGCGGATCGGCCGAGGTGAATCGGATTGCCCTCGATCTCGCTGTGTTCGCGCCATGGGTTCTGCTCGATCATGACTTGGTCCCTTCATTGGTCGTTGGTTGGCGGTCGCGGGTTGTCGTGCGACAAACGCAGGCGGCACTCAGTACTTATCTTCGTTGTTGGTTGCATGAGCGCGTGAATCAGGTATGAAACGGCTCTTATCCTGCGCGCTTCTCGGCGGCGTGACTGCTCGGCGTCCCTGGATTGGCCTCGTCGGTGGTGCCTCTTTGACGCCGTGCAACGTGGGATGACGGGGCGGCGTTCACCGGCGGTCGCGGACATCGCTTGAGTCGCTTGCCGGCTTACGGGGGCGCTGCTGTTCGGACTGATTTGTCTCGGCGGGTGGCCGCTGCCGAACTTCGGCGTGGAGCTGCTGGCCCGACGTGATGAGCGCCGTCACCAAGAGTGACAGAACAGCCACAGCCGCGCCGACTGAGGCAAACACAATCAGGATTTCCAGCACGTTCGGCACCTGCCTCTCCTTCGCGGTGATGCGATGAACTTCGATTCGCGTCGTGCTATGGGCATGAAGCGAGTGTGAAAAGCGCTTCATGTTGGCCGCGGCGTGCAATGCGGCGACAGATTCAGAGAATCTGCCGCCGCGGGGGACGTTTACGTGTCACGGGCGTCTCGCATATCCCTGATAGCGTCATGGTCGGCCTTGACCGACGCGTATTGCTGCTGCAAGACGGCGTTGAGCGGGCTGCCGGCTGTCTCCTTCAGGACGTCTTCGTACCGCTCCTTGATCGCATCTTCACCCCGCTCGGCTTCGGCGAGGACGGCGTGCTCGTCGCCGTCCTGCACGGTGCCTCGGAGATCGACCCACCATCGGTGGACGGTTCCCTTGATGGATCCGCTGTCCTTCGGCTCGTCGCCGTTCCAGGAGACGAAGCCCTGCAGCTCATTGGCGAAGTTGCTGCGGCGTCCGGCGCATTCGCGGAAGTAGCCTGAGATGCGGGTGTTCTCGATGTTCTCTGAGGCGGTTTCGAAGCCCTTCGAGCTGTCGATATTGATCTCGATCAGGTCCTGAAGCTTCTTGACGGTCGTGTCGTTGAGGTTGTCAACGGTTTCCATGGTGTTTCCTTTCGATGAGGTGTGTGAGTGACTGGTCGACGCGGCATCAGTCGTCTGTCGCGTCTTCGACGGCGTCACCAAAGTCGTCCGCGGTATCTTCGATGGCGTCGCCGACATCGTCCGCGGCGTCTTCGAGCGTGTCGGCGGCGTCGTCGGATGTGTCGGCTTCACATCCAGAGATGCCGAGCGTGAGACCGAACAGCGCTGCGGCCGACGCGCCGAGCAGACGGCTTTGGAGATTTCGATGTTCCATATTGCGTTCCTTTCGGGCAGAGAAGAGCGAGCCGCGTGACGTCGGTGTCCCCGGTCAAACGCTCGCCTTGCCCCGGCGTGTGAGGCCCATGATCAGAGAGACGAGGAAGAGAATCACGAAGACGACGAACAGGATTTGTGCGATCGTTGCTGCACCTGCGGCGATGCCGCCGAAGCCGAAGACGGCCGCCAGGATGGCGACGATGAAGAACGCGAGAGCCCAGCCGAGCATGGCTTTTCCTTTCAACGTGCTGCGTTTGGTCTGCGTCGGTCAGCCAGCACCGCTGTTTCCGTCGCGTGAGTCACAGGAGAATGTGGCGGCAGTCTGAAATCCGTGCTTGTACACGGATGAATCCGCTGTCATTTCTGGCTTAGTCGCTCGAGTCCGAGATCGCTTCGCCCGCTTGCTCGATGTCCTCGCCCGCGCCATCCACGGTGTTGCACGCGGTGAGCATGAACGGGAAGGCGAGGGCGGTGAACGGTGCAAGCAGCCAGCCGAAGCGGGTCCGGATGGCGTGCTTTGGGGTCGTGGTCGAGGTCGTCATCGGAGTATCCTCCAGGTTGTGGTCGCGGCGTGATTCGTCGCGGCCGAGTGAGCATCGCCCTGCTGCCGGGCGACTGGCGTTCGGATGCGTGTCACCCGAGTTTGTAGAGCTTCGGGCGGCGAGGTTGCCTCGGCGTGATCTGAGCATGAAACGTGTTTCAGGTTGCGGTTCGTGGTTGCGGTTCGTGGTTGCGGCGGCGCAGAGAGAGGGTCGACGATGCGCGTGATTGATGCGGTGATCGGGCGGGAGCGGGCCGATGCGCTGGAGGAGCAAGCGATCGAGCTCGAGCACCGGGCGGTCCGTCTCGCGGATGGCGAGCGTGTGGTGCTGCGTATCACGTGCGAGCAGGGCGACCCCGATGACTTGCTCGATGACCTGCGCGAGGGGTTGCGCGGCGCTTGCGAGTCTTGGGAGCACTACACGGTGTACGAGCCGCTCGCCGTGGAGCCGCGCCCTTCCGACGACGGAGAAGAGAACGGGTCGGATGATGAATCGGTCGCGGGAACCGACGAGATCGAGCGGTTCGTTGACGGCGGGACGCGCGTGTCGCGCGCGTTCGTTGGGCTCTCATTGCTCGCGGGGGTGCTCGCGGCGGCCGGTCTTCTGCGCGAGAGCGCGGCGGTGGTTGTGGGGTCGATGGTGCTTGCCCCGCTGTTCAAGCCGCTCGCCGTCATGGGCGTCGGTGTTGTCATCGGGCGGCCTGGGCGCGCGTTGCGTGGCGCCGTCGGCGTTGGCGTGTCGCTCGCGCTCTCGTCGTCGGCGGCATTGCTCGTTGCGCTGCTCACGCCCGACCGATCGGCGACCGCGCTGTTGATGCTGCGGACCGGTATCAGCCCGTTTGATCCGGTGGTTGCGATCTCCGCGGGCCTGGCGATGGCGTTTATTATCGTCAGGCGTGATTCGATGGCGATGGTGGGTATTGTCGTGGCGGCATCGCTCATGCCGGTCGCCGCGGCGTTTGGTATCGCCGTCGCCCTGTGGCGGTTTGATCTGATCGGCGGCGCCGCGTTCACCATGCTGAGCAATGTCGGTGGGATTACGCTCGGGTTGATCCTCGGTCTTCGGTTCGACCGGCTTCGGGCCACCGATTCTCGACGTGAGGCGCTCGCACACTGGGTGGTCAAACGATCCGTAGCGGCCGGCACGGTGCTGATGCTCGCGCTGCTTGGTTTCAGCGGGTGGGCGTATCTCACCGGTCGCAAAGAGGTCGAACTGAGGGAGCGGGTCCCGTTGCTGCCAGGTGGGGCGCAGCCGGCCGCGGCGTGGCGGACCGAGGATGGCACCTGGATTCTGGTGGCGTCTCCCGGCGGCGCGACGGGTGGTGCGCTCTCAGAAGACAGCCTGTTGATTGTCGACGGGCGAGTGGTGAGCCCGGAGGATCGGCCCGACTCAGAATGAGTGATCTTTCAGCGGGCGGTCACCGTGCGCTCAGGGCGGGGTCGCACACTCTTCCATGCCGGCGAGTAGGTCGCTGGCAATATTGAAGGGAGTTGCACGATGACCACGTACGCGAGCGATGTTTCGACCCAAGGCCACAGCCAAGGCGACCTCGACCGGCGCGATGAGCGCGGGGGGAACCGGGAGCATCTGCGAGAGCAGGCTGGCGCGGTCAAGGAGGATCTCCAGGCACTGAAGGAAGACGCCGCGGCCGCCGCGAGCGCCGCGGGCGATTGCATCCGCAGCGAGGCCGACCGGGTGACCGAGGTCGCGCGCACCGGGGGCGAGAAGGCGGCCGAGATGCACACGTCGGTCTGTCGCACCGTGAGCAAGCACCCTACGGCGGCGGTGCTGACCACGCTGGGTATCGGCGTGGTGATTGGTCGCCTGATCGGCGGGCGGTGATCGCTGTGCTTGATCGGCTGGCGTCCATCGGGTTGGGGAGCGGGCGACACTTTCGCGCTGAAGGTGAAGCGCTGCTGGCACGGGCTCGGACGGCACTCATGATCGGCGGCGTCATCCTGCTGGGTGGCGCCGTCGTTTGCCTCGCCATCATCGGGCTGCTGGTTGCGGCCGGCATTGCGCTGGCTTCAGAGCTCGGCGCTGCGTGGGCCATCGGTATCGTCAGTCTCGCGCTGCTGGTGCTCGCGACTGCAACCATCCTGGGATTCAGACTGTGGCTGAGGCATTCGGCGGCGAGGTGCCGCCGCGGCATCGAGCAACGGATCGATCAGGCCGAATCGGAGCTGAAGGGAAACGCGCCCACGCACTTGCAGAACGCATCGGCTGGAAAGCATCCTGTGGTACCCGGCGACAGCGGCGGCGTGCGTCCCGAACGGGATGGGGCTGAGGTCCCGACGGACGTCAAGCAGCGCGTCGCGGAGTTCATCGCGGAAAACCCGGCGACGACCGCCGGCGGCGCGTTCGCGCTGCTCGCACTCGTTGGTCCCATGCGCTCGCTGCGGCTGCTCGGGCGAGGTGTGATGCTTGCCGGGCTCGCCTCACGCGTGCACCGCGAACTTCGGGCAAATGAAACCGGGGCGGTGCACGAGGATTCGAGCGACGGGCGTGGCTGAGTCTGCACAAAGGTCCAAGCCGTATCCGTTTGATCTCGCCGGCCGGCTGGGCGTGCGAGCGACCGAGGGCTCGGCGGCCCTGACCGGCAAGCGGCCGCCGTCGCCCCGCGACACGCTGCCGCCAACGGGCGGGCAACGCCGCTTATCTTTGGAACGCGTGCGGTTTCCCGCGGGGCAGAAACACGCGCGATCTTCGTCTCCTGTTGTGCGGGGTGAGGCTTCCTCTGGGTAGACTACTGCCGCTGAATGAACCTCCGCGGTGTTCTGGAGACGCCCAATGCGGGTCCTCGTCATTGAAGACAATCCCAAGATGGCGGCGGGTATCGAGCGTGGCTTGCGCGAGAACGGATACGCGGTCGACGTGTGTCATCAAGGCTATGAGGGCGAGGACTTGGCCGCGAGCGGCAACCACGACGCGATCATCCTCGACCTGATGCTGCCCGATCGTGACGGCGTTGAAGTCTGCCGGAACCTCCGCCGGCGCGACATCGCGACTCCTGTCCTCATGCTCACCGCGCTCTCGAGCACGGACGATAAAGTCAGCGGCCTCGACGCCGGGGCTGACGATTACATCACCAAGCCGTTTGAGTTTGAAGAGCTTCTGGCCAGGCTGCGGGCGCTGCTGCGGCGTGGTGAGGCCAGCGAGGGACGGACGCTCGAGTGCGATGATCTCGAACTGGACCTGTACACACGGATGGCGACCCGGGGCAAGGAGAAGACCGAGCTGTCGAACAAAGAGTTCGCGCTGCTCGAGTACCTGATGCGGAATCAGAACCGGGTGTTGAGCCGGGCCCAGATCGCCGAGCGGGTGTGGGACATGAACTTTGAGCCCGGTAGCAATGTGATCGACGTGTACGTTTCGAGCCTGCGGAAGAAAATCGATCGCGGCTTCGACCGTGAGTTGCTGCACACGATCAAGGGCGCTGGGTATCGCTTCGGGGTTATGGACTAGCCCCGCGCGTCGAGGCGACACGGGCGGGAGGGTCCTCCATTGCTGCCACTCAGAAGCCGCGTCACGCTCTGGGCGGTCGCGATCTTCGTGGTCGTCGCCGGCATCCTCGGGGCTGGTGTCTGGTTCGCGACGGCTACCATGGCGGCGAAGGACTTTCGCGACGCGCTCCTCGAGAGCGCCGTCGATCGTGCGAGCGAATTCACGCGGCTCGGTCGGCTGCCGATAGCATCGGACCTCCGGTTGGTCGCCGGGCGGATCGGTGACGGCGGGGTCGGGCGGGTCGAGGTGCGAGTAGCGCCGCCAGAAGAGCTTGACGTCGACAGCCCTGGCGTCCGGGGCCTGATCGACCGTGTCGTGCGGACCAATTCGGCATCGGTGCTGCGACCGCAGGGGAGGTCAATCCGCGAGCCGGGCTACCTGGTCGCGGCGGTACCCATGGCGATCGACGGGCAGTCGGTGGTGCTGCTCGTGTCGTCCGACGGTTTACCGCTGCACAAGCGGCGGATGACGGTCGCGCGGATCTTCGGCATCGGGCTCGTGCTGGGCATCGTGGCGGCGGGCGTGAGCGGCTGGTTTCTCGCCGGCTTTGCCGTGCGCCCGATGCACACGCTCGCCCAGGCCGCCGCGTCGCTCCAGCCGGAGACCATCGAAGAGTCGTTGGATGTGGACGTCGACAGCCCGGAGCTCGCCGCGGTGACCGAGGAGTTGGACGCCGCTCGAGAGCGGATGGGAGAGGCGTTCGCCGCGCAAGAGCGGTTCCTCTCGAACATTTCTCACGAGCTCAAGACGCCGATCGCAACACTCTTGGTGCAGGCGCAGACGCTGGAGCGTGGTGAGCTTTCTGCACCGGTCGTTGAGTTTGTCGGCACGGTGGAGGAGGAGATGCGCAAGCTCGGGCGTCTGGTCGAGAGTTTTCTGACACTGACGCGTGTGCAGGGCGGCTCCGGCGTCACGCAAACGAAGGCGTACGGGGCGAACGAGCTGGTGATGGACGCGATCGAGGACTGTAGATCGATGGCCGAGCTGCACACTGTTCATCTGCGTCCCAGCCTCGCCGCCGATGAGGCCGGGATCAACGCAGAGATCCGGGGCGATCCGGAGCTGATCCGGACGCTGCTGAACAACCTTGTTCGAAACGCGATCCGTTTTACGCCGAGCGGGCAAGACGTTCGAATCGAGGCGCGGGTTGAAGCGCCGACTGATACGACCACCGACGCGGGGTACTTCGTGGTTGACGTCATCGATTCTGGGCCCGGCATCCACCCCGATGTCTTGCCGACCATCTTCGATCGCTTTGTGCAATCCAAGACGGAAGTCCGTCGCGAGCGAGGTCACGGGCTCGGCCTGGCGATCGCGCGAGGCATCGCCGAGCTGCACGGCGGAACGGTCTCGGCCTCAAACGTCGAGCCGTCGGGCGCTCGATTCGAGGTGAGGCTGCCGGTCGCGTCGCCGGGTTCGGCGTAGACGCATCGCGGCAGGCACTCGCGTCTTTCGGTTCCACGGACCTTCATCCATGGGACTTCAGCGGTTTGGTACACTGTCGAGGCGGTTGCGCTCGCCGGCTTGCCGCATCACCCAAGCGCACCGGCCGGGTCGCTTCGACTATCCGGTCGGCGTGTGCCGGGTCGAACGATCGTTCTTTCCGGAGCAGGGCCGATGTCTGATGCACAGAGCGAACCCCCTGCGCACGGTCCGGAAGACCCATTGATCTCCGTCGATGCCGCGACTGAGACCATCCGCGACACGCTCGACGGCATCTGGCGTGACTTCATCGGGCACGTTCCGTTGCTGGCGGCCGGGCTCGTTGTGTTGCTCGCGACAGGGTTGATCGCGTTGCTCGCGCGACGCCTGACGCGGCGGGTGCTGCGCGATCGGAAGCTGCGTCGGTCGCTCAAGGACCTCTTTGAGCGCGTCATCGCAATCGGCGTGTGGAGCCTGGGACTGTTGCTTGCCGCGATGGTCGTCTTCCCCGGCGTCTCGCCCGCCGATGCTCTGGCGGCGTTGGGCATCGGGTCGATCGCGATCGGGCTGGCGTTCAAAGACATCTTCGAGAACTTCTTCGCAGGCATCCTCATCCTCTGGCGGTTTCCGTTCGAGACCGATGACTTCATCGAGTGCGACGGCATCATGGGACGCGTGCAGGACGTCACCATCAGGAACACCCTGATACAGACGGTTGACGGCCGCCTTATCGTGGTTCCGAACGCGGTGATCTACAAGACGCCGGTCGAGATCTTGACGAGCGGTGTCGAGCGGCGCGTGATGGTGATCTGCGGTGTCGCGTACGGCGAAGACGTCGCGGGCGCGCGGGCCGTCATCATCGACGCGGTACGCTCATGCGCCTCCGTGTCGACCAGGCAGCCGGTGGAGGTGTTCGCCCGAGAGTTTGCGGACAGCAGCGTGAACTTCGAGATCGCTTGGTGGACTGGCGCGAAGCCGCTGGACCAACGCGCGTCGCGGGATGAGGTTGTCGAGGCGATCAAGTCGGCACTCGATGCGGCCGGCATCGAGATTCCCTTTCCCTACCGCACCCTCACGTTCAAGGAGCCGCTGCGCATCGAAACGCGCGATGACGACGAGCGGGCGGCGAACGAATGACGCTCGGCGACCAGCAAACCCCCGGGATCCTCGCGGCCTGCATGATCTGGTGTGTCCGAGTCGCTGCGTTCGCGGTCGTCGTTTGCACGCTGCTCCCGCTGGTCCGCACGGGCTGGTGGCTTGTTCGATCGTGCGATTTTCCGCGTTTGCATCTCGCGGGTGTTTGTGTCGCGTTGCTTCTGACGGCACTCGGCTTCGCTTGGCGGTACGGATGGCGTCCAGAGACCTCGGTGATATGTATCGTGATCGCGAGTGTGTTCCTCTGGCAGGCTGCGCACGTCTTGCCTTACACGCGTCTGTGGCGGACCTCTGTCGAGTCGGGCGAGACGAAGCAAGTGCGCTTGCTTGTCGCGAACCTCGATTTTGAGAACAGGCAACACGCCGACGTTGTCCGCGCGATCGAATCGCAAGAGCCGGATGTTTTGTTGCTCGTCGAGATCGACGACACCTGGGAGCGCGAGCTGGGCGAGCTTGCTGATCGTTTCCCGCACCGGGTCGGTGAGGTGCGCGATAACGGGCTGGGTATCGCGCTCTGGTCGCGCGTGCCATTGGACGAGGCCCGGGTCGAGCACCGCGTCTCGGAAGACCGTCCGTCCATCAACGCGACGCTCGACATCGGGGGGATGCCGATCCGCTTTGTGGGGGTTCATCCGACGCCGCCGGCGCTCGCGAAGCGGTCAGGGACCGGCAGGCACAACAGCAGGATTCGAGACGCCGAGCTCGTGCTCGTGGCCGAAGACGTTGCGGCCGATGCTGAGGCGGTCTGGATTGTGGCGGGAGATTTCAACGATGTTGCGTGGTCACACACGACCCGGCTGTTCCGACGCCTCAGCGGGCTCCGTGATCCGCGGGTCGGGCGAGGCATGTTCAGCACCTATCACGCGGAGTACCCGCTTCTTCGATACCCGCTCGACCACGTCTTCGTCTCACGCGGCGTTCGTGTTGCCGGGCTCAGCCGTGTTCGCATGCCCGGCTCCGATCACTTCGCGATGCTCGCGGATCTTGATCTCCGCGATGTGGGCGAAGGCGTGAACCCGACTGCGGACCCGGACGACCGCGAAGAAGCGGCGGCGGTGATCGATGAAGGCACAGAGGATGCCGAGGACATGGGGCGTTCGACACCCTGAAATGCTGCGCCCGGGATGCCGCGCTGCCTGTCGGCGCCCGGGCGGGTGACCGAGAAGTCGTTCCCGTAGAGGTCGCAAAGCCAGCGCCGCCCTTTTCGAGCGACGCTGGTTGTATCGCCTGTTTCGTGATCGTTAGCTCACGTCCCAGATCGGGCGTCCGTCGCGCCAGAGCGTGATGACGCGGCCGTCGTCTGTCTCGATCTCGGTCGCGACGCGGTACGTTTGGCCGCCGACTCTCGCTTCCTTGAACCTGACCGTCGCGTTGGAGCCGATGATCTTCGACGTGTCCTGCCGATCCATGAACCACTTCGGCCCGACAAGCACGCGCATCGACCGATCATTGGTTCTGACGAGCAGCACAGCGGCGTCGCTTACTCCGGCGGGAAGAGCTGTGGTTTCCATCCGCTCGAGCATGCCTTGCACGCTGTTTGAGGCGCCGCGGTTGACGGCGGCGGCGAGTGGCCCGCGGGCTTCCCAGCCGCCGAGTGCGTAGGCTTCGCTCCATGCGTCGTTCGGGCGCGGCTCGAACGTATCAGCCGGCACATCGAACGCGCTGTACGCCGTCTGAAGACGGACCGGCGTGATGAAGACCTGCACATCGTCCGGCATCGGCTCGCACTTCTGCAGCATCTCCTCGGTCGCGTCGATGCGGACACGCTCTCGACCGATCGCCGCAATCGACCAGGGCACGCATCGCAGCTCATCACCGATGCCCAGGATGTTCTCGTTGGGATCGAGGCTGAGCATGAAGACGTTGCCGGTTGATGCCTCCATCACTGCGTCCTCGATCTCGCCGCTGTCTTCGCCGAGCGCGTGCGCGTCCATTCCGATGACGTCTGACATAAGCACCATCGGCTCCACCCATTCGTTGGTGTCCATCACCTGCTCGGGGCGGATGTCGAGCCACTTCGCCGAGCCGTCCTGATCCCGGAGTCGCACCAAGAGGTCGTCGGCTTTGAGCTCGGATGCGACAAGGAGATCGGTACCCGGCGTCTCCAACGCGAAGGCCGTGATGCGAACACGGTCTCCCCTGGCAATGACGTCGCGTTGCCCAGCGACAAACCAGCTCGGGCCCAGGGCGACACGCGTGGTCGCACCATCGGACGACCGAATCGCGGCGATCACCTGTTCGGGACCGTCGACGATGTGATCGCGGTCCAACGACTCAACCACACCTTCCACGGTCAGGCGATTGTCGGTGTTCATCGCGCCGTCGTAGGGGTCTCGAAGTCGCCCGTCGCCGCTGCCGAGCAGCTCGTTACGAAGCGCGGCGACCGCGTCGTCCCAAGCGTCGAGGTCGACCTCGATCCAGCCGGGCGGCGTTTGGCGATCGCTGTTCTCCATCACGGCCGCCGTCACTCCAAGCCGCAAGCGATTCTGAGCGCGGTCGAGCCGGAAAGCGTTGTACGGGATGGCGACCTGGTCGCTACCGAGGCCGAGCACGCCGCCGTGCTCGAGCACGACGAAGCCGATCTCGCCGGTGCCGCGGTCGACAACGAGGTCGCTGATCGTGCCGAGCACTTCACCGGTCGAGTTGGCAACATCCGAACCCATCAGCGAGCTCACCTTATGAAACGAGAGCAGCCGGGCGTCCTCGCTCGCATTCGACTGTGACTTTGGCGTTGTCGAATCGGGCTTGGGAGGTGCGTCGGCGTTGACGCCGGCGGCGAGTGTGGTCCCCGCGGCGATCGTCAGGGACAAGAGCGTGGTCATTCGCTTGGTATGCATGTCGTTCCTTTCAGTCGGGCCGATCGAACACTGCTGCGGCGGTGGACCCGGCACCACCGACAATGGATAGTGCGAGCACTGCATCAGTTGGAGGTGATCGTGCGGTGAATCGCGGCTCATCTTGCCGCACCTGCGAGCACGGCACCGACCCCGCTATCGGTGCGGGGCCACAGCGCCCGCCGATGTGCTTGGAGCTTTGGCCCTGAACATCGCCGAGAACGGCAGCGCACGCATCTCGTTCCGCGGTCAAACCGGGCGCGCCGCGAAACCCGTCCGGTTCGGATCCATGCAAACTGTGCGCAGCATGGCGGATGAAGCCGAAGCGTCGTCGAGCGGCTTTGGGCGATACCGAGTCGGCAACGCGCGTCACCCGGTCCGCTCACCGTGTCGATCAGCACGTTTCGTGCCCCGGCCGATCCGGGTCGAACGCCGCGAACCTCGGATGGATGCGGACGGACGCGACCTTTCGTGGCGTGAGGCGGAGCATCGCCAAAGCCAACTCGAGAGAGTGAGGCAGCGGCGAATCTCGGAAGTGACCCCGGCGGGATTCGAACCCGCGTTCTCAGGATGAAAACCTGATGTCCTAGACCTGGCTAGACGACGGGGCCGTCGCTTGGGCCATGGTATCCCCGCACCCCCCGCCCGTGCCAGCGGGGGGCGAGACAAGACGTGCTGGTGCCTGAGGGGGTCGGGGTCGCAGGCCCGCCCGCGGCGCGGGCGGCTCTAGCATCAGTCCTTGCCTGCCGAGCCGAACCATCGCGATGATCGAGCGGCGATCAGCCCCTGGCCCGCCCCGGCGGGGGCGCCCGTGCTGCTGTTTGGGGGCAGCTTCGACCCCGTGCACCCCGGGCACGTCGCGATGGCGCGGGCCGCCCGCGACGGGCTGTTCGGCGATGCCGGGCACGCGGTGTTTGTCCCCGCGGCCCGATCGCCCCACAAGGGCGCTGGGCCGATCGCGAGCGGGGCTGACCGGGTACGGATGCTCGAGCTGGCGATCGAGGGCGATCGGCGGGCGCACGTATGGCGCGATGAGATCGCCCGGGGCGATGCGGGCGAGCCGAGCTACTGGGTCGACACATTACGCCGGTCGCGCCGAGTTGCGGGCGATTGCGAGCTGCGTTTTCTGATCGGCGCCGATCAGGTCGTCGCGTTCCACCGCTGGCGCGAGCCGGATGCGATCACGGCGCTGGCCGAGCCGGCGGTGGTGCTGCGCGAGCCGCTAGGCACGCGCGCAGCGCTCGCGGCGGCGCTGCGCGCCGGGGGGCAGGCTGAGTACCGCGTTGAGCGGTGGATCGGGCGCATTGTTGAGACGCCGCTGCACGCGGTGTCTTCGACGGCGGTGCGGGCGTCGCTGGATGGACCGGTTGCGCCGCGTCTGGATGCGAGCGTGGCCGCGTACATCCGCGAGCGTGGGTTGTACGCCAGGCGATGAGTGTCGCGTGGCGCGTGCCGCGCTCGGGGGTGGGCCCGCGGTGGATGGCCCGGGCGGTATTGCCCGAAGCGCGTGCTGCTCGGTGATTGCTGCTGGACGTTTCGCGGGACCACGCTAGCGTTTCTTCAGACTTGACCGCGCGCCGTCCGGGAGAGGGAGAGCGGCGCGTGGATGTGGGAGGCCCGCCCGGTGTCGTGCGCCGGCCGGGCGGGCCCGAGGACGTTCGGCGACGCACAGATGAATGGAAAGAGAGGGCGCGATGCAACGCGTGGCGCGATCGGTGTGTGTCTTGCTTGCCGTCGGCGGTGTGTCATCGGCGGCGTGTGGTCAGGCGGTTGCCCCGCCGGCTTGGACGCAGGACGAGGATCATTCGACGTTCGCCCGCTGGTCGTTCGATGAGCAGTGGGGCAACAACAACGGCAACGCGCCGGACGATCCCCCCGAGCCGCGCAACCCGTTCGGGGACCCGTTCGGCTCGGGCGACCGGGTGACCGAAGAAGGCGCGTGGGAACAGGGTGAGCCTCCGGAGCCGGGCGAACGGCCGCACACGGGCCTGCTCATCCTCCAGACCGGACCGATCGGGCAGCCGGCCGAGGTCGTCTTCACGGTGCCCGATGCCGACCGGACGGACCGGCGGAAGGAGTATTGGGTGAGCGTGATCTATCAAGGCGAGATCACCGGCAGGGTCAAGGCCTTCATCAACGGGCGGTTCCGCCCGTTCCAGATCATGGAACGGGAGAACGATCTGGGCGACGGCTGGACGCAGGGCGTCTTCGCCGGCAAGCTCAAAGAGTGCCCGCCTTTCCAGAACTTCCATTTCGCGAACAGCCAGACGATGGCGGTCGCGAAACTGGATAGCGTTGACATCTACACGCGGTGTATCCCCGGGCCGGCGGCGTGGGCGTTGCTCGCGCTGGGGGGCGTGCTGGCGTGGCGTCGTGCCCGCTGAGCGGATCGATCGAGCGCCGATGGCGCCGGGTGGGTGAGGAAAGCGGGCGAGGAGAGAGAGCGTGCGGGGGCTGAAGGCCGGCGAGTCGATGCGCGCCGGAAGGTGAAGGGTCGGGCGGCCGAGCTACTTGGCCGCGGCTTTGAGCGCGTCGGCCTTGTCGGTCTTTTCCCAGGTGAAGTGTTCGATGCCGTTCTCCTCGAATGCGCGGCGACCGAAGTGCCCGTGGCGGGCGGTCGTGCGGTAGATGGGGTTGCGGAGCTTGAGGGTCTCGATGATTGCACGGGGCGTGAGGCTGAAGGTCGCGCGGATCGCGGCGCTGATCTTGTCCTCGTCGACTTTGGCCGTGCCGAAGGTATCGACGTGCACGCTCGTGGGCTCGGCGACGCCGATCGCGTAGCTGAGCTGGATCTCGCACTGGTCGGCCAGATCCGCGGCGACGACGTTCTTGGCGATGTAGCGGGCCATGTACGCCGCCGAGCGGTCGACTTTGGTCGGGTCTTTCCCGCTGAAGGCGCCCCCCCCGTGGCGTCCGCGTCCGCCGTAGGTATCGACGATGATCTTGCGCCCGGTGAGCCCGGCGTCGCCGTGGGGACCGCCGATCTCGAACTTGCCGGTCGGGTTCATGTGGACGGTGATCGCGTTGTTCCACCATTCGCCCAGCACGGGCTTGATGATGTGCTCGATGACCTCGGTCTTGAGGTCCGCCTGGCGGTCAGACCAGCTCGGGTCGTGCTGGGTCGACAGGACAACGGTGTCGATGCGCACGGGCTTGTCGGCGTCGTACTCGACGGTGACCTGCGCCTTGGCATCGGGGCGTAGGCCCGGGATGATCTTCTCACGCCGCACCGAGGCGTGGCGCTCGACCAGGCGGTGGCTGAGCAGGATGGGCAGGGGCATCAGCTCGGGCGTCTCTCGGCAGGCGAAGCCGAACATCATGCCCTGGTCGCCCGCGCCCTCGGTGTCGACGCCCTGGGCGATGTCGGGGCTCTGCTTGTTGAGCGCGACCAGCACGGCCGACGACTCGGCGCTGAACCGCAGGCGGGCGTCGGTGTAGCCGATCTCGGTGATGGTCTCGCGGACGACGTCCTGGATGTCGACGTAGGTCTTGGTCCGCACCTCGCCGGCGACCACGACCAGCCCGGTCGCGACCATCGTCTCGACCGCGACCCGCGAGTTGGGGTCGTCGGTCAGCATCGCGTCGAGGATCGCGTCTGAGATCTGATCGGCGATCTTGTCGGGGTGCCCCATCGAGACCGATTCGCTGGTGAAGAGGTAGTTTTCCGGCATGATCGCTCCTTCGGATCCGTCGTGCGGAGCCACTCTAGCGGGATGGGCGTGGGGCGGCTCGCTTGCCCCGCGTACGATCACGGCATGAGTGACGCGCGCACCGCCGGAGACCGCCCCCGGGGCCTGACTTACGCCGATTCGGGCGTGGACATCGAGGCGGGGGATCGGTTCGCTTCGTCGATCCAGTCCATGATGCGCCGGACCTTCGGGCAGCGCGTCATCGACAACCCCGGCGGCTTCGCCGGCATGCTCCGGCTCGACTACAACGAGTCGCTCTTCCGCCACAACTTCAAGGACCCCGTCCTCGTCGCCTGCTGCGACGGCGTGGGCACCAAGGTCAAGCTCGCGATCGACACGGGCATCTACGACACCATCGGCGTCGACCTCGTCGCGATGAGCGTCAACGACCTGATCGTGCAGGGGGCCGAGCCGCTGCTCTTCCTTGACTACATCGCGGTCAACAAGGTCGAGCAGGAGCAGCTCGCGGCGATCCTCTCGGGCGTCGCCCGCGCGTGCGAGCGGACACGCACCGCACTGCTCGGGGGTGAGACGGCCGAGATGGGCGAGGTCTACCAGCCGGGCGAGTTCGATCTCGCGGGCTTCGCCGTGGGTGTGGTCGAGCTGGGGCGGGCGATGGACACGGCGCGTGTGGAGCCGGGCGACGTTGTGCTCGGTCTCGCGAGCAGCGGGGTGCATTCCAACGGGTATTCGCTGGTTCGGCGGATCGTGAAGGAGGCCGGGCTGGACCTGGGCAAGGTCTACGACGAGCTCGACCCCGAGCGCACGCTGGGCGAGGTGCTGCTCGAGCCGACGCGCCTGTACGTGCAGCCCATCGTGCGCACGCAGCGCGCGTACAAGGTCAAGAAAGTAATTACCGGCATGGCCCACGTCACCGGCGGCGGGCTGGCGGGGAACCTCTCGCGGGCGCTGCACGCGAAGGTCGACGCGCGGATCAGGTCTGGCAGCTGGCACGTGCCGCCGGTGTTCGAGTTCCTCCAGCATCACGGCGGCGTGAGCAACGAGGAGATGGCCCGCGTCTTCAACATGGGCGTGGGCTATTGCGTGATCGTTCGCCCGACGTTCGCCGAGGGCGTCGCCCGGCGGCTGCGCCGGCTCGGGGAGACAGTAACACGCATCGGCGTCATCGAGCCCGGGAGCGGGCGCGTGGTTACGGGGGCGGGCTGATGGCGGGCGGACAGGAATACAGCCGGAGTCAGCGGAAGATCATCGACCGCTACTACCAGCACGAGGACACGATCGTCGCGCAGCGTCTGGGCGAGATCGTGGGCGACCTCGCGCTCGCGGCGGGCGATGAGAAAAAGCTCAAATCCCTGTGGGCGCGGGCCGAGAAGGCGCTCGCAAAGACCTCGCTGAGCGAGGGCGACAAGCGGCGCGTGCTCGAGTCGCGCGATCCCGAGCTGCTCGGGTGGCTGATCGCCAAGCTGGCTCGCTAGCCCGGCGCGAGCGCGCGTGTGCTGATCAGACGGTCGCCATCGGCTGGCGCACGCCCCGGGGTGCGCCCAGTTCGCTGAGGCGCTCGAGGTAGCGGGCGCAGACGCTCACGAAGGTCGAGTGGCTCCAGGTCAGGGGCGAGACGCTGATCGGATCGGCGGTGTGCGGGTCAAACTGCTCGGCCAGCACGCCGCTGGGCTTGGCCCGGTCGACCGTCCACAGCAGGTAGGGCATCGCCTTCGCCAGATCCTCGGGCGTGCGTGCGCCCTCGATCAGAAAGAGCGCCTGCCAGAGCGTGCAGATGACCCACGGGTTGCCCGGGATGTCCTGGACGTTATCGCTCTCGATCTGGTGGTAGTAGTCGCGCTCATAGCGCGCGCACCCGCCGACGTCGGTCTTGACCCACAGGCGGTCGCGCACGCTCTGCATCTCGGCCTCGACCATCGGGTCGGTCGGGTCGAACGCGCCGAAGGCGAAGAGCGCAAACGCGGCGCTGTCGCGCGTCATGTCGAGGCGGTACCCGCCCTCGGGCAGCGGCACGGCCATGCGCGCGAAGGACCTGCTCTCCTCGTGCCAGAGATGGCGTTTGAGCGCGTTGCGCATGCGTTCGGCGCCCTCGCGGAAGGCCGCGGCGCGGTCGCGCTCGCCGAAGTCCTCGGCGAAGCGGCTGGCCGCGTCGAGCGCTCCGATCGTCGCGGCGACCGTGAACGTGTGCACCCCGCGGCGCTCTTCCCACAGGTCCCACGAGGGGTGGGGCAGCCCGTTCTGGTCGCGGTAGCCCAGCATCCACTCCGCGGCCCGCGCCACCAAGGGCGTGTACAGCGGTTTGATGAACTCGACGTCGCGGAAGACCTCGAAGTGCTTGCGCAGGGCCCACAGCGTCAGCGCGGTCTCGTCCTGCTGGATGGGCAGGATCTTCTGCCCGTCGATCATCCAGGGGTGCCAGCTGCTCGCCAGTGCGCCCTCGGGCGTGTACTTGTGCAGGAAATAGCCCTCGTCGTCGATGCAGCCGGCGGCGAAGCGGAAGAAGTTGCGGCTCAGCTCGCTCTGCCCGCTCATGATGAGCCCATGGGCGACGAGCGCGCCGTCGCGCATCCAGCAGTAGCTGTAGTGGTCGCCGGCGAAGTGGGTGATATCGGTGTCGTTGGCCGCGATGATGGCGCCGCCGTTGTCGATCTGCGTGCGCAGGATGAGCTGGCTGCGGTAGTACAGATCACGAACCGGCTCGGGCAGGGGCGTGGTGTCCATGGGCTCCTTGCGGCACCACAGCTTCCAGTAGGCCTCGGTCCGCCCGATCATCCGGTCGGGCCCCTTCTCCCAGATGCGCTTGTTCAGGCGCTTGACGTCGTCGTAGCTGTGCCCGCAGGCGATCCACGAGGTGACGTGCGCCTCGCCGAAAGGCGGCACCTGGAGATTGAAGCCGACCGTCGCGTCGACCGAGCCCTGGCTGATCGCGTTGCGCCCGAGCTGCCCGTCCTCCGCGTCGCGCCACGTTCCCTCGGCCCCGCCGACACGCTTGGCGCCGATCGCCCAGTGGTCGATCCCGCACTTGTGCTGGTCGCAGGCGTTGATCAGGAAGTACGAATCGTCCTTGTACATCACCACGGCCGAGCTGGTCGGGTCGTAGTTCGCGGTGTCGCCCACGGGCGAGCCGTTGATCGACAGGTCGCAGTGATAAAACAGGCGCACGTCGCGCGCCTTGCCCGTCAGGTCGCGCACGAAGCTCTTGCGAAAATAGACCGGCTGGTCGAAGTCGACGCAGTCGTGGCAGACGATCTCCAGGCCCAGCTCTTCGTTGAGCAGGCGGACCTCGGTCACCAGGGTGTCGGACTTGTACCGCAGCTCGCGCTTCCAGCCGGCCTCCTCGACCCAGGCGAACTTGCCGTCGGCCCAGACCCCGAACCGCTGCACGTGACCGTCGGTGTGGTTGTGGCGCCCGACGCGCGGGTAGTACAGATCCCGGATCCGGTAGTCGGCGTCGAACGTGATGAGCAGGTCGCCGTTCCCGACGGGTATATCGCGTGGCATGGCATCTCTTTTCGGTCGCTCGACAGCGACGGCAGAGCATAGATCGGCGTTCGGGCGCGAGTTCTACCCGATCTCGGGGCGTCTGTAGGCGGCAAATACAATCAAATACCAACCATACAGGGGTGGTCACCCGCGAGATCGCTTGGCGTTCATTGCGGCCGGGCGCTTGGGGCCGGGCGCAGCTTCGGGTAGTCTGCGGCGCCGCGGGTTTTCACCCGCAGGGTCGCTCTCGCGGGGTCTTGCGTGTCGCTGACCGCCCGCGGGGACGGAGGTGCCGGTGGGCTGTTCGGCCCGTGCAGCCGGTTTGAGCGTGGAGCGCATCTGACCGCGGAGCGGGGCCAGGCACTCGCCCGCGCGTCGCAGTGTCGGCGACGGTCCCGGTGTGCATGGGCCCGGCGTCGCCCGAAGGGTCGGTCATGCGGGAATCAGAACGGATCGGGACGATCGCGGGCAGCGGGCAGCGGGCAGCGCGTCGTTCGTCGGGCTTCACGCTGATCGAGCTGCTGGTGGTCATCGCGATCATCGCGCTGCTCATCGGCATCCTGGTGCCCACGCTGGGGCAGGCGCGCATCAGCGCCCAGAACCTGGTGAGCCAGGCGAACCTGCGCTCGATGGGGCAGATCCAGGCTCTGTACACCGCCGACTTTGACGACGAGTTCATCAACCCGTTCGATCCGGTGCGGGTGCCGGATTGGTCGGTGGTCAGCCGGTGGGGTGTCGCGTCGAAGGTGCCGGTGGGGGGGCTGGAGCCGGGGGCGCGCCGCCCGACGTATGAGTTCAGCGGCGCGGGACCGTTTTACTCAGAGATGTACGCGTTTCATTGGTACAGCCTCGTCGGTGGGTGGCTCCGCGACGGCGACTTCGCGTCCGAAGTCCAGTTCAGCCCGGCCGACGGGACGGTCATCCAGCGGTTCAAGGACCTGCCCTTCACGTTCCCCGGGGCTTCGCTGAACAACCTGATCTGGGACTGCTCGTACGTCTATTCGCCGACGATGTGGTTCAGCGCCGATCGCTACCGCACCGAGTCGCGCCTGACGACCAACCGGTCCGACCCGGTCGCGTCGCTGGTGCGCCGCAACCGGGTGTCCGACGCGATCTTCCCGTCTAGCAAGGTGATGATGTGGGAGCGTTTCGACACGACGCAGCGAAGCCGGACCTCGTCGCGTCCGACGAGCCTGGGGTCAGATGAGGTCGAGAATCTGGGCACGGTCAAAAAACCGCCCAACTGGAACAACCCGGGCGCCGAGCCCACCGTGCTGACCGTCGACGGCAGCGTGAGCCGCGTGAGCATCGTCGATCTCGACGCCCGCGTCGCGTCCGACCGCGAGGCCAAAGCCCGCCCGGCGACGCCCGCGGGCTACTGGAACCCCGGGCGGTTCTTGCTCAACGCGTACTCGATGGGCGACGACGGGCTCGAGGGCGCGACCGCCAACGACCCCGGCTCCTACCGGGCGTACTTCTGGGCCACCCGCGACGGCATCCAGGGTCGCGACATCTTCCGCTGATTGGCCCTCTGCCCGGCGATGGCGCTAGAGCTGCCCCGCGAGCAGGGCCTCGGCGAGGTCCTCGTCCGACATCCCGTCGTCGCCCCCGTCCGTGTCCGGGGCGGCGTGCACGACCGCGTTCATGCGGGCCGCGACGTCGCCGACGTGCGCGACCTTGAGCCCGAAGTTCTCGCCGATCTTGACCGCCGAGCCCGTCGCGATCGGCAGGTTGTTCGCGAGCAGCTCGAGCTCGCGGTCGGCCTCTTTGGGCAGTTCGATCAGCGAGCCGGGCACAAACGCCGTGATGTCGCGCAGCGGCAGGCGGCGTGAGCCGAGCACCACGCGGATCGGGACATCGAGCGTGCGGATCGTGGCGTTGGTCGTGGGCATGACGGTCTGATCGGCCTCCGGGCGGGCCCGGATGAGCCCGGCGGAGATCCGCAAACGTCATGCCAGAATCACCGAAGCCTTCGCAGCGCTCCCCAAGCGGGCGCGCCCGGCTGGTTCCACGCGGCTGGCGTCGGCGGGGCCGCTCAGCTCTCGTAGCGGGCGACGATCAGCGAAACATTGTGCCCGCCGAAGCCGAACGTGTTGTTCATCACGGTCTTGACCGGGGTCTGGCGGGCCTCGTTGGCGACGATGTCGACGTCGAAGTCCGCGTCGGGCTCGTCGAGGTTGATCGTCGGCGCCAGCACGCCCTCGCGCACGGCATGGATGCAGGCGATCATCTCAACAGCGCCCGAAGCGCCCAGGGCGTGCCCGTGCATGCTCTTGGTCGAGGTGACCGAGAGCCCGCCGCCGCCGGCCTTGGCGTGGTCGCCGAAGATCTTCTTGACCGCCAGCAGCTCGGCCCGGTCGCCCAGCGGCGTGCTCGTGCCGTGCGCGTTGATGTGGTCGATGTCGTTGGCGTCGAGCTCGGCGTCGCGCAGGGCCCACTTCATCGCGTTGAACGCGCCGCGCCCCTCGGGCTCGGGAGCCGCGATGTGGTGCGCGTCGGCGGAGTTGGCGAAGCCGACCACCTCGGCATAGATCGTCGCGCCGCGGGCCTTGGCGTGCTCCTCGCTCTCGAGGATGAACATCGCCGCGCCCTCGGAAAGCACGAAGCCGTCCCGCCCCGTGTCGAACGGGCGGCTCGCGGCCTGCGGGTCGTCGTTGCGGGTGCTCAGCGCCTTCATCGTCGTGAACGCGCCGACGCACAGTGGCGTGACCGCCGCCTCGGCCCCGCCGGCGACCATGACATCGGCCAGCCCCAGGCGGATCGCGTTTGCCGCGTCGCCGATCGCGTGTCCCGAGCTGGCGCACGCGGTCGAGTGGGCGGTGGCGGGGCCCTGGAGGTTGAAGCGGATGGAGATGTTGCCCGTGGTCGCGTTGACCATGAGGCGGGGCACCGTGAAGGGGCTGATGCGGCTGGGCCCGCGGTGCAGGAGCGTGTGGTAGCTCTCCTCGATCGTGCGGATGCCGCCGATGCCCGAGCCGATGATCACGCCGTGGCGGGCCGGGTCGCCCGCATTGTGATCCCAGCCGCTGTGCTCGACGGCCTCGAGGGCGGCGTCGAGCCCGAGCAGGGCGGCGCGATCGAAGCGTTTGTGCTCACGCTTCTCGACCGCGCGGGGCGTCCAGCCGCGGACCTGGCCCGCGAACTTGACGGCCCACTGGTCGGAGATCGCGCCCTCCGCCTGGCCCTCGTCGCGGAAGGCCGAGTGGTCGATCGGGCCGATGCCCGAGCGTCCTTCTCGCATGCCCTCCCACGTCGCGGGCGCGGTGTGCCCGAGGTTGGTGAGACCACCGAACCCGGTAACGACAACTCGGCGCGTGAGGCGTGGCATCGGCGGGGCTCGTTTAGTCGATGCCCTGGGCCTGCTTGATGAACTCAATCGCCTGGCCCACGGTCTGGATCTTCTCGGCCTGGTCGTCTGGGATGGAGGTCTCGAACTCGTCCTCGAACTCCATGACCAGCTCGACGGTGTCGAGGCTGTCGGCGTTGAGGTCCTCGACGAAGCTCGTCTCGCGGGTGATCTTGGCCTTCTCCGCGCCCATCTGCTCGGCGACGATGTCGATCACCTTTGCTTCGATCTCATGCTCGGTCACGCTGGGTCTCCGCGTCTGTCCGGGGTGGAATCACGCCGGGCCTTGGTGCACGCCCCACGGGGGCGAGCGGTCTGTCCCGGGGCTTCCCGGACCTAGGCGGCGATTCTAGCCGACACCGGCCAACCCGGCTACGGGGGCCCGCCCCGCCCCATCTCGTCCCGACCGCCTTTCCCCCAGCCGCCACCCGCGCGACGCGAATCCGTGGCTCGCCCCTTCCGCGGACCTGCATACGCCCCAGAACTCGGCGCGGCTCTGTCGATCGGCCCGCCTGTGCCGGTCTGGGAGGCGCACGACGCCCCCACGCACGCAGACGGCTGGACGATCATCGGCCCGGCGTCGATGCCCGCCAAGCAGGCGGGGCCGACGCCCCGGCTCAAGGAGAGGGAGAGCCTTGATGTCCATGCCGATCGAACCAGAGGCCTTCGCCGAGCACATCGCCACGCTGATCCGCCAAGCGCGGCCCGGCTACGAGATCGACCTCGCCGGCCCGCGTGAGCTGCTGGTCAACGGACGCCGCCTCGATCTGGAAAACCTCCTGCGGATGGTCGTGCACGAGCCCACCCGCGGCGCCGACATCGTCGAGCAATTTATCGGGCAGCTCTTCGGCACCAACGGGCTCGAGTCGGCCGACATGCCCTTCACCGCCGCCCGCTCGCGCATCATGCCGCGCATCCAGCCCGAGTCGATCTTCGAACACCTCAGCCGCGAGCTCGTCGCGCACGTCCCCTACGTCAACGGCACGGTCATCGTCTTCGTGATCGACCTGCCCAACATGACCGTGAGCATCACCAGCGAGCAGATGCTCCGCTGGGGCGTGTCGACCGACGACCTCGAGGTGATCGCCCGCGACAACCTCGACGAGTACGCGCCCGAGCTGGATATCCAGGTGATCGAGAGCCGCGAGGGCGGGCGAGCGGTCATTCTGGCCGAGCAGGACGGGTACGACGCGTCGCGTCTGCTGATGCGCGATCTGCACAAGATCTTGGCGCCGAGGCTCGGGGGCGACTTCTATGCCGCCGTCCCTGCGCGCGACATGCTCATCGCGATGAGCACCGGGCCCGAGGGCTTTGTCGAACGCCTGAGCGACCGGGTCGAGGAGGACCACGCCCGCCTGCCTTACCCGCTCTCGCCCGAGCTGTTCCTTGTGACCCTCGACGGCGTCGCCGGGACACGCGGGAACCTCGCGGCCTGATTCCGGCCCGAGCCGGCGCCCCGCCCGGGCGAGCAGGCCGCGCGTACGCTTGGCCCGTGATCCTGCTCATCGACAACTACGACAGCTTCACCTGGAACCTCGTCCAGCGCCTGGGCGAGCTCGACCGCACCCTCGAGCCCGGGCGCGACCTCGTGGTCGTGCGCAATGACAAGATCACACCCGATGAGGCCGAACGCCTGAGCGAGGGCAAGGGCCCGACACACGTCATCATCAGCCCCGGCCCGTGCACGCCCAACGAGGCCGGGGTCAGCGCCGCGATCATCGATCGCTTCGCCGGGCGCGTGCCGGTGCTGGGCGTCTGCCTCGGGCACCAGTGCCTGGCCGACAAGCACGGGATGATCGTCGCCCAGCACCCCGTGCTCATGCACGGCAAGGTCTCCGACGTCTCGCACGACGGCCTCGGCGTCTTCGAGGGCCTCGCGCAGCCCTTCAGCGCCACGCGCTACCACTCGCTGGTCGTGCTCGAGGGCTCGATCCCCACAACGCCCGACGCGGACGGCAACGCGTGGGCCGTCTCCGCCTGGTCGACCGAGCGCCCCGAGCAAGGCGGGCAGCGTGTGGTGATGGGGCTGCGGCGTGTCTGGGGCGACCCGACCAAGCAGCCGCTCGAGGGCGTGCAGTTCCACCCCGAGAGCTTCCTCACCCAAGACGGCCCGCTGCTGCTCTGGAACTTCCTCCGCATGGGACCGGGCGGGCGCGATGTGCCCCGACCCGCGCCCGATGCCCAAGCCATGCCCAGCGAGCCCAACCCCGGCCCGGTCTCGCTGCCGGGCTGAGCCCCACGCCCCCGCGGGCTCACCTATCCTGCGGGCATGCTGCACCCCGCCCCGACGACGCCGATGCCCGCCGAGACCGTCCGCGCCACGCTGCGTGAGCTGATCCAGGCGACCGCGACCAAGCCAGCATTTGTTGTGCTCGAGGTCTTCAACAGCGACTACCTGCTGCACCTCGAGCCCGCCGGTGGCGCGATCCCCGACGCCGCCGAGGCCAAGCTGGGCAAAACCGTCACCGGCAAGGCCCGCGCCACCGCCAAGCGCATCGACAAGGTCGGCAGCGGCGGCAAGTACCTCGAGCCCGTCCGCGGGCGCCCGCGCCGCGTGCAGGGGCGCGTCGTCGCGGTCAACGCGTCGGCCAACACCATCACCGTCAACGCCGGCGTCCCGATCGTCTGCAAGGTCAGCGCGCCCGGGCAGAAGGCCGGCGACTTCGAGGTGACCGACTTTGTCAGCTTCGACGTGCTCCGCGGCGCGACGTTCGAGATGGACGCCTGACCGCACCCAAAGCAGGCCTCACCCGCCCGGGGCCCTACTCGATCCGCGGATCGACGAAGCGGTACAGCACATCGACCGCGAGGTTGAACAGCACGAGCATCGTCGAGAAGACGAGCACGACGCCCATGATGAGGAACAGGTCTTTGTTCTGCACGCCGGCGACAAAGTGCTGCCCCAGCCCGGGCACCGCGAAGACGCGCTCGACGACAAACGACCCGGTCATCGCTAGCGCGGTCGCCGGGCCCAGGAAGCTGAGCACGGGCAGGAAGGCGTTCTTGAGCGCGTGCTTGAGCAGCACGCGGCTCTCGCGCACGCCCTTGGCCCGGGCCGTGCGGATGTAGTCGGCCCCGAGCGATTCGATCAGTCCCATGCGCGTGAGGCGCGCGATATAGGCCGCGAAAGGCAGGCTGAGCGTCAGCGCCGGCAGCACGACGCTCCGAGGCGTGCCCCACGCCGCGACCGGGAACAGCGGGACCAGCAGCGCAAAGCCCAGCAGCAGCACCGTGCCGATGACAAAGCTCGGCAGGCTGATCCCGATCAGCGCGACCGCCAGCGTCGCCAGGTCGGCGATGCTGTTGGGGCGCATCGCGCCGACCACGCCCGCGCCCACCCCGATGAACAGCGCGATCACCATCGCCGCTGCGCCCAGAGCCACCGACACCGGCAGCGCGCCCGCGATGATCTCGTTGACGTTCCAGTCGTCGTATTGCAGGCTGGGGCCGAAGTCGAAGACGTACCGCTCGGGCGGGGCAACGCCCTCGGCCTGTGCGCGCTCGGCGGCATCGCCCAGGCGCCCGCTCGCCGCGTCGCGCAGCCAGCTGAAGCCCGACGCGTCATCGAGATACGTGAAGTAAAACCGCGGGAAACTGTCCAGGTTGTACTGACGGTTGAGCTGCTCGATGACTTCGGGCGGCGGCTGGCGACCCTCGGGGTTCTCCAGCGGGTTGCCCGGCACCAGCCACGCCAGCATCAGCGTGATCGTGTAGATCACGACCACGATGAGCGGGAGCTGCGCCAGGCGC
Organism: Planctomycetota bacterium; assembly: GCA_039033175.1. Lineage (GTDB taxonomy): Bacteria > Planctomycetota > Phycisphaerae > Phycisphaerales > UBA1924 > JBCCDD01. The sequence goes on from JBCCDD010000011.1 coordinate 53,999, forward strand.
CGGAGGATCAGCCCGATCACGCGCCGTCTCCGTTGTCGCCGTCTGTGCTGTGAGCGGGTTGCGTGCCGCCCGTCGCCGGCGCGCCATCGAGCACCGCCATGCCCGGCCTCGAAGCGTGCATGGGGCGAGGAAGCTCGGGCCCGATCCCGTCGCCCAGCACGTCGATCAGGCTGATGACCTGCTTCGTCCGCGGGTGCGTGGTCAGCCCGGTGATCTCGTCGGGGTCGAACATGTAGACCGTCGCGTAGTGAAAGATCGGCACCATCGGCATCTCTCGCTCAAAGAGGAACCGCTCGGCGTCGGCGAGCATGCGCATCCGCCGATCCGGGTCCATCTCGAGCTGCGCAGCCGCCAGCATCGCGTCGTACGCAGCAGAGCTGTACCCGCGGTCGTTGTTGCCATTGTCGGTGTGCAGCAGGTCGAGGAAGGTTGTCGGGTCGCCGAAGTCGCCGTACCACCCCGCCCGCGCGGTGATGTAGTTGCGCTTGCGCAGGTCTTCTCGGAAGACCTTCAGCTCCTTCTGCGCCAGCCTCGTCGAGACGCCCAGGTGCTGCGACCAATTCTTGGCAATCACCTGCGCGATCAGGTCGTGCCCGCTGTCCTTGTTGAACAGCAGCTCAACGGTGATCGGGAAGTCGTTCGCCGGGTCCGGGTAGCCGGCCTCGGCCAGCAGCGTCCGCGCTGCGTTCACGATCGTCTCGCGCTCGGCCGGCGTCCGCGCGTCCGACAACGCGTCGATGCCGTCGGGCCCGGCGTACCCGCCGACGGATCGCGGCGGGATCAGCGTTCGCGCGACCGGCTCGCCCACGCGGCGCACCTCGTCGACGATCGCACGCTTGTCGATCACCATCGCGAACGCCCGGCGGACACGCGCATCGTGGAACGGGTTCGGACGCCCGTCGGGCAGCTCGGGCAAACAGTTGAAGTTGTAAAAGTACGTCCCGAACGCCGGCACCGCGTGGATGTCCTTGCGTGGGTCGTCGGGCAGACGCCGGTCGATCTCGAACTGGTCGAGCCCCAGCTCGCGCATCCGCGCCACCTCGTCGGCGTGCTCGGCGTAAAAGGCCTTCTTCTTGTCGACCAGCTCGCCGCGATACCCCGCCGTCATCTCGGCCATGAAGTCCACCGCACCCGTCTCGTACGCGAGCACCGCGGTGTTCGGGTCGCCGATCGACGGGATCGAGACGCTGCGCAGCGCGACCTCGTCGGCGTTCCAGTAGTGGGGGTTCTTTTCCAGGCGCATGTCGCGCTTGAAACGCCAGCCCGTCAGCTCAAACGCGCCGTTGCTCACCAGGCGACCGGGCTTGGTCCAGCCCGTCCGCCGGTCCAGCCGCCCCGACACCGGGTCCGGCGTCTCGTACTGATCGAGCAGCGGCGAGTACACCGGCGCAAAGGTCATGAACGCGCACAGGTCCAGGAAGTGCGGCGTCGGACGCTCCAGCGTCACAACCAGCGTGCGCTCATCGCGCACCTCGACGCCGACAAGCTCGAAGAACTTCCGCTCGGTCTCGCCCCAGAACGCCGCACCATCGGCAAACGGTTTCTCGCCCTCGCCAGACTCCATCTCCGCGAGCATGCCCGCCCGCCAGTCGTAGAAATCTTGCCCGCCGCGGATCGTGAGCACGAAGTCGATGTACTTGCTCCCGATGTCGGGCAGCAGCGCGCGGCGCCACCCGTGCACGAAGTGGCTCGCGAGCAGCGGGCTCCCGTTGGACCACTTCGCCTCTTCGCGCAGATAGAACGTGTACGTCAGTCCGTCGCTGGAGACCTCCCAGCGCTCGGCCGCCCCCGGCACGATGTCGAACCCATCGCTGAGCACGTCGTTGCGCACCAGCCCCTCATACAGCATGCGCGCGATCCGAAGGTCGGGCATCCACGTCATGCGCTGAGGGTCCAGCGTGTTGACGTCGTTGCCGTTGTACATCACCAGATCGGCCCGGGGCGGCGGGCGGTCGGTCAGAACCGCCAACCCAACAAGCCCGAGGAGCAGGATCACCGGCAGGAGCGCACGCGACATGCCACAACGATACGGGTGGCCCGCGCCCGGCGTCGATGGCGCGTCGATTGGGGCCAGTCGGGGCCAGCCGGATTCAGTCGGAACCCGGCAGGCGCCGCCCGCGTGGGGGGTCAGATATCGCGGATAAAGCGGTCGGCGTCGAGGCCCATCTCGCGGACCGGGGCCGATGCGGGGCCCAGCAGGCGGATGACCTCGTTGCGGTACCGCCCATCGTCGGCCTGCTCGATCAGCGAGCCGAGGGCGGTCTGCTGGATCGACGAGACGTCGCCGTTGGCAGCGCGGGCAAAGCCGAACCGCCCGAAGTAGACCGCCGTCTCCGCCGCCTGGGTCAGCTGCACAAGCAGTGTCCGGTCGGCCGGGGCTGCGCCCGAACGCACCATCGCGAGCACCAGTCCGAGCGCGTCCCCGCCCAGGCGGGTCGCCGCGATTGAAGCTTCGCGCGTCGGCGGGTTGTTGGGGTCGGCCACGGCAAGGCGCACAATCGCCACCGCCCGCACGGCGGTCGCCAGTTCCTGGCGGCTCACCTCGCGGTGGTCGAGCCCTGCGAGGCGGTTGCCAGAGGCGTCGCTCAGTGTGCGGATCGCCTGCTGGCGCAGCGCCAGGAGTTCGGGATCGGTCAGCCGCGTCGCCGGGGCCAGCGCCCGCGCCGCCGCGTCGGCCATCCGCGGGTTCTGGTCCCGCTCGATCAGCCCGCCCAAGGCATCGATCGCCTCGCGCTCGGTCGCCCCGGCGCCAAGCACACCCGAAGGCGTGCCCAGCGTGCCGAGCGCCCGCTCCAGGCGCCCGATCGCGAACATGCGCAGCCCGTCGTCTTCGCTGGTCAGGTAGCCCGTCAGCGTGCGCACGCCCGCCTCGCTCGCGCTCGCCCCGGCGAGCCGGAGCCCGGTGAGCTGTGTGAGCGGATCGGCGCTCGACGTGAGCCGGTCGATCGTCGGCTGCAACGCCCGGGCGTACGCCTGGCGGAACGCGGCCGACACGTCACCCCGTCCGAGCGGCTCCAGCAACGCGTTCCGGGCGTTCCGCGAGCGGGCGACGTCGCCGCCCCCGAGCGACTCGGCGTGCTCGGCGATGTGGTCGGCGATCTCGTCGCGGTCACCGCTCGATACCGTCGTCGCCCGCGAGAGCGCCGCGGGGATGTCGGCAAGGGCCGCGCCGGTGCCCGCGGCACAGACGAGAGCGGCCGCGAGAAGCCTCGTGAAATGGAAGGCGGTGGGGCGGGTTGCTCGGGCGATGCTCACGCTGCTGCTCCGCCGCCGAAGAGTCGGCGTCTGGGGTCGCCCGGCGATCGACCACCAGGCCGGCCCGGGAAAGGGGGAAGAAAGCTAACACCGCCCGCGAGGGGGGTCAAACGGGCGGGCCCGCCTCGCGGGCACATCCGCACGCGTTGGATCGTCTGGGCGGCTCAATACACCTCGATGAACAGGCGTTTGGTCGGGGTCAGGCGACGGGGGATCATCCGGCGTTCCCAATCCGCGGGCTGCCCGGCCTCCTCGCTCACGCCGAGGTACCCCGCCAGCTCGTCCGGCGAGAGCATCACCGCAAGCGCCCGCAGGATCCCGAGTTCCATCCCCGCGATGCCGCAGATGTAGACCAAGCACCGCTCGCTCCGCAGCAGGCTCGCCAACTCCTCGGCGTGGGTCCGCAGGCGGTCTTGAACGTACAGCCCGCGCCCACCCGAGCCCGGCCCGAGTGTTGGCTCGGCGCTCTCCCGGCTGATCGCCTTGAGGTAGCTGAACCAGTCAACGCGCTCGCTCAGCGCGGCCAGTTCGGCGTCGTACAGCAGGTCGGTCGTATAGGGCACGCCCATGACCAACGCCGCGCGCCCCGTGAAGCCGCCCGCTTCCAGATCGCCCAGCATCCCACGGAATGGCGCGATGCCCGTGCCGGTCGCGAAGAAGACGTAATCGTGCGCGCTCGCGTCCTCGGGCAGCAGGAATCGTTTGCCGGCCGGCCCGGTGACCAGCACCTCGTCGCCCGGCTTGAGGTCGCACAGGTGGTTGCTGCACACGCCCAGGAACAGGCTGTGGTCGTCCCAGTGCTCATCGATCGTGCGCTTGACGGTGGTCGCAAGGATGGTGCCCTCGCCGTCCTCGCCGCGCGTCGGGCTGGCGATGCTGTAGAGGCGCAGCTTGTGCGGGCGCCCCTTCGCGTCGACGCCCGGCGGCACCACGCCGAACGACTGCCCGGCGCGGAACGTCCCGGCAAGCGGCGTGCCCGAGACATCAATAGCGACGTGGCGCACATACCCCGCGGCCTTTGACGACCTGGTGCACAGCTCGCTGGAGACCACGCGGGCGACCGCCGGTTCGGCCGGGCTGATCAGGTGCTGCTGCACTGCGGGCAAGATGGGGTCTGGCATCGAGGTCTTCATGGCACTGCTTGTGATGGTGGCGCGTCTCAAACCGCGCGCAGCTCGGGGCGTCCCGTTCGATCGTTCGGATCAGTCGTCCTGTGCATCGCCCGCGGCGTCGCCTTCGGTGGCATCCATGCCCTCGTCGGGCATCTGGTCATCGAAAGCGTCGGCGTTGTCGGTGTTCTCGAACCCTTCCGCATCGGGGACCGGCATCGCCAGGCTCGGCACACCGCCCAGCGGGGTCTGCGCCATGCGGTCGAGCAGGTCGGCCAGCTCGGTCAGGCGCTGCCCGACGTCGCCCCGGATGCGTGAGCCGCAGTACGCGTTCGCGGCGGCGCCGTACGCGTCGACGCCGGCCTGGTGCGCGCTCTCCGCGTCGCTCTCGATGCCCGCGGCATCGGTCGCGACCGGCACCCCCACCTCGGCGATGTACTCGTGCAGACGCGCGACCTCGAGCAGCGCAAGCGAACGCCGCAGGTGCAGACCGCCCAGCACCTGGTTCGCCGCGCCGTTGCCGATGGCTCCGGACCCGGCCGCGACATCGCGCGCCTTGCGCGCCTCGGTCGCGGCCTGCTGAAGCTCGCGGGCGGCGGCGCTGAACCGCTGGTCGAACTCGCCCGTGCGCACGTTCTCGAGCGCCGCGAGCAGCGTCTCGATCGACTCGGCGGCGGCGGCCGCCGCGGTCGCGGTGCGCCGGGTGTCCTCTTCGGCCCGGCGCTGGCGTTCCTGCGCGTCGCGCTGGGCGACGCTGAGCAGGCGGGCCTGTTCGCGGAGCTGGGCCGTGCGCAGCTCGGCCTCGCGCAGCTCGGGCATCACCTGCCCGCGGGCCATCTCCACCCGCTGCGACTCGGCGTCGAGCTCGTCGGAGCGGAGCAGGTGCGCCCGCACGCGGGCGGCGACGCCCGGGGCCTGCACCGCGGGGGTCGTGGGGAGCGTGAGCTCGAGCTCGCCGGCCAGGCTGCGCTGCTCCAGCGCCTGCGCCCGCAGGTCGTCGATCTGGGCCTGGAGATCTGCGGCCCGCGCGGCGAGCTCGGCGGCGCGCTCGGCCTGGGCCTCTGCCTCGGTCGTGCGGGCACGCTCCTGCTCGAGCAGCTCACGGACCTCGTCGCTGACGTTGACGCGGGAGGCGGCCTCGCTCTGGGCCGCGAGCCTCGACCAGCGCGCCACGTGCCCACGCAGGACGTGCACCCGCTCGGCCAGGTCGAACTCGCTCAGGACCGCCGCCTCATTCAGCTCGCTCGCCCGCCCGGAGCGGGCGGCCCCGAGGAGCACGCCCATCGCCTGCTCGGCCCCGCCCTCGAGGTCGCCGGCTCGTTCGCTCAGCGTGCTGATCAGCGCCTGGTAATCGGCGACCTCGGCCCCGACGCCCTGCCCCGACGCGACCGTGCGCACGTCGATACGGCTGGCCTCAATGGCGTCTCGACCGGCGTCATCGCCGCACCCGCCCGCGGCGAGGGCGAGCATCGCGGCAAGGCCGGTGGCGGTCGGGAGAAGGCGCTGGCTGCGGAATCGGGGCATCACGCTCGTCCTCATCGGTCAGTCTCCGTTGGGCCGCCCGGACACGCCGGAACACCGATCACCGGAGGGGGCGTGACTGTAGCCGCTTCTGCCCGCCTGTTGGGCGCCCAGGAACGGCGTCGGATCGGCGTTGCCGGGTCAGCGGTCGACCCCGTCGAGATCCTCGGGCGGGGGCTCCAGCGGCGCGGGCGGCTTGTAGGCGATGGGCCAGGTCGGGCGCGGGCGGTACATCGCGTCGATCCACTCGACCGCACGCTCGAACTGGCGGTCGTCGGTCGAGCGGAAGAGCGGGCGCCACCCGCGGGTGCCCGCCGTCCCGCCTGTCTCCGGGTGAGGGTACAGGCTGTTGTCGCGCAGCATCGCCAGATGCAGCAGGGGGGATCGCTCGGGGTTGTCATAGTTGATCAGCGGCGTGCCGTCGCTCATCCGGAAGTGCTCGAGGATGTAGAGGTTGGTGTAGACCGCGGCGTCGGAGTTCGTCCGGCGCGTGGTCAGGCGGAGCCGACCGGCCTCCGAACCGCCGTGGCAGCGGTTCGACGCGCAGGCGTTGAGCAGCCAGCCCGTCCGCCCGTGCAGGCGGTCGCGGAACAAGTCGATGGAACGCGGGTCGTCGAGCACCCGGACCTGGGGGTAAAGCTCCCTGGCTTGCAAGCGGTACATGACGCGGAGGATCTCGGCCGGACGCCGCCTCAGGAACGCCTCCCGCTCGGCGGCGGTGGCCGGGATGTGGACCGAGCCGGCGTAGCTCTCCATCAGGCGTTCGATCGTGTCGCGGGGGATGACCATGCGCGGGGGTGCCGCCAGATCGATCTCGTAGACCCGGATCAGGTTGATCTCGTCGGCGGTGAGCAAGGGGAAGCCGCCGGCCTCGCCGCGGCGGACCGGAGCCGGATCGCCGTCTGGTGCCCCGTTCTGGGCGTCTGGCCTGGCGATGACCTTCTTCTGAAGCTCGATCTGGTTCATCAGCCACGTCCGCAGCGGGCGGGCCTGCGGGTGAGAGGGGTCGGCTCGGAGGGCCGACTCGATCTCGACCAGGGCTTCCTCGTACAACTCGCGATCGCGGAGCCAGCGGGCGATGAGCACCAGCCCGTCGGCGTCATCATCATCGACCGCGGCCCGCATCTCGCGGTATCGCTCCCGCACCGGGGGCAGGACGCGGAGGCGCGAGACGTCTCTCGCCTCGACCGGCGTGTCGATCCCGTTGATCCGCACCACCACCCGCTCGCGCGTGCGGTCGACCAGCAGGCCCTCGAGCACGCGCCCGTCGTTGAGGATGACGACGCATTCGGGCAGCTCGGCCAGCGGGTCGGGCTGCTGCGCAACGCTGAGCACCTCGACCGAGGCGAGCGGCTGGGGCGGGCGATCGAGCGTGAGCCACGCCCCGGCCGACCAGAGGGCGGCAGCGAGCACGAGGGCGCACACCGATGGACCCGGGCCGATGGGCCGGCGGTCGCGACTGGATTGAACTGTGGGATCGGGCATCGCCCCTGATTGTGCCCGATCCGGCCCCGTTGTGTGCATCGGGAGGATTTTCGCACCGCCGGGGGCTCAGGATCCACACTTGGGGGCAGTCGGCCCGGGTTGGGCGTCGATCGCCCGGCGGGTGGGGCGAGCCAGCCAGCAGGTCAGGCCGCGAGGCGCAGCTCCTGGCGGACGTTGTCGGGGCGGACAACGGTCGTGTCCGGGGCGACGTTGGCGACCGAAGCGAGGGGCTTTGGGGGGTCGTCGGGCCCGGCTCGGAAGATCGGCGGTCCGTCCTCACCGGGCTCGATCTCGATGGGACCTCGGACGTCGCGGTCGAACCGGGCGACGAAGCCGGGCAGGGCGATGACGCTCTGGGCGTAGATCGCCTTGCGGACGCGCAGCCAGGGGCTGGTGCGGGCGGCGATGGTGTCGAGCGCGCGCACGACGACGCCGCGCAGCTCGTCGACGCGCGTCTGCACCTGGGCGCGCTGCATGTCGAGGGTGATCTGCTCTTCCATCTCTTGCTCGGTCTGGCGAGGCAGCGAGGTGAGGTGCTTGAGGCGTGCCTCGGCCGAGGCGAGGCGCGCGGTGAGGCCGGGCAGGGCTTCTTGTGCCGCGTCGAGTAGGTCGTTGAGCCTGGGGCTGTGCCCGAGGCGGAGCTCGGTGCGTGAGCCGGACTCGCTGCCGACGGTGTTGAGGTCGACGCCCTTGGCGGCGCTGAGCACGCCGCCGCGGACGACGCAGGCCGGGCTGTCGATGCGCCCGGTCGCGAGCTCGCAGTTGGTGAGCTCGCGGTGCACCCGCAGCGCGCCCTCGATGCGCCCCGAGACGGCGTCGATGTAGCGGGCGTCGAGGTCGCCGGTGACGTCGAGCCGCCCGGACTCGCGCCCGGCCATCCCGTTGTTGAGCGTGAGCGAGCCGAGGGTCTCGAGCGTGCAGGCCTCGGCGAGCTCGCCCACGACCAGGTCGCCCTCGGCCCGCACGACGAACCGGTCCTTGACGCCCTTGACGATCTGCACGTCGCCCGGGAAGTCGATGTTGCCGGTCGAGAAGTCGACCGAGCCCTCGATGCGGAGCACCGTTTCGATCTTGAGGCTCGCGGGCTCGTGCAAGAGGCGCCCGCTGGCGCGTGCGGTGAGGCGTCCCTCGCGGTCGGGCTTGATCGTGGCGTCGATGGACATCTCGAGCGATCGCCCGGGCTTGGCGAGGATGGCTTCGCCGAAGATGTCGACGCCGTCGACGCCCGGCGTGGGCTCGGTCAGCGTGGCGATGACCTCGCCCTCGCGCACGACGAGGAACGCGCTCTGGTTGTAGAAGTCTTTGGCCTCGTCGTCGTCGGGGTCCGCCGGGCCTTGCTGGGCGGCGGGGGTGTCGCCTCGGGCGCGCTGGCGGAGGGCGCGGGCGCGGTTCTCGATGCAGTCGAGGCGTTCTTGGAGGGCGGCCGAGAGCGTGACGCCGCCGTCTTCGCCGTGCTCGGCCGGGGTGGATCGGCAGACCTGCGCCTCGTGGGATTCCGACGGCGCATCGAGGTAGGCGCGGGCGAGGCGTGCGACGGCGTCGTCGTCGGTGCACGCGCGCACGACCGCCTTGCTCGTCAGGTAGGCGAGCAGGGCGTCGGCGGAGACCTCGCCGGCGGGCGCGCCCGGGGCAATGCGCAGCACAGCCTGCGTGCGGTCCGCGTTGAGCGAGAGCCGCAGGCAAGCCTCGAGCGATCGGGTGACCGGTTCGCCTGCCAAGCGTGCGCGATCAGCTCTTGACGCCGCACCGCTGGAGCGTCTCGTCGATGCGCTGGCTCAGCAGGTCGGGTGTGAAGGGCTTGACGACGTAGTTGTTGACGCCGGCCTTGATGGCTTCGATCACGCGGCTCTTCTCGGCCTCGGTGGTGACCATGATGATCGGCGTGGTCTTGTTGTGCTGGCGGAAGGTCTTGACGAACGTCAGCCCGTCCATGACCGGCATGTTCCAGTCGACCAGCAGCAGCTCGGGGTCGAACGCGCCGATCTTGCTGAGCGCGTCCTGCCCGTCGCAGGCCTCCTCCATCTCGGTGTACCCGAGCTGCTTGAGGACGGACTTCTGGATGTTTCGCATCGTCTTGGAATCGTCGATGAGCATGATTCGCATCGGTTGCTCCTCACTTGGGCGGCTTTGCGGCGGCTTGTTGGCGGCGTGGGGGGTGTGGACTCAGGCGGTGGCGTTGGCGCTCGCGTCGGCGTTGGCGTCGGCGGGGGCGCTGGGGGCGGTCTCGCGGATGGCGACCTCGATCGCCAGCTCGCCGCAATCGGTCGTGCAGGGGATGACCACGCACGGGATGTCGCTGGGTCGGCTGACCTTGTGGCCCGGGCCGATGACGACGTTGGGGCAGCTGATCGAGACGTCCTGGCCCTCGAACGAGGCCTTTGCGCCGCCGGAGATCATGTTGACCAGCTCACCGATCGCGTCGGCGAAGTCGGGCGAGTCGGCGTCGATGCGCTCGCCGCAGAACAGGGCGACGATCGCGTCGGCGGTTTCCTGTGGGAGCGAGAGCACGACCGAGCCGGACAGCGTGCCGGTCATCCCGATGATGCCGGAGATGTCGTGCGAGGCCTTGTCGCTCTTGAGGAGGCGCGGATCGCCGACCTCGACGGGCAGTTGCAGCATCGTGCCGAAGACGTTCTGAATACTCGCCACGAAGGGCGTGATGTACGCGGCATCCATGCGATCCCTTTCGATCAGGCGGCGCGGGGCAGCGCGCCGTCTGTGGTGGTTGCGGACTGGGTGGGTTGAGGGCTCTGACTCTGATCCGTTTGCCGATCGGCGGCTTCGGCCTGGCGCTGCTCGAGCGCCGCCCGTTGCTTGACGCGCCGGAGCAGCTCGCCCACGTCGACGATCAGGCTCACGCCCCCGTCGTTGCGGACGGTCGCGCCGCTGACCGGGCCCGTGGGCTCGACGCCGTCGAGCGGCTTGATGACGATCTCCTGCTGCCCGATGACGCGCGAGACGGTGAGGCCGACGGCGCGATCGTTGACGTGCAGCACGACGACGAAGGGCTCGGGCCCGCGTTCGCTCGGCGCGACGTCGAAGACTTCTTGTGCGCTCAGCAGGGGGAGCACGGTGCCGCGCAGGCGGATCACCGGCGACTCGCCGATCGTCGAGACCTGCTGCCCCTCGGGGCGGACGATCTCGGTGATCGTGCCCAGCGGGACGGCGTACGTCTCGCCCGCGACGCCCACCATCATCGCCGGCATGATCGCGATGGTCAGCGGGATCGTGATCGTGAGGGTGGTGCCCTGCCCCAGCGTGCTGCTGATGGCGATCGCGCCCTTGAGCTTCTTCTCGACGTTGGTGCGGACGACGTCCATCCCCACGCCGCGACCGGAGAGATCGCTGACCGCCTGGGCGGTCGAGAAGCCGGCTTCGAAGATGAAGCGGAAGATGTCTTCGTCGCTCATCGCCGCGGCCTGCTCTTTGCCGACCAGCCCGCGTTCGACGGCCTTGCGCTCGATGATGTCGCGGGGCAGGCCCTTGCCGTCGTCGATGATCTCGACGGCGACGTGCCCGCCTCGGTGGCTGGCGCGCAGGCGGATGGTGCCCTTTTCATCCTTGCCGGCGGCGGCGCGGTCTTCGGGCATCTCGATGCCGTGGTCCGCGCTGTTGCGCAGGATGTGGACCAGCGGGTCGCCCAGCTCTTCGAGGATCGACTTGTCGACCTCGGTGTCGCCGCCCTCGATGACCAGATCGATCTTCTTGCCCGTCTTGCGGGCGAGGTCGCGGATGAGGCGGGGGTACTTGCCGAACAGCTTGTCGAGCGGCTGCATGCGCGTGCGCATCACGGCGACCTGGATGTCGGTGGTGATGCGCCCGAGCGTGCCGGCGGTCACCTCGAAGTGCTCGGCGAGGTCGGGGTCGACCTGCTCGCGTTGGAGGTCGTCGGAGAGCGCGCCGACGCGGTTCTTCTGGAGCACCAGTTCGCCGACGAGGTTCATCAGTTGTTCGAGGCGAGAGACCTCGACGCGGATGGTCTGCTCGGGTGCCGCGGCCTTGCCACCCTTGGCGGGCGGTCCGGCTTGATTCGCCTGTGCCTGTGCCTGTACCTGTACCGGGGCCTGGGCTGGCGGCTGGGGCGTTGGGGGCTGATCGGCGGGCGGGGCCCCCGCGGCCTGCTCGGCGGCGGCTTGCGCCGCGAGCGCCTCGATGCTCAGATCGTCCGGCGCCGCCGCGATCTGTTCGTCGGTGCTGCCGCAGGTTTCCAGCGCGGCGAGCGCCTCGCCCGTCACGCCCGCTTCGACGCGCTGTTCGGGCGCGAGCGTTTCGCCCGCGGTCAACGCGGCGATGCGCTCGGCGAGCACCGAGGTGTCGGTCTCCAGGGCGATCCGCTCGCGCAGCGCGAGCTCATGCTGGGCCAGCAGGTGGCGCAGCGCCCGCACCCTGGGCACGAGCTGCTCCGAGGCGTCCTGGTCGGCGCTGCCCAGGCCCTCGCACGCGTCGCGCAGGAGGCCGCTGAGGCGGATCATCGGCTCGATCTCGAAGAACTCGATCGCGCGGATCAGCTCGCCGGCGAGATCGCCCAGGCGCATCGCTGCGCCGCTGCGCCCGTCGTCGTCGTCGAGCAGGGGGATCTGCTCGTCGCACTGTTGCAGCGTCGCCTCGACGTCGTCGATCAGGTGGTCGAGCAGGTCGTCGCGTCCCTCGCCGAGCACGAGCGGCTTGGGGGCTCCACCCTGTGTGTGCGTTGGTGACCGGTCGCCCCGCTCGGGCGCGTCTTCGGTTGCCGCTGGGGCGCCCTTGCCCTCACCGATCGCGGTGAGCGTCGCGACGAGTTGGTCGGGCGCTTTGGGCAGGTCTTCGCCGCCGTCGTTGAGCACCTGCATCTGCGAGCGGATGATGTCGACCGCTTCGAGCAGGAGGTCCATCTCCGGGCGCCCGACGACGATGTTGCCGGCGCGAGCTGCGTTGAGGGCGCTCTCCGAGCAGTGCGCGATCTCGACGAGGTTGGTCAGCCCCAGGAACGACGCGCTGCCCTTGATCGTGTGCAGGGCGCGGAAGACCTGGTTGAGCAGCTCCGGGTCGGTCGAGCGGCTCTCCAGGTCCACGAGATCGCCCTCGAGCTGCTCGAGCAGCTCGCCCGACTCGGTGAGGAAGTCGGCCAGGATCTCGGGATCGAATCCGCCAAAGCTCACGTGGTCGCTCTCCGTTTCAGGCCGCGCCGGCGTGGCGATAGCAGAAGCCCTGGGGGACGTCCATCTGCTCGAAGTGATCGGCGACGTCGCGGATGCGCTCGGAGTGCCCGATGAAGAGCACGCCCTGCTTCTCGAGCATCTCGCCGAACATCGTCATCACGCGTGCCTTCATGTCGTCGTCGAAGTAGATGAGCACGTTGCGGCAGAAGATCACATCCCACTTGCCGTGGCGTTTCGCGGCCAGGCGGTCGCGCAGGTTGTGCAGCTCGAAGTTGACCATCGAGCGGATGTCCGCGTTGATCTCCCAGTGCTGCCCGTCCTCGGCGAAGTACCGCTGCTTGATCAGTTCGGGGGTCGAGCGCATCGAGTACGAGCTGTATCGCCCGGTCATCGCGACCTTGAGCGCTTTCTCCGAGATGTCTGTGCCGAGGATCTCGACGCGCCAGTCCGCGAGGCGCACGCCCAGCGAACGTTGCAGCATGATCGCCAGGGTGTAGGGCTCTTCGCCGGTCGAGCACGCGGCCGACCAGATCCGCAGACGCCGGCTCGTCTTGTTGCGCTCGAGGATCTCGGGCAGGACCTCGCGCTCAAAGACGTTGAGCTGCGGCTCGTTGCGAAAGAAGCTGGTCTCGTTGATCGTGATGCGGTTGAACATCTCCTGGAACTCGTCGGCCTGGTACGGGCCGATCGTCAGGAACGCGTGGTACTGGTCGAAGTCTGCCATGTCGAGCTCGCTCAGGCGGTGGCTCAGGCGGCTCTCCAGGATGTACTTCTTGTTGTCCGGAAAATGGATCCCGCTGCGCTCATAGATCACGTCCCGCAGGCGCGCGAACTGGCGTTCGGTCATCTCGATGCGTTGGGTCGCGGGCACGTCGCCCTCCGGTCTGCTGTGGGCTCTGGGTGTGGTCTGCTGCGATCGGGCTGCTGGATGGGGGGCGGTCAGGCCGCTTGCTGCGTGGCGTTCTCGATCGCGTCGAGGCGTTCTTCAGCGAAGAGGCGTTCGAGCTCGAGCAGGATGATGAGGCGATCGTCGAGCTTGCCGACCCCGGCGATGAAGTCCGAGTCGATCGAGCTCACCATCTCCGGCGCGGGCTCGACGATCGACGAGTCGATGCGCAGCACCTCGTGCACGCGGTCGACGATGAAGCCCAACACGCGGCCGTTGATGTCGACGACGACGATCCGGTTGTGGTCGGTGCGCTCGGCGGCGGGCATGCCGAAGCGACGGCGCAGATCGAGCACGGGGATGATCCGCCCGCGGAGGTTGATCACGCCCTCGACCTCTGGCGGGCTCTGGGGGACGCGGGTGAGCTCCATCATGCGGTTGATCTCCTGCACGCGCAGGATGTCGACCGCGAACTCTTCTCCGGCGACCTCAAAGGTGACGAGCTGGAGCTGTTCGCCGCCGGTGTTCTTGCCGGCGTTCTTGCCGGTTGTTTCGTCGATGCCGCTGGTCATGCTGCCTCCCACCGATAGACATCCGCGCCCATGCCGGGCCGCGAGCGTCGTGCACGCGGGCGCTGGGCGGGGCTGCATCGACCACGCCGCGAGCCGACTTCACCAACGGATGCCGCGCCCGCAGAATTGAGGGGCCGTATATCCGGGCAATCAGGCGGCCCGGAGGCGATCGGCGTTGGATTTGCTGAGCCGGGCGATGATCTCGCTGATGGCTTCTGGGGGCAGCTCGGCGTCGGCGTTGCCCCCGCGCGCGACCGCCGCGGGCATGCCGTACACGACGCATGTCCCCTCGTTCTGGGCGAGGACCGTCGCACGCAGCTCATGCAAGCGTTTGGCGCCGACGGCGCCGTCTTCGCCCATGCCGGTCATCACCGCGGCGAGCACGCGATTCGAGCACGTCTCACCCGCGGTGCCCAGCAGTTCGTCCACGCTGGGTCGATAGAGCGCCGCCTGGGGCTCGTCGCCCACAACGAGCTGGAGTCGGCGCACGGTCTTGCGGATCTTGCCGTGCGATCCTCCCGGCACGATCACGACCTCGCCCGGGATCAGCGGCATGCCGTTGGCCCCGTGGCGCACGGTCAACGCGCACTCGGCGTCGAGACGCTCGGCCAGGCTCTCGGTGAACAACGCCGGCATGTGCTGGGCGATCACAATCGGGGCGGTCAGGTCCGCGGGCAGCGGCTTGAGCAGCGCCTCGAGCACCGGCGGGCCGCCGGTCGAGCTCCCGATCACGACCACTTCGACGGCGCCGGGCAGCACGCGGTCGGGCGACCAGCCGTCGCGGTGGCGGACGGCCTTGGCGCACGGGGCCGGTCGGTCCACGGGGCGTGCCTTTCGGCGGGCGGAGACCAGCGCGCGGGCCTTGCTGATCAGTTCGGTGGTGAAGCCCGCCGATCCGCCCTGCACGCTGGCGATGTCTTTGAGGACAACGTCCGCGGCCCCCAGGTGCATCGCCTGGATCGCCTCGTTGCTGCCCTTGCGGGTCAGCGTCGAGCACATGAGCACGACCGGGGCCCGGTCGCCCAGCTCGGCCCGGAGCTTGCGCAGCGTGCTGATGCCGTCGAGGCGGGGCATCTCGATATCGAGAGTCACCAGATCGGGGGACAGATCGCGGATTTTTTCGAGCCCGTCGAGCCCGTCGCGGGCGGTGCCCGCGAGGGTCATGCCGCCGGCGTGTTCGATGGCGCCCGAAATCACGCGGCGCATCAGCGCCGAGTCGTCAATCACCAGAACGCGCATCGATCGCCTCCGTCTGCGAGCAGCAAGAACCTCGCGACGGATATCGAACCATTGTCCGCATCGGTTCAGGGCGAACGCGGTTCAGGGCGAACGCGGTTCAGACCGAACCCGGTTCGCGGAGCGGCGTCGATGAATCAAGCGTGGGCCGAGCGTGGGCAACCGGGGGCAGCCGGGGGCATGACGCGGGTCATGGGATCCGTGTGTGCGCCCGCTCCGCGGACGTCCGGCCTTGTCGCCTTCAATGCCCAGGAGAGGACTCGAACCTCCACCCGGTTTCCCGGACTACCACCTCAAGGTAGCGCGTCTGCCAATTCCGCCACCTGGGCATGGTGGTCGGCCGAGCCAGGCTCGGCTGAGCCCGCCAGTGTACGGCGCGCCCCCGCGGCGAGTAAACCGCTCGGGCTGATGACTCTTGCGCGGGCGTGCCGCGTGTGGCGCGGGCATCCCGCCGATCGCAATGCGTGTTGCCCCGGGCTCTGGCCCCGCGATCCGGTGCGGGCAGGCGTCTATATTGACTTATGCCCGCGGGTTTTCGGTCCTGTCGGGCTCGATCAGCATGCACCGCTCGGCCCGCGACAGGGCCGCGCCTTCCGCGATGGACCACCCCCATGGCCCAGGATCAGATTTCCGCCCCCGCCTCGACGCTGCTCGCGACGATCCGGACCCGCCTCAAAGCGACCGGTGTGCTCGACAACACCCGCGTCGAGGGCTCACGCTTCATCGGCGACGCGAGCGGGTCGGCCGAGCCGGCCGAGTATCGGGTCGATGTTGTTTCCGGCGCGGGCGGCGATGAGATCTGGGTCTCGCTGGTCACCGACAACCGCTGGCTGAGCGAGTCGATCGAGTCTGACCTGGTCCACACGGGCGACAAGCTCGAGGAGCTGCTCGAGGAAGAGCTGGTGGACCTTGGGTGGGAGCTGGGCACGCTGCCCTACGAGCATTTCCGATCCGACGACATGCTGTTTACGTTCCGCAGCAAGATGCCCTTCGGGCCGGACCGTGCCGACGCGGCCGAGCAGACGGTGATCGCGGTGCTGGGCTATGAGCAGTGCTTCCGCGAGCTCGGCGACATGACCGAGGACGAGGAAGACTGATCGACGCCTGCTCGTTGGGCGCGTTCGGGACAGGGCGGGGATAGCAAGTTCCGCGCATCGGCAGCGTGCCGATGGGCGCGGGGCAACGCGGGACGGAGCGAGACGATGCGCATCTTCATGCTGGGCTGGGAGTTCCCGCCCTTTATCGCCGGCGGCCTGGGCACCGCGTGCTTCGGGCTGACGCGTGCGCTCGATCGCGCCGGGCACGAGGTGCACTTCGTTCTGCCCAAAGCGGTGGGGGACGCGCAGGCCAAGCACGTCAAGCTCCTCGGGCCCGAGGCCCTGCGCGCGAGCATCACGCGCGTGCACGAGGCGGCCCGCGAAGAGGCACAGGTCGCCCCCCGTGCGGACACCCCCGAGGTCGTGCCGGCGCCCGGAACGGCCCAAGCCGACGGCGCGTCGGACCTGCCCGAGGTGCTCGCGCCGTTTGCCGACGACCTGAAGCGGACCAAGTTCTTCGAAGTTGAGAGCGAGATCACCACGCCCTATCCAGGCATGCAGGGCAGCGCCCGCTTCCGCCAGCTCATCGAGGCGGTCGCCAAGCACGAGGGCCTCAAGCGGGCCGATCAGCTCGCCGGCATGGGCGGGCTCAGCGGGCTGACCAGCAGCTCGGCCCGCGTCCTTGCGAAGGTCATGGAAGAGATCCTCGAGTCGATCGAGATCGACGAGAGCGAGGGCGGCGCGTACGACGGCAACCTCTACGACGAGGCGCAGCGCTACGCCCGCCTCGTCGCGGGCCTGGGCGTGCAGCACCAGTTCGACGTGATCCATGCGCACGACTGGCTGACCTACCAGGCCGGCATGGCGCTGCGCGAGCTGACCGGCAAGCCCCTGGTCTGCCACGTGCACGCGACCGAGTTTGATCGCTCGGGCGAGAACGTCAACCAGATGGTCTACGACATCGAGCGGGCCGGGACGCACGCGGCCGATCGGGTGGTGACCGTCAGCCAGCTCACGCGGGGCATCCTCGAGAAGCGGTACGGTGTGGACCCGGCGAAGATCGACGTGGTCTACAACGGCGTCGAGCAGGACGAGGTGCAGCCCGAGGCCGGCGCCCGCATCGACAAGAACGACAAGATCGTGCTCTTCCTCGGGCGGATCACGCTGCAGAAGGGCCCGGAGTACTTCATCGAGGCCGCCAAGCGTGTGCTCGAGAAGGTCGACAACGTGAAGTTTGTCGTCGCGGGCTCGGGCGATCTGGCGATGAAGATGATCGAGCAGGCGGCCGACCTGGGCATCGGGCACAAGGTGCTGTTCACCGGGTTCCTGCGCGGGCGCGACGTCGAGCGGGTCTTCAAGATGGCCGACTGCTACGTGATGCCCAGCGTGAGCGAGCCGTTCGGCATCGCGCCGCTCGAGGCGATGCAGAACGACACGCCGGTGATCATCTCCAAGCAGTCGGGCGTCTCCGAGGTGCTGACCCACGCGCTCAAGGTCGACTTCTGGGACACCGAAGAGATGGCGAACATGATCGTCGCTGTGATGCGCTACCCCCCGCTGAGCCAGACCCTCCGCGAGCACGGCAGCTTCGAGCTGCGCACGCTGACGTGGGAGCGTTCGGCAAAGAACGTGGTGCAGAGCTACGGGCGGGCGATCGCCGACCGCATGTGAGCGCGTCGGCCCCTCCGGGGCGATCGTCTCAGCCGACGTCGCGCGTCTGGAAGAGCAGCACCGCGATCGACAGGAAGACGCCGACCTGGGCCGAGCCGTAAAGCAGCACGAGCAGGATGTGGCTGAGCGGGATCGGCTGCGCCTGGCTGATCGCGTCGACGAGCCAGAAGTAGTGGAAATTGGGCACCGCGGCCCAGGCCGTCAGCGGCACGGGGTTGACGGTCGTTGGCGTGACGAAGACGAAGTCGCCCTCCGCCGGCGGCGCGCGGAAGTTGAGCGGACGCCCGCCGATGTGCTTGATGCGGATGCGGAGGTTCTCGACCTCGGTGATCACCACCGCGGGCGGGACGCTCGCGTCGAAGATCGTGTTCTCGAGGCGGACATCGGGGGCGATCGGGGCGAAGCGGGGCGTGCTGAGGTGGGCGCCGTTGGGGTTGGGCCCCCAGAAGAACCGCGAGCCGAGGTCGAGATCGTCCGCCGGCGGCAGCTTGAGCAGCACGTCGAGCTGGGCGCCGGTGTCGCGCATCTCCGGGTCGGTCGGGTCAAGGGGCTCGACGCTGGCGATCTCGCCGATCAGCGTGTTGCTGTACGCGTGGCGACCGACGAGGTGGTTGCTCAGCAGCCCGAGCACCATCGCCCCGGCGCAGATCGCGATCGTCATCACCTGCCCGAGCCTGGTCGACGCGGCAACCGCGACCGCCGAGATCACCAGCAGCGCCATCGCCAGCGCGACGCACGCGAGCATGATGTTGGGCTTGAACAGCTCGTTCGCGAACGGGTCTTGCAGGGCCCAGTCGCGGTCGACAAACATCGACCCCAGCCAGGCGAGCGTGGTCAGCGGCACCAGCAGCAGCACGCTGCTCTGCCCGAACGACCAGCCGTGCAGGTAGTTGAGGATCGCCCCCAGCGAGAGCGAGCCGCCGACGGCGATCAGGCTGAACCAGATCACCGGCTTGTCCATGTCCTGGGCGGCGGTGCTGAGCACGCCGTGACGCAGGCTGATCAGCAGCCCCAGCATCATGACGTAGACGCAGATCGCGATCACGCCGCTGACGCCCAGGAACTTGCCGATCACGATCGCGGGCCTCGCGACGGGCTTGCTCACCACGGTGAGGACGGTCTTGTTCTCGATCTCGCGGCTGACGGCGCTGGTCGCGACAAACGCGGCGAGCAGCACGCCGATGACAAAAACCGTGCTCAGCCCGATGTCAAACAGCAGCTTGTCGTTGCCGGTCACCTCGCCGGGCACCTGGGTGTAGCCCATGCTGAAGGCGGTGATCCAGGTGTTCAGCACGTGCAGCAGGGCGGCGACGAGCAGCAGCACCAGCACCACGGGCTGGCGAATAGCCTCGACAAAGGTCGAGCGAGCAACAGTCAGCGTGGGCACCACCATCAGCCGCGATGCTAGTGCGTCACTTGCCGCCGGGTTCGCGTGCTCGGGCGAGAGAAGCGTGAGAAGCCTGTCGAAGCCTGGGTTTCTCGTCGCCTCGCGCGAACACGCGGCGCCCCCGGGCGTATGGAAGCCGCGCCGATGGTGCGCTCGGGCACAGCTCAAACCGGACACGCGGGTGCGGGCTGGGGCGAGGGCGTTGATCCGCGCAGAAGGGCGCCCGGAGACTGGTGCCGAGTGGACAGGGGCGTGCGCGGCGTCCAGAATGACCGCCTCGCTCGGAAGTGGGTAAGACAGACGCCGAGCCGCGACGATGCGGTCGGCAATGGGGCCCCGGGCATCCGCCCCGTGGTTCCAGGCAGGTGACACAACAGCCCGACCCCGGCCGCACAACGCGTCTTCGGGGCCGGAGGGCCAACCGCAACCATGAACGCCGATTACCTCAGCAGCCGACGCGCGGTGTCGATCAGCCTCCTGGGGCTGGCGATCCAGTTCGGCATCGCGATCGTGCTCGTGATCTACGCGCGGTACAGCGGGGGCGACCACGCCGCCGTGACCGCCGCGGCGAGTTCCGCCATCGGCGCCCTCGTCTGGTTCGGGCTGATCGTGCTTTACGACCAGCGTCGGCGTGAGCGCGTCGAGGCGCTCGAGGCCGAGAGCCTCGCGACGGCAGAATCCGCCGCCGCCAGCGCGTTCGAGAACACGGGTGACGAGCTCCGCGTCGCGGCACGCCGTCTCGCGCTCGTGCGCAAGTTTTTCCTCCCCGGGCTCGCGGTTGTTGCCGCGGCCAGCCTGCTGACCACCGGCATCGTGCGCATCGGGCAGGGCGTCGAGCGATTCGACCCCGACAACTTCGTCGAGCCCCGCCTGGGCGGCTGGGGCATCGCGATCGGGCTGGGTATCGCGTTCGTCGGGTTCGTCTTCGCGCGGTTTGTGTCTGGTATGGCCCAGCAGAAGGCTTGGGGGGCGCTGCGGGCGGGCGCTTCGCAGGCCGTCGGCGCCGCGCTGATCGGGCTGCTGCTCGCGGTCGGTCTGTTTGTCGACATGGCCGCCGACAGCGACTGGCTGCTGCGTGCGTTGCCGGTGATCTTCCCGGCCGCGATGATCCTGGGCGGGGCCGAGATCATCCTGAACCTCATCCTCGACGCGTACCGCCCGCGTCGGGCGGGCGAGGAGCCGGCACCGGCCTTTGATAGCCGCCTGCTGGGCCTCGTCGCGGCGCCCGACAGGATCGCCGAGAACATCGGTGAAGCGCTCAACTACCAGTTCGGCGTCGACGTCACGGGCACCTGGTTCTACCGCCTGCTGAGCCGATCGCTCGCGTGGCTCGGGCTCGTCGCGTTCATCGTCGCGTGGGGCATGTCCTCGCTCGCGGTGCTCCAGCCCCACCAACGCGGCATCGTGCTGACCTTCGGCGAGGTCAGCCAGCCCCTGTTCAGCCTGGGCGACCGGACCGAGACCGACATCGGCCCTGGCCTGCACGTCAAGCTACCCTGGCCCATCTCGCGCGTCGAGATCCCCGAGTACCAGTCGCGCGACGCCGCGGGCAACGAGACCCTCGTCCGCACCACGACCGGCGTTCAGTTGCTCACCCTCGGCACGAGCCCGCCCGACGAGGGCGACGGCCCCATCCTCTGGAGCGAGCAGCACACCGTCGACGAGAGTTTCCTGGTCGTGCAGTCGACGCGCGAGGACGTGATCACCGGCGGCCTGCGCGACGACCCCGACGCCGCGACGATCCTCAGCCTGCTCGCCGTTGAGGTGCCCGTCCATTACGTCGTCAACGACGTCCAGCTCTACGACCAGCTCGCGGCCCCCGGCGAACGCCGACGCCTGCTCGAAGCGATCGGTCGGCAGGTGGTCAGCCGTTACGTCTCGGCCCTGAGCGTCGACCAGATCCTCGCGACCGATCGCGGCAGCATGGCCGATCGCCTCCGCAGCGCGCTGACCGCCGAGTTTGACAAGCTCAACGGCGGCGCGGGCCCGGGGATCGAGATCCTGTTCGTTGGTGTCGCGGGCGTGCACCCGCCGCGTGATGTCGCGCCCAACTTCGAGCGTGTGGTCCAGGGGCGTCAGAACCGCGAGGCGATGATCGAGGCCGCGACCACGCAGCAGACGCGCACGCTGGCGACGGTCGCGGGCAGCGTCGAGCTGGCCGGTCGCATCGTCGCGTTGCTCGATGAGGGCGAGGACCGCCGCATGGGCGGCGCGCCGGATCGCGAGGTCGCCGAGCTCGATCTCGAGGTGCAGCGTCTGCTCGAAGAGGCCGGGGGCGAGGCGGGCGAGCTGCTCGTGAACGCGAGCGCCGACCGCTGGACGCGCCACATGGGCGAGCGGGCCAAGGCGGCGATCTTCCTGGGGCGTCTGGCCTCGTACCGCGCCGCGCCGGGCATCGTGCGCAGCGGGCTGTACTTCGACGCCCTGGGCGACGCGCTCGCGGAGTCGCGGGTGTACCTGACCCCGCCGGATATCGAGAATCTCCGCGTCATGCTCGAACTGCAGGACCGCGC
Source organism: Planctomycetota bacterium (assembly GCA_039033175.1). Classification (GTDB taxonomy): domain Bacteria; phylum Planctomycetota; class Phycisphaerae; order Phycisphaerales; family UBA1924; genus JBCCDD01. Next base: position 75,809 of record JBCCDD010000011.1, read on the forward strand.
GCAGGGGCGCAACGTGTTCGACCAGCAGGCGGGCGCGGAGTGAGGCCGCCGACAACGTTTTTTTCTTGATTCATGCGCCGGCGGCCCGTTCCGCCGGCCACGACAAACGACGACGACGACCGGACAACCGGACACGCACGGGGCGCAACAACGCGACGCCCGCTCGGAGGAACGACGGTGTTCAGCCTGCTCAACCGCCTGGTGCTCCCCCTGCTGGGGCTGCTCTTCGGCGCCGCGATCCTGACCTTTGCCTCGAGCTACACCGTCCGGTTTACCGAGACCGCGGTGCTCACCACCTTCGGCGCCGCCGGCGAGGGCTCGGTGAAGGAGGACGCCGGCTTCTACTGGAAGTGGCCCTACCCCTTCCAGAGCGTGACCAAGTACGACACGCGTGTGCGCGTCGTGCAGACGCGCAGCGAGAGCCAGCAGACCGCCGACGATTTTCAGATCGTCGCCGAGGCGTACATGACCTACCGCGTCAGCGACCCGCTGGCGTTCTTCCGCAGCTTCAGCAGCGCCGGCACGCGCCCGATCGATCACTTCCGCAAGGCCGAGCAGGACGTGCTCCGCGACCGCCTGCGCAGCACGCTGGGCGAGATCAGCGCGTACCGCATGGACCAGCTGTTCACGCCCGTCGTCGGCGGGTCCAGCCTGCCAGAGCTCGAGCAGAGCATCCTCGAGATCATGCGCTCGGGCGGCGAGAGCGCCCGCTCGCTTCAGGAATACGGCATCGAGATCGTCAGCGTCGGCATCGACCGCCTGATCCTCCCGGAAGAGACCACCAGCGCCGTCATGGAGCGCATGGGCGCCAACCGCGACCGCCTCGCGCAGCGGTTCGAGTCCGAGGGCGAAGCGATCGCGACGTCGATCACCGCCCGGGCCGTCTCCGACGCCGAGAAGATCCGCGCCTTCGCCCGTCGGCGTGCGGCCGAGATCGAGGCCCGGGGCTACCGCGAGGCCGCGCCCTTCCTCGAGCAGCAGGCCGAGGACCCCGATTTTGCCGTCTTCCTGGCGAACATCGAGCTGCTGCGCGACGCGACCGCCAAGCGGTTCACCCTGGTGCTCAGCGCCGACGATTACGGGCTGGGCCTGTTCAGCCCCGATGCGCTCAGCAACCTGCGCCCGGGCGAGCTGCCGACCTTCAGCCCCGCCGCGGACGAAGGGATCAACCGGTGACCCAGCTCCCGCCGGACAGCGACCAGCCGTTCAGCACGCCCGTCGGCGCGAGCGCTGAGGCCCAGCGCGCCGCGCGCCCCAGCAGCGTGCAGCTCCGCGAGGCCGACACAGGCGCCGACCCCGGCATGCGCATGGACGCGGCCAACCGCTCGCTCGCCGAGGCCCTGCGCATCACGTTCAGGCTCGTCCAGCTCGCGATGCTCATCCTCATCGGGCTGTTCATCCTCAGCGGGTTCCGCACGATCGGTGAGAGCGAGCGGGGCATCTCCGTCCGCTTCGGCAAGATCGTCGCGAGCAACCTCGAGCCGGGCCCGCACCTCACGTGGCCCTTCCCGGTCGGCGAGATGATCGCCGTCGGCACCGGCAGCGTCGACATGCGCATCGACCGGACGTTCTTCCCCTTCGTCCAGCCGGGCGACGAGGACCGGGCCGAGAGCGACCTGGGGCGCAGCAGCCAGCTGAACCCCGCGCGTGACGGCTCGCTGATCACCGCCGACCTCAACCTCGCCCACGCGCAGTGGACGATCACGTACCGGCGCCCCGAGACCGACGTTCGCAGCTACGCCGAAACCGTGCTCCCCTCCAACGAGCAGGCGCTCGTGCGTGTCGCCTCGCAGCGCGGCATCGTCCGGGCGGTCGCCGAGATCGGCATCGACGACCTGCTCAAGGACCGCGACACCGTCGCCAGCCGCGCCCGGCGCATCGCGCAGGCCTCGCTCGACGAGATGGGCACGGGCCTGCGGATCGAGCAGTTCACGCTCAACCGCAAGTTTGCGCCAACGCTGCTGCGCGAGCAGTTCAACCAGGTGCAGACCGCCGCCCAGTCCGCGGGCCAGGCCCGCGAGACGGCTCGCAGCCTCTCCAACACGCTGCTCAACAGCGTCGCCGGGCGTGCCGCTCCCCTGCTGATCAGCGAGATCGAGGCCTACGAACGCGCCGTCGAACTGGGCGACCAGGGCGAGGCCGCCGACATCCTCGCCCGCATCGACGCCCTGCTCGAGGGACGCCCGGTCGAGATCGACGGCGAGATCGTCGAGAATCTCGCCAGCGGCGAGGTCACCCAGATCATCGCGACGGCCCGAGACACCGCCTTCGCCACGGTCTCCGACGCGCGTGCCGACCTGGGCCTGTACCTCGCCAAACGCGAGCAATACCTCGCCAACCCAAGCGTCATGCTCGCCCGCGAATGGTCGGCGGCATACCAGAGCTTCCTCGCCCAAGACTTCGTGCAGACCTTCCGCCTGCCCAGCTCGTCGAGCGCCGAGATCCGCATCAACGAGGATCCGTCGATCCTGCGTGAGCTGGAGACCGCCCAGCGCCGCCGGGCGAACGAAGAGGCCGCCGACGAGCGCGAGCGCATGCGTGCGCTGGAGCGGTTCCGCTCGCAGCGCGGCATCCAGCTCGAGGAAGACATGTGATGCCAGACGCCGCGGGCACAACCGAACCGGGCAGCGCCCAGCGTGAAGCCACCGGCCCCTCCACGCCGCAGCTCTCCGGCGAGCGTCCCGTCGTCGCCTGCCAGAAGCTGACCAAGACCTTCAAAGACTTCTGGCTGCGCGACCGCGCCCGCGCCGTCGACAACCTCGACATGCTCGTCCGCCCGCACGAGATCTTCGGCCTGCTCGGGCCCAACGGCTCGGGCAAGAGCACGACCATCAAGATCATCCTGGGCCTGCTCCGCCCGACCTCGGGGCGCGTCGCGGTCTTCGGCAAGCCGCCGACCGATGTCGCGACCAAGAAGCGCATCGGCTACCTGCCCGAAGAGAGCTACCTCTACCCCTTCCTCAACGCGCGCGAGACGCTCGATTACTACGCCAAGCTCTTCGAGCTCGACCGGCGCACCCGCACCACCCGCATCGACGAACTGCTCGAGATGGTGGGCCTGACCCACGTGCAGCACCGCGCCGTCCGCGAATACTCCAAGGGCATGCAGCGCCGCATCGGCCTCGCCCAGGCGCTCATCAACGACCCCGACCTGCTCATCCTCGACGAGCCGACCACCGGCCTCGACCCCATCGGCACGCGACAGGTCAAAGACCTCATCATCGAGCTGGGGCGGCGCGGCAAGACCGTCATCCTCTCCAGCCACCTCCTCGCCGATGTCGAGGACGTCGTCGACCGCATGGTCATCCTTTACGGCGGCAAATCGCGCGGCGAGGGCACGTGCGACGAGCTGCTCAACCGCAACGAACGCACCACCATCGAGCTCGACGAGCTTGACGACGACACCGTCGCCGAGATCGACCGCATCGTCCGCGAGCGCAGCGGTGGGGCCAAGTCGATCCTCAGTGTCGAGCACCCGCGCCAGAAGCTCGAGGAGCTCTTCCTCGGCATCGTCGAGAAGGCGCGCAGCGAACGACTCGGTACCAGCGGCGCGCAGCACGGCGCCGGCACCGCCGCGTTCCTCAAAGACGGCGCCGACGCGCCGCGCGAGGGCGAAGAACTCATCGGTGATCTGCTCGCCGCCGGCACCGCGCCCCTCCCGGCTGTCGTCCCCGACGGGGCCAAAGCCGGCGCGCCCGCTCAGCCCCAGGCCCAGGGCGACCGGCCCCACGATCTGATCGACGACCTGCTCAACGCGCCCGCCGATACGCAAGCGGTCGCGCCGCCCTCGTCCGCCGCCAAGCCGGCACCCGGCCATGACCGCGGGGGTACCGGTGCGCCCGTGCCGCCCCCGCCGGGTGACGTCGACGATGATGTCATCGGCTCACTGCTCGACGGCACAGACGATGGCAGCGACGAGGGCACGGGAAGCGGTGCGGGCGACCGGGGCAAGAAGCCGTGAGCTGGTCGGCCCGTCTCGGCGCGCTCGACCGCGTCCAGCGTTCGCGGGGCTTCAAGGTCGGGGCCTCGATCGCCGTAGTTGTTCTCGCGCTGGTAGTCGCCGTCGGCTACGCCGTGTACGCCACGTCGGGCGATACGAGCCTGTTTACCGTCAACATTCCTGCCGACATCGACCCGGAGGCGCGGGCGGCGATCGAGCGCCGGGCCGAGACGCTCGAGCGCATCGTGAGCGCCCACAACTCGGTCGGCCTGGTCGCCAGCGCCACCGCCATCGGCGCCGCCCTCTCGCTGGTGGTGATCTGGATCGGGCTCGCGCTGACGTACCTGGGCCTGATCGTACTGGCCGCGTGCGTCGGGCTCGTCGCGTTCTTCGTCCCGGGATTGCGCGACGAGGCGGTGGTCGCGCTCGGTGCTGTCGCGCTCGCGGCCTCGTTCGGGGCGCTCCTCCGCGGGCTTGGGCTGCTGTTCAGCGGGCCGGGCCCGGTCCTTGCCGGTGCGCGCACGGTGCTGACCGAGGCGGTGCGCATGAAGATATCGCTGGTCTTCATCGTCGTGCTTGTGATCGCGCTCGCGCTGCTCCCGGTCGTGCTCGACGGGTCGCAGCCGCTGCGCTACCGCGTGCAGGCGTTCCTGCAATACGCGACGGGCATCGGCTTCTGGACCGTCGCGACGCTGGTGCTTGTCTTCACCGTCGCCAGCATCACCAGCGAGCAGCGCGACCGCATCATCTGGCAGACCGTCACCAAGCCCGTCGCCGCGTGGCAATACCTGCTGGGCAAGTGGCTGGGCGTCGCGGGCCTGGCCGCGGTCCTGCTCGCGGTTACCGGGTCGGGCGTCTTCCTGTTCACCGAGTACCTGCGGGGCCAGCCGGCCCTGGGCGAGTCGGCGCCCTACATCCCCGCCGGCAGCAACCAGCAGGTCACCGAAGACCGCCTGATCCTCGAGACCCGCGTCCTCGCGGCCCGCCTGGGCCAGTCGCCCACGATGCCCTTCGACCTCAACGGCCCCGAGGTCACCCGGGCCGTCGACGCCTACATCGAGCGCGAGCGCCGCCAACGCGGCAACGACTGGGAGCCAACCAGCGACGAGCTGATCAACATCCGCAACGAGCAGTTCAACCAGATGAGCACGGAGTACCGCTCGATCGACCCGCGTCTCGAGGGCTTCGAGGACTTCCTCTTCGAGGGCCTGCAAGAAGCGACCAAGAGCAACCTGCCCATCACGCTGCGATACAAGATCGACGCCGGCGGCAACCGCCCCGACCAGTTCTACGCCCTCGCCTTCGAGTTCCCGGATGTCACCCCCATCAACCGCCCCGAGGTGGGCCTCGGCTACAGCCACACGATCACGCTGCCCGCGGGCGTGATCGATGAAGAAGGGCGCGTGCTCATGCGCGTCTACAACGGCTCGCTCGCGCCGGGGCCCAACGGCCTGCGCGCATTCCGATCCAACACCGGCACCGTCACCATCCCGCCCGACGGGCTCGAAATCTCGTACGCCGTCGGCAGCTACCGCCTCAACTTCCTCCGCGTCATGCTCGTGCTCTGGATGAAGCTCGGGCTCATCGCGATGATCGCGGTCTGGGCCAGCAGCTACCTGAGCTTCCCCGTCGCCTGCCTGGTCTCGATCGGCGCGTTCCTCGTCGCCGAGGGATCGAGCTTCGTGCGCGAGTCGGTTGAGTACTTCGGCAACAACGACCCCGACGGCAACTTCCAGCTCTGGCGGTACGTCGCCAACCTCGTCGCCGAGACTGTCAGCAGCATCTTCAGCGTCTACAGCGACCTCAGGCCCACCGACCGCATCGCCGACGGGCGGCTGATGTCCTGGGGCGAGGTCTTCGCCGCGGCGATCGTCCTGAGCGTCATCTCACTGATCCTGTATGCGCTCGCGATTGTCTTCTTCCGCAACCGCGAAATGGCGATCTACTCGGGCCACTAGGGCGTAAGCCTTCAGAGCAGCCAGCAGAAGCAAAGGCCGCCCGCCCCGCGGGCCGCACGCACCGGAGCGAGACGACCATGCTCACCGAGAACCGAGTCAGAGTGGTCGCGACCGGAGTGCTGGTGCTCTGCCTCGGAGCGTCCGGCGTGCTTGGCAGCTTTGTCTCCGGCTCGGTCGGGCGCAACGACCTCGCCTTCACCGACCGCGCCGAAGACGGCGACCCGCCGGAGGTCGCCCTGGGCATCGCGATGGGCGCCTTCCGGGGCATCTTCGTCAACTACCTCTGGATCCGGGCCAACGACAAGAAAGAAGACGGCAAGTTCTTCGAGGCGGTCGAGCTCAGCCGCGCGATCACCCGCCTCCAGCCGCGCTTCCCGCGCGTGTGGGTCTTCCACGCCTGGAACATGGCGTACAACATCTCGGTCACCACCCAGACCCCCGCCGAGCGGTGGCAGTGGGTCAACGCCGGGGTCCGCCTGCTCCGCGACGAGGGCATCAAAGCCAACCCGCGCGAGATGCTGCTCTACAAAGAGCTCGCCTGGTTCTTCCTTCACAAGATCGGCGGCTACACCGATGACGCCAACCTCAACTACAAGCGCTGGCTCGCCCAGGAGTGGCACGACATTCTCGGCGCCCCGCCCGAGCCCGCCCCGCGCGAGCTGACCCGCGAGGACCGCATCGAACAGTTCGCGATGTGGCTCGATCCGATCGTCAAGGCCCCCGAGACCCGTCAGACTCTTGCCGAGCGCAGCCCCGGCGCCGCCGAACTCGCGGACGTCTACGAGCGGGCCCTGGGCGAATCGCTCGGACGCAATCTGCTCCGCCGCTACGCGCTCTTCGAGGCACTCGAGGCCCGGCGAGAGCTCGAGCGCGACGTCCAGCAGGCCGGCCCCAACACGCAGGCCTTCTACGAGCTCTGGACCGACCCCGCCTACACCGACCAGGAGTGGGCCGATCTGATCGCCTTCACCCGCCGGCGTGTGCTGATCGACGAGTACAACATGCGACCGCTCCGCATGCAGCGCCTCACCCGCCAGCACGGGCCGATCGACTGGCGCCTCCCCGGCGCGCAGTCGCTCTACTGGGCGAGCCAGGGCGTCGAGGTCGGCGAGCAGATCGTCAAGGTCAACAACATCGACTCGCTCGACTTCGTCAACTCCTACCGCATCGTGGGACAGTCCATCCAGGAGCTCTGGCGGCAGGGCTCGCTCTACTTCAACTACGTCGACGTCGCCCGCGGGCGCCCGGGGTATTACCAGGCGGTGCCCAACCAGTACTTCGTCGAGAGCTACCTGCCCGTGCTCGACAAGGCCGTCGAGATGGCCGGCATCTTCGAGAGCGAGAAGCGCGTCTATCGCCCCTTCGCCGCGGGCTACGAGAACTTCATCAAAGACGCGATCATCTTCTTCTACCGGCGCGGCGACACGCAGCGCGCGGTCGAGTGGTACGAGCGCCTCGCGACGTGGGACGGCCAGAACCTCAACGACAACTTCCGCGCCGAAGAGCTGTCGGTCCCGCTCGAGGAGTTCGTCGCCGCCAACACTTTCGAGCGATATGGCTCGCCCCACATCGCCAAGCAGGAGGTCTTCGCCGCCCTCCAGGGCGCGATCATCACCGGCCTGCTCGTGGGCGACAGCGAGACCTTCAACGGCATGTGGTCCTTCGCGACCCAGGTCCACGCGTACTACGTCGCCGAGCAGCTCCGTGACGTCGTCGCCGGCGGCGCGTCGGGCGCGCGCATGGAGTTCATGGACCGTGACTTCCGCTTCGTTGCCGGCAACTTCTTCGCCGACATCATCACGGTCCTGCCGCCCGACGAAGCCGAGCTGGTCTTCCAGCGCGCGCCGGGCGACCTCCAGCAGTTCGCCTACGACACCATCGTCGAACGCTACCGCCCGATCTACGAGGAGCAGAGCGAGACCGCCTTCGCCCTCGCCTTCCCCGAGCCGCCCAACATGGAGCAGTTCCGCACCTGGTACCGCCTCAAGCTCGAGGAACGCGCCGCCGGCGGCCCGCAGGACATCAACCTGCAGTAGCCACGAAGCAGCAGCCAGGCGGACCAACCTCTCCTCCACGCGGGCGCTTCCCGGCGGAGGCGGTCGAGCCAGAGGCGAGGCCGGTGGCGGTCCTCTCCCTCCCCGTGGCACGCGCGTCCCGCCCGTCCTCCGCGCACGCTCCTTTACCCCATCAACCGCTCCGCCGCCTCGCGATACCGGGCGATCGTCCCGCCGACGACCTCCGCCGGCAGCACCGGCCCCGGCGCCGCTTTGTTCCACGCGCCACGCTGCGTCAGCGCTTCGAGGTACTCGCGTACGAACTGCTTGTCATAGCTCCGCTGCGCACGCCCCGGCTGATACCCATCCGCAGCCCAGAACCGGCTGCTGTCGGGCGTCAACGCCTCGTCGATCAGGATCGCTTCGCGGTCATCGCTGTCGATCGCCACGCCGAACTCAAACTTCGTATCCGCGATGATGATCCCGCGCTCCAGCGCGTGCGCCGCGGCGGCGCGATAGATCGCCAGCGATACATCGCGCAAACGCGCCATCATCCCATCGCCGAACACCGGGTCCGCCGCCGCGCGCGCCGCCTCAAAGCCGATGTTCTCGTCGTGCCCCCGCTCGGCCTTGGTCGCGGGCGTGAAGATCGCCGGCTCGATCCGCCCGCACTGGAGCATGCCCGCCGGCAGGCGCACGCCGCAGACCTCCCCGCTCGCGCGGTAGTCCTTCCACCCGCTGCCCTCGAGGTAGCCCCGCACCACGCACTCCACCGGCACCACCCGGCACGCCCGCCCGATCGTCACCCGCCCGCGCACGTCGGCGCGCGAGGTCGATCCGCCGAACGCGCTCTCCGGCAGATCGCCCGCATCGGTGCTGATCAGGTGCGTCCGGCACAGCCCGCGGTCTTCGATCCACCGCAGCCAGAACGCCGCCAGCCCCGTCAGCACGCGCCCCTTGCCCGCGATCGGCGTCGGCAGCACCACGTCGAACGCGCTCAGGCGGTCGCTGGCGACCATCACCACCCGGTCCGCCGAGCCGTCTTCCCCCGCGAGCCGGTAAATGTCGCGCACCTTCCCCCGGCGTCGATCGGGCAGTGTCAGGTCGCTCTCGAAAAGCGGAGCCCCGCTGTCCGACCAACCCCCGTCGGAGGAGCCGCCCGATGCCGCATCCGATGTTCCGTCCCGTTCAGGTGCCTGGCTCATACCCTCAGCCTAAGCCCCCGCCCCGCGCAAGATCGGGCCCCGCAAGGCGGCCCGTGCCCCAGCCCGTCCGCCAGCCCGCGCGTCCGCTGCGGGCCCGCCTGCTCGCGCTGCTGGGGCCCGGCCGGGCTCGCGTCGCGCCCGCGTCCGCGATAGAGTCACCGTCCACGACCCACCCGGCTCTGCCCGGCGGGCCCACGCGTGCGCTGTTCGACGCATGCCCATCCGTGCGAGACCCAACCGGTATGCTCAGCTTTCTTGTCTTCGACAACAACAGGCCCGCCGCCGGGCGCCCCCTCCGCCACGCCTACCTCGTCGGGCCCGAGGGCGTGCCCGTCGCCGGCGAGATCCACGACGAAGACGGGCTGATCCACTGCGTCAAGACCACGACCGAGGCCGCCGGCCTGGCGACCCAGGTCGACCTCGATCAGCCCACGCTCGACGAGTTCATGCCCGCCGATGAAGCCGCCGAGTTGGGCCTCGTCCCCCTCGGCTCGCTCACGCTCCAGACCTGCCTGCTCCCCGAGCGCAACGCGCCCTACCTGCTCAGCCTCGAGCTCGCCCGACACCGCATCATGCTCTTCCTCAACAAGCTCGAGCAGTGGCAGCTCGCCCATCTCGCGCCGACCGACCCGGTGATGCGCCTGTTCGAGCTCGCGCGCCTCGCGTTCACCGATGCCCTGGTCGCCCAGCGCCACGAGGCCCCGCCCGAGTGCCGCGGCTTCAGCCCCGACGCGCACAAGCTCGCCCTGCGCGCGCTCTGGCTCGCGGTCGAGGCCTCCGAGCGCCTCGCGGCCCGCCACGCCCAGCAACAGTTCACCCAGCGCGCCGACGGCTCGCTCTACCGCAGCCTCGCCGAGGCCGCCGGGCACCAACCACCAGCCAAAGGCGCTCCCCCGCCCATCATGAACCAGCAGAGCTTCGGCGTCGTCGTGCCCCAGCCCCCGGCGATCGGCGTCGCCGTCAGCCCCGGCGCCTTCGGCGACCCCGCCAAGCAGGCCCTCAAGGCCGGCGCCGACTTCATCGTCACGCCCATGCGCTGGACCGACATGGAGCCCGCCGAGGGCAGCTACAGCTACCAGGGCACCGACCGATGGATCGAATGGGCCGTGCGCGACGCGCGCCTCCCCGTCGTCGCGGGCCCGATCATCGACTTCTCGCCGGGCAGCCTGCCCGAGTGGATGTTCATCTGGGAGAACGACTACGACACGCTCCGCGAGCTGGTCTACGAGCACGTGCGCGCGATCGTGACGCGTTACCGGCGCACCGTCGCCCGCTGGACCATCTGCTCGGGCCTGCACCTCAACACCGCGCTGCGCATCAACTTCGAGCAGATGATGGACCTCACCCGCATCGCCGCGGTCGTTGTCCGCAAGCTGCACCCCGCGGCCAAGATCCAGGTCGAGATCGCCGAGCCCTGGGGCGAGAGCTACACCGCCAACCGGCGCAGCCTGCCACCCTCGCTCTACGCCGAGATGATCGCCCAGGCCGGCGTCGCGATCGACACGCTCGGTGTCCGCGTGCACATGGGCGAGGCCCGCACCGGCGGATCGACCCGCGACCTGATGGCCTTCAGCACCATGCTCGACCACTACGCCGGGCTCGACCGCCCCGTCGCGCTCACCGCCGTCGGCGCGCCCGCGCGACCCCCGGCCTCGTCCCCGGCGGACACGCCCGCCGGCTGGTGGCGCTCCCCATGGAGCGACGCGGCCCAGGCCCACTGGCTCGAGGCCTACCTCGGCCTCGCGCTCAGCAAGCCCTATGTCCAGAGCGTCTGCTGGCAGGGCGTGACCGACGCCGTCACCCCCGGCGCCGCGGCCGGGCTCATCAACGACAACGGCACCGCGCGCCCCGCGCTCGAAAGACTCGCCGCGCTGCGCAAGTGCGTCACGTCCCGCACGCCCGCGCGCGCGCTCGCCCTCCTCGCCGAAGGCCCAACCGCCGGGCCCGCGGACCGCCACTCCGGCGGCCGCTCGGACGGGCAACGGGGCGGCGCCATCGGGGCGACCGCATGACACCGAGCCGCGGCCAGCCCGCTCGCCTGCCGCGCGTCGGGCCCGCGTCTTGGGCCGGCGGGGGCGCCGCCGCCGGCGCCGCCGCGGTCGGGCTCGCCTGGGCGATCAGCAGCACCCGCGTCCCGCCCGCCGACTTCACCCAAGCCCCGAAAAACGCAGCAACACCCGCGCCGACCGAGCCTCAACGCCTGAGCGAGCCGCCGTCGATCACCCGAGCCACACCGCCGCCCGAAGCTGGGGCCACACCCGAGCGCAACGCCCAGCCGGCGTCGGCCCACGAGGCTCGACCCGGCCCGAGCCCCACCCCGAGTCCCAAGCCGATCGCCGAGCCCGAAATCGACGACCGCGTCTTCCCGACCTCGATCGTTCCCGCCGAGCCGTCCGATCCCGAGCCGCCCGAGGATCCCGCCCCCCTCGCCGGCAAGCGCATCCACATCAATGCGGCGACCGTCGCGCAGCTCGAACTGCTCCCGCGCATCGGCCCCGTCATCGCGCAGCGCATCATCGACGAACGCGACAGCAAAGGCCCGTTCACCAGCCTCGATGACCTCCAACAACGCGTCGCCGGCATCGGGCCCAAGACCGCCGAACGCCTCGCCCCGCTGATCGTCTTCGACTGATGCCCCCGCCGACGCCACCCGCTCCAACCCGCCCAGCGCCCGGCGCCGCCGATGCGTTGCTGGGTGTCTTCAGCGCGCACCCGTCGGTGGGGGCGCTCGAGCGTGCGCTCGCCGAGGGCCGTCACGTCATCGCCCAGGGCGCCGCGGGCAGCTCGTCGGCCTTCCTCGCCGCGGCGCTCGCGCGCGCGCAGATCGCACCCACCCTCCTGCTCATCGCCGCCCACCCCGACGAGGCGGACGAACTGAGCGCCGAGATCAACGGGCTCCTCGCCTCCGACCCGGCCCTCAACGGCGCGCCCGACGCCGCGATCGTCTTCCCCGCGCTCGAGGTCGCGCCCGGCGAAAGCCACCCGAGCGTCGAGCAGTTCGCCGAGCGCATCGCCGTCGTCCGCGCGCTCGCCAGCGGCATCCCCCCGCGCGTCGTCGTCGCCCCGATGAGCGCGCTCATGCAGCGCGTGCCCGAGCCCGCGCGCCTCGACACGCTCAGCCGCGTGCTGGAGCCCGGCGGGCGGGCCGACCCCCAGGACCTCGCTCGCTGGCTCGACGACGCCGGCTACCGGCGCGCCGAGGCCGCCGACGAGCCTGGCGAGTACGCCCTCCGCGGCGGGATCCTCGACGTGTTTCCCCCGCCCCTGGGCGATCTCGCCGCCCCCGTCCGCATCGATTGCTTCGGCGACGAGATCGACAAGCTCGCCGAGATCGACCCCGACACCATGGGCTCGGACCGCAAGCTCGCGCGCGTCGAGCTCACGGCCGTCCGCCCCGAACTCATTCTGCCGACCGACGACGCGCCGCTGCTCCCGGCGTTGCTCCCCGCCGGCGCGTGCGCGATCATCCAGGAGACCGCCGAGGTCGTCGAGCAGGGGCGGGGCTACTACGAGCGGGTGAGCGACAGCATGGGCGTTGCCGGCCCGCCCGCGGTGCTCAAGGCGACGCGCGACGCGTGCCGTGGCCTCGCGGAGATCAACCAGTTTTCCAAGGGATCGAGCGAGGCCGACGCGCGGATCGACCTGCCGCTCGAGCCGCTCCCGCCCTTCGAGCGTGAGGCGCGCCTGGCGATCGCCGAGCTGGCGGTGCTCGCGCAGAGCGCACACATTGTGGTGTGCGCACAGAACGCGGGCGAGGCCCAGCGGGCGGGCGAGCTGATCGCCGAGCACGCCGCCGCGCTCGATCGTCCGCTCAAGCCCGACGTCGACGTGCGCTACGTGCACCGCGGGTTCGTCTGGGGCGACGGCACCGCCGAGGCCGGCACGCGCACCGCGGTCGTCCCGTACCACGAGCTGATCCATCGTTACGACACGCGCCGCTCGGCCAAGCGCATCCGCGCCGGGCGCGCGATGGACACGTTCCTCGACCTCACGCCGGGCGATTACGTCGTTCACGCCGACCACGGCATCGCGCGCTTCGCCGGGCTCGCGCTGCTCAGCGCCGACGGCAAAGACGCCGGCCGAACCAAGCCGGGCAAGCGGGCCAAGGCCGACCCCGCCGACGCCGAGGAATACCTGACCCTCGAGTTCTCCGGGCGCAGCCGTCTGCAGGTCCCGTGCTCGTCGATCGACCTCGTGCAGAAGTACGTCGGGGGCTTCCAGGGCAAACCCCCGCTCAGCACGCTGGGCGGCATCAAGTGGAAGAACCAGAAGTCGAAGGTCGCCGACAGCGTCCGCGACCTCGCGGCCGAGATGCTGCGTGTGCGCGCTGCGCGCGAGGCGATCCCCGGCACCGCGTACCCCGCCGACACCGCCTGGCAGACCGAGTTCGAGGCCGAGTTCCCCTACGACGAGACCGAAGACCAGCTCGCCGCCCTCGCCGAGATCAAGAAGGACATGCACCACACCCGCCCGATGGACCGCCTGCTCTGCGGCGACGTCGGGTTCGGCAAGACCGAGGTCGCGGTCCGCGGCGCGTTCAAGGCCTGCGAGTTCGGCAAGCAGGTCGCCGTGCTGGTGCCGACGACCGTGCTCGCCGAGCAGCACGAGCGCACGTTCCGCTCGCGCTTCGCGGGCTACCCCTTCCGCGTCGAGAGCATCAGCCGGTTCAAGACAACCAAGCAGGTCTCCGCCGTGCTGCGCGACCTGCGCAAGGGCCAGGTCGACGTCATCATCGGCACCCATCGGTTGCTGAGCAAAGACGTCAAGTTCGCCGACCTGGGCCTCGTCGTCGTCGACGAAGAACAGCGCTTCGGCGTCGAGCACAAAGAACGCCTGCTCCAGCTGCGCGCCACCGTCGACGTGCTCACCCTCAGCGCCACGCCCATCCCGCGCACGCTGCACATGTCGATGCTGGGCCTGCGCGACATCTCGAGCCTCACCACGCCCCCCGCCGACCGGCGCGCGATCGTCACCGAGGTATTGCCCTACAACGAGCAACGCCTCGCGCGCGCGCTCCAGCGCGAGCTCGCCCGCGAGGGCCAGGCCTACGTCGTGCACAACCGGGTCAACGACATCCACGCGGTCGCGGCCGACATCCAGTCGCTCGCCCCGGGCGCCCGCGTCGTCGTCGGGCACGGGCAGATGGAGCCCAAGGACCTCGAGCAGGTCATGCTCACCTTCATGCGCCGCGAGGCCGACATCCTCGTCAGCACGACCATCATCGAGTCGGGCATCGACATCCCGACCGCCAACACCATGATCGTGCTCGACGCCGACCGCTTCGGCCTCGCCGACCTGCACCAGCTCCGCGGGCGTGTCGGGCGGTACAAGCACCGGGCGTACTGCTACCTGATGCTGCCCAAGGACCGCCCGGTCAAGGAGGTTGCGCAGAAGCGCCTCAAGGCGATCGAGCAGTTCAGCATGCTCGGCGCCGGCTTCAAGATCGCGATGCGCGACCTGGAGATCCGAGGCGCCGGCAACCTGCTCGGCGCCGAGCAGTCCGGGCACATCGCCGCGGTCGGGTACGACATGTTCTGCCGCTTGCTCGAGGGTGCCGTGCGCGAACTCGCCAACGCGGGCGAGCCCGAGCCCGTCGAGCACGTTGCGCTCGACCTCGCGTTCGGCGGGCGCCTGCCCAAGGCCTACATCCCAAGCGACGTCCGCCGCCTCGAGGCGTACCGCCGCCTCGCGTCGGCCACCGGGCCCGAAGAACTCGCCAAGGCCGAGACCGACATCGCCGACGCCTATGGCGCCGTGCCCCAGCCCGCGCGCCGCCTGCTCGATGTGCAGGGCCTGCGCATGGCGTGCCGCCTGGTGCACGTCCGGGCGCTCGTGCGCCGGGGCGAAGATCTGGTCTTCCTCACCGCCGAGCCCGAACGCGTCGTCGAGCGTCTGGGCGACCTCGCCGGGCAGCTTCGCAGCATCTCGGCAGACCTCGCGCAGACCAACGCCCGGACCCCCACCGGGCGTCCGCTCGCCGAGGTCTATTGGCGACCGCCCGAGGCGTATCGCGAGCCGGAGTCGTTGCTCCGGGTGCTGACGCGTCGGCTTGCGGGTGTTTGAACGGGTGTTCCGAGGCCCCAGACGACCCACAGAATCACTTGCTTCGCGTCAAGTTTCTGTCAAACAAGAGCTTCGGGGATATGCAGGGGTGTTTCTGCGTACACTTGCTCGTGGCCGCATGCGTGTGCTGGGCCGATACCGCATCAGGGCGGTCGACACCCCCAACACGCCTCGCCCACGGACGGACGAGACATGGAAGACGGCGTAACAAGCCACAAACCGACCAATACGTTCCAGCGAGCGTCCCAATCCGCGCCCGCAACGCCCCGGTCGGGCCAAGCCCCAGCTCCCACGTCGGCTGCCACGTCGGGCCCCGCGTCGGCCGATCCCAGTGCGGCCCGCTCCGCCGAGGTCAATCGCTCCGCGTCGACCTTCGACCGCGACTTGCACCTGCTCCGCCGCCGGATCGTCCGCCTGGCGACGTCCTCGGTCGATCTGCTTGAGGCCTCGATCCGGGCCCTCTGGGATCTGGACACCGCCGGTGCCCGCGAGGTCCGCCAGGGCGAAGAGATGATCGACCTCGAAGAGGTCGCGATCGAACGCGAGTGCCTCCGCCTGCTGACGCTCCAGCAGCCCTACGGCCTCGATTTCCGCCAGCTCACCTTCTGCCTCAAGGTCAACGCCGACCTTGAGCGGGTCGCCGACCACGCATCGTCGATCGCCAAGGTCACGCTCAAACTGGGCGATGTCGGCGTTGCCCCGCGCTGGCCCACCGCCCTGACCGACCTGGGCGAGCGTCTGCCCGTTGTCTGCCATCGCCTGCTGCGGTCCATGCTCGACGACGACGCCGAGGCCGCCCGAGGCCTTGTCGGCTCAGATGAGGTCATCGACACCCTGGACAAGCGGCTCTTTCAGGAGCTCGCCGAGCACGCTGCCAAGCATCCGAGCGATGGCGCCGCGGTCCTGCTCATGCACCGCGTGGGACGTGACCTCGAACGGGTCGGCGACCTGATGTGCAACATCGCCGAGGATGTGGTCTACCTCGTCACCGGTGAAATCATCCGCCACGAGCGCTCCGGCGACGCCGCCCGGTCCTGACCGGCGTGCCCCCGATCGACCGAGCCACTCGACCGAGCCACTCGCCCGGCCGCGCGAGGACCCGCAGGCCTCCCCGCGAACGACGCCCGAAGCGGGTGATCGACCAACAACGCCGGGTTGGTGGTGTCTTCGCCCGCGTCGATCCGCATTCGCTTGGTGTCGGGGACGGCCGCGGTGGCGTGCACGCGGATGAGCGACGCAAAACCGGACGGTCCAAAAATGAGATCGCCCGCTGGGGTGGGGCCCAGCGGTGCGATAGTCAGTTCGCTTCGTTTGTGATGAACGCGGTCAGGGTGCCGATTTGACCGAGCTCCGATGCTCTCCGACTCTCACTGCGATCTCGGGAGGAGTGAGAAAAGACAGGAACAAGAAGGATAGCGAGTTTTCGCTGAGACTGTTACCCGCCGAGAACCTTTTTCCCAGAATTTGTTGGCACCATCATGTGTTTCTAAACTGTTCGGGCAAAACGCCTTGCAAGCGCCCTACGCCCCTTGCCGCAGCCAGTTTCCGAACCGCAGCCACCCCAGGCCCAAGCACCCGATCGTGATCGTCAGCAGCACCCCGCCGGGCAGCAGCAGTTCGCCGATCCCGCCCTGGCGCCAGGTCGCGGCCTCCAGCGCCTGGATCGCCCAGCGGAACGGGCTCAACGCCGTCACCCCGCGGATCCACCCCTGAAAGAAGACCAGCGGCACGCCCGCCCCGCCCAGCAGCGCAAGCACGAGCAGCACCGCGCGGACGAACCCCTCCGCCCCGCGCTCGCTGCGGCAGGCCGTCGCCAGCAAGACCATCAGCCCCACGAACGCACCCACGACCAGCGCCCCCGACAGCAACTCCATCCAGAGCGACCGCACCGGCACACCCAGCACCCAGAACACCACCCGCAGCACAACGAGCGCCGTCCCCGCCGTCAGCCCGCACGCCAGCGCCTTGCCCGCGAGCACCTCCCACGAGCGGACGGGCGAGCCCAGCAGCCGCGCGAGCGTGCCGCCGGAGCGTTCGCCCGCGAGCGAGAGCCCGAACCCGGTCACGCAGCCCATCATCGCCCAAGCCGCGGCCTGTGGGTACGTCAGCTCGAACGCCGATCCGATCTCTGCGACGGCCCCCGCCCGGCGGTCCTCGGTGTTCCCAAGCGCAAGCCGCGCGTCTTCGACGATCAGGTCCACGGGGCTCGCGAAGCCGCCCGCGGCGCTGTTCTCGCCGTCCTCGCCGCTGCCGCCGCTCGCTTGCTGGGGGATGCTCGCGATCCGCCCGCGAATCGCGAGCATCCCGGCCCGCTCGATCGGGTTCAGCCCCTCGCTCTCGATCAGCGCGTCGAGCTCGCCCGGGTTGGTCATGAGGTTCTGCCCGGCGAGCTCGAACCCCGCCGCGGTCAGCACGCCGCGCAAGATGCCCGCCGCCGCTGATGCAGACGGATCAAGCACCAGGCGCATCGTCGGCCTCGCCTCGCCGAACGGCTCGCGCAGCGCCGCCTCGAAGCCCGGCTCCAGCACCACAACGCCCGAAGCCGCGCCGCTGAGCACCAGATCCGCAGCCGAGTCGCCCGGCGCCGCGCGCACGACCCGCAGTGTCGGCTCTCGCTCCAGGATCGCCGCGACCGCATCGCCCGCGCCGCGACCGTCTCCGCTCCGGTCTGCGCTCCGGTCTCCGCCCGCGTCGGTGTCGATGATCGCGACCGCGATCCCGTCCGGTGCCGGCCCGCCCTGCACCTGCTGGAAGACGAGCCCGAACCCCACACCGAAGAGCAGCGGGAAGACAAAGGTGAAGAAGAACGCGGTGCGGTGGCGCACGAGCAGGCGGAGGTCCTTCGCCGCCATGACCCAGATCACCCGCGCCGTCGAGATGGTCGGTGGCATGGGCATCAGTCGCGCAGGCTCCGCCCGGTGAGATTGAGGAAGACCGTCTCCAGGCTGGCCCGCTCGACGCGCACGCCCAGCACGCCCGCCTCGATCGCGCCGGTGCCCACGCCGATGCCCGCGAGCACGCCCAGGGGGTCGTCGGTCTCGATCGGCTCGTC
Organism: Planctomycetota bacterium; assembly: GCA_039033175.1. Taxonomy (GTDB): domain Bacteria; phylum Planctomycetota; class Phycisphaerae; order Phycisphaerales; family UBA1924; genus JBCCDD01. The sequence goes on from JBCCDD010000011.1 coordinate 94,021, forward strand.
GCCCCGATCGCGTTCGATGGTGACGACCGCGCGTCCGCCGTGGTCGCGGATCAGCTCGTGCACGGGCCCGCAGGCAAGGGCCTTGCCCCGATCGATCACCGCGACGCGGTCGCACAGCGCCTGCGCCTCGTGCATGTCGTGGGTCGCGAGCACGACGCAGGCCCCATCGCCCCGCGCGGTGCGCACGAGGTCGTGCACCGCGTGGCGGGAGTGGGGGTCGACGCCGGCCGTTGGCTCGTCGAGCAGCACGACGGGCGGGCGGTGCACCAGCGCGATCGCGAGGTTGAGCCTCCGGGCCATGCCGCCCGAGTAGACCCCGCTCGCGTCATCGCCCCGAGACGCCAGCCCGACGCCTTCGAGCAGCTCATCAACCCGCGCCCGCAGGCCCTGCCCCCGCAGCCCGCGCAGGCGTCCGAAGAAGAGCAGGTTCTCGCGCCCGCTCAGGCGCTCGTAGAGCGCGAGGCGTTGCGGCGCCAAGCCCAGGCGCGCCCGGGCCCGCCGATCCGTCGGCGGGCGTGCGCCACCCTCGCCCCCGATCAGCACCTCGCCCCCGTCCGGGCGCAGCAGCCCGGCGAGCATCGAAAACGTCGTGCTCTTGCCCGCGCCGTTGGGCCCCAGCAGCCCGAAGACCTCGCCCGCGCCGGCCCGCAGCGACAGCCCGTCGACCGCGCGGGTCGAGCCGAAGCGTTTGCGGAGGTCACGCAGCTCGAGCACGCTCGGACTCTACACGCGGTCCCGCCCGCCTGTGCGCCGCCGCTACGCTTGATCCATGACTGCCAAGCCACCGCCCCAGCCCAGCACCGCCGCGCCCCTCTGCACCATCGGCGGCAGCCCGGGCAAGCCCGCCGTCGAGATCGGACCCGGGCGCCCGCTCGCCGTGATCGCCGGTCCCTGCCTGCTCGAGTCGCCCGATCTGGGCCTCCAGGTCGGGCGCACCATCCGCGACGTGTGCGCACGCCTGGGCCTGCCCTACGTCTTCAAGGCGAGCTTCGACAAGGCCAACCGCTCCAGCGTCTCCAGCGCGCGCGGCCCGGGGCTCGACAAAGGCCTCGCGCTGCTCCGCTGGGTGGGCGAGGAGCTGGGCGCGCCGGTCACGACCGACATCCACGAGCCGGCCCACGCGGCCCCGGTCGCCGAGGCGGTCGACCTGCTCCAGATCCCCGCCTTCCTCTGCCGCCAGACCGATCTGCTCTTCGCCGCCGGGCAAGCATCCCGAGCGCAGCACGAGCGTGGGCGCACCGTCGCGGTCAACATCAAAAAGGGCCAGTTCCTCAGCCCGGCCGAGATGGGCGGGCCCGTGCGCAAGCTGCACGAGGCCGGCTGCGACAACGCGCTGCTCACCGAACGCGGCACGTTCTTCGGCTACCACCGCCTCGTCAACGACTTCATCGGGCTGGGCGATCTGATGGCGCTGGATACCAGCGCCTGGGGGCGCAGCGTGCCGCCACCGGTCTGCTTCGACGTGACCCACTCGACCCAGCTGCCCGGCAGCGGGGCCCAGACCGGCGGGCGCCCCGACCGGGCGGCCTTGCTCGCGCGCGCAGCGGTCGCTTCGGGCGTGCACGCGGTCTTCATCGAGTGCCACCCCGACCCGAGCAGCGCCCACAGCGACGGCGCGACCCAGCTGCCGCTCGAGCAGGCGCCGGCGTTGCTCGAAGAGCTGGCCGCGATCCGCAACGCGCTCCAGCCGGCGGGCGTTTAGCGCCGGCCTCAGCCCGCGCACACGTGCGCGTGCACGGGGCGCAGCTTCTCGACCATCGCCGCGTTCGCCTCGTCCAGGTCGGTTCGCTCCAGCAGCGCTCCGACCGACTCGACCGACTCGAAGTCACGCTCGCGGCTGACGATCTTGTCACGCAGGTAGTGAAACATGCGCACGTCCGCCAGTTCGCCCGCAAAGCGGGGCAGGAACCGCGAGTCGTTCGCGAAGTGATACCGCATCGGCATCAGCTCCCACGGGATGTTGTTGCGGTAGAGCGCGAACATCAGCGACGTCTGCGCGCGGAAGAAGGGCTCGAAGCTCTCGACGCGGTCGAGCTCTTCGTAGATGTGCTCACCGATGGTTCGCGCGTGTTGCGCGGGCAAAAGCACGATGCCCAGGTTCAGGTACCCCGGGCAGCGGCTGCGTGATTCATCCTTGAACATCATCCCGTAGCCGGAGTGCACGCACGACAGCTCGGGCATGGGCAGGTCGCCCATGCGGAAGGTCTCTTCCCACGTGCGCCCGTTCCGCAGCGGCGTGACGTGGGCCGTGATGCCCATGACACGCCCGGACTTGGCGCTCATCCGCAGCAGATCATCGAAACGCCCGGCAACGAAGGTATCCGGGTCCATCAGCAACACGTGCGAGGCGTCGGTGGGCGCGCGCAGGCGGTCGAGGCGCGTCGCGAAGTAGCTCCGCTCGCGGAAGACCTCGCGCGGCACCCAGCTCCATTCGATCGGATAACGCGACGACCAAGGCAGCTCGCGAGCAAGGTCTCGTGGCTCCTCGTCGGCGCCGACGCTGACCACGATCTTGCTGTCCGCCAGCGGGCCGCCGTGCACGCGCAGCGAGGCCGCGAGATAGCGCACGCGGTTGAAGAAGTTGGGCGTCGGGCTGATCGGGACGCGGATCTCGACGCTGGGCGCGCGCAGCAGGCGGCCCAGCAAGCTCTTCACTTCAGCCCCCCGAGCGAGCGCAGCGCCGCGATCGCTTCGACGGTGCCGGCCGCCTCGGCGGCGCTGCTCTTGGGCGGGGGCCCGCCGCGCACGTGCTCGACAAACGCCCGCAGCTCGCGCAGCAGGGGGAACTCGGTCGAGATCGGGCGTCGCTCGACCTGGGCCTCCGCCCCGTCGGCCTCGCCGACGGGGTAGACCTCGATGTGCTCGCTGTAGCTGTCGGGCAGCACCGCGACGCCGCGCTCGCAGATGAGGCGGACCTCGCGGATGGCGTTCGGTCTGCGGGCCGAGACCTCGACGCTGACCCAGGGCTTGCCTTCGGTCTGCAGCAGCCCGTGCATGCCCACGACCGACGCCCCGGCCCGCTCGAAGACCGCGCAGCGCGCCTCGGGCAGCTCGCCCAGGACCTCGATCGCGATCGAGAGGTCGTGCGGCGCGAGGTGCCAGGTCTCGTCGACGTCCAGCGGGCGGGTGTGCCAACCGACGCGGGTCGTGCGCAGGCCGACCGGCGCCCCGAGCTCGCCCGAGCGGGCGATGCTCGCGAGGGCCATGATCCCATCGTGGTAGCGCCACTTGTCCATGACGAAGACACGGTCGCCGGCGAGCTCAACGATCCGCCGGGCGCTCGACGCGTCGGCGGTCAGCGGCTTCTCGGTGTAGATCGGGATGTTGCGATCAAAGAGCGACTCGATGACCTCGGCGTGACGGGTCGTCGGCACGCAGACGACGACGCCGTCGAGCTCGGGCAGCGCATCGATGCTCTCAACGATCGCCGACGCGCCGTGCTCGTGCGCCCGCGAGACGCTCTCGGCGGAGCGCGCGACCACCGGGACGTCGCAGCCGAGGGCCACGAGGTCGCGAAGGATCAGTCTGCCCCATCGCCCGCAGCCGACGAGCCCGATTCGTGTTTCCGTCATGGCGTGATCGTGCTCGCGTTGATGGTCTTGGGAGCGGTCTTGGGCTCGGCGTCGAGGGCCGAAGCGCCGGGGGCATCGAACTGCCTGGCGAACGCCGCCTGGTGCGGCTCCAGCTCGCGCATCAGGTCGGCGAGGGGGTGCGCGTCGCGGTCGCGGGGGGAGACGTGGGGCTCATCGACGGGCCAGGTCATCTCAAGGCCCGCGTCGTGCCAGCAGCAGCCCAGCTCGTCGGCGGTGTCCCAGTAGTGCGAGACGGAGTACAGATGGGCCGCGGCGACCGGGAAGCAGAACCCGTGGGCCACGCCCGGGGGGATGGTCAGGGCCTCGAGGCGGCTCGCGTCGAGGTCGAGCATCGTCGTCAGGCCGAAGGTCGGGCTCGCGGTGCGCAGGTCGCGCAGGCCGACCGTCGCACGCCCGTCGACGATCAGCAGGTAGTCCGCGTGGCGAACGTGGACGTGGACGCCCCGCAGCACGCCGGGCTCGGACCGCACGATGTTCCACTGGATCGGGTCGACGCCCGTCGGCCATTCCCGGCGGAAGACCTCGGTGAAGACGCCCCGGTCGTCGGCGTGCATCGTCAACGCACGGACCGCGGCTCCGACAGGAAGTTGTGTGTGTGTGCTCTGCATGTGCATCGCAATCATGCGCCCTGTGCCGCGGGTATCCACAAAAACACCGTCCCGGGGGACGGTGTCTGTTGATAGGTCATTCGGTCGGGTGGATCGCGGGCGATCGCCCACGCGATCCGGGGGTCAGAGACCCGCGGCGGCCCGCATGCGCCGGAGCTGAATCGGGCGCTCGGCATCGAGGTCATGCGGGTCGACGTGGACGCGGCGTCCCTGGAAGGTCACCTTGCCGGAGGCGACCGCGAAGAGCGTGTCGTCCTTGCCGCGCCGGACGTTGAATCCGGGCTGAAACTTGGTGCCGACCTGACGGATGATGATCGCGCCGGGCTTGGCGTTTTCGCCGCCGTACAGCTTGACACCGCGGTACTGCGGGTTGCTGTCACGCCCGTTCTTGCTCGAGCCCTGACCCTTTTTGTGCGCCATGACAAGCGTCTCCGCGATCAATGAATCTGTCCCGCCGACCTCGCGCCGGCGGGCCTGCACAGTAGCCCGCGACCCGAGGCGGAGTCCACAGGCGATCCGCAGAAGGTGATCCCCGCCGCGGCCTCATGCCCAGCCCGGCGCCCAGCCCAGTGCCCAGCCCAGTACCGCGCCTGGTGCTCGCTCGGACCCCGGCCCGGTTCAGCGCATGATCCAGCGGGCCTCGGCGGGCTCCAGGCGCTGGTTATCGCGGTAGCCGATGATGCCGGGGGTCTCGAACCGCAGCATGCGGGTCTTGCGGAGGGTGAAGCGCTGGGGGTCGATACCATCGCGATCGACGATGTAGGCCCGGCTCTCGCCGCTGAGCCCGGCGATGAAGACGCGGATCTCGTCAACGTCGAGGTCGGTCGCGGGCCAGATCGCGACGCCGTCGCGGGCGTTTTCGGGGCCCTCGGGCACGACGCCGACGATCTCGAACTGATCGCGCAGGAGGGGGTTGTTGAGGCGGGCCATGACGTTGGCGACGGCCGCCGCGGGCACGTTGCGACCGGCGACGAGCAGCTCGCCCTCGTCGGTCTTGAGCTTGGCGTCGGGGGCGAAGAGCAGATCGCCCCCCCAGAAGTTGGTGACGCGGTAGGTGAGGTAGAAATAGGGAGTGGGGCCGACCTCGGGCAGGTCGACGATCGCGATGCGGAGCGGGTCGGCCTCGAACTCGAACTCCCAGCGTGTGGGGACGGGGTCGGGCTCCGGGGCCGCGAGCACGGGGGCCGCGACGACGAGCAGCACGAGCGAGACGAGGGCCAGAGACGATCGCAGCATCGTTGCACTCCCGGGCGTGATCGCCCGTGGTATTCGGTCCGGGGGCGGGGTGGGGCCGGGCGGGGTCGGTTCGCCCGCGTGGCCTCCTGTCCACCCGTTGGGGCCGCGTAGTCTAGTGGAGGGCTCGCGGTGGTCAACGAGCCGGGCTGCGCCGCGATGAGGACTGGCGGCTCACAGGCACGCGCACGCGTTTGAATGAGGATTTGACCCCGCATGCCCGATCCCCGCACGCCTGAACCCTGCCCGCCCGAGCAAGGTGACCGCAGCGCGGCGTCCGGGGCGAGCGCGACGGGCGGGGCCGTCCGGATTCCCGAGTCGCTGCGGCACGCGGCGGCCCGCCGGCTGGTGAGCGTGCCCGAGGACGAGCGCGACGAGGCCGCTCGGCGGCTGCTGCGCTCGGCACCGGGGCATGGGATCGATCTGAGCATGCTGTTCGGCGTGCTGACAACCGACGCTTCGGACGTGCGGGAGGTCTGTCTGGCTGTGCCGGCGGCGGGGCGAACGGCGATGCTGTACCTCTCGGGCCCTGCTCGGGCACGCCCCGATGACGGGGGCTCGGGCTCAGACCGATCGGCCGCGGTGGCTTGTGCGCTCGGCGCGCTGCGCGATGACGAGCGCGTGAGCCTGGCGCAGGCGCTCCCCGCGCCCGAAGAGCCTTGGGCAGAGCCCGCGTTTGTCGGGGGAGGCATGCGCGCGATCGGGGGGTTGCAGTACATGCGGGCGCCGCTGCCCCTGATCAACGAGCCCGAGTCGCCCATGAACTGGCCCGAGGGGATCGCGGTGGATCGCCTGGCGAGCAAACGCCGGACGCTGCGGGGCGAGGAGCATGCCGATCTCGCGGCGGCGCTGGAGGCGAGCTACGTCGACACGCTGGACTGCCCGGAGTTGTGCGGGCTTCGGCGGATGGGCGACGTGATCGACAGCCACCGCTCGACGGGGGTGTTTGACCCCTCGCTGTGGTGGTTGGTGCGGAAGGCGGGTCGCCCGTTGGGGTGCTGCTTGCTGAGCAGCGTGCCGGCGCAGCGCACGCTCGAACTGGTGTACATCGGTCTGGCGCCCGAGGTGCGCGGGTTGAAGATCGGGCCGGCGTTGCTGCGACACGCGGTGCGCGCGGCCCGGCGCGGCGCGACGGGCACGCCGGCGTCGGTGACGTGCGCCGTGGATGAGCGCAACGCGCCGGCGCAGCGGATCTACAACGCGATGGGGTTTCAGACGTTCGCGTCAAGGCGTGCGTTGATCTGCCCGGTGTAGGCACGGGTTGTGCACAGCTCGGGCACAGTTGCGAGCAACTTGCACACAGGAGCGTGCTCGCGTGTGGATGAGTTTTTTTTCGAGCACGCAAACCCTTGAACTCCGGGCGTCAACGCGACGCGGGGCGCGTCATTGTTCAGATCGTGTTGCGACCCGCAGCCGGTTCGTCGCTACATTTCCCCTCGCGACCGCCACGGACTTCGGCGGTTGAGCGAGCGGGCGAAACTCCCCGATCGGGCCGGCAAAGGCCCGGGCACAAGCGGGAGGGTGTTCAGGTGCACGGTGTTCTGCCGGCCTCGAGCGCTGCCCGCCTCGCAACGTTGAACGGACTCGTGGCACGATCAAGGGACGGCGAGCGTCGGGCACCGGGCCCGGGCGTTGGGGGCATGGCTCCTTTTCGCCCGAGAGATCGGTGTGCGCACGGCGGGCAGGGTTGCCCGCGTGGCGCAGGGATTGACGCGGTTTGCAGCGGAGGCGGTGTCGCGCATGGATCAGCGTCGCATGAGCGGACTGGCGGATCGGCAAGAGGCCGACCGAGCCGGCCGGGCAGGGAGGCCGGCCCCGGGGCGCACGGAGGGTGCCCGGGGCGATGCCGCGGGCGAGGCAGCTGCGGGCGAAACCGGTGGGCGTCTGGTCGGCGGGAGCGCCGTTGCGGATCGCGTTGCCGCCCGCGTCGGGGCGGCCCGCTTTCAGCGGTTGTTCGCGGGCGGCTCGGGGATCGAGCACCGAGGCAACGCGCTGCGGGTGCGGGTGCGGGATCGGTTCACGGCGGACCTGATCGATCGCTCGTGCCGGGCGGCGCTCGATGCGGCGGCGAGCGATGTCGGCGCGGGCGACGGCGTGCGGTTTGAGATCGACGCCGGCGCGGTGGATGGTCAGCCCCGCGGCGCTGCGTGCCCCATCGACGCGGTCCCGCGGACGGCGCCCGCGCCGGTGCGACGGGGCGAGACGCCCGCGCTGTTCGGGCCGGCGCGACCGGTGAGCGAGCAGCTCGCGCGGTTTGTGGTGGGCCAGTCGAACCGCCTGGCCCACGCGGCGTCGTGCGCGATGGCCGCGGGCGAGCGGGCGCCCTCGCTCATCTTCCTGCACGGCGGCCCGGGGATGGGCAAGACCCACCTGCTCGCGGGCATCGCCCAGGGCGTTGGCGCTCGGGTGGGAACGCACCGGGTGTGCGCGGTTTCTGCCGACGCGTTCATCGGTGCGTACGTCGCGGCGCTGCGCAACGGGCGGATCGATTCGTTTCAGCGCCGGTACCGCAAGGCGGCGTTGTTGTGCATCGATGACGTGCATCTGGTCGCGGGCAAGAAGGGCAGCCAGGACGAGCTGCTGCGGACCCTGGACGCGCTGCTGGAGTCGGGCGCGATGATCGCGCTGGCGAGCGATGCGCCCCCCGGGGGGATCGAGTCGCTCCAGCAGGCGCTCGTCTCGCGGTTCAACGGGGGCGTGGTCGCGCGGCTTGACGCGCCGGAGCGCGAGCTGCGGGCGAAGCTGGTCGGTGGCTTCGCGTCGCGCCTCGGGCTGGTGCTGTCGCGCGGGGCGGTCGAGCTGCTGTGCGACCGGACGGAATCGCCCAGATCGAGCGTGCGGGATATCGAGGGGATTCTCAAGCAGATCGCGGCGGTGCGCGGGCTGCTGAACAAGGACGCCCGTGGCGAGGTCTCGGCGGTCGAGGCGGCGCACGCGCTGGACCTTCGGAACTCGGGCAGCACTCGGCCCGCGCGGCGGCGCGAGAGCCCGCCGACGCTGGCGGAGATCCGCCTGGCGTGCGCCGAGGCGATGGGCGTGGGCGACAGCGAGATCATGGGCAAGGGGCGGACCAAGCGGGTGGTGCTGGCGCGCGAGCTGACGGTGTTCCTCACGCGCCGCCTGACGGGGCTGAGCTTCCCGGAGATCGCGACCGGCATGGGTCGGACCAACCACTCGACGCCGATCACGCAGCTCGCGAAGGCGCACAGGCAGGCGGCGTCGGGCGAGCCTTTGGCGGCGGGCAGCCCCTCGGACGGGCGGTCGTTCGATGAGGTCGCGCGGCTGATCGAGCGGTCGCTGGGCCTGGCGCCGCCCCGGGTGCGGCTGGGGCGCGAAGGCGAGGCGGGCGGCGCTGGTCGGCGTGGGCGGTAGGATCGTTCCTCGCGTGCGCCCCGCGGTTGGGGCCCGGCGCGAGCGAGGAGCGGTGCATGAGCGAAGGCGAGATCGCGCTGAGCGGGCCTGATATCTCTGAACTCGAAGAGCGGCTGGTGCTGACGACGCTGCGCTCGGGGCGGCTGTCGATCGGGCCCATGCTGGAGACGTTCGAGGCGTTGGTCGCCGAGCGAGCCGGGTGCGAGCACGCGGTGGGGGTTTCCAGCGGGACGGCGGGGCTGCACCTGGCGATGCTGGCGCTGGGCATCGGGCCGGGCGACGAGGTGATCACGACGCCTTTCAGCTTTGTCGCCTCGGCGAACGCGATCGCGTATGTCGGGGCGAAGCCGGTGTTTGTGGACATCTGCCCGACGAGCCTGAACATGGACCCCAAGGCTGTTGAGGCGGCGGTGGGGCCCCGGACCAAGGCGATCATGGCGGTCGAGGCGCTGGGCAGCGCGACGCATATGGACGCGTACGCCCGGATCGCGGCCCGCCACGAGATCCCGCTGATCGAGGACTGCTGCGAGGCGCTGGGCACGGTGCACAAGGGGCGGCGGTGCGGGAGTTTCGGGCGCGTCGGGGTCTTTGGGTTTTATCCCAACAAGCAGATCACCACGGGCGAGGGCGGGATGATCGTCACCGACGATCCCCGGCTCGCGGCGACGTGCCGAAGCCTGCGGAACCAGGGGCGGGCGGTTGCGGGCGGCGCCGGTGGGGGTTCTGGCGGGGGTTCTGGCGGGGGTTTTGGCGGCGGGGCCGCTGGTACGGGTTCTTGGCTGCACCACGAGCGGCTGGGGTACAACTACCGGCTCAGCGAGCTTTCAGCGGCGCTGGGGGTGGCGCAGATGCGCCGGCTCGACACGCTGATCGAACGGCGGGGCGAGGTCGCCAACCGGTACATGCAGCGCCTGATGGGCAGCGAGCAGGTGGTGCTGCCGACGGTTCACGAGCAGACGGCGATGAGCTGGTTCGTGTTCGTGGTCCGCCTGGCGGCGGGGTACACCCGCGAGGAGCGTGACAGCGTGATCCGCGGGCTGCGGAACCACGACGTCGGCGCGGCGGACTACTTTCCGTGCATCCATTTGCAGCCGTTTTACCGCGAGGAATATGGTTTTTGTGAGGGCATGTTCCCGATCGCCGAGTCGGTGAGCAGCCGGACGATCGCGTTGCCTTTCCACACGGGGATCTCGGCGCGGGACGTTGATCTTGTGGCGCAGACGCTTGAGGTGTTGCTGCGTCGCGAGGGGTTGAGCCGGGCGTAGCTCCGGCGTCTGCTCGGGTGCTTTGGAGCGGTCGGCGCTGGGCGGGTGCTTGCTCGGCGTGGGGAAGCGACCTAGCGTTGCGGCCCGCTCGAGGCTCGGCTTTGAGGGCCTGGCGGGCGGTCTTTGGTTCGGTTGATCCGGCTCCGAGCGAGTCGTCTGGGTGATTCAGGAGTCTGGTGCGATGCCTTACGAGTGCTACTTCACGGGCAAGAAGACGACCTTCGGTAAGAACCGGACATACCGGGGGCAGAAGATCACCAAGGGCGGCTTCGGCCTCAAGCCGACGGGGATCACGCGCCGGACGTTCAAGCCCAACCTGCAGAACGTCAACGCGGTGGTGCTCGATGAGCAGGGTCGCCCGCACGTCAAGCGGATCAAGGCTTCGGCCAAGGCGATCCGCAGCGGGCTGGTGGTCAAGCCGCTGAAGCGGAAGTACGGGTACACGGCCGAGCAGAAGCAGAGCGACTGATCGCCGCGGGGCGTTCGGCGCCCGGTGGTTTGATGGTCGAGGCCCGGGGAGCGCCAGATGCTGTGCCAGCGATGCGGCGAGCACGAGGCGACGTTCCACGAAACTTTGATTGACACGAGCGGGCAGCGCGTGGAGACGCACCTGTGCATGTCGTGCGCGCACGAGGCGGGGCTGGTCGACGAGACCGGGACGCCTTCGGCGCTGGGCGCGGCGTTGGGTGTGCCTCGCCCCAGGTCGGGCGGCGGGCCGGCGGCCTGCTCGCACTGCGGGCGGACGTACGAGTCGTTCCGGCGATCCGGGTTGCTGGGTTGCCCGGGGTGCTATGCGTTGTTTGAGGATCGGCTCGGGCCTCTGCTCGAGCGTGCGCACGAGGGCGGGATGTGCCACATCGGCAAGCTGCCGGCGCGGGCATTGCGCGAGAACCCGGGGCTGCTTGGCGATGTGCAGATCCGCGAGTCGCGGGTTGGGCTGATCGAGCGCCGCCTGCGCGCGGCGTTGACGGGCGAGCGGTACGAAGAAGCCGCGAAGCTCAAACGCGAGGTCGAGCGTTTGCGTGAGATGGAGCGTGGCTGCGACCCGCCGCCCGGGGGTGCGGGGTGAACGGGGGGAGCCTGCCGGCGTTTGAGCGCGGGACGGAGTGGCTGCGCGGCGTGGGCGAGGCGTGCGATGTGGTGATGTCGTCGCGTGTGCGGCTGGCGCGGAACCTTGCGGGCAGGCCTTTTCAGACCACGGCCGATGACGCGGAGCGGGGCGAGGTGCTCGAGCTTGTGCGCACGGCACTGGACGGCGCGGACATGCCGGTGGTGGCGGGGGATCTGGGGCGCGGGGTGGCGTCGGGCGAGCGCATGTCGTGGCTCGATCTGCGGATGCTGAGCGACTTTGAGCGTGAGCTGTTGGTCGAGCGTCAGCTCGTGAGCCGTCAGCACGCGCGGGGGCAGGTGCCGGGTTCCGGGCCCCGCGAGAGCCTGCCGCGTGGGGTGGCGATCGGGCTGCCCGGCGAGCGCGTGTCGGTGATGGTGAACGAGGAAGACCATCTGCGGGTGCAGGCGGTGTGCAGCGGGCTGTCGCTCGAGCAGGCGTTGCGCGAGGCGGACGCGGTCGATGACGCTTTGGAAGGGCGGCTGGATTACGCGTACAGCCCGCGGTTTGGGTATCTGACCGCGTGCCCGACCAACGTGGGAACAGGGCTGCGGCTGAGCGTGATGCTGCACCTGCCGGCGCTCAAGATGACCGGGGATATCGAGAAGGTGCGTCGCGCTGCCGACGGGATGGCGTTGGCGGTTCGCGGCTTCCACGGCGAGGGCTCTGAGCACGCGGGCGATTTTTACCAGCTCAGCAACCAGACGACGCTGGGCAAAAGCGAACGGATGCTGCTCGACGAGATCGGGGGCGACCTGATCCCGCGGGTGATCGACTATGAGCGGCACGCGCGGCGCGAGCTGATGACCCGCAAGCGGGTGCTGATCGAGGACCGGGTGCACCGTGCGCACGGTGCGCTGCTCGGGGCGCGGTTGCTTGAAGCCGACGAGGCGATGGAACTGCTGAGCCTGGTGCGGCTGGGCGTGGTGCTCGGGCTGATCGATGGGCTGGCGCAGCAGGCGGTCAACGGGCTGGTGCTGGGTGTGCAGCCGGCGCACCTCAGGCGGCTGTCTGGGGCCGACCTCAGCCAGCATCAGCGGTGCATCGAGCGGGCGCGGCTGGTGCGCGAGCGGCTCGCCCGGGGCGCGCGCGAGCGTGCGGCCCGCGATGTGCCCGTCGATGGACCCGGCGATCGGGCCGGCGGGGCTGATGGGGTCGATGTCGACAACGCGGGCGAGGGCGCGGGGTGAGCGATCGCTCGGCGGCTCGGCTGGGCGACGCGTGGCGGGCGTTCGAGCGGCGCTGGCTCGGGCTGAGCAGCGGACCGTTTGCCGAAGAAGCGGAGCGTGCGGGCTGGTTGCCCGACGGCCCGGGCGCGGCGTGCTGGCGCTGCGGGGGCGACACCGGGCCCGGAGAGGCCGACGGCGAGGGCTGCGGCGGGTGCCGGCTGAGGCGGGTGCCTTGGGACCGCTTTGTGCGCGTGGGCCGGTATGCGGGCGTGCTGCGGCGCGCGGTGCTTGAACTGAAGTTCTCGCGGTTTCGACGGCGGGGGGCGGAACTGGGTCGCCTGCTGGGCGATGCGCTCGGCGACGCAGCGGCCGAGTCGGCGATCGAGGCGGGCGAGCTGCTGGTGGTCGGCGTGCCGATGCCGCGTTGGCGGCGGTTCGCGCGTGGGATCGATCACGCGGCGGTGCTTGCGCGGACCTCGGCGGCGCGTTGCGGGGCCGGGCACCGGGCGGGGGTGCTGCGGCGTCGGGCGGGTCGCGAGTTGGTGGGGCTTTCGCCGAGTGCTCGGCGGGCCTCGATCAAGAATCGCATGTATCTGGCGGACGATGCGAGCGGGTTGCTGGGCGGGGTGCGGGCGATCGTGGTGGTCGACGACGTGCGGACAACCGGGGCGACCCTCGGCGAGGCCTGCCGGGCGCTGCGTGACGGCGGGGTTGCGAGTCCGGCGGATGGCGGGCCCGAGGTGTGGGTCGCGGCGGTCGCGGTCACATCAAGCCGAGATCGTGGAGGAAATGGGCCGGGGTTGGTGGGCGTGCCCAAGGCCGGCGGGTGAGCAGAGCGGCGGCACGGCACAAAGCCCGGCTGATGGGTGCTTTATCGACCAAGCCGGATTGCCGCACGGGGGCGTTCGAGAGGGCGATTTGTGGGTGCTTTGGCGTGCGATTGTGGGCGGAGCATGAAGTTTTTGCCCCTTGGCTTTTGACCGACGCGGGGTGAGGGTTACTATCTCCCCTGCCGCTCAACGCAGCGGCGAACCGCGGTTCGGACCGGTTTGGCACGGATCGCGGGGCCCCGAAGTGGGCCACAACTTGGGGCCGCTCAACCGGATGGTTGGGTTGTCTCGGGCTCTTTGGCAAGTGAGCAGTCGGGTCCACGGCGAGAGTGTGCGACCTGTTCACCGGTTGCATGACCGGGCCTCCAGGCGAGGCGGAACAGGTTGATCAAAAGCCTGCGGATGGATTTTCACAGGTCCGTCCGCGTCTCATACTCTTGTGCAGTGGATTCATTGTGCCCCCGTCCTGACTTTGGCACTTCCTTGTGAAGTTGTTGATGTCTTGGACGGAAACATGATTTATTCAGCGAGTTGAGACTTCTTGGCCGCGTCTGGTGTCAGCATGAGCTTCGGCGAGTGTTGGCGTGGGCGTGGGCTCGGGGGTCAGCGGTTCAGGGAGCTTGCTCCTTGGGTTGATTGGCACCCGGGCGACCGGTTCCGCACCGCCCCGAGCGATCGGGCACGGGCGGAATGCCGGGTCAAACGCAGAGACCTCGCGAGGGCTTCGGCCTTCGGGAGTGACCATAAACTTCAATTGAAGAGTTTGATCCTGGCTCAGATTGAACGCTGGCGGCATGGCTAAAACATGCAAGTTGAGCGACCTCTTCGGAGGGAGCGGCGAAAGGGCGAGTAACGCGATCGAACGTACCCCGAGGTGGGGGATAGCCGGTGGAAACGCCGGGTAATACCCCATGTGCTCTACGGAGGAAAGGCTTGTCCGCCTCGGGAGCGGCGATCGTCCTATCAGCTTGTTGGTGAGGTAACGGCTCACCAAGGCGAAGACGGGTACCGGGTGTGAGAGCATGACCCGGCGCATCGGAACTGAGACACTGTCCGGACTCCTACGGGAGGCTGCAGTAACGAATCTTCCGCAATGGGCGCAAGCCTGACGGAGCAATGCCGCGTGTGGGATGAAGCTGTTTCGCAGTGTAAACCACTGTCAGGGTCTAGTAACACTGAACAGACCCAAAGGAAGGGCCGGCTAATTCCGTGCCAGCAGCCGCGGTAATACGGAAGGCCCGAGCGTTATTCGGAATCACTGGGCTTAAAGCGTGCGCAGGCGGACCTTCAGGCATCTCGTGAAAGCCCACGGCTCAACCGTGGAACTGCGGGGTGAACCGTCGGTCTCGAGGCAGGTAGAGGTCAGCGGAACTATGGGTGGAGCGGTGAAATGCATAGATATCCATGGGAACGCCAATGGCGAAGGCAGCTGACTGGGCCTGTCCTGACGCTCAGCTAGTCAACACTTATGTATCTGACATTCTCGTCATGTATTCTTGTGGACTCTAAACCACCACGGTGTATAGATTAGAGAATAGCTTGTCCAGTAAATTGGACAGTTTAGCATTGCCTAC
>JBCCDD010000012.1:0-103489 GCA_039033175.1 Planctomycetota bacterium
AGACGCGACTTTCGAGTGTGGCCTAAGGGCCACGGGGGGGGACTCGCAGCGTGTAGCGAATCTGCGGGAACTCCGCCCGTGGTTCAAAAACAGCCCGATTGGGAACTCATCTGGAACTCAGGCCCACCCACCAATGAAAAAACGCCCCTCGCGTGACGCGAAGAGCGTTTGCTTCAGATCAAGCGGAGAGGGGGGGATTCGAACCCCCGAGGATGTTACCACCCCACACGAATTCCAATCGTGCGCCTTCAGCCGCTCAGCCACCTCTCCAGATGGTGTACACGGCCTCCCAGCCGCGGCGCGCCCATGCTATGCGCCATCGCTCGCCTCCGGTCGGCACCGCTCACCCGGGTCCATCCGCCACCCGTCCTTGAGCCCACCCCGCCGCCCGCCCGTTCGTGCAGCCCTGCATCTCGCCCCGCATCCTCACGTAACGCGGGTCCGCATCCCGGTCCACAAACCGCACCCAAATCGCATCCAACCCACGCACGCCCCACCAGCCGCTGACCGCGGCGTGGGCCAGCGGCCACGCGATCGCCGCGCCAAGCACCACATCGCTCAGCCAGTGCGCCCCGGTCAGCACCCGACCCAGCCCGACAACCCCAGCCAGCACCGCGACCAGCGGTATCAGCCGCGGATACACCACCGCCAGGAACGTCGCCAGCACCACGGCCGCCGATGTATGGCTGCTCGGCATCGACCACAGGTCGGACCCGATCGGCGCCAAGACGTCCCACGCGTGGTACACGCCCGGCGGGTCGGCACCCGCAAGCGGTGTCGAGCCCAGCGGCCCGGGCAGCCATTGCGGATCGCCCAGCCGGGGCCGGGGCCGCCCCAGCAGCATCTTCAGCCCCTGAACCGCCAGCCCAACCAGGGCCCAAGCCGCCAGTAGGTCCAGCAACCGCCCGCGCCGCAGCGGATCAAGCAGCCACACGCACGCGCCGACCACCAGCACGCTGACCACCGCCCCGAACTGCTGCCACGCCTCGAGCTCACGCCGGAGGTCCCCGCCCAGCGCGTCAAATGCCCGGGTCGCGAACCCGTTGATCGCCCCATCAAACGGGAACGCCGCCGCCGTGAGCAGCACGCCGATGATCGCAACACCGAAGCGCAGCCCGCGCCGCCGCGTATATTCGAGAGGCGGACCCATCGACGGCTCCCCACCCGGCTCAGGCGATGGCGTGTTGCGCGTCACGGCGATCCGGTGCTCCTGCCTGCCAAGCGAGCGACACTCGCAGAGGGACATCGTTGCCGATCGACACGCCCGATCAATCCCAGCCACCCGATCAGCCGGCACCGACGCCCCGGGCACGCGCGGTCTTCCCCGCAGCTATCCGCGACGCCATCCGCGACGCCGAGATCGGCGCGGGCCCGCTGCTCGGCGTTCCAGCGCAGCGTTTCTTCGCCGGACCTGTCGCAGGCGTACTGCTCCTCGTCCTGTGCGCCGCAGTCTATCTCCCGGGGCTGCGCGCGATGCCCCCGGTGGACCGCGACGAATCGCGTTTCGCGCAGGCCAGCCGCCAGATGTTCGAGGCCCTCGCCCTGCCGCAGGAGTTCCGCGACACCCGCCCGCTCGAGCGGCTCGACAACGGAACGGTGGTGGGGGGCATGCACGCCGGCGGCCCGATCGTCCCCATGGTCGGTCAGCGTGCTCGCATCAACAAACCCCCGCTGATCTACTGGCTCCAAACCGCGAGCGCCTGGGCGTTCACCGCCGGCGACCCGCTCGCCGACGCCCTCTGGCACTATCGCCTCCCCAGCGTCGTCTGCGCCGCCCTTGCCGTTCTCTTCACTTGGCGTTTGGGCTGTTCAATGACGAGCGCACAGGCTGCGTGGCTTGCCGCCGCCTTGCTCGCGATCGCTCCGATCGTCGTCTGGGACGCGCGCCAGGCCCGGGCCGATCAGGCCCTCTTCGCCTGCACCACCGGCGCCCTCTGGGCGCTCTGGACGGTCTTCAGGCATCGCCAACGCCCGCGCGACGAGCTCAAGCTCGGCGCGCGCACCGTCGCGCCCGTGCTCTTCTGGATCGCGCTCGCCCTGGGCATGCTCGCCAAGGGCCCGATCACGCCCATGATCGCCGCCCTCGCCGCGCTCGCGGCCTGCATCGCGACCGGGCAATGGAAGTGGCTCGGGCGCACGCGCCCGCTCGCCGGGCTGGTGATCCTCGTCGCGCTGCTCGCCCCGGTCATCGTGCTCGCCGCATCGACCATCGGCCTGGGCACCCTGGGCGAGATCTTCCGCGAAGAAGTCATCGAGCGCAGCGGCTCGGCCAAAGAAGGGCACTGGGGCCCGCCGGGCTACCACACCGTTCTCCTCGCGGTGCTCTTCTGGCCCGGCAGCCTGCTCACGCTCGCCGCCTTCGTGCGCACGGCCCGCCTCGCGCTCCGCCTGCCCGCCCCGGAGCGCGCGGGCATCCTGCATCGCATCGCCTCGCTGCCCACGAGGTGGCGCAAGCGGGCGGCGGGGCGCGACGCCGAGCTGTTCTGCCTCGCCTGGATCATCCCGGGCTGGATCGTGATGGAGCTGGTCAGCACCAAGCTGCCGCACTACACCCTGCCGATGTACCCGCCTGTGGCGATCATCACGGGCGCGTTGATCGTCGACGCCGCGCGCGGCGCCGTTGACACCAAGACCGCCGAACGCCTCGACCTCGGGGGGGTCGTGTGGCTTGCCCTCGGGCTGCTGGTCTGCGTGCTCCCGCTCGCCGGGCTGGTGTTCCTGGGCGTCAGCGGGCCTGCTGCTGTCCTCGCCGTTGCGGCCGGCGCGGCAAACCTCTTTCTGCTCTGGCGAGCCAAGCAAGCGCTCGACGCGGGCCTGCCCATCCGCGCCACCGTGCGCGCAGCGGGCGCCAGCATCATCTTCATCGTCGTCGCTCTGGGCGTCGTCCTCCCCCGTGCGCGCACCGTCTGGATCAGCCATCGCGTGCTCGCCGAGGTGCGCACCATCGCGGGCGATGACGCCCCGGTCGCGGCCGTCGGCTTCCACGAAGACAGCCTCGTCTTCCTCACCCGCGGCGCGCTCGACAAGATCGACCCGCCGCAGGCCGGCGCCTGGCTCCGCGAACACCCCCGGGGCGTGCTGATCCTCCCGGTGCGCGACGAGGGCGAGGCCAACCTTGACGAGCTCGCGTTCGTCACCGTCGGCGGCGAGGTGCGCGGCTACAACTACGCCGCGGGGCGCGCCGAGCGTCTGCGTCTTCGCATGAACGCCGGTGCCGCGCCGGGGCGCACGCCATGACCGACCCCGCCTACACGCCCCCGCCCGGCCCGCACGGGCTGCTCGTGGTCGACAAGCCGCTGCGCCTCAGCTCGACCAGCATCGTCAGCGTGGTCAAGGGGCGGGTGCGCGCGGGCGGCGCCACCAAGCGCGTCAAGGTCGGCCACGCCGGCACGCTCGACCCGCTCGCGACCGGCGTCCTCGT
The DNA here is from genome assembly GCA_039033175.1 of Planctomycetota bacterium. Lineage (GTDB taxonomy): Bacteria > Planctomycetota > Phycisphaerae > Phycisphaerales > UBA1924 > JBCCDD01. Next base: position 3,422 of record JBCCDD010000012.1, read on the forward strand.
CGTCCTCATCGGACGTGCCACCCGCCTGCAAGACCGCGTGATGGGCGGGGCCAAGCGCTACACCGCTGAGGTCGACCTCTCGCGCCGATCCGACACCGACGACCTCGAAGGCGTCTTGGCGAGCGTTCCCTGCGATCCGCCGGGCATCGACACCATCGAGCGCACGATCGCCGACCGGTTCATCGGTGAAGTCATGCAGGCCCCCCCGGCACACTCGGCGATCAAAGTCGACGGCAAACGCGCCTACGCCCTCGCCCGCGCGGGCCAGCTCGACACACTCGACAAACGCCCCATCCGCATCGATTCGATCGACATCGAAAGCTACGCCTGGCCCCTGCTCACGCTCGACATCCGCTGCGGCAAAGGCACCTACATCCGCTCGCTCGCGCGCGATATCGGCGTCGCGCTCGGCACGGGCGGCATGCTCACCGCGCTCCGCCGAACCGAGGTCGCCCCCTTCACGCTCGAGCACGCCCACACCCTCGACGCCATGCCCGACCCGCTCGTCCAGCAGCACCTGCTCAACACCGAAGACTTCGGTCTGCCCCCCGTCCGCCCGCACGCGTAACGGCGCGCGGACTCAGGGCTCGGGGTCCCACAGTTCCGACACATCCTGGCGGTCGCAGGCGCGCCGGCAGACCAGGTACCAAAGCGTCCCCGCGCTGTGCACCGCGCTGAAGACGTACCCCGACGCGAGCACCAGCGGGACGCTCAGCACGACCTGCGCGATGCGCTGCGTCACCGAGTCGCCCGCGATCGTCACGCCCTCGGCGTCGGCGGCGCTCAGCCACTCGGTCACCGCGGCGAGCGTCCAGGTCGTGCTCGCCCCGACGATGCCGTAGACCAGCGCGATCCCGATCGCCGCGCTCAGCCCGGCAATCAGTCCGTAGATCACCGTCGTCAGCGGGCGCTGCGTGACATACGCCAGCACGCGCTGGATCGCATCAAACGCGTCGGATCCCTCCGCCGCGACCGCGGGGATCAGCATGGGCGACCCCACACCGATGACCAGCGCCAGCACGCACGCCGCGACCCCGACGAGCAGCCCGACCGACAGCAGCGCCGCGCCGATCCAGTCGACGACCGGCAGGCTCAGCAGCGCGACGCCCCCGGCCGCGAGCAGGAGGTACCCCAGCCCGATGAGCACGATTGGGATCGCGATCGCCCCGCCCGAGCTGCGCGCGTACTTGAGGCCGTGCGCCAACATCGCGGGCCAGCCCGCCTCGCGCCGCAGGCTGATCTCCAGCGCCGCCGATCGGCTGATCGCCCCGCCGAAGATCGCCCAGACCACCAGCATCGGGATCCCCAGCACAAACGTGCTGAGCGGGAAGCCCTCGACCAGCGTCCTGGGCAGCAGCGCGGCAGACGCGATCGCCTCGCCCGGTTGCTGCCAGGACGCGCGGGCGAGGTTTGTCCCAAAGGCCGCGAGCCCCTCGGCAAACGAGGCCCCCTCGCCCGACCACAGCAGATTGATCCGCCCCAGCGCCGCGAGCAGGATGACCGCCGCGGTGCCCAGCAAGACCCGCTGGGGGCTGAGCGCGACCGCCCCGGCCCGCACGAGGCGCGGCCATTGCAGCCCGCTGAGCACGTCTTCGAGCAAGAGCCTGGGTTCATGCACGCCGCCCTCGGCCCGGTCTGGCGTCTGGTCCTTCATCTCGGCATCCTCGCACCGCGAGCCTCGCCCGGCAAGCCGCCGCCGTCTGTGGATCACTCCGCGTGTCCCGCGATTTGCTCTGGCACGCTCACAAGGCGATGATCCGTCCATGCAGATTGCCCTCCGCTGGACCCTGACCCTCGCCGCGCTCTTGATGTTGGGCCCGGCCGCCGGGGGCCTGGTCTCGCTGCTCAACAGCCCCGAGGGCCTCGACACCGTGACCCTCCTGCACAACACCGCGCCGCTCATGGGCGTGCTCGTGCTGCTGGCGATCGGCGTGCTCGCGGTCGCGCCGGCGGGTGTGGTCGCGGTTGTCTTTGGGATCCGCCCCGCGCTGACCACCGCGGGGCTCGTCCTCGCGTGGGCGGCCTGGATGATGGGGCGGGGGGACTGGCTCATCCGCGCTCAGCCGACCGGCGCGACACTCACCATGCTCGCGGTCGAGGGTGCCCTCGTTGGGGCCGTCCTCCTCGGCCTGCTGCTGGTGCTCGATCGCCTTGCCAAGCGGGCCGGGCGGACGGACCCCGCGCTTAAGCCCTTTGTTTTCAGGGATGTAGCGCGACCGCCCGCCATGCTCGCGGCCGGTGCGGCCGCCGTCGCCGCGGGCCTTGCCGCTTGGCTCGTCGCCCAGCACGCGATGCGCGGGCAAGCGATTTTCGCGGCCTTCTGCGGGGGCATCGCCGCCGGTGTCGCCGGGCGACTCGTCGCGAGCACACTCGCCGGCAACAACACCGACGCGCAGGACCACGCGGCCTCGCCCTGGCCGGACTACCTGGGCGTCGTCCTCATCATGATCCTCGGCCCGCTGGTCGGCCTGGTCATGCCGGGGGCGGCGAACCTGGGCGTCGCCGCCGTCGACGGCACCCTCCCCGGCCTGCTGCACGTCCTCCCGCTCGATTGGGCCGTCGGCGCGGTCTTCGGTGTGCCCCTCGGGCACGCGTGGGTCGGCAGCGCCGCGGGGGCCCCGCAGCCCGGGACGTCGGCGGGTCAACGCAGGAGCGGCCGGGCCAGCAACGCCTGAACGCCCGCTTCGCGGCATCATCTGACGCACACACGCCCGAATCTCGGCGAACGTTCGGGCGGTGTTGTGCGATGTTGCATCGGCAGATCGCAGAAACACGAACCCGCCGAGCGGTCTCGGCGCTAGGATTTTGCCAAGGCCATCTCTCCCTCGAAAGGGCCCCCGTGACACCAGCGAGTTCTGCCGCCGCTCCCACCCCGGAGGAGCCAATCTCTGTGACTGCGCGTGAGACGATCCCCGATGTCCAGGCCTCTTCCGACGACCGCCGGGTCGCGATCGATCGCGTCGGCGTCAAGGAAGTGACCTATCCGATGCGTCTGCGGACGCGTGCCGGCGGCGAACAGTCCACCGTTGCCACGATCAATATGTACGTCGCCCTGCCGCACACGCAGAAGGGCACGCACATGAGCCGCTTCCTCGAAGTCCTCAACGAGCACCACTGCGAGCCGCTGACACCCGAGCGCATCCCCGAGGTCACCCGGGCGATCAAGCAGCGCCTCGAGGCGGAGGAGGCCCACTTCGAGGCCCGCTTCACCTACTTCATCGAGAAACCCGCGCCCGTCACCGGCATGAAGGGCCTGATGGACTACGAGGTCGCGTTCGAGTGCACCTCCAACAGCCACGACGACTTCCTGCTCAGCGTCGCGGCCCCCGCGACGAGCCTCTGCCCCTGCAGCAAAGAGATCAGCGCCTACGGCGCGCACAACCAGCGCTGCCGGATCGAGGCGAGCGTCCGTCCCGAAGGACGCCTGTGGATCGAGGATCTGGCCGAGATGCTCGAGCGGGCGGCGAGCTGCCCGGTCTACTCCGTGCTCAAGCGCCCCGACGAGAAGTACGTGACCGAGGCCGCGTACGACAACCCCAAGTTCGTCGAGGACATCATCCGCGACCTGGCGATGATCCTCGAGGGCGAGGACCGGATCGCGAGCTACGACATCTCGAGCGAGAATTTCGAGTCGATCCACTCGCACAACGCCTACGCCCAGATCCGGCGGGACAAGCGGAGCTAACCGCCCGCCCCACGCCGCCTCCCGCCGCCCCCCGCACGCGGGAAGAGGTCCGCTGGGCGTTCTTGTCTGAGCCCCGGTTCGCCGGGCCGCCGATGCCGAGTGCTCGTACGATGCACAAGACCCCGCGCCGAGGGGGGCCCCGAACGGATTCGGAGCCGCGGCGTGGTGGATGGGCCCGTGCGCAGTGCCGGGCACTTGAGCCCGGTGCCCGCGACCGAAACGCCCGCGAATCAGGATGTCACCAACAAGGCGAGCCATCCAGAGCATGTTTCATCGTCGCCTGGTGCTGCTGGGCGGGCTGGGGCTCTGCGCGTTTTCATTGCTCGGGGCGCAGCTCGCCAACCTGACCCTGCTGGGGCACGACGAGGCGCTCGCCGAGGCCGAGGTCCGTCTGACGCGCACGAGCTGGCTCCCGACCGCGCGCGGCTCGATCCTCGATCGCACCGGGCGCGTGCTCGCCGAGGATCGCCCGGGGTACGAGTTCCGTGTCGAGTACCGCGTGCTGACCGGCGAGTGGGCGCAGCGTGAGGGCGAGCGTGCGGCCCGCCGCCTGCACGCGGGGAGCTGGGGCGATCTGCCCGAGGCGACGCGCGAGGCGATGGTCGCGCAGGCCGTGCGCCGATTCGACGCGCACGTCAACGCCATGTGGGACCGCGTGGCGGCGACAGCTGGCGTGGAGCGTGCCGAGATCGAGGCGAACATCGCCGACGTGGTCGAGCGGGTCGAGCGGATGCACCGGCGCGTCTCGGACCGTCAGTTCGAGAAGCTGGTGCGCGAGCAGCGGGCCACGGGCGCGTTGCTCTCGAGCGAGGAGGCGCAGCGCCTGCGGGCGCTGGCCGACCGCCCGATCGCGGAGCAGCGGCGTCGCCACGCGGTGCTGTCGGGCATCGACGCCCCGCGCGCCTTCGAGCTGATCCGCCTGGGCGAACGGAGCCTGCCGCTGTTCGGGCCGCAGTTCATCGCCAGCAGCGGGGGCTTGGCGGGTATCCCGGCCGACAACCCCGCGGCGCTCGAGCGACGGACGCCTCTGCTGCCCGAGTCCGAGGTCGCCGCATCGGCCGAGCGTGTCCATCCGTTTCAGTCGCTCGAGGTAACGCTGGATCGTTCGACGTTCCCGCGCCCGATCGCCAGCGAGACGCCGATCACGCTGACGATCGACGACGTCGCGATGTCGATCGTCGGCGCGGTGCGTGAGGGCGTGCAGGCCGAGGACACCCAGGCCCGCCGCGAGCTGCTCGAGGCCCGGGGCGACCTGCGCACGCGTGCGCTCACCCCCCGGGGCACCGATCGAGGGCGATACCGCCCGGGCGACCGCGTCGGGCGTACGGGGATCGAGGGCGCGATGGAGGGCGACCTCCGCGGGATGCGCGGCACACGCACCGTCGACCTGCGCACGGGCGAACGCACAGGGCTCGACCCATCGCCCGGGCGCGACGTGCGCCTCACGATCGACGCGGCGTTGCAGGCACGCGTCCGGGCGATCATGGATCCCGCCGCGGGGCTCACGACCGTGCACGACTGGCACGACAACGAGACGCTCGCAACGGGCACGCACCTGTACGGCGCGGCGGTCGTGCTCGACGTGCAGACCAGCGAGATCCTCGCGATGGTCTCGACCCCGACGGTGCCCAGCGACGGCGACTGGTCGCGCCTCGGGCTCGTGACCGGAGAGCAAGTCGATCTGTTCACCCGCCTGTTCAACCCGCAGATCAACCGCGCGGTCGGCAAGCCCTACCCGCCCGGCTCGATCGCCAAGGCGATGGTGCTCGCCGGCGCGACCGAGCGCGGGCTGTACACGCCCGGCGAGCGCATCCCCGCGACCGGGCACCTGCTGCCCGATCGTCCGGACCTGTACCGCTCGTGGATCTACAAGATGTACGGGATCACGCACGCCGACCAGCTCGGGCGCGACCCCGACGGCGTCGACGCGATGATGGTCTCGGCCAACGTCTTCTTCTACACGCTCGGGCGGCGCCTCGGGCCCGAGGGCATCGAGTCGGTCTACCGCGAGTTCGGCGTGGGAGAGGCGCCGGGGCTGGGCATCGGGCCCGAGTGGCCCGGGCGCGTCGGCACGATCGACACCCAGCAGGCGCTCGGCTCGCACGACGCGATCCTCATGGGCATCGGGCAGGGGCCCGTCACATGGACGCCCCTGCACGCGGCGAACGCGTACGCATCGATCGCACGCGGCGGCGTCTTCATGCCGCCCACGCTGGTGCGCACCGGGCGCGCACCCGAGGCGCGCGAGCTCGCGCTCGGATCGCGCACGATCGAAGACCTGCTCGAGGGCCTGCGCCTCGCGGTGACCGACAACAACTACGGCACGGGCGTCTCGATCGACTTCGAAGACGGCGGCCCGCGGGGAGAGATCTTCAACGTCCCCGGCGTTGTGGTCTATGGCAAAACCGGCACCGCGACCGCACCCTCGGTGCTCATCGACCCCGACGGCGACGGGCCCGCCGAACGCGTCACCGCGCTCTCGGGCGATCATTCGTGGTTCGTCGTGCTCGCGGGCGACGCGGGCGGGGCACCGCGGTACGCGGTCGCGGTCGTCGTGGATTATGCCGGCTCGGGCGGGCGGGTGAGCGGGCCGGTCTGCAACCAGATTCTGCACGCGCTGGTGCACGAGGGGTACCTCCGGGGCGAGCCAGGCGATCGGATCGAGCGCGGCGAGCTGACGGAGCGCCAACCGTGACGCTGCTGGATCGTGACGCGGGGCTGGTGCAGGCCGCGGCGGCGCTGGTGAGCGGGAGCGAGTCCGGCAAGACGCCGGTCTCGGCATCGCTCGCGCCGATCAACGCGGCCTGGCTCTGCGTTGTCGCCTCGCTGGGCCTCGCGCTGCTCGGCGTGCACGCGATTGATGTCGCGCAGCAGCTCGAGCCCGCCGGGCGGGCGGATCTGGCGTCCGAGGCGGCACGCCAGCTCGTGTTCGTCATCATCGGGCTGATCGCGGCGGTGCTGGTAGCGCTCCCGCACTACAAGATCGCGGGGTATCTGGCGTGGCCCGCGCTGGTCGGGTGCATCGGGCTGCTGGTGTTTTTGCTGGTGCCCGCGGTGCCAACGTCGATCGTGGCGCCGCGCAACGGCGCACGCGCGTGGATCGATGTCGGGCCGATCGATTTTCAGCCCAGCGAGGTGACCAAGATCGCGTTTGTGCTGGTGGTGGCGATGTACCTGCGGTTTCGGCGCAAGCACCGGACGCTGCGCGGTCTGGTCGTCCCGGGCCTGATCGCGGCTGTGCCGGTCGGGCTGATCACGCTGCAGCCTGATCTGGGGACGTCGTCGCTGTTTGTGCCTGCGTTGTTCGCGATGCTGATCGCCGCGGGGGCCAAGCTGCGCCACCTCGGACTGATCGTGTTGTGCGCCGCGCTGGCGGCGCCCGCGGCGTACCCGCTGCTCAAGGACCACCAGAAGGAACGCCTGGTCGCGATGGTGCTGCAATTCCAGGGCGATACGTCGACCGCCGGGGACATCAACTACCAGAGCCTCACGGCCCAACGCCTGATCGGTGCGGGCGGCGCCGGCGGGCACGAGGACGCGACGGCGCGCACGCTGATCCACTACAACCGCCTGCCCGAGCGCCACAACGACATGGTCTTCGCGGTGATCGTGAACAGGTTCGGCTTCGTGGGCGGGCTGGTGGTGCTCGGGCTGTACGGGCTGTGGATCGCTGGGGCGCTGCTGACCGCCGGGGCCTGCCGAGACCCGCTGGGGCGGATCATCGCGGTGGGGTTGTGCGCGTTCGTGTTCGCGCAGGCGGTTGTCAATATCGGGATGAACATCGGCGTGCTGCCCATCATCGGTATCACGCTTCCCTTTGTGAGTTACGGCGGTTCGAGCATGGTGACTTCATGGCTGATGACGGGCCTGGTGATGAGCGTGGCGTTGCACCCGGCGAGGCCGCCCTACCGACCCAGCTTCGAGTACGACGATGATGACCGCGGCGGCGACGGCGCGTACGGCAAGTCGGCGGGCTTCGGCGGGCGCGCGCTCACGAGGGTCGGCTGATGCCCCCGCCCCGCGGATGGATCGAGCGCGTCGCGGCCCTCGGCATCGAGCTCGAAGCGGGCGAGATCGATCGACTCGATCGGTACCTGTCGCTGTTGCTCGCGGCGAACGAGCGCACAAACCTGACCGCGGTGCGAGACGGCGACGAAGCGTGGGACCGCCACCTGCTCGATGCGCTGACGCTGCTGCCGGTGCTTGCCGACGCGGGCGACAACTTGCAACGGGAAGGCGGGTTGCGGGTGCTGGACCTGGGCACGGGCGGGGGTCTGCCCGGCATCCCGCTGGCGATCGTGCTTCCCGGGTCGCGGTTCACGCTGCTGGACGCGACGAGGAAGAAGGTCGACATCGTCGGCGAGATCGCGGGCGAGCTCGGGCTCGGCAACGTCGAGGTGATCGCGGGGCGGGCCGAGACGCTCGCGGCTTGGGACAAACGATCGCCGGGCGTGCTGCGCGACGCGTTTGATGTGGTGGTGGCGCGCGCGGTCGGGCGGCTTGCGGTGCTGGCCGAGCTGGCGGTGCCATGCGCGCGCGTCGGCGGGCTGTGCGCACTCGTCAAGGGGCAGAAGGCGGACGAAGAGCTCGTCGAGGCCAAGAAGGCGTTGCACATGCTGCACGCGGCCCATGCGGGCACGCTCGACACGCCGACGGGTCGGATCGTGGTGCTGGAGAAGCGCCGCGAGACGCCGCGGATGTACCCGAGACGTGACGGCGAGCCCAAAAACCGCCCCTTGGGCGTGACGCAGGACCGGGCATGACGTCGTTGGCGGCGAGAGACATCCTGGGCGAGGGCGGGGCGGTAGCGCGTGCGATCGGTGAGCGCTACGAGGCGCGCGACGAGCAGCTGCGCATGGCGTCGAGCGTGGGCGAGGCGATGGATTCGGGCGGCAAGCTGCTGGTCGAGGCGGGCACGGGCGTGGGCAAGAGCTTCGCGTATCTCGTGCCGGCGATGCTGCGGGCGGCCAGGCACGGCCAGACAGTGGTCATCGCGACGCACACGATCGCGCTGCAAGAGCAGCTCGTCGAGAAGGACATCCCGGCGTTGCAGGCGGCGCTGGCAGATGCGGGCGTGTGGGACGAGGGCGACGCGCCCGTGCGCGCGGTGCTGGTCAAGGGGCGGGGCAACTACGTCTCGATCCGTCGGCTCAAGCTCGCGAGCCAGCGACAGAAGACGCTGCTGCCCGACGCCGCGAGTCGCCGCAGCCTGCACCAGATCGAGGACTGGGCGTACGCGACGACCGACGGCACGCTTTCGACGCTGCCGCAGCTCGAGCGTCCGGGCGTGTGGGACAAGGCGCAGAGCGACAGTGCGAACTGCATGGGGCGGCGCTGCCCGCACCACGCGGAGTGTTTCTACCAGCGTGCGCGCAAGGAGATGGAGGGCGCGAACATCCTGGTCTGCAACCACGCGTTGTTTTTCAGCGATCTGGCGCTGCGGACGCGGGGGACGGGGTTTCTGCCCGTGTACCAGCACGTGGTGTTGGACGAGGCGCACGCGGTGGAGGACGTGGCGGCCGAGCACTTCGGCGTGTCGCTGACCGAGGGGCGCGTGCAGCACCTGCTGAGCACGCTGTACCAGTCGCGGACGGGCAAGGGGTACTTGAGCCATCTGGAGCTGGCGAGTGGTGAGATCAAGCCGATCGACCGTGCGGTGCGCGCGGTCGACGACGCTGACCGCGCGGCACGGGGTTTCTTCGATGATGTCGTCCGCCTGATGCAGAGTCCCGAGACGACCAACGGGCGCATCCGGCGGGGCGGGGCGATCCGCAACGACCTGAGCGAGGCGATGAACGGGCTGACGCTCGCGTTGCGTCGCCTCAAGGACGAGGTGCGCACCGAGGCGGACCGATTCGAGCTGAACTCCTACTCGGAGCGCGCGGGCGAGATCGCCGACGCGGCCGAGCTGCTGGTCGATCAGACGCTCGAGGGCTGCGTCTATTGGGGCGAGACGAACGAGCGGCAGAGCGGCGGGGCATCGGGGCGCCGTCGGGTGCGCTTGGCGTGCAGCCCGATCGACGTGGCGCCGCTGCTGCGCGCACACCTGTTCGAGAAGGACCACGGCGTCGTGCTGACCAGCGCCACGCTCGCGACACGCACCGCCCGGGAGGACGAGCCGGGCGAGCACAAAGAGACCGCGTTTGCGCACGCGATGGAACGCCTGGGCTGCGAGGGCGCGAAGACGGTGCAGCTCGGCAGCCCGTTTGACTTTGCGTCGCAGGTCGAGCTGTATGTTGATGCGTCGATGCCCAGCCCGGGTTGGAAAGCGGCGCGGGGGCGATCGCCCGAGGACGCGGTGCCCTTTGAGCACGCGTTGACGACGCGGGTGCTCGACCACGTCGTCGCGACCGAGGGCGGCGCGTTCGTGCTGTTCACGAGCTTTCGGACGCTGTACGACGTCGCGGATCGGCTGGAGCCGGCGCTCGCGGAGCTGGGGTATCCGCTGCTGGTGCAGGGTCGCGGGCTGCCGCGTGGAGAGCTGCTGGCGGCGTTCCGCGAAACGCCCGGCGCGGTGCTGCTTGGTGCGGCGAGTTTCTGGCAGGGGGTCGATGTGCCGGGGGATCGGCTGCGCAACGTGATCATCACGCGGTTGCCGTTTGATCCGCCGGACCGCCCGCTGACCGAGGCGCGGCTGGAGCGGATCAAGGAGCGCGGGGGTGATCCGTTTCGTGAGGATTCGCTCCCGCGTGCGGTGATCCGGTTCAAGCAGGGGTTCGGGCGCCTGATCCGGACGTCGGGCGACCGCGGGCGCGTGGTGGTGCTCGATTCGCGGATTGTCAAGTCGGGGTACGGGCGTTCGTTTTTGTCGGCGTTGCCGGCGGGCATCGAGATCACGGAGCTGTCATGAACGTTGCGCAGATTAAGTGTCGGTCGTTGCGCGGGATTCTTGCGATCTGCGCGGCGCTCGTGTCCGGCTCGGCCGCGGCAGCCGACGGTCACGCGGACGGAACCGGGGCGGGCCTTCCGATCGCCAACGCCGCGGCCCGCGAGGCGTTGAGCCTCGACGGCGACTGGCAGGTGATCGTTGACCCGGTGGACAACGGTTCGATCGATTACCTCAGCCGCCCGCGCGCGAACGGATACTGGGAAGACCACCAGCCCGTCGATGAGAGCGACGGCGTCGAGTATGCGTTCGATGCGAGCGAGACGCTGGCGGTGCCCGGCGACTGGAACTCGCAGCGCGAGCGGCTGTTTTTCTATGAGGGGCTGGTCTGGTATCGGCGTGCATTCGAGAAGCCGGCGGAGGGCGAGCGTTTCTTCCTGCATTTCGGCGCCGTCAATCGGCGGGCGACGGTCTGGCTGAACGGTGAGGAGCTGGGGACGCACGAGGTCGGCTTCACGCCGTTTGTGTTTGAGGTGACCGGTTCACTCGTCGAGGGCGAGAACGTGGTGATCGTGCGCGTAGACAACCGCCGGCTGGACGACGACGTGCCGGGCCTGCTGACCGATTGGTGGAACTACGGGGGCATCACGCGCGAGGTGCGGTTGCTCTCGACGCCCGGCGTGTTCGTGCGGGATTGGTCCGTTGGGCTTTCGCCGGGGGGCGGATCGGTCGAGGGCTGGGCGAAGGTCGACGGCGCGGGCGCCGGCTCCGCGGTGCGGGTGTCGGTCGGGGCGTCTGAGGCGGTGGTGATGACCGACGGCGAGGGACTGGCGTCGTTCTCGATGGCGAGCGAGGGGCTCGATCGCTGGTCGCCCGGCTCGCCGGTCCTCCACGATGTGCGGCTCTCGATCGAGGGCGACCGCGCGCATGACCGAGTCGGGCTGCGCACGGTCGAGACCGCCGGCGGTGACATCCTACTCAACGGCGAACGGGTCTTCCTGCGCGGGGTCTCGATCCACGAGGAAGCGCCGGGCGGCGGGCGGGCGTGGAGCGAGGATCACGCCCGGGAGTTGCTGGCCTGGGCGAGAGACCTGGGCTGCAACTACGTGCGCCTGGCGCACTACCCGCACAACGAGCACATGCTGCGCATGGCGGATGAGATGGGCCTGATGGTGTGGGCCGAGGTGCCGGTGTATTGGGTGATGGACTACACGAGCGAGCGCACGCTCGGGCTCGCGCGGACGCACCTCAGGGAGATGATCGATCGCGATCGAAACCGCGCGTCGGTCATCATCTGGTCGGTCGGCAACGAGACGGGCGATGACCCGGATCGCACGGCCTTCCGCATGGCGCTCGGGCAGAGCGTCAAGGCGTGGGACCCTTCGCGGCTGCTGTCGGCGGCGTGCTTCATGCGCTTGGAGCGGGGCGAGGACGGGCGGTTCGTCACGATGCATGTCGATGACCCGTTCGGCGCCATGGCCGACGTGCTGGCGGTGAACCAGTACGTCGGGTGGTACCACGACACGCCCGAGGACCTCCGCGGCGTGCGGGTCGAGTTGGGGTGGGACAAGCCGTTCCTGGTTAGTGAATTCGGCGCCGGGATCAAGCAGGGCTACCACGCGACGCCGACGACGCGGTGGAGCGAAGAGTTCGGCGAGCGGATCTACCGCGAGACGCTCGACTGGCTGGGCACCGTCGATTCGCTCGACGGGCTCAGCCCGTGGATCCTCAAGGATTTTCGCTCGCCCAGGCGCCCGCTCTACGGCGTGCAGGACTGGTACAACCGCAAGGGGCTGATCAGCGACGACGGGGAGCGGAAGGTCGTGTTTGAGGTGTTGCGCGAGCGGTACGAGGCGTGGGAGGCGTCGCCGCCGGGGGAGTGAGTCCGGCTGAGAGGCAAGCGCGTGACGCGCTTACAGATTCCTTTCATCCGGAGCCTCGGGCGGACAAGCCGGGTCTGTTCCCCTACCCTGCTCTTCGCGCGGCCGGGCACGGTTGGCCGCCGCGAACGATGAATCACAGCGTGCCCAGACGGGGAGACTTCAACCATGCTCGGACGCGTCTTCAAGGCCTACGACATCCGGGGCGTCTACGGCGACCTGCTGACCGACATGATGGCGTGGCAGATCGGTTTCGGATCGGCCCGCTACCTGCTCGAGGACGCGGCGGCCGCGGGGCAGACCACGCCCATGATGCGGAACGTCGTCGTCGGGCGTGACATGCGGACAAGCTCGCCCACGCTCAGCGAGCGTGTGATCACGGGGATCCGGACGTATGGCGCAAGCGTGATCGACCTGGGGCTGGTGGACACGCCCATGATCGTGTTCGCGGTCAACCATCTTGACTGCGCGGGCGGCGTGATGGTGACCGCGAGCCACAACCCGCCGCAGTACAACGGCATGAAGATCTGCAAGCGGCTGGGCAAGCCCGTGGGTGAGGCGACGGGCCTGGCCGAGGTGCGCAAGCACGCGGCGATGGCCGACCGCAACGCCGAGCCCAAGGAGGGCACCAGCGTCGATCAGCGTGACCTGTGGCAGGCGTACGCCGAGCACGTGCTCCAGTTTCTCGATCTGGGCGGCAAGAGCCTGAAAATCGTGGTCGACGCGAGCAACGGCATGGCGGGCACGATGATCCCCAAGATCTTCGGGCGCAAGGGCGAAAAGGTCGAGGGGCTGGAGATCATCCCGCTGAACTTCGACAACTCCAAGGGGGAGTTTGTGCACGAGCCGAACCCGCTTGTCGCGTCGAACCTGGTGCAGCTGCAGGAGGCGGTGCTCAAGCACAAGGCCGACATCGGGCTGTGCTTCGACGGCGACGCGGACCGCTGCGCAGCGGTCGACGAGCGGGGCAAGATTGTTGGGTGCGACATGATGACGGCGCTGCTCGCGCCGTACTTCCTCGGGCAGAACGCCGGCAAGGGCGCGGTGATCTATGACCTGCGCTCGACGCGGGCGGTGCCCGAGGACATCGAGCGGGCGGGCGGCACGCCGGTGCGGGGGCGCGTCGGGCACGTGTTCATGAAGCAGACGCTTGCGGAATCCGGCGGGCCTTTCGGCGGCGAGCTGAGCGGGCACTTTTACTTCCGCGACAACTTCAACGCCGACTCGGGCGCGATCGCGATGGCGAGCTTTCTGACGGTGCTCGCCGGGGCGGGCAAGCCGCTGAGCGAGCTGATCGCGCCGATCGCGCGGTATCACCAGAGCGGCGAGATCAACTTCGAGATCGAAGAGAAGGACGAGGCGCTGCGGGCGGTCGAGGACGCGTACGCCGAGCGTTGCGACATCGACGATCTGGACGGCATCACGATCGACGCGTTCGACACCGAGGGCTGGTGGGCGAACATCCGCAAGAGCAACACCGAGCCTTTTCTGCGGCTCAACGCCGAGGCGAAGTCGGCGGGGCAGCTCTCGACGATCATCGAGGAGCTGAGCCCGATGCTGGGCAAACGCGTCGAGCACTGAAGAGCGGAGCACCGAAGAGCGGGGCACTGGGCCCGCCGGCGGGTCCGATCCGAGCGATGATCTCCGAGCAGCGCAGGAGGCGCCGATGAACCTGAGCCGACTGTTCGATCACTGGAAGATCAGCGAGAACCCGTTCCGCGGCGAGGAGGCCCGCCACGACGCCGTGTTTGCGCGTGTCGGGCTGGCCGAGGGGCCCGGCGGCCCGGTCGGCGGCGATGGCGGGCGCGCGGCGCACAGCGAGTTCGAGAAGATCCTCGGCGAGCTGACGCGCCCCGCGACGAGCGTGGTCTTCGGCGAGAAGGGCAGCGGGAAGACGGCGATCCGCCTTCAGATCGCCGACCGTGTGCGCGCGCACAACGCGCGCACGCCCATCGACCGTCTGTTCCTCATCAGCTACGACGATCTGAATGTCTTTCTTGACCAGCTCCAGGGGCGCCTGCTCGCGGGCGGGCGGATCAAGGAGGCGCACGAGGCGTTTGAGAAGATTCGCCTTGTCGACCACATGGACGCGATCCTGTCGATCGGCGTGGGGCGTGTGGTGAACGCGCTGCTGCCCGGGCACGACACGCCGCCGCCGGCGGATCTTGGCGACGATGCGGTGCGTCGCGCGCGTCAGATGGATGCGTCGCTGCGGGAGGACCTCGTGCTGCTCGCGGGCGTGTACGACCGCCACGATGTCGACGGTCGGCGCACGGCGAGGCTACGGAGCGTGCTCCGCTTGCCCCCGCCGCGGGGAGCCGCGTTGTGGTTCGCGGTGGTCTGGCTGGGCTGGATTCCTGCGGGGGCGCTGGCGTTCTGGCTGCTGGCGATGCGCCCGGAGTGGTTCGCGGGGCTGTGGCTGACCGCCGGGCAGGTGGTGCTCGGCGTGCTCGGCGCGGCGTGGCTCGCGGGGGTCATCAAGGTGCACGCGTTCGACCGGCTCGTGCGTCGGCGGATGGCGGGCAAGGTGCACCGCCAGGTGCGCGTTGTGCCGCGGACGACCGAGAGCCTCGCGACGGCGATGCAGCGGATCGACCCGGCGCGCCGGAACGCGGGCTTCCTGCCGGCGACCGGGTCCGATGAGGTGCGGTACGAACTGCTCGACAAGATGCGCCGCATCATCGCGCACTTCGGGTTCACCGGCACGCTGGTCGTGATCGATCGCGTGGACGAGCCGACGAGCGTCAACGGGGACCCCGAGCGCATGCGCGGCCTCATCTGGCCCCTGCTCAGCAGCAAGTTCCTCCAGCAGGAACGGTTCGGGATGAAGATGCTGCTGCCGATCGAGCTGCGGTACGCGCTGTTCAAGGAATCGGGCCAGTTCTTCCAGGAGGCCCGGCTCGACAAGCAAAACCTCGTTGAACGGCTGAGCTGGACGGGCGCGATGCTGTATGACCTGTGCACGGCGAGGCTGGCCGCGTGCCGATCGCCGGACGCGGGGGCGATGAGCCTGCTCGATCTGTTTGACGAGGACGTGACGCGGCAGGACCTGGTTGATGCGCTCGATCAGATGCACCAGCCGCGCGACGCGTTCAAGTTTCTGTACCGCTGCCTGACCGAGCACTGCTCGAACGTGACGGCCGACGAGGGGCGCTGGCGCGTGCCCAAGCTCGTGCTCGACGCGGTGCGCAAGCAGGAGTCCGACCGCGTGCAGCAGCTCGAGCGCGGGATCAGGCCGGCCTGAGCCTCGGGGCCCTCGGCGCCGTCAGTCGATGCGTCGCAGGCGGGCGTACTCGAGAACCAGGGTCTTGGTGCCCGTGCGGAACTTCACCTTGGCGCGGACAAGCTGGCCCGCCTGGATCGACTCGATCGTGCCTTCGCCGAATTGCGGGTGGCGCACGCGGCAGCCGGGCGGGAAGGCCTCGCGGGCCGAGTCGGCGGCGGCGTTGCCACCCCCGCTGGCGATCGGCGCTGGTGCACCGAGCGGGCGCCCGGGTGTCCAGCCGCGGGTGATCGTTGTGCCTCGCCCGCTCCGCTCGGCGGGCGAGCGCTGGTCGGTGTCGTCGCGATAGCCGTCGTCGCGGTAGGTGTCATAGTCGTCGGACTGATCGCTGAAGCGGACGTCGTCGCGCCCGATCTCTTCGAGGAAACGGCTCGGGATCGTTCGCTCGGTGACGCCCCGGACCTGGCGGTACTTGGCGCTGGTCAGGTGGAGCCGCTGCATGGCGCGGGTGATGCCGACGAAGGCGAGGCGGCGTTCCTCCTCGAGCATCGCCTCGGATTCGTTGCCTCGGAAGTGGGGGAGCACGCCCTCTTCGAGCCCGACGACCGCGACGTTGGCAAACTCCAGCCCCTTGCTCGCGTGCAGGGTCATCAGCGTGACGGCGCCGGACTCGGGGTCGACCTTGTCGGCGTCGGCGACGAGCGCGACCGACTCCAGCCACGCCCGCAGCAGCTCGAGCAGCGGGGGGACGTCCTCGGCGAACGGGTCCTCGTCGCCCCCGGGCAGCGCGGGGTCGCGCGTCGGGTCGTACTCGTTCTCGAACTCGCGGGCGCTGGTCACGAGCTGGTCGAGGTTCTCCAGCCGCTCGGCGTCGCTGTCCGACTCGCTGCCCGAGGCACGCTTCTCGTAGAGCGCCTGAAGCCCGCTCTCGCGGATCACCCGGTCGACCAGGTCGGCAAGCGAGCCGCTGATGCCGGCGCCCATGAACGAGCCGCTGCCGGTCCAGCCGTCGACCGTCTCAATGAAGCGGTCGAGTGCTTTGAGCGCGCGGGGCTGGAGGGCCGATTCGCGTCCGCGGCGCATGATCTCGAACAGCGGCTCGCCCTCGCTGTTGGCGCGGGCGCGCAGGGCGTCGACGGTCGCTTTGCTGAGGCCGCGGGCCGGAGTGTTGACGATGCGCAGCAGGCTGACGGTGTCGGCCTGGTTGGCGACGACGCGCATGTAGGCGAGCGCGTTGCGGACCTCCTCGCGCTCGTAGAAGGCGGTGCCGCGGGCCATGATGTAGGGGACGCCGGCGGCCCGGAACTCTTCTTCGAGCACGCGGCTGAGGGCGTTGGTGCGGTAGAAAACGGCGCAGTCTTTCCACGCGCCGCCGGGCTGGCTGGCCTTCTCCGCGCTGGCGCGGGCGGCGCCGAGCCAGTCGGCGACGAGGGCCGCCTCTTTGCGCTCGTCGCTGGTGATGGTGACCTCCAGCGGCGTGCCGCCGGCGCGCGTAGTGAACAGCGGCTTGTCCTTGCGCTGCTCGTTGTGTTTGATGAGCCGATCGGCGGCGCCGAGGATCGCGGGCGTCGAGCGGAAGTTCTCGCCCAGCTTGATCGTGCGTGCGCCCGGGTAACGCTGCTCAAAGTCCAGGATGTTGGTGATGTCGGCGCCGCGCCAGCCGTAGATCGCCTGGTCGGGATCGCCCACCACGCAGATGTTGGGACCAGGCCCGGGGCCGGCGTTGGGGCCGGTCGCCTGCGGGTCGCCCGCGAGCAGGCGGGCGATCTCGAACTGTGCCCGGTTGGTGTCCTGGTACTCGTCGATCAACAGATACCGCCAGCGGTCGCGGCAGTTGCTCAGGATCGTCTCGTTGGTGCGCAGCATCCGCTCGGTGAAGAGCAGGAGGTCGTCGAAGTCGATCGCGTTGGCGGTCCGCAGTGCGGCGGCGTAGGCCGAGTAGATCGTGGCGATCTTCTTGGCGTAAAAGTCGCCCGCCTGGGCGGCATAGGCGTCGGCGTCGAGGAGCTCGTTCTTGGCGTTGCTGATCGTCGCGAGGATGCTGCGCGGGGGCCACTGCTTGGTGTCCATGCCGAGGGTCGCGAGGACGTTCTTCATCGCCGCGGTCTGGTCGGCCGAGGCGTAGATGCTGTACTCGGGCGTCAGGCCCTTGATGTTGGCTTCGGCGGCGTAGCGGCGGAGCAGGCGGGCGCAGAGCGAGTGGAAGGTCGAGACGGTGAGGCCGCGCGTGGCGCGGTGCTCGTGCATCTTGCTCGCGTCGATGTGGTCACCCAGCAGGATGGATGCGACGCGCTCGCGCATCTCGCCCGCGGCCTTGTTCGTGAACGTGAGCGCAAGGATGGACCAGGGCGGCACGCCGCGGTGGATCAGCGAGGCGATGCGTCGCGTGATGACCCGCGTCTTGCCGCTGCCCGCCGCGGCGAGGACCAGCAGCGGGCCCTCGGCGTGCAAGACCGCTTCGCGCTGCGGCTCGGTCAGGCCCTTGAGCAGGCCTTCGAGCGCCGCGGCGCCTGCGCTCGCGGGCGGCTCGCCCGAGGCCTGGGCGCGGGGATCGAACTGGTGCGGGGCCTCCGGCCCGGGTGGTGCGGATCCATCCATGAGCAGAGGGTAAGGCGGCGAAACGGCGATGGCTCAGTGCTCGCCCACGTCGGGCGTCGTGCCCGGTTTGCGGTGGGGGGCGTCGCTGGCCCGGGCGATGAGTGAGACGCCGTGGGGCAGGGCCGCGGCCACGGTGCTGACCACGTCGCCCTCGAGGCGCCGGCTCAGTGCGCTCCGCCGGCTCTTGCCCATGATCAGCGTGTCGCACCCGTAGGTCACGGTGTAGTCGAGGATCTCGTCGCCCACGTCGGTTGAGGTCACGTAGATCGGCACGACGGGCACGCCGGCTTCTTTAGCCAGCAGGACCGTGCTGCCCAGTGACTCCTGCGCGTCGCGGTCGTCCTGGATCTGCGGCACGCGCCCGGGCTGCAGGTCCATCACGCGGATCGTGCGCACGAAGATCGCGAACAGCGTCGCGTTGCGGCGTTTGGCAAGGTCGACCGCGAACTCGCTCTGGTAGCGCCCGCGGGCGGCGAGCATGATTCTCGGGCGGTTGGGGTCGATGCTGATCTCGCCGCCCGCCTTCAGCTCGGCCATCCAGCCGGTGATCGGCTCGGGGATTTTTTCGCCGCCCTTGGGGCCAAGTCGTTTGAGCAGGAAGCGCGAGCCCAGGACCATCACGATGAGCCCGCC
Source organism: Planctomycetota bacterium (assembly GCA_039033175.1). GTDB lineage: Bacteria > Planctomycetota > Phycisphaerae > Phycisphaerales > UBA1924 > JBCCDD01. Next base: position 22,267 of record JBCCDD010000012.1, read on the forward strand.
GCTGAACGCCGTCGAGACCCACTGCGTGAGCGCGATGGTGAGGGTGACCGCGGCGAGGAAGAGGGCGAGCGACCACATCCCGCCCCGTTGCCAGCCCTTCATGTCGAGGTCGCGGTTGGCGGCGCAGCTCGCGAGGGTGACGGTGATCGCGCCGCAGACGCCCAGCACGTAGAGCTTGGCGAGCACGGTGACGTCTTGCTCGACGCTGATGACGGCGATCGGGATCAGCACGCTGACGATCAGCCCGACCCAGGGCACGCCCGAGAAATTGAGCTTGGTCAGGGGTTTGGGCAGCTCGCGGTCCTGGGCCATCGCGAACAGGACGCTGACCATCGCCATGATCGCGGTGTTGGTGGCGCTGAGAAGGAGCAGGCCGAACGTGATGCCGGCGACCTTGCTGAAGACGAACCCGGCGGTCTCGCCCAGCCAGTGGGTGCCCGAATCTCTGGCGATGACCTTCATCGCGGTGTCGGTGTACTGGCGGACCTGGGCCTGGGCCTCGGGGGTCAGGTCGCCGGCGAGGTTCTGGAGGTGGTGCGGGGTCTCGACGTCGGCGAGCGGCACGCCGTCGACCGCGAAGCTGAGCCCCGCCAGCGCGATGCCGAAGACCATGTTCAGCGCCACAACCTCGATCGTCACGGGCCAGATCGTGCGCTTGGATTCGCGCCCGACCGGGTGCTTCATCATGCCGGTCATGTTGGCGACCGCCTCGACCCCGGCCAGCGCGAGGCAGATCTTGGTGAAGCTGACCCAGGCGTCGGTCACGGGCACGCGCCGGAAATAGTCGAAGCTGATCGTCTCGAGGCCCTTGACGAAGTAGGGCAGGCAGGCGACCGCCATCACGGCCGAGACCGCGAGCGCCGCGAACGCGACGACGAACGCGAACCGCCCGGCGCTCTTGGCGCCCAGCCAGTTGATCGCCCCGATCAGCACGATCGCGCCGATCGCCAGTGGCAGCGTGAGCCCGTGGGGCACGCCGAAGTAGTGGAACGCTTCGATGACGCTGATCGCGGCGGTCATGATGTAGCCGCTGAGCAGGAGTGTCGCGCCCACGAGGCTGGCGGTGGGGGAGAGCTGACGGGCGGCGGTGTACACGCCCCCGCCGTCGGGGAAGCTGCGGCAGACGACGGTGTAGGCCCACGAGACGGCGAGCATGAGCACGCCGATTGCCGCGAGGTAGACCACGCTGGCGTGGGCGGTGTAGAGGAAGGCGAGCCCGAGGACGTAGAGCCGGCTGGTGCCCCAGTCGCCGTAGAGCAGGGGCCCGGCGTGGAACCACTTCAGGTTGCGGGGTCGGCTCTCGGTGACGAGCATGGGCTGCCTTGACGACGTGATCGGACCGGTTGGTCCGGTGACGAAGGGGGCGAGTATAGGACAAAGAGGGCCGGTACTTTCGCGGTGACGGAGCCGATCGGGCCCCGCGGACGTATCGGGAGAGCGACCGGCGTTGCACAGGCCCGCCCGGCGTGCGTTGACGCGGGGCGGGGCAGTTCTCTAGGCTGCGTCTCCCGGGGTCCCGGGGGTCTCTGTCGGGCCTTGGCACGCGGTCGCGTGCCCCGCGCCTTGGATCGGGCAGAGGCGGGCTTTTATGAGTGCTCCACACGCGATGAGCGAAGCACAACGAGAGACAGACGCGAGCGACACGGCTCCGATCGAGCCGGGCTCGCCCGAGGCCGATCCGGGCGCCGCGCGCCCGGTTTCGCTCGCCGAGGCCGAGCGGGCCCTGCACGACGCCGCGAGCGGCACCAAGGCGGGCACCAACTCCGGCACCAGCCTCGATACGCTGATCGGGCGGCTCGTGCTCGAGCAGGGCTTCGCGACCCAGGAAGAGGTCAAGTACGCCCTGACCGTGAGCCGGACGCAGGAAGAGGACCTGTCGCGGTCGTTCGCGCAGGTGCTGGTCGACAACGACTTCGTGACCAAGCGCCAGCTCGCGCGATTGCGCGAGGTGATCGAGGCCGAGCGCAGCGGGCAGAAGATCTCGGGCTACAAGATCCTGGGCAAGCTCGGCGCGGGCGCGATGGCGACGGTCTACAAAGCCAAGCAGCTCAGCCTCGACCGGATGGTCGCGATCAAGAAGCTGCCCGAGCGGTTCGCGAGCAACCCGCAGTTCATCGAGCGTTTTTACGCCGAGGGGCGCGCGGCGGCGCAGCTCAACCACCCCAACATCGTGCAGGCGTTCGACGTCGGCAACGAGGGCGAGATCTACTACTTCGTGATGGAGTACGTCGAGGGCCGGACGGTCCACGACGACATCGTCAAGCACAAGCGGTACGCCGAGCGTGAGGCGATCGACGTGGTGATCCAGGTCGCCGAGGCGTTGCAGCACGCGCACGACCGCGGGCTGATCCACCGCGACGTGAAGCCCAAGAACATCATGATCGCGCGCGAGGGCGTGGTGAAGCTGGCCGACATGGGCTTGGCCCGCGCGGTGAGCGATGTCGAGGCGGCCGAGGCGGAAAAGGGCAAGGCCTTCGGGACGCCCTATTACATCTCGCCCGAACAGATCCGCGGCGACCTCAAGATCGGCCCGCCGGCGGATATCTACGCGCTGGGCGCCACCCTGTACCACATGGTCACCGGCTCGGTGCCGTTTGAGGCCAAGAGCCCCGCCGAGGTGATGCGCAAGCACCTCAAGGCCGAGCTGGTCCCGCCTGATCATGTCAACCCCAAGCTCGGCGCCGGCGTCAGCCAGGTGATCGAGATGATGATGGCCAAGAGTCCCGCCGATCGCTACCAGAACGCCGCCGACGTGCTCAGCGACCTGCGGGCCGTGCGTGCGGGTGAGCAGCCCCCGATCGCGCACCGCGACGTCATGGGTGAGCTCGATCTCGCGGCCCTCCAGACCGCCGAGGCCCAGGCGGGCGAGGTCATCCCCGAAGACAGTTCGCAGACCAGCGTGAAGGGAGGGCTGGTCTCGATGCTGACCTGGCCCCCGTTCCTGCTGCTGGTGGCGCTCTTGCTGCTCTCGGTGGCGGTGAACATCGTGCTCGTCGTCCAGTGAGGGCCCGCGCCGGGAGGCGGCGGGGGCTTGTTTGCAGCCCCGCGAGCGGTCCGAGTCTGAGAAAGTCTGATCTTTCCGGACCTGTTTGGGCCTTCCGGGCTTGCTCGGGGTCTCGCCGGTCGATTGAATGATGGAGCGGGGCCGGCGTTGTGCCGGTCTGCCCGCTGTTGCAGAAGATCCCATGGGGCACCAGATGCCCCGCCCGGTGCGTCCCCGGTCCGGACGCGTTGAAGGAGACCACGACATCGCTCGCAGACGATTCTTACGCGTGCAGGCCCCGGTCCAGCGCACGCGCATCAACCACACGATTCGGATCTCGCCCATTCGCCTGATCGATGCCGAGGGGCAGCAGGTGGGGGTGGTGGACACGCCCGACGCGATGCGCATGGCGCAGGACGCCGGGCTCGACCTCGTGGAGATCAACCCCGAGACGCGTCCGCCGATCTGCAAGATCATGGACTACGGCAAGTACAAGTACGAGCTGTCCAAGCGCGACACCAAGCAGACCAACAAAAGCAACGAGATCAAGGAGATCCGCCTCGGTCGCTCGGTCAAGATCGGCGTTCACGACGTGCAGATCCGCGTCGACCAGGCCCGCCGCTTCCTCATCGCGGGCCACAAGGTCCAGCTCACCCAGCGCTTCCGCGGGCGTGAGATGATGCACAAGGAACTCGGCCTCGAACGCCTCTACCAGATCTGCGAGGACCTGGGCGATGTCGCCAAGGTCGAGATGGCCCCGCGCTGGCTCGGGCGCCAGGCGAGCATCGTGCTCGCGCCCGACAAGGCCAAGGTCGAGGCCTTCAAGCGCGAGAAGGCCAAGGACGAAGAGGACCTCGAGAAGCTGGAAGCCGAGGTCGCGGCCCAGAACGCCGCGATCGCCGAGGCCGAGGGCGACGACGACGACGACGACGCCCCGAGCCAGATCAAGCAGCAGCCCCCGGCCAAGAAGGGCCGCAAGGACAACACGTCCAAAAAGGACGACCGCATCGTCGACCCCGTCCAGGACGAGATTGCCGACCTGCTGGGCGAGGTCTGATCGGCACTCGGCCTTAGCGCTGACAAACCGACCCAACCACGGGGCGAGCTTCGGCTTGCCCCTTTTTTTGTGCGCGATCGGACCAGCATTGCGTCGCGGCAGACGTCGACCGCCGACCGCGATCGAGCCGTGTGGGTCCGGTCGCGGCTCAGTCGTGCCGGAGCGCGACGATTGGGTCTTGCGCCGCGGCTTTGCGCGCCGGGTAGATCCCGAAGATCAGGCCCGTCGCCGCGGCGACAAGGAACGCCACCAGGATCGACCACAGGCTCAGCACCGTCGGCAGGCTGACGTCCGCCGGCACGGCGTCGCCGATCACCGGCACCCTGGGCAACAGCGGCACCAGCGTATCGAGCCCGATCGCCAGCCCGATGCCCAGCGCCACGCCGATGAGCCCGCCGATCGCGCTGAGCACACCGGTCTCGACCAGGAACTGCGCAACAATGTGCTTGCGTGTCGCGCCGAGCGCCCGGCGCACGCCGATCTCGCGCGTGCGCTCGGTCACGTTGGCGAGCATGATGTTCATGATCCCGATGCCGCCGACGAGCAGACTGATCGCGGCGATCGCGCCGCTGATCCACTGCCCGGTCAGCGCCTGGCGGCGCGCGTTCTCCAGCAGCTCGTAGGGGACGATCAGGCTCACGTCCTCCAGCCGCGGATGGGTCAGTTCCATGAGCCGACGCAGGCGGGCCGCGTCCTCGATCACCCGGTCGCGGCTGGGGCTCTGGAGGTAGATCTCCTGCACCTGCACATCGCTCGCCTGGAACGAGCCGCTGGTCCGCCGGACGACCGTGTCGCCGAAGGTCGCCCGCACGGTGGTGATCGGCACGTGGACATCGAGGTTGAGGTCGCGCCCGATCAGCGCGGCCCCGGCGCCCCCGCTGAGGCCGACCGGCGCGAGCACGCCGATGATCTCGAACGACTGCTGGTCGATCCGCAGGCGCTGCCCGATCGGGTCTTCGAGGGGGAAGAGCGTCTCGGCGACCTCCGTCCCGATGACCGCGACAAGCGCCTGGGTCTGTAGGTCCTCGTTGTTGAGGTACCGCCCGCGTTCGACCACGATGCCCGCGACCTCTTGCAGGTCGGGCGTGGTGCCGAAGGCCTGAGATACCTGGCGTTTCTCGCCCCGCAGGAGCTGGCTGCCGACTTCTTTGGTCGGCACAATCGCGCTGGCCTCGGGGAAGCTGTCTTCGATGATCGCGAGGTCCTCGCGGGTGATGCCGAAGCGCTGCACCCAGCCGCGTTGCTGCCCGCCGCCCTGCTCGGCCGACTCGGGCGGCTTCTGGCTGCGGACGATGATGTTGCGCGCGCCCAGGCGTTCGATCTGGGCGAGGGCTTGGGCCGTCGACCCCTCACCGATCGAGACCATGGTGATCACCGCGGCAACGCCGAAGATGATCCCGAGTGCCGTGAGGATGCTGCGGAGCAATTGGAGCCTGAGGTTGTTCAGGCCGAGCTTGATGACCTCGAGGAGGAACTGCATCGCGTGGGGGGTCTCCGGGGGCGGGCGACGCGTGCCCGGCTGCCGGGCGGGGGCCGCCCCGGTCTTCGGGGGAACGAGAGATCGTACCGGCGGCCCCGGCGGATGTGGCTCCGCCTCAACTTCTCTACCCCTCGTGGCACCGGCGCCCCGCCCGTGGCTGAGCCGCGAGGCGAGGCCGGAGGGGGCCTGGGTCACCAACGCTCAACCCCCCTCCGTCACGCTGCGCGTGCCACCTCCCCCGCGGGGCGCGGGGGAGGGCAGCACGGCCAAGAGAGTGCACCAAACCCTCTCACGGAGCCCCCACACCCCGCCGATAGACTGGCGATGATGCCCGCCCGCCGACCAACCCGCCCGCTCAAGCTCACCGGCGGCGACCCCGCGCCCACCGGCACGCCCGACCCGGGTGAGCCGATCGTCTTCGGCAAGGCCGCGCCGTTGCCCGCGTCACCCCGCCGGGTGGCGTCGGTCGAGGTGGGGGCCGAGACCGAGACCGGGTCCGGCTGGCGCTACGCCGTCACGCTGGAATGGCTGGAGGGCGGCACCACTGAGCACGAGCTGATCCTCGGCTGGCAAGACCACGACCACTGGTCTGGCGGCGCCGCGGCCCCGTCCAAGGTCGCCGCCGCGGTCGCCCGCGTCGCGGGCGATGAGCTGGGCGAGGGCAAGCTGCCCAGACGCTTCGACGCGAGCACCGTCCGCCGCGTCGTCGCCGACGCGGACGGGCGGATTCAGCGGTTGGTGTAAAGCGAAGGGACTGAGCCGCGTCTGATCTAGGAGTCCGTTACAGGTCGTACTTCGCGAGTCGGATCTCGAACTCTGCTCTACGCATCGGTGGCCAGGCAGCCGTTCCGCCCAGTTGATCGTTGTACTCGTGAAGCAGACGCGCGAGTCGGTGAAGAGCATTTACATCCCGTTGCATCCACCTCTCGTACCGGTTGGCAATTCGTTGTAGAAGTAGGAAGGTAATCGCCATGTACCCGGCGCAGCCCAAGCCAATAGCAATCGATGTTGTTAACGACAGTGAATCGAGGCTTTCTTGTATGAGTGCAATGGCGCCTAGCAGTAGCACGAAAAGTGGTACCGTAATCAGCTGCATGAAACGAACGTGCTGGATGCGCCGCGCAGAGCGCTCAGTGGCCTCGTGAATCTCCTCGGCGAGATCGAGAAGCCTGAGAAGATCATGGTGAAGATCCTCGGCTTGTGGCTTGGCCTCAACTGTGGTTGCCATAATTTTCACCCCGCAGTTTCTGCAAGAAGGCGGTCAAGCATGTCGCGGACCATCGCGTTCCTCTTGGATTCGTCAACTCCGCGTGACTCGATCGTGGTGTCTTGCCAAGAGAAAGACTCAAGTGAAGCACACACTGGAGCGGCGAAGTGCCGGAATCGATAGCGCCCGACGTCGCACTGCAGCTCTCGTAACATGCTTGGGATTGGGTGATTTGAGCCAAGTGAGTAATAATCTTCCGCATCCTCAAGTTGAGTAGAAAACAGATCGCACTTTGTCACCGCGAGGCAAAGCCACTTTGGTCGGGCGTGCTTAAGCGACGCAGTTCGGACTCGGCTGCAGATGTACTTGAGATCTTCAATCTCAAGTCCTCGTTGGTGATCGCGAAAGCCATCGATAGTGTCGCACTCGGGGTGTTCCACCAGCAGCTGCTCCCTGATGATCGGGTCGCGGACTGTCGTGAAGCCGTTCGCAACTACATGGACGATGCCGTCGACACCCGTTTTCTCATCGAATATCTCGTTGAGAGAGGTTTCTCGGGCCTCGGCCTGCTGGCCCGGAACTGTAGTGAGTAGTGCTCTGCCTGAGTTGCCACGAGCCGTGCCCTTGTCCGGCTTGGCGGATGGGCTATTCAAGTCAACTCGGGGTGGGGCGGTTCTCGTCAAGTGTCGCCACAGATCTGTCTTGCCAATGCCAGAGATGCCGGTGAACGCAATGCTTCGTTGTCTCTTAAACAGGCGGGATGTCAAACGTTCCCACAGCTCGGCGATCTTGTCCTGTTTGTCAAGCGCTAGACCTACGGCTGGAATCGACCATTCGTATGCCATTGACAAGCGACTCCATTGGTTAACGGTCTGAACCCCTACGGAGTCTACAGCATCCCCTTCAGATACCGCCCCGTGTGGCTCCCCTTCGTCTTCGCCACGGCCTCCGGCGTGCCGCTGGCGACGATCGTCCCGCCCAGGTCGCCCCCCTCGGGCCCCAGGTCCACCAGCCAGTCGGCGCACTTGATGACGTCGAGGTTGTGCTCGATCACGACCAGCGTGTTGCCCGCGTCGGCCAGGCGGTTCAGCACGCCGATGAGCTTGGCGATGTCCTCGAAGTGCAGGCCCGTCGTCGGCTCGTCGAGGACGTAGAGCGTGTGCTCGCTGCTCGGCGTGCCGTCGTAGCGCACGCCCTTGCCGAGTTCGGTCGCCAGCTTCACCCGCTGCGCCTCGCCGCCGGAGAGTGTCGTGCTCGGCTGCCCCAGCGTGATGTACCCCAGGCCCACGTCGCGCAGGCACTCGGCGAACCGCAGGATCTTGGGGTGGTTCTCGAAGAAGCTACAGGCGTCCTCGACCGTCATGTCGAGCACGTCGGCGATCGTCTTGGACCGGTACGTCACCTCGAGCGTCTCGCGGTTGTACCGCTTGCCCCGGCAGACCTCGCACTCGACGTAGACGTCGGGCAGGAAGTGCATCTCGATCTTCTTGAGCCCCTGGCCCTGGCAGGCTTCGCAGCGCCCGCCGCCGGTCTTGGCGCCGACGTTGAAGCTGAACCGCCCGGGCTGATACCCTCGCACGCGTGACTCTTTGGTCTGGCTGAAGACCTTGCGGATCTCGTCGAAGATCCCGGTGTAGGTCGCGGGGTTCGACCGCGGCGTGCGCCCGATCGGGCTCTGATCGACCTCGATGATGCGGTCGATATGGTGCAGCCCGTTGATGCGCGCGTGCGCGCCCGGCTTGTCGCGCGAGCCGTGCAGGTGCTGTTTGACCGCGCGCAGCAGGATCTCGTTGACCAGGGTGCTCTTGCCCGAGCCCGAGACGCCCGTGACGCAGACGAACCCGCCGACCGGGAACGCCGCGTCGACCTTCTTGAGGTTGTTCGCGGCCCCACCCTTGATCGTCAGCGCCTTCTTCTCGCTCAGCTTGCGCCGCTCGCCCGGCACCTCGATCCGCCTGCGCCCGCTGAGGTACTCGCCCGTGAGGCTGCCCTTGGTGTTGCAGACATCGTCGACCGAGCCCTGCGCGACGATCGTGCCGCCGTGCACGCCCGGCCCCGGTCCGATGTCGACGAGATGGTCCGCCGCGCGGATCATGTCCTCGTCGTGCTCGACGACGATGACCGTGTTGCCGATGTCGGTCAGGTGGCGCAGCGTGCGGATGAGGCGGTCGTTGTCGCGCTGGTGCAGTCCGATGGTCGGCTCGTCGAGCACGTAGCACGCGCCGACAAGCCCGGAGCCGACCTGCGTCGCCAGGCGGATGCGCTGCGCTTCGCCGCCCGAGAGCGTCGCGGTGCGTCGGTCGAGGCTGAGGTACTCAAGGCCCACGCTGGTGAGGAAGCGCAGGCGGTTGCCGACCTCACGCAGGATCGGCTCGGCGATGTGCGCCTGCTCGCTGGTCAGCTCAAGCCCCTCCATGAACGCGATCGCGTCGGTGATATTCAGGCGGCTCAGCTCGCTGATGTTGAGCATCGTGCCGTCGTGCGTCGGGCGCCCGATCACGTTGTCGGTAAACGCCCGCCCGGTTTCCGCCGCGTGTGCGCTCGTGAGCTGCACGTGCAGCGCCTCAATCCGCAGGCGGTCGCCCCGGCACGTTGGGCAGGTCGCCTCGCGCTGGAACTGGTGCAGGTGGTCTTTCACCCAGCTCGACTCGGTCTTCTCGAACCACGCGTGCAGCATGGGCAGCACGCCGTCCCACTTGACGCCGAACTCGCCCTGCTGGTCCTCGTCGACCCCGTGCAGGAGGATCTGGTAGATGTGCGGCTCGAGCTTGCCGATGGGCGTCGAGCCGTGCACGCCGAACGCCCGGCAGAAGCGGCGCAGGTACTTGGGATAGACCATCCCGCCGGGCCCGTTCTTCTTCCAGGGCGCGATCGCCTTCTTGAGCAGCGGCTCGCTCTGATCGGGCACGACCAGCTCTTCGTCGAACTCAAGAATCGCCCCCAGCCCGTGGCACGTCGGGCAGGCGCCGTAGGGGCTGTTGAAGCTGAACAGGCGCGGGCTCAGTTCTTCCAGCGCGATCTCGGGGTGATCGGGGTCGGCGAATTTCTCGCTGAACGCGTGGTCGTCCCAGCCGTCGCGTGCCTCGCGCTCGATGCTCGCGACGACCGATCCGTTCGCCAGGCGGAGCGCCGCCTCGACGCTCTCGACCAAACGCTGGCGCGCGTCGGCGCGCACCACAACGCGATCGACGACGGCTTCGACCGTGTGCGCCTTGTACCGGTGCAGCTTGAGCGGGTTCTCGTCGCCTTCTTTCAGGGCATCGCGCAGCTCGACGAGCTCCCCGTTGACCCTCGCCCGAACCCAGCCACCCTTGAACAGCTCGTCGAGCGTGTCGCGGTGGAAGCCCTTCTTGCCGCGGACGACCGGGGCGAGGACCATCATCCGCGTGCCCTCGCCGAGTGACATGAGGTGGTCGACGATCTGGGTGGCGTTGCTCGATTCGATGACCGCGCCGGATCGTTCGAGTACCTCGCCGGTCTTCTTCTGCTTGGTGATTGCCCAGCTCCGAGGCGTGCCGCAGCGGGCGTAGAGCAGGCGGAGGTAGTCGTAGATCTCGGTCGTGGTCGCGACGGTGGAGCGCGGGTTGTGCGCGCTGCCGCGCTGCTCGATCGCGATGGTGGGGGGGATGCCCTCGATCTCGTCGATGTCGGGTTTCTTGAGCTGGTCGAGGAACTGGCGGGCATAAGCGCTCAGGCTCTCGACGTACTTCCGCTGCCCCTCGGCAAAGATCGTGTCGAAGGCCAGCGAGCTCTTGCCGCTCCCGCTCAGCCCGGTCATCACGATGAGCCGGTCGCGCGGCAGATCGAGATCGACGCCCTTGAGGTTGTGCTCGCGCGCGCCGCGCACGCGGATCGACCGCAGATCGCCCGGCGTCCTCGGCGCGCCGGGCTTGGGCTCGACCGCGACACCGTTGGCGAGCGCCTTGGTCGTCGCTTTCTTGGAGGTCTTCCGCCCGGTCCGCGCGCCGGCCTGCGCACCGCTCTTAGCCGCGGGCGTCTTCTTCGATGTCTTCTTGCTCGTTCGTTTGCCCGCCACCGGCATCACGCCTCCCTGCTCTGCGATCCCCGGCGCTCCGCGACCGGGCGATCGCAAGGGTAGGGAGACGCCGAGCGGTCTGATTCGTTCGAACCGATGAAGCGGATGAGGGGAACCTCAGCCGGGCTGTTCGTCCTCGGCGGGCGCGTCAAGCCCCGACGCGGGCTCGCGTTCGGGCCCCGGTTCGAGGCGTGGCTCGGCCTCTGGCCCGACCTCTGGCCCGACCTCTGGCTCGGCCTCTGGCGCCGTCACAGCTTCCGTCTGGGCATCGCCCGGCGGCGACGTCGCCTGCTGCTTGCGCCACTGCACAAACCCCAGGAACAAAAGACCGATCGCGATGCCAAACGCGAACAGCCCGATCCGCTGCGTGAACGACCGGTTGGAGCCGTAACCCGGAGCGGGCGATCCTCGCTGGGGCTGGTTGGTGTCGGTCATGCCCGAGGATAGGGGCCCGGCGCGGGCGGATCAGGCCGCGCCGAGCGAGGCGACGGCCTCGGCCTCGGGCTCCCCGTATGCGCTCATAAACGTGCGCATGATCTGCTGCACCACGCCCTGGTCGGTGATGTGGCGGTGGTCGTCGTCGAACTTCCACGCCGGCGTCCGTGTCACGATCTCGTAGCTCGGAAAATACACCACCTCGGGGTTGTTGCGGCAGAACCGATCGATCGCCACGCGCAGGTTGGCCTTGCTCACCGTGTCGCTCAGCACGACATGGCGATCCAGCCCCGTCGCCTTGAGCGGGATCGGACTGAGCGTGAGAAGCAGTTGCAGCCCCGGGTTCGCGCCCCGCATCCTCTCATACGCGCGCTCGAGCGAGGCCTCGGTCTCTTCGGGGCTCAGCAGATGGTGTTCGTGCAGGCGCTCATCGAGCAACTCGGCGGGCGGGCGGGCGTAGAACGTGGTCTGGTCGTCGCGCCGGCGCCAGGTCTCGCTCAGCCCGAGCGTGAAGAGCAGCACCTCGGAACGCTCCACCATGTTGCGGACCGCCTCGAAGTGTGCCGTACGCTCGGCCCGCATCGAGCGCTCATCGGGCCAGCCGACCCATCGCCGGTACGGGCACGCGAGCCCGCCGCCGAGCGCGGGCCAGCTCTCCTCCATTGCGTCGAACCCCTCGTACGCCCAGCGGATCATCTGCTCAAACGCGGCGGCGGTATACACCTGCCCGTTGCGCACGCTGCTCGCGCCCGCGCGCGGTCCATCCTCCCACTGGCAGAAGTTGTACCCCTCGGCGATCAGCCAACGGCGCAGGTGACGCACGAAGCAGCTCCCCACGACACTCACCGGCGTGTCGCGACCGATCAGCCCCGGGCGGCGGTCGGTCACAAACTCGCCCGGATCCAGCGACGCGCCCTCGGGAAAGGACCCGGTGGCGAAACGCTGGTACGGGCGGTGCTGGTGCGGCTCGTTGCCGCGGGCCGCGCGCGCAAAGCGCACCGTGAACTCGGGCGTGACCTGCTCGCTCGGCTCCTCGATCACCGGCACCAGCGCGCCCGCCGGCGCACACGGATGGAGCTCGGGCTCGGCGACCGTCAGCGGCGTCACCGGCACCACGCCGTCGGCGTAGAGCGTGACGACCTCCGGCGCGTGCGCCCCCGCGGACGATGCCCAGGCAAGGGCCCGCTCGGTGAGTTGCGCCTGATGGGCGTCGGTCGAGACGACGACCGCCGCGACCAGGCGCGGGTCGCTCTCGGCGGGCGAGAGCACGGGGATGCTCGCGTCGCCGTCGGGCAGCGTCCCGGCGCGGGCGGGGTCGTCGTCGATCACGCAGGCGATCGCGGGTCGCTGCGTGCCCGGGGCGAGCACGCGGAGCAGTCGCGCGGTGTGCCGCCCGGCTCCGTAGAGCGCGATCGGGCGCCCCCGAAAGCGATCGACAAGGCCCGCGAAGACCTCGCGGAGGTGCTGGGTGCGGATCGTGGGCTGCTGGGTCGCTGTGGGCATGGCGGGCCTCCCGGGCGCGTGGGTCCTGCGGTTATCGGCAGGCTGAGCGGTCCGGTCCGGCGAATCGGGCGCAAAAGAAACACCCGGGCGGGCCTGTTGGAGCCGCCCGGGTGTTCTGGATGGATCGCGTGGACGCGGGGTAGAGCCACGGCTCTGGCCATGGCAGAGGGGCGGCTCAGCGCCGGCGTCGCGTCGCGAGCAGCCCGCCGACGGCGAGCAGGCCCGCCGCGCCGGGGGACGGGATCGTGTACGTGACGCTCGAGCTGTAGGTGGTCCAGCCGCTGTCCGCAAGGTCGAGGAGGCCTCCAGCACCATCAGGTGCGAAGAAGAAGCTCCTGCCGCCAAACCCACCGGCGTAGTCCGCGGTGAAAAGGCCCGCGTCCGAGATGCCGGCCCCGCCGAACATCACTCCGGTCGAGTCGATGACCTCGACGAAGTCCGGGTCGTCGAACTGGTTGAGCGGCCCGCCCGGGAACGGACCGAAGGTGTCCATGCCGAGGCTGAACGACAGGTTGGTGATGGGCTCGCCGCCGAGGACCGTTCCCGGACTGATGAACGGACCAAACAACGCGAGCCAAGTCGTGTCAACGCGGCGGGTGGTTGCGTCAACGTCGACAACGGTCAGGGCGACAGAGATGGGACTGATGAAGCCCGGCGCTATCGAATTGATCGATGCGGTGCCGAACCCGTCCACGTAGTCGATGTCGACACTGCCGAGCAGGGCGCTGCCCCCAACGTCGTTGAAGATCCAGACCTCTGTGGTGACGCTGCCGTCAACATCCGCAAGCTGCGCGGCGGCGATACCGCTCGCTGCGATCAGAACGATCGCGCTGGTGGTGACTTGCATGGTAGATTGTGCTCCATTCTCTCTTGCGCTCTCTCGGTATCTCGCAGGCACCGTCGTGCCCACGACCCCGGGGGCTCGCTTAGCGAGCATTCCTTCATCGCTCGACGAGAATGACCCCCCCAGGAAACAGAACGCTACCGGACGGTTCCGCGGCCTGCAACCCTCCAGGTGAAGGGCTGCTCAGCGTTTGGCGGACTTCGGGCGGCCGGTGGACTTGCGGCGTTTCTTGCCGCCCTTCTTCTTGTTGCCCTTGAGCACGCCCTCGATCTCGCTGCGCCGGATCATCACCCTGCCGGTGCCTTCCTCGTCGATGCTGCCCTGAAGGATCAGCTCGCGCACGCGGTTGAGCTGGTCGCGCAGGCCCGCGGCCTTCTCGAAGTTGAGGTTCTCCGCCGCTTCGAGCATCTCGCCTTCGAGGACGGACGCGAGCTCGCTTGCCTCGATCGCGGGCTCGTTGCTGTCGGCCGCGTCGCGCGCGGTGCGCCTGCTCTTGAGCTCGGACTCGATCCCCCGGCGGATCGCCTTGTTGATCGTCTGAGGGATGATGCCCTGCTCGGCGTTGTACGCCTCCTGCTTGGCGCGCCGGCGATCGGTCTCCTCGATCGCGCGGCGCATCGAGTCGGTCATCGAATCCGCGTACAGGATCACGCGCGAGTCGGCGTTGCGCGCGGCCCGCCCGATCGTCTGGATCAGGCTCGTCGCGCTGCGCAGATAGCCCTCCTTATCCGCGTCGAGGATGCAGACCAGGCTGACCTCCGGCAGGTCGAGCCCCTCGCGCAGCAGGTTGACCCCGACCAGCACGTCGAACTCGCCCGCCCGCAGATCGGTGAGGATCTCGATGCGTTCGAGCGTGTCGATCTCGCTGTGGAGGTAGCGGACGCTGAGCCCCTGCTTGTGCAGGTAGTCGGTGAGGTCTTCGCAGAGGCGTTTGGTCAGCGCGGTGATGAGCACCCGGTCGCCACGCTGGATGCGCTCCTGGCAGGCCTCGAGCAGATCGACGACCTGGCCCTGGGCCGGGCGGATCTCGATCACCGGGTCGAGCAGGCCCGTCGGGCGGATGATCTGCTCGACGACTTCGCCCCCGACGCGCTCCAGTTCCATCGCGGCGGGCGTGGCGCTGACGTAACACACCCGCGGCACCATCGCCTCGAATTCCTCGAAGCGGATCGGGCGGTTGTCCATCGCGCTGGGCAGGCGGAAGCCGTGGTCGACCAGCACCTGCTTGCGGGCCTTGTCGCCGTTGAACATCGCGTGGATCTGGGGCAGCGTCACGTGGCTCTCGTCGATGAGGACGAGCCAGTCGCCGGCGTTCTGGCGGACGACGCCGTACCGGCGTGCGTCCTCCTCGGCGTCACGTCCGATCGCGTCGGCGGGACAGGCGGCCCGCCTGTGCGCGGTTCCATCGGCAGGCGGGACGCCGGTCCCACGAGGGGATGCGCCCGGGTCGGGCGGGGCGTAGTCGAAGTAGTCGAGCAGGGTGAAGGGGCGTTCGCCCGGGGCCCGCCCGTCCATGTATCGGCTGTAGTTCTCGATGCCCGGGCAGGTGCCGACTTCTTCGATCATCTCGAGGTCGTACTTGGTGCGCGCGATCAGGCGTTGCGCCTCGAGCAGCTTGCCCTCGCTGCGCAGCTCGAGCACGCGGGCGTCGAGCTCGCCGCGGATGCCCTCGACCGCGGCCTTGAGCTGGTCGTCGGGCATGACGTAGTGGACGGCCGGGAAGAGGAAGAACTGGCGCTCGGTCGCGAGCAGCTCGCCGGTGAGCGGGTTGATCAGCTCGACCCGGTCGATCTCGTCGCCGAAGAGCTCGACCCGCACCGCGAACCGCTCGTACGCGGGCCAGACCTCAACGGCGTCGCCGCGTGCGCGGTACGTCCCGCGTTTGAAGTCGATCTCGGCCCGCTGATACTGCATGGCGCTGAGGGCCAGGAAGAAGCCCCGGCGATCCATCGAGGCGCCCTTGGAGATCGTGAAGACCTTCTCCCCGTAGGCCGAGGGCGAGCCCAACCCGAAGATGCACGAGACGCTGGCGACGACGAGCGTGTCCCGTCGGCTTAAAAGGTTGCTGGTCGCGGCGAGGCGGAGCTGGTCGAGGTCGTCGTTGCGGCTGGCGTCTTTCTCGATGTAGATGTCCCGCCCGGGGATGTACGCCTCGGGCTGGTAGTAGTCGTAATAGCTGACGAAGTAGTTGACGCTGTTGTTCGGGAAGAATTCGCGCAGCTCTTCGTAGAGCTGAGCCGCGAGGGTCTTGTTGTGGCTGATGATGAGCGTCGGCTTCTGGACCCGCTCGATCACGTTGGCCATGGTGAAGGTCTTGCCGGTGCCCGTGGCGCCGAGCAGGCACATGTGGCGGTCGCCCGCCCGGATCTTGGCTTCGAGCTGATCGATCGCTTGGGGCTGGTCGCCCTTGGGGCTGTAGTCGCTGACGATCTGGAATCGGCCGTTTGGATCTTTCACGCCGACACCATAGAGCCGTGGCAACGCATCGGGATGATCTCGAGGGTGCTGCGGTGTTGCTTGAATCCGGCTCGTGGTCGGTTCGGACGCGTGTACGCCGGGTGTCTAAACGTTGCATTTTTCTTCGCACGGAACCCGGTGCGTGAAACCGCGTATAGGACGTCACACAACTCGACCGCCTCCGGTTGCGGAGGCACCCCGGCGGCGGGCCGGTATGCACGACCGCTCTGGTGTGTTTGATTCACCTTTCGACCGCACCGTCGCCACCAACAACCCGAAGACAGCACCCCGCGTGCGACCGTGGTCAAAGAGGTGGCTGCGTGCTCATGTTCCGGGCTCTGGTCCCCTTGCGGATCAGGCGGGAACGCGGACCAACAGACGGTCCGGGCATGCACCATCGCTCAGAGGTCTCGCAAGCGGCCGTGGGGTGGTTTCGTTGACTCCAGCGGGCGGGCGTTTGGTCTGCCCGGATCTGAGGAGTGGTGGCGATGTCGATGCAGCGAGAGCCGGGGGCGACCGGCGTACAGCCAGAGGTGCACCCACGGGGTGGCCCGAACAACACAGCGACGCCCGAGCGGATCATGCTCGAAGCGGTTCGTGCGCTCGAGGACGAGGGCCAGGCGGCCTTCTTTAGCGTCATGTGGCTCGCCTTCGGCGACGGGTGGACCGCCCGCCGAGCGGCTCTCCGCAAGGCCGGGCTGATCGATCACCCGAAGGACGATCCGCACCGCCCGAGCATCACGCCGCAGGGGCGTGCCTGGGCGGCGGGCGGGGGCGGGCCCATCGCGCGGGGCACCGGTGGGCCCGCAAAGAACAACAGCCGGGGGCGGCGGTCCCCGGCGCAGAGAGGTGGGAGAGAGTCCTCGGCTTCGGCCGGGGATGGTCATGCCGGGGGAGCTTTGCACCCCCCCTTGCAGCCCCAGGCGTGACCGCTTGTGTCCGGGATCGAGGGTGGGACGGTTGACGTCGGGGAGGTCGTCTCCGTCCCGCCCGCACCCGGGCGCCGCTCCCAGAGGGGGCTGAACATTTCGGGTCGGCGCATGACGCCGGCCCGCACGCTGCGGATGCCGTGCTTTCACGGGTCTGAAGCGGTCCGCCCGCGGGCGGACACCGACGCCGGGTGGGTAGGTTCCGGCACGCGTTTGGGGGAACGCCGCTCAATGCTCCTTGTGGTGGGGCTCGATCGTGCGGCGGCGGATGGCCAGAGTGCCGGTCATCCGCCGCCGGCGACGAGCTCGACCGGGCGGCGCCGGTTGAGCCACGCCGCCGCGGGCGCCGCGGCCAGCAGGGTGAGCGAGAGCACAAAGACGCAGCCCCAGAGGATCGCATCGATCGGCGGGACGAGCCGCAGGTCGCCGATGCCGATGAGCGTTTCGTAGAGCCGCTGCCCGGCCCACGCGGCCTGCACGCCCATGCACGTGCCCACAACACACGCCGCGAGCGCGATCACGATCGCTTCGCCCGCGACGAGGCGGACCAGCAGCCCGCGTGACCCGCCGATCGCCCGCAGCACGCCCAGCTCGTACCGGCGTGCGTGGATGCCCGCGACGATCAGGTTTGCCACGCCGAAGCACGCGACCAGCATGCTGCCCACCGCGACCGCGCTGAAGACGACCAGGCTCCCGCCCACGAACGTCAGGATCTGCTGCTTGATCTGTCGCCCGCTGCCGGCGTCGAGGATGCCCGCGCCGAACAGCTCGCGCCGGATCGTCGCGATCGCCTCGGCGTCGTCCGCGTCGTCGGCCAGATCGACCTGGATCAACTGGATCGCATCTGACCCGAAGCGTTCGCGCAGGTCCTTGCGGCTGCCGAAGACCGCGTGCAACGCCTGGTCGATGAACTCGTCGCCGATGTTGAAGAACTTGCTGACCAGCTCGAGCCCGGGGCTGGTCACCACGCCCACGATCTCGAACTCGTGCTCGACCCCGTCGGCGCCGCGGCAGATGAACGTATCCCCAAGGCCCAGGCCCTGCGCGACACGGAACTCGCGTGCCACGATCACGGTGCCGCCCGCCTCGAGGCGTGCGCGTGCGGTGTCCTCGTCGCCCTCGACGAAGGTGAGGGCCGCCATTTCCATGAACGGCGTTGGCTCGAACGCGACGAATGTGGTCTTGTACTGCTGGAGCGCGCGGACGCCGAAGAAGTCGACCTCGACCGGGTGGAGCGTGATCGCGGCGGTCGCGTTGACGAAGGGCAGGGCGTCGATGCGTGCCTGGGCCTCGGGCGAGAGCGCGAGGCCGCTGACGAAGGCGTCGGGGAACTCGATGCGCCCCAGCCAGTCGCGCATGACCGAGCCGCCGTTGGTCCAGATCGAGACCATCAGCGCGAGCCCGGCCATCATCGCCCCGGCGGTGAACCCGTGGCGGAAGGGCGTCGCGCGGATGACCCGCGTGAGCAGCCCGCGGGGCAGGCCCAGCACGCGCGAGATCACGGGCCCCAGCAGCACCCCGCAGAGCACCGCCGCCGGCACGCTCACCAGGAAGTACCCGATGAACATCGCCGGAAGCCCGATCGTCGCGTAGCCCCAGAAGACGAACTGCCCGTCGTCGCTGCCACCGACGATCGCGATCATCGCGCCGATGCCCAGCAGGCCCGCGACGCCGACGCCGACCAGCAGGCGGTTGCTGATCGCGCTGGCTCGTGTCGCCATGGCTTCGATGGGCCTGAGTCTGCTCGCGCGGTACGCGGGCCAGAGCGCACCGCCCAGGCCCGCGAGCACGCTGCCCAGCACCGAGACCGTCAGCGTCACCGGCGGCAAACGCAGCCCGCCCGGCACGCTGTCGCGGAAGACCGCGAGCAGCGTCCACGCCATCAGCACGCCCAGCGGCGTGCCGAGCAACGCGCCGGTCAGCCCCGTCACGCCACCGGTGAGCAGCTGCGCGATCGCGAGCTGCCCGCGGGTCGCGCCGATCGCGCGCACGACCGCCAGCGAGCGCTGCTGCTCGGCAAGCCCCGTCGTCAGCCCGGTCATGATGATGAAGGCGGCCGACATGAACGCCAGCACGCTGGCGATGATGAAGCCGACCTTGTTGGAGTCGAGGTTGCGCTCGATGCCGCTGGTGATCCGCTCGGTCGTTTGCAGCAGCACCCCCGCCGGCAGGCCCCCGCGCTCGCTCGCGACAAACGCCTCGGCGTCGGTACCGTCCTCGAGATGCAGCGCGATCTCGGTCAGCCCGCGCTCGCCCCCCGCGAGGCGATCGACCGTCGCGAGCAACGCCGACGCCTGCGGGCGACCGCCCAGCGGGGGCGGTCGGCTCACGCCCACGACCGTGAGCGGGATGTCGCGACCGAACAGGCGGACGGACCGAAGCGTGTCGCCCGGTCGCGGGCCGACGAGCGCGTTGAGGCGATCGGCCTCGGCGCCACTGCCGACGCGCTCGGGCAGGTCGGGCGTCGCCTGCGCGAGGTGGGGGAGTTCGACGCTCGCGAGCTCGATCGCCGGGCGGGTGAGGTGCTCACCGATGAACGCGGCCGTCATGCGCTGCGCGAGCAACGCATCGATCACGATCTCTCCCGGCGCCTCGGGCAAGCGCCCGGCGATCAGGCCCGTCGCCAGCAGGCGTTCGTCGCCCGCGGCATAGCCGGTGAGCAGCGCCTCACTCCCAAGAGGCCGCGTGACGCGTTCCCAGGCGCCGCCTTGTTGTTGTTCAAAGAGCGTGGCGTCGAAGGCGACGCTGGCGGTGGTCTGTCGCACGCCGTCGGCCCGCTCGACGCCAGCCCAGGCGCGGGCCTGTTCGAGCACGCTGAAGGGGATGACCTTGCCCGTGCCCGCGGGGCGCAGGCGGGCCTGCGCGGTGCCGAACTGGCTGGCGAGTTGGTCCTCGACCGCGGCGTTGACCGAGCCCATCGCGCACGCGACGGCCGCGACGAGTGCCGTCGAGAGCGTCACCGCGGCGGCCAGCAGGGCCGAGCGGGATCTACGCGTCCAGAGCGCGCTCCGCGCGAGACGCCACGCCGCCCGCATCCAGCCCCTCCGTTTCGAAATCGTCGGCGATGAGCCCGTCGCTCACCACCAGCACCCTCGAGCAGTGCGCCGCCGCCGCCGGCTCGTGCGTGACCATCACGACGGTCGTGTCGTGATCGCCCGCGACCCGCGCGAGCAGGCCCCACAGGGCTTCGGCCGTCCGGCTGTCCAGATTCCCCGTCGGCTCGTCGGCGAGCAGGACCGGGGGCTCAAAGAGCAGCGCGCGCGCGATCGCGACGCGCTGCTGCTCGCCCCCGCTCATCGCCTCGGGGCGGTGGCCCGCGCGATCGCTGAGCCCCAGCTCATCGAGCAGCTTCTCGGCCCGGGGGCGCAGCGTGCTCTGCTTTTCGCCCGCGAGCACGCCGGGCAGCTCGACGTTCTCGACCGCGGTCATCGTCGCGAGCAGGTTGTACCGCTGGAAAACAACGCCCACGCCCGTACGCCGATAGACGGTCGCGTCGCGTTCGCTGAGGGTGTCGATGCGTGTGCCGCCGACTTCGATCTCGCCGGCATCGGGGGCGTCGAGGGCACCGAGGACGTGCAGCAGGGTGCTCTTGCCGCTGCCGCTGCGTCCCATGATGCCGTAGAAGCCGGGCCCGGGGATGTCGATGTCGACGCCGCGCAGGGCTTCGACCGACCGCCCGCCGGTTCGGTAGGTCTTGCGGACACCTCGGCAGACGATCGAGGAGGTCAGACCGCGTGCTCCGCTTCGTACGCCGCCGAGTCGACCAGCCCGTCCATCCCGCTCGCGTCGCTGACCTTGACCTTGACGAGCCAGCCGGCGTCGTAGGGGTCCTCGTTCAGGATGCCCGGGTTGCCTTCGAGCTCGGGGTTGATCTCGACGATCTGCCCGGCGACGGAGGAGTACACGTCGCTGGTGGTCTTCACGCTCTCGACCTCGCCCACCGCGTCGCCCGCGTCCAGCGCGGTGCCCACGGGCTTCATCTCGGCAAACGTGACGTCGGTGAGCTGGTCGACGGCGTACTGCGTGATGCCGATGGTCAGCGTGTCGCCTTCGAGCTTGTGCCACTCGTGCGAGCTGGTGTACTTGCGGTCTTCGGGCGTGCTCATCTGCGTCTTGCTCCTCTCGTGTCGCCCCGCTCGCGCCCTGAGTCAGCGCTCCGCGGGGGCAGGGCGATCGTAGCGGGCAACCGCGGTCCTAGGCCGCGGGCGTTGGGGGGCTACAGTGGCCCGACGTGCTGCTCACACTCAACGCCAACTCGCTCCGTCTGCTCCTCAAGCCCAAGCGCGGCAAACCCAAGCTGGGCCTGCTCGACCTGCCCGCGTTCGCGACCGAGCAGTTCGGGCTGCACGGGCTCACGATCCCGACCGACATGCTCGTCGGCGCGACGCGCCAGGTGCTCGAGGGCCTGCGGGACCGGGGCGACAAGGCCGGCTGCGCCTGCCTGCTGCTGAGCGAGACCGAGGCGCAGAAGATCGCGGCCCCATCTGAAAAGATCGGCAGCGCCGCCGCCGAGCGTATCCGCAAGGTCGTCGAGGCCTCGAGCCTGCTGGGCTGCAACGCCTGCTCGGTCCCGCTGGACATCGCCGACACCGACGCGGCCCTCGAGCTGGCCGCGACGCGCCTCCGCCCAGTGCTCGACCGGGCCGAGCGCCTCGAGATCAACGTGCTGATCAGCCCGATGAAGGGGCTGACCGCCTCGCCCGAACGGGCGACCGAGCTGGTCAAGAAGGCGGGCGGCTTCCGCATCGGCACGCTGCCGGATCTTCAGACCGCGGCCGAAAGCGACGACGGGCCCTCGTACCTCAAGCGGCTGACGCCCTACGCGGCCGTCATCAACGCCTCGACGTTCGAGTTCGCCGAGCCCGAGCCTGCCCCCAAATCGGAACGCGAGCCCAAGCCCGATCAGCATCCCGGCGACGAGACGCCGGGGCCTTCCGACGGTGCCTCAAGGCTCGCGGCTGATCTCGGCCTCGATCTGGCAGCGCTGGGCGCCACTGACCCAGCCGGCGCCGACGCCGGTGCGACACCGCCCGATGCATCCGACCAAACGCCCGCGGGCGATCCGCCCGACGAGACCGCCGCGGCGCTCGACATCGACCCCGACGACCCGATGGGGGCTCTGGCGGCGATGCTCGAGCAGGAGATCGAGGATTTCGAGGATGCCGCTCCCCCGGTGCATCTCGCGTACGACCTGGGCCCGCTGATGGCGGCGATCCACGCGGTCGGGTTCGATGGAACCGTCGCGATCGACTATCGGGGCCCCGCGAAGGATCGCGATGACGCTATATTGGGCGTGTTGCACAGCCGTGAAGCGCTCGAAGCGGCGCTGGCGGCAGCGGCAGAGAAATAGCCCGCCGGCATCCGCCCCATCGGCTGAGCAAGCCCCAAGACGCGGCACACCGGGCGGACAGAGAGCGCCCGATGACGCACACGAGCCAAACCGTGACGCCCAATGACGCCCGATCGGACGCGCACCCGAAACCGAGCCACGCCTTGCGCGATGCCGCGCACCGCGCCGGGCAGGGTCAAAGGGGCGGCACCCCGGTCGTGATCACGATCGACGGGCCCGCGGGCACGGGCAAGTCCAGCGTCGCCCACCGCCTCGCCGGTCTGCTCGGGCTCGACGTGCTCGACACGGGCGCCATGTACCGCGCAGCCGCGGCGATCTTCATCGACAAACGCTTCCGCAAGGATCAGGTCGGCGAGTTCATCAGCGAGGTCATGGGCGCCGACCTGCACTTCGACTGGACCGCCGATCCCCCGGTCATCCTCGCCTGGGACGATCCGTACGACAAGCGCATCCGCGACACCGACGTCACCGGCGTGGTGAGCTGGGTCGCCAGCCTTGCCGAGCTTCGTGCGCACATGGTTCGCAAGCAGCGGGTGATCTTCGCCCAGCACCCACGACTGGTGACCGAGGGGCGCGACCAGGGGTCGGTCGTGTTCCCCGACGCGCCGGTCAAGTTTTATCTGCACGCCGAGCCGGGCGTGCGGGCCAAGCGCCGGGCGGACCAGCACCGTGCCGACGGGCGGACCGACGTGGACGAGGGCGCCCTGCTCCGCCAGATCGAGGAGCGAGACCGCCTTGACAGCAGCCGCGCCGACGGGCCGCTCGTCCGCCCGGGCGACGCGGAGGTCATCGACACCTCGGCCCTCACGCTCGACGCGGTTGTCGAACTGTTGCACAAGTGCGCACTCGCAAAGCTCCCGAGCCTCGCCGAAGGCGGGCCCGTCGACCCGCCCGTCCCCCCAGGCCCCGCTGGGTCGCCCGGCGGGCAGCCGTGAGCGGCACGGCCGGTCGACGACATCTTGCGCTGCGCGACCGCCACCCCGGCTCGACCGGGGGCCATCGCGTCTTCTTCGAGTTCTGCCGGTCGATGTGCCAGCTCTTCCTGGTCAGCGCGTACCGCACGATCGAGATCGACGGGCACCGCGTGCCGCAGACCGGCCCGCTGCTCGTCGTCGCCAACCACCAGTCGTTCCTCGATCCGCCGGCGATCGGCGTCGCGGGGCGCCCGCGTCATTTCGACTTCATCGCCCGCGGCGGGCTGTTCGACAACCCCGCCTTCGCCCGCCTCATCTCGGCGTGCAACAGCATCCCCATCCGCGAAGAAGGCGGTGACGCCGCGGCGATGAAAGAGGCATTGCGCCGCACCGCGATGGGGCGGGCCGTCCTCGTCTTCCCCGAGGCCTCGCGCACCAAAGACGGCGCGACGCAGCCCTTCAAGCGTGGCGTCGCCGTGCTGATCCGCCGCGCCAACTGCCCTGTCGTGCCGGCCGGGATCGAGGGCGCCTTCGACGCCTGGCCCCGCAGCAGCAGTCTGCCCCGCTTGCTGGGCCAGCGCATCGCGGTCGCCTTCGGCGAGCCGATCCCGCACGCCGATCTGAAGGCGATGCCGCCCGACGACGCGATGCAACGCCTGCAAGGCGAGGTCGAGAAGCAGCGCGAGCGGGCGAGCGATGCGTTGCTCCGCGCGACGCGCGGGCGTCGCCCGACGACCGCCGGGGCCTGACCAGCCGAAGCCTGTGGCCCCGAAGCCCGGAGAAGCCGCCTCCCGTTCAGAGCTGCCGTGCGAGCGCTCTGAGCCGATCTTCGGTCGGCGGGTGGGTCGCAAACAGCCGCACCAGTGTGCCGCCTCCGCTCAGGTTGCTCGCCAGCGGCTCGACGATGAACAGGTTGTTTTGCGCCGGGTTGGGCTGGCGCATCGGGATCTGCCGGCTGTACGCATCCAGCTTGCGCAGCGCGCTCATCAGCCCCTCGGGCGTGCCGGCGATCGCCGCCCCCTGCGCGTCGGCGACGAACTCGCGGCTGCGGCTGATCATCGCCTTGATCACCGCTGCGCCGACCGCCGCAACGATCACGACCACGATCATCACCAGCGGGTTCGTCTGCCGGTTGCCCATGCCCAGCCACAGGCCCCACTGCGCGAGGAACGCGAGCACGCCGGAGACGGTCGCGGCGATCGCGCTGATGAGCGTGTCGCGGTTCTTGATGTGCGCCAGCTCGTGGGCCGCGACGCCGCGCAGCTCGCGCTCGTCGAGCAGATCGATCGCGCCCTGCGTGAACGCGACCGCGCCTCTCTTGGGGCTCCGCCCGGTCGCGAACGCGTTGGGCGCCTGCTGCGGGCAGAGGTAGACCCGCGGCATGGGCAACTCGGCCCGCTGGGCCAGCTCGGCGACCATCGCGTACAGCCCGCCGCCGGTCTCGGGCGTCAGCTCGCGCCCGCGCATCGCCTTGATCGCGATCGTGTCGCTGAAGAAGAACGCGACGAGATTCATCGCGCCGCCGAACAGCAGCGCCATGATCATGCCGCCAGTGCCCCACATCGAGCCGACGGCCACGAACAGCCCCATCAGCCCGCCGAGCAGCAGGACGGTCTTGAAGTTGTTGCCCGCGACAATCGCGCCGGGTTTCGGGGTGTGCTTCATCCGTCGACCTCCGCCGAGCCCGCCCGCGCCGCCTCGGCATCGGGTCGGGGTTTGCCCGCGTCGGGTTGCATACCGCGTGCCGGTCTGCCCGGTTCGTTCCCGGGCACGCCGGGGGCGGTTCCGATGTTCTCCCCGGCGTTCAGCACGCCCTGCGGCGGGTCGGGCCATGCCATCCTGGCACCCGCGAGCCCGAGCACGCCCGCGATCGCCAGGCGCAGCCAGGGCAGCCTCAGCTTGTGCGCCATCCATGCGCCGATCTGTGCGCCGACCATCGCGCCCATCGCCATCGGCAGCGCGAGCCAGGCCGCGTCGGCCGCGGTGTAGCCGAACTGCCCGAGCGTGAGCAGCTTGAGCGCCGAGCCGATGATCGCGGTGATCCACATCACCCCGACCGACGCCGCGACCGCGCGCCGCAGCGGCACCCGCGCCAGCAGCACGAGCGCGGGCACGATGATCACCCCGCCCCCGATGCCCAGAAACCCCCCGGCAAACCCCGCCGCGCCCCCGGTCGCAACCACCCACCCGGGCGATCGCGTGCCGGGCTGATCGGGGTGGTCGGGCAGCCGCCGGGCGGTTGTCCAGATCAGGTACCCCGTGTAGCAGAGCAGCAGGACGCCGAGCGCACGCTTGGGCACCGTGCCGTCGACGGCGTTGCCCGCCAGCACGCCGACGACGATCGCGATCGCCATGCTGGGCAGCAGCAGACGCACCAGAGACCGATCGACGGCCCCCTCTTTCTTGTGCCTCGCTCGCGCGCTGAACGCCACGACCACGTTGACCAGCATCGCGCTGCCGATAAACAGATGGTGGCGGATCGCCTCGGGCCCCTCGTAGCCCAGCAGCAACGCGAGGCCGGGCAGCATGATCATTGAGCCGCCCACGCCCGCCAGCCCGCCGACGGTGCCTGCAAAGAGCCCCAGCACCAGCACCAGAGCCGCCTGAACAAGGGTGAGATCCACGCGAACCGGTCCTCGCTATCGCCGCAATCGGTCGGTCTGGCCCCGTAATCGGGGGTTGTTGGCGGTTGAGCCGGGGCGCCGCGCAACGGGGCCGATTCTGGGACTCGGGCTGCAATGCCCACCCGGCCCGCCCGATACAGGCGTCACGGTCGCCCGCCCCATTGAGCCTCAGTGGGGCCCGCACCACGAAGAAGACCGGCGGAGCAGCGGTCTGGGCCTACAGTAGCGACCCAGGGCACGGACGGCCCGGTCGCGCAACAGGGACCATGTGAGAGCGCTCGGACGCTTGCTCTCGCGATCCCGTGAAGCCAACCGGAAGACTCGTGCACAGCCCCACAAGCGCAGATCAGATCGCTCGCACCGTGCGTCGTCGCGCCATGGCTCATGGCGCGCAGCGCGCCGGCCTGACCCTCGGCGTGCTCGCGCTGACCATCGGCAGCGCCATCTTCGCCAAAGAGCTCACCGGCCCGGCGCGTCCCATCGAGCCGCTCGCCCAGCTCGCGGCGCCAGCCGCGCCTGCCCCGCACGAACCGACCGTCACGCTCGCCGTCAAGCAACTCCCCGCATTCGACCTCGACGTTGATGCGCTCTCGCAGCCCCCGGCGTCGTCTGACCCGACCACGCGGTCCACCGGGGCGGATGAAGCCCCCGACGCATCGCTGGGCCAGATCCGCTGGTTCGACGGGCGCCCCGTTCGCGCTGCACGCACGATCATGCTCCGCGTCACCGCCTACTCGCCCGACGAGCGCTCCTGCGGCATCTTCGCCGACGGGCAGACCGCCACCCTGCACTCGGTGTGGACCAACGGCTTCCAGCTCGTCGCCGCCGACACCCGCCTCCTGCCCTTCGGCAGCCTGCTGACCGTGCCCGGCTACGCCGACGACAAGATCGTCCCCGTGCTCGATCGCGGCGGCGCGATCAAGGGCCACCGCCTCGACGTCCTCTTCCCAACGCACCGCGAGGCGATGAAGTGGGGCGTCCGTGATGTCCCGGTCATCGTCTGGGAGTACGCCGACGGCCAGCCCGCCGGCGACCCCCGCCGCAAGCGCTGAGCCCGGGCTCCGCCCCCTCTCGGGCTGGCCCGCTACCGTCCGTCGTGCTCGCAGACGCCCGAGAGCCCATCCCCGACGACCCCCGAGGCCTGCTCGATCCGGCCCTCGCCGCGGCCCTCGATCGCCTCGATGTCGCCAGCACGCGCATGTTTGCCGGTCGCCTGCCGGGCGAACGGCGCAGCAAACGCCGTGGGCGATCGGTCGAGTTCGACGACTTCCGTCCCTACGCCTCGGGCGACGATCTGCGGTTTCTCGACTGGAACGTCTTCGCCCGCTTCGACCGTCTGGTCGTCAAGCTCTTCCGAGACGAGCAGGACCTCGCAGTCCACGTGGTCGTGGATCTGTCGCGATCGATGGCGGCCGGCAGCCCGCGCAAAGATGTCGCGGCGTCTCGCCTCGGCGCTGCGATCGCGACGCTGGCGCTGCGCAGGCAGAACCGCGTCGGGCTGAGCGCGATCACGCCCGCGGGCGTGCGCACGCACCCGCCAGCGCGCGGGCGACGCCAGACCGAGCCCGCGCTGGCGTTCATGCACCGCGTGCTGGTCGAATCGGCCGAGGCGTCGCTCGCGCGCGAGGCGCCCTCGATGCCCGAAGCCGCACGCCGGATCGCGCGCACGCACGCGCGCGATCAGGGCGTGGTTGTCATCATCAGCGATCTGCTGGTGCGAGACGAACTCGCCGGCGTGCTCGACGCCTTTGCCGCCGGCGGGCGGCACGACGTCCACGCCCTCCACATGCTCAGCCCCGATGAGCTCGACCCCTCGCTTGCGTCTGAGCGCGGCCTGCGGGGCGATCTGCGGCTCAGCGATGCCGAGTCGCCCGCGGCCGCCGAGGTCACCATCACCCCGCGCCTGCTGGAGGCCTACCAGCGCCGCCTCGCCCGCTTTCAGCAGGACTGCGAGCGGTTGTGCCGATCGCGCGGCATCACTCGCACGCCCATCACCTCGGCCGACGAACCCGCCGAGCTGATCTTCGGCACGCTCCGCAACCGGGGCCTGCTCAAGGCCTGAGCCCGCCCGCCCCGGCGATTCACAAGCGTTCGGGCAGGGGGCGACGCGGTCCAAAAAGCAACACGCCCGGCCGCAGGGGCCGGGCGTGTGTGCTTCTTTCTTTCGAACCTTCTCACTCGACGCCGGCTCTCACCCCGGCATCTCTCCCACTCGTCCTTCCCCAAGTCAGCGGCTCTCACCCCGCCGACCGTGCGCTCTCATCTTTCAGCGTCTTTCTCTGAACGCGCTGGTTGGACCTGTAGACAATACCCCGATCGGGGCAGGCCTGTCAACGGCGCCGATCGCGATCGGCCACCAAAACACAGGATTTTCATATATCATCGGAAGCGGATGTCGCAGCGGGGTTTATGAGCCGGGGACCGACTTGTGCATCTCTCCGCCGAACGACTCCAGCTCGCCGCCCATGCCCAGGATGTTGTCGATCACGCCCTTGAACTCCGGGTCCGGGCGGCTGGGCTCGCTCTTCATGATGTCGCGGTAGGTCTCGTCGTCGAGTCCGATAAATCGACGCATGCCGTAGTCGTACACCGCGTCGTGCTCGTCGCGGCTCAGATCCAGGCGCAGCTCGTTGATGATCTTGGTGCCCAGCCCGATCCATTCATCGAACGTCTGCTTGCTGATCCGCTCGTAGATCCACGTGCCCACGGCGTTCTTGAAGGGCGGCTTGGCGAGCTGCGTGCCCGCCTTGCCCGTCTTCTGACAGACGAACGAGCCCGCGGGCTCTTCGCTCGCATCCGCCTTGGCGGCCTGCGGCACCGGCTTGCCGATCCGCTCCAGCAACTCGCCCATCGCCTTCTGGGGCATCAGGTCGCCCCGCTCGGCCGCGATGGTGTACCCCCGGGTCAGCACGTCGCCCGCCCGGTCGGTCTCGCCCGCCTCGATGAGCGAGGCCCCGGCGAGCTGGTAGGCCTTGCTCATTGTCGGATTGAGCTCGGTGCAGGTGAGGTAGCTCGCCGCGGCGTCGCTGTGGCGTCCCGCCTGGGCGTAGGCCCCGCCCAGTGAGAAGTGCGCCATGTCGTTGTCGGCGTCGCTCTCGATCAGCTTCTCGAACTGGGTGATGCGCTGCTCGATATCCAAGGCTGGCCTCCCGGGGCAATGGTGGGGGTTCGGGTCGGTCGGTCCGTCTGTCGCAGAGCGGGCTACCGTGGTCGCGATGCCACGCCGGCCCGACCCCATCCTGCGCACCGATCTCGCGGGGATCCACCTCAGCGCCCCCGTGATCCTCGCCGCAGGCACCGCCGGCGTGCTCGATGAGATGGGCGACATCACCGATCTCGCCCGCCTCGGCGCCGTGGTCACCAAGTCGATCACCCCCCGCCCGCGGGCCGGCAACGCCTCCCCGCGCATCACCTGGACCAGCGCCGGCATGCTCAACGCGATCGGGCTTGCCAACCCCGGGCTCAGCCGCTTCGTGCGGGACGAGGCCCCGCGGGCCGCCTCGCTGCCCTGCAAGGTCATCGCCTCGGCCGCGGGCTTCAGCATCGCCGATTACGAATCGGTCGCGGGGGCGCTCGCGGCGGTGCCGGGCGTTGCCGGCGTGGAGCTCAACGTGAGCTGCCCCAACGTGCACGGGGGGACCGAGTTTGGGGCCGATCCGGGCGCGTTGCGTGAGGTCGTCGCCGCCGCCCGCGCCGCGGTGGGCGAGAAGCCCCTGCTGGTCAAGCTCAGCCCCGTCGCGATCGGTACGCCCCACTCGATCGTCGATCTCGCGACCGCGGCGATCGAAGCGCGCGCCGACGCGCTCTGTATCAGCAACACCATCCCCGCGATGTGTATCGACGTGCGCACGCGACGCCCGGCGCTGGCGAACATCACCGG
Organism: Planctomycetota bacterium; assembly: GCA_039033175.1. GTDB lineage: Bacteria > Planctomycetota > Phycisphaerae > Phycisphaerales > UBA1924 > JBCCDD01. The sequence continues at coordinate 51,966 of JBCCDD010000012.1, forward strand.
GGGGCTCTCCGGCCCCGCGGTGCGCCCGGTGGTCGTGCGTCTGATCCATCTGGTCTACACGGGCGTGGCTCGTGATGCCCGCGTGCCGATCGTCGGCATCGGGGGCGTCAGCCGCTGGGAGCACGCCGCCGAGCACATGCTCGCGGGCGCCAGCGCGGTCCAGGTGGGGGCCGCTTCGTTTGCCGATCCCGGAGCCGGCGTGCGGGTCGTGCACGGGCTCGCGAAGTGGGCGCGCACCCAAGGCGCGTCGCACATCGCAGCGTTGGTCGGAAAGGTCGATCTGACCTGAGCCTCAGGCCGCCTCGGCCGAGAGGCTCAGCACCGCGAGCTGGAAGACATCGAGCACGCCCACGGCGTTGTTCTCGTCTTCTTTCAGGGCCTGCATCGATGCCACGACCTGCTCGAATCGCTCGGCGACTTCCGACCCGGCGTGCCGGTTGAGATCCAGCAGCGCCATGCTCCAGTGCCCCGCCGATCGGCGCTCCGCCGGCCCTTCGTGCAGCAGTGTCACGTCGCTGTGCTGCGACGCCGACCGTACACGGAAGTCATAGATCCCGCGGACGACATCGCGGTTGCCCTCGAGCAGTTGAACAAACATGCCACCGCCGTAAAGGAGCGCGCCGGTGACGCCGTGCAGTGCGTTATGGCGTGCCGCTGCGTCGCGCAGGCTCTCGAGCTGCGCGGGCGCGAGGCCCTCGCTCGCGCGGCTGGCGTAGATGAGCTGAAAGACCGGTCCGTGCATGCCCCACCCTCACTCACTGCCAGTCGCGCGACCGGCCGACACTGCCCGCCGGCAGCGCCCGTTGCCGAACGGGCTATCGCCGCATAAAGAGGCAGTAGAGCGGAGTATCGACACGCCCCGGGCGAGGGTGCAGGGCTCAGCCCGACGGCGCGGTGTCTTTGGCATGATCGGACGTTGCCGCCGAGTCCTCGCGCATCGCCGCGAGGGCTTTGCGCAGGGAAGGCTTCTTGGGTTCGGGTGAGGCCACCCGATCCGCTCCGTTTGCGAGCGGGCTATCGGGCGCGGCGTCCCGCGCCGGTTGCGTGTCGGTGGCGATGTTGCCTTTGGCGTCGACCTGGTCGAACTTGACGCTCACGCGCTTGGAGACGCCGCGTTCCTGCATCGTCACGCCGTAGAGGCGATCGACGCTGCGCATCGTCCGCTTGTTGTGCGTGATGACGATGAAGCGAGAGTGATCGGTGAACTGCTCGAGCGTCCCGCAGAAGCGCGCGACGTTCGCCTCGTCGAGCGCGGCGTCGACCTCGTCGAGGATGCAGAAGCAGCTCGGCTTGCTGCGGAAGATGCTCATCAGCAGCGCGACCGCCGTCAGCGTCTTCTCGCCGCCCGAGAGCTGGCTGATCGAGCGGGGCTCCTTGCCCGGGGGCTTGGCGATGACCTCGACGCCCGATTCGAGCAGGTCGATCTCGTCGGTCTGCACCTTCTGGCCGTCGATCTCTTTGACCAGCGGCATCAAGCGCACCTCAGCGCGCCCGCCGCCGAAGAGCCGCCTGAACAGCCCGTCGCGCCCGCCGAACTCCTCGCGGATGCGCTCGAACACCTCGCCGAAGCGGTCGCGGCTGGCGATGTTGAGCGTTTCGATCAGCGTCGCGAGTTTGACGCGTGCCTCGTCGAGGTCGCGCACCTGCGCGATCAGCGTCTCGTTGCGTCCCTCGAGCTGGCCCTCTTCGTCGATCGACTCGAGGTTGATCGGGCCGAGCTTTTTGAGCTCGCTGCGCAGCACGTTGACGCGCGCCTGCGATTCGGTCGTGTCGACGGGTCGCACGTTGCCGGTGTCCATCACCTCGCGATAGTCGGCGTACTCACCGCCCAGGTCGATACCCAGGTCTTCGCTCGTGCGCTCTTCGACCGACTCGCGCTTGACCTCCAGCTCACGCCGGCTCGTCTCGATCGCGTGCCAGTCGCGTTCGACATGCTCGGCCGTCTCGCGCCGTGTCTGCACGGCGCGTCGGTGCTCGCCGACGGCCTCGCGCATGCCATCCAGCGTGCCGGCGGTCGCCTCGAGCGCGGCGTGGGCGGCCTGTTCGATCTCGCCCGCCTCGTTGGCTTCGCTCTCCGCCGAGCGCACCGCCTCCTCGTGCCCGCTCACGCGTGTGCGGGCCTCCTCGACGCGCTCGCGAGCCGTGTCGCGTTCCCACTCGGCGTCGTCGCGCAGCCCGCCGAGGCGGCCCAGCTCGCGGGCCGAGGCGTTGAGCTGTTCGCCCAGTTTGCCGAGCTCGACCTTCGCCTCGCCCTGACGCTCGTTGAGTTGTTCGATCGCCGACTCGGCCTCGCGCAGCTCGCCCTCCAGGCGCTCGACGCCCGAAGCCTGCTCTTCGTGCAGGCGCCCGAGGCGCTCCGCCCGCTCGGCGATCTCGGCCCGCTCACGGGCGAGGCGCGCGACACGCACCTCCAGCCCCTCCAGACGCTCGCGCAGACCGGTGCGCTCGCGCTCAAGCCGCTCGGCATCGCGCTCGAAACGCTCTTGCTGGTTCTGCGCCCGCAGCGCTTCGCGTTCGCCGCCCGCGAGTTGCTCGGCGTGGGCCGTCCGCTCGCGCTCCAGCTCCGCGGCGTCCGCGTCGGCCCGGCGCAGCTCGTCACGCTTGACGGCGAGCTGACTCTCGATTGACTCGAGCGACGCGTCCAGCTCATCAAGCTCCGCCCGCCGAGCGAGCAGCCCCGCCGACTCGGCCGATGCCGCGGGCCCACCCACGACCGAACCGTCGGGCGAGACGACCTCGCCCGCGCTTGTGATGAACGCCCAGCCCGCCATCGGCCCGGCCCCGAGCAGCAGAGCCGTGTCGAGGGAATCAACAAGCGCGGTGCCCCCCAGCAGGCGATCCAGCAGCGCCGCCACGCCCGAGTCCTCGCCCACCGCGCGGACCATGTCCCGCACCCGCCGAACGCGCGCGCTCAGCAAGACCGGCACGCTCCGCGCCAGCGCCGCGCTCTGCTCGTCGCCCAGCGGCAAGAACATCACGCGCCCCGGCAGCTCACCCAACGCGTCGTGAGAGGGCAGATCGCCCCGCGAGCGGATCACGACGGCTTGCAAACGCTCGCCCAGCGATGTCTCCACCGCGTGCGCACCGTCGGCGTCGGTCTCGATCAACTCGGCGAGCGAACCAACGACGCCGGCGAACCGCGCATCGCCCGAGGCCGACCTGTCGAGCACCGCCCGCGTTGCCTCGCCCAGACCCGCGCGGCTCTCAACCAGCTCGACCAGCGCCCGGCGCCGGCTGTCCAGGCGCACCCGCTCTTCGTCGAGCGAAGCGACCCGGCCGGCGAGCGCCGTCCGCCCCTCGCCCAGGCTGCCGGCCCGCGCATCGAGCGCCGCGATCGCGCTGCGCAGCGATGCGCTCTCGGCCTCGCGCGCCTCGCGTTGCTCGCGGGCCGAGTTCCCGGCCTCGATCGCCTCGGCGTGATCGGTATCAAGCGACAGCCCGCGCTCGCGCAGCTCGCTCGCCTGCTCGCTCAGCGATGCTTCGCGTTTGCCCTCGGCCTCCCGCTGTGCGAGCAGCGTCGTGCGCTCGCGCTCGATCTGGGCCGTATCGCGCCGAGCCCGATCCAGCGCCGCGCGCCGTTCGCTGATCGACCCCATCGCCTCCGCCCGGGCCGCGGTCGCTTCGTCCAGCTCGCGCTCGCTCGCCTCGTGGCGTGTGCGCAGCGCCTCGAGCGCCAGCGAGAGCTGCTCGACCTCGCTGTCCAGTGCCGTGATCCGCTCGCCCGCGTCGTGCAGGCGTTCGGCCTCGCTCGAAGCCTGCTGCGCGGCTTCTTCGATCGCCCGCAGCGCCATCTCTCGCCGCTGCTGCGCCCGCTCGCGCCGGTGCGCGCCCTCGGTCCGCTCCTGCTCAAGGCGGCGACGTTCGTCGCTCAGCTCGTGCAGGCGCAGCTCACCCTCCTGAGCCGCCTCCTCGGCCTCGCGCAGCAGGCCCGCGGTCTCACGCCGACGCGCTTCGAGCGACCCGAGCTGGCTCGTCAGTCCCTCGAGGCGTTTGCGCAGGTCGTCGTACTGCTCAAACGCCAGCGCGAGGCGCAGCGCGTCGTGCTCGTCCTTGATCTCCGTGTACCGTCGCGCCTTGGCCGCCTGCCCCCGCACGATCCGCAGGCGCCGCTCGGTGCTCGCGAGCTGCTCCCGGGTGCGCACGAGGTTGCCCTCTGTCCGGTCGAGCTTGCGCTCCGCCTCGACCCGGCGCAGGCGATACTTCGCGATGCCCGCGGCTTCCTCGAAGATCGCCCGGCGTTCGGTCGGGCTCGCGAGCAGCATGGCGTCGACCTTGCCCTGCTCGATGATCGAGTAGGCGTCGGCGCCGATGCCCGTGTCGAGGAACAGCTCGCGGATGTCCTTGAGCCGCGCGAGCTTGCCGTTGATCAGGTACTGGCTCTTCCCGTCGCGATAGAGCCGGCGCTCGACCTCGACCACGTCGGTATCCACCGGCAGCGGGCGGTGCACCGCGCCGGGGCGCACGATCGCGGCCGCTTCCGCCGCGGCCTCGGCGTGCTCGTCCCCGCGCTCGTCGCCCACCTGTTCCGAGGCCGCCGCCGCGAGCGCGTCCTGGTGCGCGTCGCTGTGCAGCGGGTTGTCGAACGCGAGCGTGACGCCTGCCATCCCGCTGGGCTTGCGCCCGGCCGAGCCGGCGAAGATGACGTCGATCATCTCTTTGCCGCGCAGGCTCTTGCTCGATCGCTCGCCCAGCACCCACTTGATCGCGTCGACGACGTTGCTCTTGCCGCAGCCGTTGGGGCCCACGATGCCCACGACCGATTCGTTGAACGCGAACTCGGTTTTGTCCGCAAAGCTCTTGAAGCCGTTGACCGTCAGCGTGCGCAGGCGCAGGCCGCGGGTGCGCTGGAGCATCGCCTCGGGCGTGAGGGTCGCACGCGCTGTGTTGGCGACGGCTGCGAGCGGGTCGAGCGAGGCGTCTCCACCGAGCGTGCCTCCGGCTTGCGCCTCGACATCGTCGCTGGTCGGCTGATCGGCGCTTGGGTGCGATTCGTGCGGCGTCGTTGTCGCGCTCGCGGGCTCTGGGCTCAGCATGTCGTTCGCAACCTCCGTGTCGCGTGCCCCGCCGCGTCCCGCGGCATCGGGCAAACCAGCAACTCGGCGTCCGTCCTCTGACGCCGGCTCGACTCGCGAGCATACCGCACCGTGCCCCGGGTCGGGCCGGGGAACCTCAAACACACCGGGGTGCTCTCGCTTGTCAACGGTTGAACCTCACTCCGGGCGCCCGGCCGGCTCGTCCTCGCTCGCGGGCCGAGCCGGGGCCGAGGCCGCAGCGCCATCGCCCGCGTCGCCCCCCTCCCCATCCGCGGGCGGAGCCTGCGGCGTCAGCGGCACCAGAAGCGACCCCGGCGCCGGACGCTCGCCTGGGCGCACCGGTGTGATGGGCCTGGTCGGGTCATCGAACTCCTTGAGGATCACCAGATCGCTGTCGTCGTCCGGCGTCTCAGGACGCAGCTCGATCGTCTCGCTCTCACGCGAGTCCAGCAGATCGGCCAGCAGGCGGTCCTGCTCGGTCGCGAACGCCGCCCGCGTCCCGCCCTGATTCTGGATCTCGTACAGCGCGCCGACCAGCTCGGCATAGCTCAGCCCCAGCGCCGGGCGCGGGTCCTCGGGCCTGGGCGTGCGCGCCATGAACGCGATCAGCTCGCCCAGATCTGTTGGTGCGTCCTCGGTCACCACCACCCGCCCGGAGCGGTCGTCGCGGTAGTACAGGCGGATCGGGTCGCCCGGCCCGTCGCTGATCAGCATCAGCCGGTCCGACCACGCCGTCACCAGCAGCGGCGTCTGGAGCCGCGCCAGCTCCGGGTCACCAAACAGCGCGATCCGCGGCTCGCCCTGTTGGGTGATGTAAATCAGCGGGTCACCCACAGGCACGCGATCGAGCAGAAACCTGCCCTCGACAAACGACCTCGACACGCCCTGGAGCGTGCCCCGCGGCAGCTCCATGCGGGCCGCGTTTTCCAGCCCGCGGTTGTTCAGCCGCTGCCCGGGTGTGCGGTCGGCGTTGGACCGGGCCAAGCGAACCCGCTGCACCCGCTCGGCCCGCCAAGCGAGGCCCTCGTACGCCTCGACCCGCACCGACAGCGCCGGGTCCTCCAGCATCCCCCGCAGCGCCTGATCAACCCGGGGCCCCGCGTCGAGCCGCGACAGCATCTGGATCGCGTCGGTCCGCAGGTTCTGGGGCCCGCTCTGGGCAAGTTCCATCAGGGGCGGGGCGGCCCGCGCGTCACCCAGCCGCGCGCCCGCGCGCAGCGCCGCGAGCCTGGGCTGCGCCTCGGGGAATTCGTACAGATCTCGGATGAACGGCAGCGCCCGCTCACCCAGCGCCTGCAGCGAGTAGCTCATCTGGTTCGCCAGCCCGGGCTGGCTGCGCAGCGTGCTCGTGTACCGCCTCGCGTAGACCTCGGGGAACGACTGATCGATCTGGATATGCCGCACCAGCTCGGCAAACTCGCCCCGGCGGTTCTCGTACGCACGAGGCACCCGAACCCGAACGACCGCGTCGTCGAGCCCCCGCGCAACCTCGCCCACGCGGGCCTCTGGCGGGAAACGCGAGTTGATCGAGCTGACAATCTGGCGGGCCCGCGCGTGCGAGGGCGTGTCGAGCACGACCTCGAGAAAGAACGTGTCCGTGCTGACGCCCCCATCAAGGACGCGCCCGACCGTGCGCACCACCGCGTCGGTCGCGTTGGCGCCCGGCTCGGCGAACGGGTTGATGAAGATCGGCCCGCGCGCCTGGCCCACCACCCGCGCCGCCGGCCCGCCGAACGACGAGGGCGGCCCAAGCCGCAGCTCCGTCGTCCACAACCGCCCACCCTCCAGGCTCGTGGCGTTGAGCGCACGCACATAGATATCAAGCGTGTCGCCCGGGCGGCTCCCGGGGGGGATCGCCGCCTCCACGATCACCGCCGCGGTGTTGCGATCGGCCAGCAGCTGCCTGGGCGTGATGCCGTCGATCGGCGTGCCCTCGTAGGTGCCCGCGGTCCCGATCCCGTTGAGCGCCATCTGACGCTCGAGCGTTGCGGCAAACTGATCCTGCAGCGGCAGCCCGCCCGTCCCGTCGAGCCCGACGACAAAGCCGATCCCGCTCACGCGCACCGCCTGCACCCCGCGCAGGCGTGCGACCGAGCCGACCGTCCCGCGCAGGGCAGAGGGCACGTCGCGCACGTTGGGCGCGACGGTCCGGGCCCGCGGCGCCGGCTCGTTGTTGCCGGCGCAGCCCGCCCCGGCAAGCAGCGTCGAACCAAGGGCCGCGCACGCGATGGCTCGGCAGGCGCACGTCCACAGACTCTGCATCGCGATCGTCCTCCGCTGGGTCTTGGCCCCGCCCGCGTCCCCGCCGGGCGTGCTGCTGCGGTCCTTTGCCCCTGCTCGCGTGCTGCCGCGTTCGCGGCGGCGGTGGGGGACAGGATCGTAAACCGCCCGGGCCGCCCGCGGTGCACGGCTCCGGCGCGTGTTTGCTGGGCCGGGTCGGTCCTTCGGCGTGTTGTCACCCTCGTGTGCTCTGTTCGTGGAAAACTCGCTCGCGGGTCGCGCCGACTCGCGACCCGCGCCACAAACCCCAATCGCCGCGATGGTTGGGTCATGTCATCCCCAACGGTGCGATTTGGATGTTCGGGTTCCTCTCAAGCACCCAGGCGGGGGGTTTCTGTCAAAAACACCCACAACGCCTAGTGGTTCATTGCATAAGCCGGGCGGGTTGATACGATATCTGCCCTGCACTCGCGGCATGGAAGGGACACCATGGGCCGTTCCGACAACAACCGACAGGTTGCCCACGGCCTATGCCCACAAGTTTGCACGAAAAGCCGCCTATATGGCGCACCTCTGGTTTGCATGTACCATCCCTCGTGGTTGGCCTGATCGCATGCCACTGTCCGGGCGACGAAAGCCGTCCGCTTGACTGGATTGGTCTTTGATTGGATACTGATCGGATCGGCTGCCTGCCCGCCTCGGCGTGTGTGCACCCGATTCAGGCCGATTGCCGGGCTCCAGGATGGGGCTCGGCGTCGCCGGGCATGAGGCTCGGCGTTCGGGCACGCTCGGTCCGGAGGACCGGGGCGAGGCGGGCGGGCACGCGGTCGACGCGTCGCTCGTTCCTCTCGTGCGTGTTCGCCGACCGGGGTTTGAACTCCCCTCGGTCGGCATGACTCGGCCAGGGCGATCGGGGATGGACCCCCGGTCGCCACGGTCCTGACCTTCCTCCGCGCCGCCCACGCCGGGCGCCGCGGCCTTCTCTCGAACCACCGGCCTCGGGCGTCGTCCCGTCGCCCACACGACGGAGGCAACACCATGCCCGTCCTCTGCGACACACAGATCCGCGAACTCGTCGGCATCGAGCCCTTCGAAGACGCCAAGAAACGCAACGGCACCATCAGCTACGGCGTCTCCTCATACGGATACGACGTCCGCGTCGGGCCCGTCTTCAAAATCTTCACGCCCACGCCACGCACCGGCGGCCTCACCGTCGTCGACCCAAAGAGCTTCACCGACGACCTCATGGTCACCGTCGACACCCGCGACCGCGGCACCGACCACGTCGTCATCCCCCCCAACTCCTTCGCTCTCTGCGAGACCATCGAACACTTCGTCATCCCGCGCGACGTCCTCGTCCTCTGCGTCGGCAAAAGCACCTACGCCCGCTGCGGGCTGATCGTCAACGTCACCCCCCTCGAGCCCGAGTGGCGAGGCAGGGTCACGCTCGAGATCTCCAACACCACGCCCCTGCCCGCCAAGGTCTACGCCAACGAGGGCATCGCCCAGTTTGTGTTCCTCAAGGCCGACCGCGTCTGCGCCCAGAGCTACGCCGACAAGGCCGGCAAGTACCAGGACCAGAGCGGGCTGACGCTGCCGCGGGTGGACTAGAGCCCCTGCTTCTGCTTGCAAGTTGAGCGGCAGAAACAAGCACTCACGATTGAATGAAGTCAGGTCTTTCGGGCGGAGCCCGAAACAGGAGTTTGCATGACGCGCGATGAATACAACCGGGATCTCGATGCCCTCAACACGTTCTGCAATAGTCGAGGTGTGCCATCCGGCACGCCTGAGTACGCCGGCATGAGCGCTCGGCTGGACCGCCGTCACGCGGCGTTGGACAAACTGCGACGAGACAATGTCGACGGCGTCCAGAGATGCGAGCCGTTGACGGACTACACGTTTCAGGAGTGGCTCGGTGACGAGGCGGCCGGCACGCGTGGCGACGGCCAGCTGTTCTGAGCGCTTTGAGTTCGTAGCTTCAGCGACGCCTTTTGTGGAGGGGGCATGGCTGTGTCGCATGACAACTCGCTACACGAAGACATTGCGCAGCACTACGCCGCTGCGACAATTGATGGTGTTGCTGACGCGGTAGCTTCGGCAACTCTAAGTGCCTTTCAGGACGATGCGGGCTCAGACAGAGTCGATCTCGAAAGGTTGGCAGAGAGACTAGGTGTTATTGACATTTCCTACGATGATTTACCGTGCGACGCGATGCTCTCGCCGGTAGACGAGGATCGGTACAGCATCAAGATCAACATGAATTCCGCGCGGCGGCGGGCCCGTTTTTCGTTGGCGCACGAGCTTGCTCACATCCTGATCCATTGTGCCGTCCCCGATACGAAGTCAATCGCTCACCGCTCGCTATTTCTCCAACCGGGCAATCGCGCCGAAGAGACTCTCTGCGACCAGATTGCCGCTGCGCTGCTTATGCCACGGCAGTCGTTCAGCTGCGCGGTTGTTGGCCAGCAATTGACCGTGGGCTTGATTCATGAGCTTGCACGCAGATTCGATGTCAGTATCGCGGCGTGTTCCCGTCGTCTCGCGGAGTTATCGCGGGTCGATTTCGCGGTAGCTCTGGTGCGGAAGCAGTCGGATACTGCTTCGCCTCAGATTGCGAGGGTGTTGAGTGACTTTCGTCGCGATCGACTTGGACGAATTCACGCGATGTCCTGGAACTCGTATGGGGCGGTCGCGATAGCGATTGAACGCGGTATTTCCGTGTGTGACTGGGACTGGCTAAGACAAGCAAATATCCGGCGCAAGCTGTTCGTGTCTACAGCGGTACCCGTGTATTCAGATGGCAGGGGCGTCATGGCGATTCTGTCGCGGCGCAATGAGCAGATGTTCAGATTCATGTCTCAAGGCATGCAGATGACGCCAGGAGGGCGGCGATGAAGATTGAGCGGAAGTTCACGTCACAAGGTCACGACCCATTCTCCAGCGTCGACTGGACGGTGCGGTCGAGCAAGATCAGCAACCCCGACGGCTCGATCGTCTTCGAGATGCCCGATGCCGAGGTGCCGAGCACCTGGAGTCAGCTCGCGACGGACATCATGGTGTCCAAGTACTTCCGCAAGGCGGGCGTGCCGCAGATGGAGCAGCCCTACGCGCTGCCCGGCGACGGGCAGTTCGCCGCCGGCACGCAGGAGCCCAGCACCAAGAAGGGCATGCCCAAGGTCAAGCGCGACGCCAAGGGCGACGTGCTCACCGGGCCCGAGCGCAGCGCGCGCCAAGTGATCCACCGCCTCGCCGGCTGCTGGCGCTTCTGGGGCGAGACCCACGGCTACTTCGACACGCCCGAGGACGCCCAGGCGTTCGAGGACGAGCTGAAGTACATGATGACCCACCAGATGGTCGCGCCCAACAGCCCGCAGTGGTTCAACACCGGGCTCAACTGGGCCTACGGCATCAACGGCCCGGCGCAGGGGCACTGGATCGCCGATGCGGGCACTGGTGAACTCAAGCTCGCGGGCGACGCGTACACGCACCCCCAGCCGCACGCCTGCTTCATCCAGAGCGTCGATGACGACCTCGTCAACGAGGGCGGGATCATGGACCTGTGGGTGCGCGAGGCACGCCTGTTCAAGTACGGCAGCGGCACGGGCACCAACTTCAGCCGACTGCGGGCCGAGAACGAGACCCTCAGCGGGGGCGGCAAGAGCAGCGGGCTGATGAGCTGGCTCAAGATCGGCGACCGGGCCGCGGGGGCGATCAAGAGCGGCGGCACCACGCGCCGGGCCGCCAAGATGGTCTGCCTCGACATGGACCACCCCGACATCAAGAACTTCATCAACTGGAAGGTTCGCGAGGAGATCAAGGTCGCGGCCCTGGTCGAGGGCCTCAAGGCCATCGGCGCCGAACGCGCCAGCGACGCCGACCCCGAGACCGTGGGCGAGACCGCCGCGCGCCTGGGCCTGACGCTCGATTATGACTTCAACGGCGAGAGCTACCAGACCGTCAGCGGGCAGAACAGCAACAACTCGGTGCGGATCCCCGACAGTTTCTTCGACGCCGTCGACAAGGGCGAGCAGTGGGAGACGACCTTCCGCACCACGGGCGAGGTCGCGTTCACATTCGACGCGGGCGAGCTGTGGGGCGATATCGCGTACGCCGCGTGGCGTTGCGCTGATCCCGGCGTGCAGTACGACAGCACGATCAACGCGTGGCACACCTGCCCGAGCGCCGGGCGGATCAACGCCTCGAACCCGTGCAGCGAGTACATGTTCCTCGACAACACGGCCTGCAACCTCGCGAGCCTCAACGTCCTCAAGTTCTACGACCCCGCCACCCGCTCGATCGACATCGACGCGTACGAGCACGCGGTGGACCTGTGGACGACCGTGCTCGAGATCAGCGTGCTGATGGCGGCCTTCCCCAGCAAGGACATCGCCCGCCTGAGCTACCGCTACCGCACGCTGGGCCTGGGCTACGCCAACCTGGGCGCGACGCTCATGCAGGCCGGCATCCCCTACGACAGCGAAGAGGGCAACGCCGTCTGCTCGACGCTCAGCGCGATCCTCACCGGTCGCAGCTACCGCAAGAGCGCCGAGCTCGCGGGCGAGCACGGCGCGTTCGCCGGCTACGACGATGACAAGGACAACATGCTCCGCGTCATCCGCAACCACCGGCGCGCCGCCCACGGCGTCGCCCGCGACGCCAAGGAATGGGAAAACCTCCGCATCCGCCCCGTGCCGATCGATCACGAGCTGGCGACCTCGGGCAGGGTCGGCATCGCCAACACGCCCGAGCTGGCCGAGCGGGCCAAGAAGGCCTGGGACGACGCGCTCGAGCTGGGCGAACAGCACGGCTACCGAAACGCCCAGACCACCGTCATCGCGCCCACCGGCACCATCGGCCTGCTGATGGATTGCGATACCACCGGCGTCGATCCCGACTTCGCGCTGGTCAAGTTCAAGAAGCTCGCCGGCGGCGGCTACTTCAAAAGCGCCAACGCCTCCGTCCAGCCCGCGCTCTCGGCGCTGGGCTACTCGGGCGACCAGGTCCGCGAGATGCTCCAGTACCTGCTCGGCACGCTGCACCTCGAGGTGCCCATGCCCAAGGGCGCGCCCGACGCCGGCGTCGGTGTCAGCTTCGCCGAGTGGCTCCGCGATCGCGGGCTCACGGGCGAAGACCTCGACGCGATCACCAAGGCCCTGCCCGGCGTCTTCGAGCTCGGCTTCGCCTTCAGCGCGTGGACCCTCGGCGACGAGGCGCTGGCCCGCCTGGGCCTCAACGCCGAGGAAGCCAAGGCCGACATGAGCTTCAACGCGCTCAAGGCCCTGGGTCTCAGCGGCGACCAGATCGAAGAGCTCAACAAGCTCGTCTGCGGCACGCAGACCATCGAGGGCGCGCCGCATCTCGACGACGCCCACCTGCCGGTCTTCGACTGCGCCAACACCTGCGGCAAGATCGGCACCCGCTACATCGAGGTCGGCGGGCACATCCGCATGATGGCCGCCGCTCAGCCCTTCATCAGCGGAGCGATCAGCAAGACGATCAACCTGCCCAACGACGCCACGGTCGAAGACATCAAGACCAGCTACCGCATGAGCTGGGAGCTGGGCCTCAAGGCCAACGCGCTCTACCGCGACGGGTGCAAGCTGAGCCAGCCGCTCAACAGCAAGGCCGACGCGGATGCCGAAGAGATCATCGACGCCGATGACGAAGCGGGCGCCATCGCCGAGGTGACCGAACGCACGACCGAGCTGGTCGAGGCCGCCGCCAACGGCGACGTCACCGCGGTCATCCAGCGCGAGCGTGAGATCGTGCACCGCCCGATGCGCCGGCGCCTGCCCGACACGCGCAGCAGCTACACGCACAAGTTCAACGTCGCCGGGCACGAGGGTTACCTCACCGTCGGGCTCTACGAAGACGGCATGCCGGGCGAGCTGTTCATCACCATGGCCAAGGAAGGCTCGACCATCGGCGGCCTGATGGACTCGCTCGGCACCGCCACCAGCGTCTCGCTCCAATACGGCGTGCCGCTGGAGAGCCTCGTGAAGAAGTTCACGCACCAGCGCTTCGAGCCGGCCGGCATGACGCTCAACCCCGACATCCCCTTCGCCAAGAGCCTGGTCGATTACATCTTCCGCTGGCTGGGGCAGCAGTTCCTGCCGGGCTACCTCGAGGCGACGGCGCCCAACCGCGCTGTTGCCGAGACCGACTCGCCGCGCATCAACCGCCCCGCGACCGGCGCAACCCGGGCCGACGCCTCGGCCCGGTCGCCCGAGACCAACGCGGGCAAGGCGATGCCTTCGCCTGCGGTCGGGTCAACATCGCGGGCCACCGCCGTTGAGGCCAAGTCGGCGAGCTCGACGCTCTCCGAGGCGCTCGACGCCGCGGGCGATGCCCCGCCCTGCGACGTCTGCGGCACCATCACCGTCCGAAGCGGCACCTGCTACAAGTGCCTCAACTGCGGCAACAGCATGGGTTGCAGCTAACCCGATTCCTGCCCGCCCGCGCCGACGGCGGCGAGAGGCCTTCAGGCCCCGATCCGCCCGGCAGACCGCTTCTTCCAGACCGCCCGCCGCTCGCACGCGCCGGGCGGTCTTTGTGCGCCCTGCTCGCAGGCGAAGCTCGCCGTTACGGCATCGCATTGATAACTGATGAAGATAGAAAAAAACAACGCCCAGGCCGCTTGAGCCCGGGCGTTGATGATGTTCTCACGCGCGATCGGCCCGATCAGCGGAACCGATCAGCCAGCCCGATCAGCCGGTCAATCAGCGACGACGGCGGGCAAAGCCCAGCACGCCGAGGCCGGCCAGCGCCAGCGTGCCCGGCGCGGGCACGACCAGCAGCGAGACGGGCGGCAGCGGGCCGGTCCCGAGCAGGCCGCTCACGTCGATGCTCGTCAGGCTGGTGAACGCGCCGCCCGAGGTGTCGATGCCGCCGAGGCTCAGGGTCGCGCCCACGTCGTCAAAGATCGCGCCGAAGAGGTCCGCGCCGAGGAACTCGAGCCCCGAGTTGAACAGGTCCGCCCCGGTGCCGCCGACGAGCGATGCCGCGCCGGTACCCTGGTTGACCTCGTACAGGTTGTCGTCGCGAGCCGTCATGTACAGCGTGCCGCTGCCGGCGTCGTACGCGAGCGAGCCGGTCGAGGCCGCATCCCCCGCGAGGCCCAGCGAGCCAACGAGCGTCTCGGCGAACGTGCCCGAGTCGTAGGTATACAGGCTGCCGTCACGCACGCCGAAGAGCTGCCCGCCGACCTCGGTCACGCCCGAGGGCACATCGGCAAGCCCGGTCGCAAGCTCGACAAGCTGCGGCGTCGCGCCGAGTGCGCCCGAGAGCTCGTACGCCTGAAACGGCTCGTTCGCCAGACCGCGGCTGAACATCAGGAACGACCCGTCGCTCCGCGCCGTCGCCGAGATGATCCGGTCGCTGAGCGTGAACGACTCGAGCGTGTCGCTGCCCGCGTCGTAGCGGAACAGCGTGTCGCCGAACGTCGCCAGGAACGTCGGGTTGGCGCTGGCGATGCCCGCGGCAGACCCAAGAACAGCGAGCGAAGCGGCTGCGATGCGATTCATATTCGATCTCCTCAATCGAGAGCGGCACAAGACGCGGTGCTCCGGGCAAGCCGCCCGATGGCTCCATCCACGGGCACCCCACCCGCGTGACCCGCGATCCGCCTCTCTCAGAAGAACTACTGTAGAGGCGCGGGGAGGCCTACTCAATCCCCTACCCCGGGCATGCCTGCCTCCAACCCGCCCGGGGGACGCGGGGTCCGCAGCCGCTCCGACCCAAGATCCCTCTTTGGTACGACCTTTTCCCCGCCGACGCCCCGCACGCCTCCTGAACACCCGGAGCACAGATGCACAGCGACCAGCCAATCCCCTCCGACGCGCCCCACAAAGCGCCGGGCGACGTCCCAGCGGGCGCCGAGGCCGCCTCCACTTGGGCCGCCCTGCTCGGCGCATGGACCGACTACGCCCGGGCGGCGGTCGCTCTGCCCGAGGAAGGCGAGGGCGGACGCTTCCGCGAAGCCGTCGCCCCGATCATCACCCTGCACGCGATCGCCCACGCGCTGGGCGACTCGGCCCGATTGCCCGCCGATGAGCGCGCCGCGGGCGTCGATCGCGCGGCCGTTCAGATCCGCGAGTCCGCCGCCACCCTGCACGCGATCTGGTCGGGCGAGCCCTTGCCCGAGGACGTCGCCGAGGTCATCGCCGACGCCGAGGAATCGCTCGAAGACGCCCGTCACGCCGCGGCGATCTGGGTCGTCGCTTCCGAGCGCCTCGTCGCGCGGCACCCCGCCGACCTGATTGCGCACCTGCTCGCCGAGGGGTTCGAGGGCGATCTGCACCTGCCCACGCCCGGGGTTCCGCTCTTCGAGGGCTCGCCCGCCGCGTGCATCGCGCTGCCCGGCGGCGCCACCCCGCGCGAGGCCCTGCTCGCCGCGGTCCACATCTGGCTGGGCGAAGATGCCGACGGCCCGTTCGAGGGCGGGCCCGCGGTGCAGGCCTACCGCCAGATCGACTTCGCGACCGGAGCGGTCACGCGCGATCTTGTCCGCCCCATGCACGCCGAGCCGGCTCCCGGGCAGCCTCTGCTCGTCCCCGCGATCCTCGCCGGCGAGGCGATGCGGGTGCAACTGCCCATCCGTGGCGCCGATCGGCTCGACCCGGTCGAGGTCGTGACCGAGTACGAGACCGAGGGCGACGAGCCGGCGGAAGACTGACCGCCGTTCGCCTCAGAGCTTTGCAAGGCGCTCGATCGCATCCGCGAGCACTTCGTCGCTCTTGCAGAAGCTAAACCGCAGCAAACGCCTCCCGTGCTGGGGGTGGCGGTAAAAGGCGGTGGGGGGGATCGTCGCGACGCCGACGGTCTCCATCAGGTGTGCGCACAGCGAGCGGTCGTCGGCCGGCTCGATGCCGAGCCGAGCGCACACCGCCGTGTGGTCGGCGAGGATGAAGTACCCGCCCTCGGGCGCATCGAGCACGAAGCCCGTCGCGCGTAGGGCCTCGCTCAGTCGATCGCGTGAGCGCATCAATCGAGCGCGCAGCTCATCCCCGTACCCCCGGTCGTCTTCGATCGCCGACGCCGCGGCCCGCTGCAGCGCCGTGGGCACGGCAAAGGTCAAGAACTGGTGCGCCCCGCGCACCGCCGCGCTGAGCACCGCGGGCCCGATCGCCCAGCCGATCTTCCAGCCCGTGACGCTGAACATCTTGCCGAAGCTGCCGAGCGTGATCGTGCGCTCGCGCATCCCGGGCAGCATCGCGAGGCGCACGTGCTCGGCGCCCCCGTAGACCAGCGTTTCATAGACCTCATCGCTCAGCGCGATCAGATCGCGCTCGACGCACAGCGAGGCGATCAGTGCCAGTTCTCGCGTGCTGAACACCTTGCCCGTCGGGTTGTGCGGCGTGTTGACCATGATCGCCCGCGCACCGGCGCACGCCGATCGCAGCTCCGCTTCGTCAAACACGAACGACCCGTCCGCCTGCGCGCGCAGCGCCACAAAGACCGCCTCCGCCCCCGCGAGCGCCAGGTCGGCCGGGTACGCGTCGTAATAGGGTTCGAAGACCACGACCCGGTCGCCCGGGTTCAGCAGCCCCAGCGCGCACGCCGCGAGCGCCTCGGTGCACCCGCTGGTGACGGTCACCTCGGCGTCAGGATCGCACGCGAGCCCGCTCCGCCCCGCCCATCGCCCGGCGAGCGCGCGACGCAGCTCGGGCAGCCCCGCCATCGGCGCGTACTGGTTCGGGCCCGCCCGCAGCGCCTCCGCCGCCAGGTCCAGCAGCCAACCCGGCCCGTCGAAATCGGGCATCCCCTGCCCGAGGTTCACCGAGCCGGTCTCGACCGCGCGGGCCGTGATCTCGGCAAAGATCGTCGTGCCGAAGGGGCGGAGGCGATCGGCTGTCCGCGATCGCCGGTCGTTTGATGGTCCCGGGGCATTCATGGGCGGATTATGCATCGCCCGAACGGGCAGCGGGGCGGAAACCGATTCCGCCCCTTCCTATCATCTTTGGGCGGCGTCTGCCGTTCCTTGATCCCATCCATCACCGCCTGAGCGGGGAGCGAACCGTGTCCACCAAGCGAGCCAAGATCAGCATCATCGGGGCCGGCAACGTCGGGGCGACCTGCGCCCATTGGGCCGCGCAAAAAGAGCTGGGCGACATCGTCGTCCTCGACATCCCGGACAAGGAGGGTGTCGCCAAGGGCAAGATGCTCGACCTCGCCTGCTGCGGACCGATCGAGGGCTTCGACTCGGCGATCACCGGCACCAGCGACTACAAGGACATCGCCGACTCCGACGTCGTCGTCGTCACCGCCGGCCTGCCACGCAAGCCCGGCATGAGCCGCGACGACCTGATCGAGACCAACGTCAAGATCGTCAAGAGCGTCAGCGAGAACATCAAGCAGTTCGCGCCCCAGTCGCACGTCATCATCGTCTCCAACCCCCTCGACGCGATGGTCTACACCGCTTGGAAGGCGACCGGCTTCCCGACCAGCCGCATCATGGGCCAGGCCGGCGCGCTCGACGTCGCCCGCTTCCGCACGTTCATCGCGTGGGAGATCGGCTGCAGCATCGAAGACGTCCAGGCCCTGCTCCTCGGCGGGCACGGCGACGACATGGTCCCCCTGCCCCGCCTCACCAGCGTGCACGGCATCCCCGTCACCGACCTGCTCAGCGAACACAAGATCACCGCCTGCGTCGACCGCGCCAAGGCCGGCGGCGGCGAGGTCGTCAAGCTCATGGGCACCAGCGCCTACTACGCCCCCGCCAGCGGCACCATCCAGATGGTCGAGGCGATCGTCAAAGACAAGAAGCGCATCATCCCCAGCGCCGTCTACCTCGACGGGCAGTTCGGGCACAAAGGCCTCTTCGTCGGCGTGCCAGCCCTCCTCGGCGCCGGCGGCGTCGAAAAGGTCGTCGAGTTCAAGCTCACCGCCGACGAGCAGAAGCTCTTCGACGAATCCGCCAGCCACGTCGAAGACCTCGTGGGCATCGTGACCAAGATGTTCCCCGAGCTGGCGTAAACGGCGGACTGAAGGAGGCACCTGTGGGCCTCATCGCGATGCTCCCTCTTGTCTTGTTCCTTGTGCTGGGCGGATTGGTTCTTGGCTCGGCAGTTCTGGGTATTCGGCGGTCGGCGTTCCTGCCTAAGGGATTGCCGGCCGCCTGCTGCCCGGCGTGCCGGTACAGCGTCGATACGACGCGCCCGATCGAACGCTGCGCGGAGTGCGGGCGCGACCTGCGCGTTGCCGGCGTGCTCAGCCCGGAGCTCATCGTCCGCTACCAGGGAACGACCAGCCAGATCACCGGGGGTGTCGGGCTGCTGTGCGTGATTCTGATGCTTGTTGCCGGGTTGGGCACCAGCGCCGGCATCGGGGCGCTCGGGTCATCGGACGAGGTGGTTGTCATCTCGGGACTCGTTACCGCGGGCTTGGTGCTCGTGGGTGGCGTTCTGGCGGGCTTCTGGCTTGCGAACCGGCGGAAGCGGCTGCTGCAAGGCTCGGACACGACGCACCCGCAGCCACCCGAACAAGCGGAGACGTGACGCAGCTTGTCCCCTGTTTCGCGCTCGCTCACACCAACGGCGACGCTCGGACCACGACACGGGACCCATCTAGCCCCCGATGCGGAAGTGATTCGGCCCGCTCGGCCGATACCTCCGCCCATGAGCACCCTGCGCAACACGGATCTGTCGTTCTTCGCCCGCTCGGTTGCCGCGGTCGCCGGGGTCGCCGCCGCGAGCTGGCCCGCCCTCGCGAGCAACCCGCGGTCGTACAACCTCGCCGCCCCGACCGATGCTCTGTTCGACAAGCTGGAATCCGGCGCCGAGCGCGCCGTGATGCTGGTCGTGGGCGACTCGGTCAGCTTCCGCGAGGACTCGTACCTGGGCTACCTGCAAGAGCGGTTCTGGGGCGAGTTTGGCGTGGGCGACTGCGGGTACCGCGGCGCGTCCAACGCGTTCGGCTCGCCCCAGTCCTTCCACGACACCCGCCCGCTCGGCGGGAGCTGGCGCGAGAACGCCGGCGACATCCCCAGCCGCGCGCGCATCAGCGGCCCCCGCGAGGTCGACGCCTTCTTCAGGCCCACCGACATCGGCCCGCTGATCCCAGACGGCATCTACACCCAGCTCGAAGACGGGGCCGAGTTCTTTATCAACGGCTTCGGCCCGACCGCCAACCTCTACCTCTACTGCCTGCCCGGCGCGGGCGAGGCCCAGATCGAGCTCAACGGCGAGCTGCTCGAAACCGTGATCGAAACCGACGCGGCCGAGCCCGCGTTGCTCGTCCACGAGGTCGACACCGGCGCGCTCCCGGGCGAGCCCTACAGCCTCAGCGTCTTTGCCAAGCCCGCTACCGGGCCGGTGGTCTTCGCCGGGGCCGAGATGCGCAGCGGGACGCCCGGGCTCACCATCCAGCGCGTCACGCGCGGCGGCTCCGGGCCCGACGACTACCTCAAGAGCATCAACCCGACCGCGACCGCCCACCTCCAGACCCTGGCCCCCGATCTGATCTGGATCATGCTCGACCCCGACCAGCGGTTCGGGGAGCTGTACATGCAGGACATGACCGCCCTGCTCGACCACTACGCCGATGTCTTCCCCGGCGTGCCGACGGTGCTCGTCAGCCACCACCCGTTTATCCCAGACATCGAGCTCCAGAGCGACCAGTTGCTCCAGCTTGCGCGCGAGCGCGGCATGGGCTACATCGACCTCAACGAGACGTGGGCCGACTACGACGCGATGAACGACGCGGGGCTGATGAACGGCGTCGTCCATCTCTCGCCGGAGGGCGGGCAGTGGTTCGGCGCGTACCTCTACGGCGCGCTGCTCGACGCCCGCGCCTGCCCGGCGGATTGGGACGCCTCGGGCACGCTCGATGTCGCCGACGTGATCGCCCTGCTCGGCTCGTTCGACGCGGGCGAGCCGGCGGCCGACCTCGACGGGAATTCGGCTCTGGACGTCTTTGATGTCATCGAGTACCTGGGGCGATTCAGCGAAGGCTGCGACTAATGCACGTCGAAAGGCGACCCCGGGCGCAGCTCGCCGGAACCCAACGCCCGGCGGTGCGGAGGCGTTTGGGGCGGGGGCTATCATCGCCTCCCGAGGCCTGAAGCGAGGGTTTCGCCCAAGCCGACCGGTCTGATGTCCGACGACAGCCACCCCGACGAGGGACTTCCGAGCAGCTTGCCCGAGGAGAATGCACCGATGCCGAGCGATCGAGCCCCCATGTTTTCGATGCGTCGCGCCGCCTGCGTCGCGGCCGCCGCCCTTGCCTGCACCGCCGGCGTCGCCGTCGCGCAGGACGCGATGGCCGCGCCCCAGCCCGAGCCGCTGATCCAGCCCTGGGCCCCGAGCTGGTCCGACCCGATGATCGCCGACATCGCGCAGATGTTGTCGGGCAGCTGGGTCTCCAGCCAGCCCGTCGGCGAGCTCAACGCCGAGGGTGGCACCCACGCCGTCGACGTCATGATCAACATCGCGCCCGCGCCCGTCGACGGCATGAGCGACACGCTCTTTGTCGAGGCCGCCCGTGCCGACAGCCTCAGCGAGCCCTTCCGCTACTCCATCGTCCAGCTCTTCCGCCACGCCGACGGCGTGCGGATGCGCACCTACGAACTCCGCATGCGCGAGAAGGAGCGCGGCGTCTTCACCGGCGCGTGGGCCTTCCCCGAGCTCTTCCCCGCGCTCACCGCCGACGACCTCATCGCCACCATCGACATCGACCTCCGCTCCAACGGAGGCGGCTATGCCGGCAGCACCCCGCACGCCTACCCGACCGGTGTCGGCGGCGCGGTCGAGATGACCAGCGAGGTCAGCATCTCGCCCGACATGGTCAGCTTTGCCGACCGCGGGCTCGACGCCTCGGGCAACGTCGTCTGGGGCCCCGAAGCCGGCGAGGCCGACGCCTACCAGCGGACCGAGGCCCCCGTCACCGTCATGGCTCTCGAAGGCGGTATGGTCGTCCTCGAGTATCAGAACCCCGGCGAGATGATCGTCCAGGACGGCGACCGCATGCACGTCCACTACAGCGGCTGGCTCGAAGACGGCACCCAGTTCGACTCAAGCTACAACCGCGGACGCCCGTTCATCTTCGCGTACCCCCCCGGCACCCAGGCGATCCAGGGCTGGGGCATGGGCATGGACGAGACCAGCATCGGCACCCGCCGACGCCTGGTCATCCCCGGGCCGCTGGCGTACGGCGAGCGGGGCAACCCCCGGGCCAACATCCCCGCCAACGCCACGCTCTACTTCGACATCAACGTCATGCACCTCGACCGCCAGGAACCAACCCCGGCCCCGGCCCCCCAGCCCAACGCCGAGCCCGCGCCCGAGTAAACCGCTCGCGCGGCGTACATGAATCAACCAGTACCGCGGGGCGGGCCGAGAGGCTCGCCCCGCTGTCGTTGCGTGCGCACTTCTACAGTCATCGCGATGGGCAAAGACTTGTACGCGTTGTTGGGTGTGAGCAAGGGCGCGAGCGCCGACGAGATCCGCGCGGCATACCGCCGACAGGCGCGCCGTCTGCATCCAGATGTCAACACCGCGCCCGATGCCCAAGAACGCTTTGCCGAGCTGCAGAACGCCTACGGCGTGCTCTCCGACGACGACCGCCGGGCGTTCTATGACCGGACCGGCCGCACCGGCAACGAGCCGCCCCGGGCGGGCAGCGGCGCCGGGCGTGCGCACTACAGCTGGTCCAACGTCGCAGGCTCCCCCGGCGGTGGCCCTCCGGGCGGCGGCTCGCCTTTCGGGTTCGACGACGATGTCGCGTCGGCGTTCGAGACATTCTTTTCCAGCCGCGGCTCCGGCTTCGGGCAGGGGCGCCGGGCCTCGCCCAAGAGGCCCCGCGGCAAGGACGTCCGCGCCACCCTGGAGGTCCCTTTCGCCACCGCCGCGATCGGCGGCACCGCCCCGCTCCGCATCACCCGGGGCGGGCAGCAGACGACCATCGAGGTCCGCATCCCCGCGGCTATCGCCGACGACGCCACCCTCCGCCTCAAGGGCCAGGGCGAGCCCCCGCCCGCGACCAGCCCGGGCGCCGCGCCCGGCGATCTGCTGGTGACGCTCCGCATCAAACCACACCCCGTGCTGCGACCAGGCGCCGGGCCGACCGCCGACCCCGGTGCGGATCCGGCGGCGTCGCTGGACCTCTGGCTCGAACTCCCGCTCACGCCCGCCGAGGCCGTGTTTGGTGCCCGTCTCGATGTGCCCACGCCCGGCGGGGCCGCGACGCTCGTCGTCCCGCCCGGCACCTCCGGCGGGGCCCGCCTGCGCCTCAAAGATCGCGGGCTCACCCGCGACGGGCGCACCGGGCACCTGTACGCGCACATCCGTGTCCGCGTGCCCAAGCCCGATGACCTGTCTCAGGGCGATCGCAAGGCCCTCGAGAGACTTTCCGCGCACGTCGACCCGGGCCGCTCCGGAGCGGGCTGGCCGGGCTGATCGCGGCACGGTGGTGCCTCCGGGTTGACAGTCTCTGTTGATTGCTGAATAGTCCGCTCGACCAGCGTTCGACGGCATCGGATCCGCCGCCGACACGTTCGGGCCCGTCGGCCTGAACCACGCGGCTCGGCGAGGCTGGCGGGCAGGAGGCGCTTTGCTCAAACAGAAGCATCAGGTCTTCGTCGCCCTTCTGGGCGGAGCAGACGCTCTGGCGGTCGCGGGCGCGTGCTACACGGCCTGGGCCGCGCGTCTGATCGCCTTCGACGAGTCGCTGCCCGCGAACTGGGAGTCATACTTCCGCGCGCCCCTCGTCTTGTTCGCGGTTCCGATCGTCCTCTACAGCCTGCTGGTCTGCAAGCTGTACCGCCCGCGTCGAGACCGCAGCATCGTCGGCGAGGTCGGGCAGGTCTTCAAGGCGTCGGTCGTTGCGTTGGCGCTCATCGTCGTCACCCTTTGGGCGGTGGGCAGCGACTTTTTGATCCAGGGCGTTCGCGAGGCGGGCGGGCCCTGGTACCTGGGCCAGCGGTTGGCGAGCGAGCCGGCCCGCTTCCAGCTCGCGATCCTCGCGCTCGCCTTGCCGCTCTATGTCGGTTCGCTGCGGCTGGTTTTCCGTGCCAGCTTGCGGCGTCTGCGCCGCCGGGGCTGGAACCTGCGCCACGTCGCGATCGTGGGCGTCGGTCGCCTCGGGCAGATCACCGCGCGCACCCTCCAGCGCAACTCCTGGACCGGCATCAGCGTCAGCTACTTCATCAGCCACCACGAGACCACCCGGCGGACCACCTGCCTGGGCTCGCCCATCCGCGCGGGCCTCGCCGACCTCGAACGCACGCTGGACGAGCACCCCATCGACGCTGTTTATCTCGCGCTGCCCGCGCGCCAGAGCGCCGAGCTGCCCGCGATGCTGCGCACGCTCGAGCGCCACGCGGTCGATGTGCGGATCGTGCCCGATGTGCACCCGCGGTATCTGCCGCAGAGCATGACGGTGGGGGAGCTGGAGGGGATGCCGATCCTCAGCTATCGCGAGTCGCCCATGAACGGGCTGGGCGGCGTGAGCAAGAGGGTGCTCGACGTGCTGGGCGCGTGTTTCGCGTTGCTGGTTTTCTCGCCGCTGATGCTGCTGGTCGCGGGTCTGGTGCGCCTGAGCGGTCCGGGGCCGATCATTTTCAGGCAGAAGCGCGTGAGCCTGGGCGGCGAGGTCTTCAGCATCTACAAGTTCCGAACCATGCGCGAGGTCGACGATGAGCGCGAGACCGGCCCGCGTTGGACGAGCCGGGGCGACCCGCGGATTACCCGCATCGGGCACCTGCTCCGCCAGACCAGCCTCGACGAATTGCCCCAGCTCTTCAACGTGATCCGGGGCGATATGTCCCTCGTCGGCCCCCGCCCCGAACGCCCCGAGCTGATCACCCAGTTCCGCGAAGACTGGCGGGGCTACATGCTCCGTCAGCACGTCAAGGCCGGGATCACCGGCTGGGCGCAGATCAACGGACTGCGGGGCGACACCAGCCTGCGCAAGCGGCTCCAGTACGACCTGTTCTACATCCGCCACTGGTCGCTCTGGTTCGACCTGCGCATCCTGTTTGTGACCCCTTTCCGGGGGTTCGTGCACCGCAACGCGATGTGAGCGCAGCGCGGCGCGTGTCGTTTGCTGAACAGCGCGTCCGGGCGAAACCTCGTGTTTGCCTCGCTTTGTGCCCGCGCGCGCGGAACCGAGCGGGGCGTACACCGGAACAACATCATGAAGGCGATGCGCCGCGACGGGTACGCCCCGCGTGCGCATCCCCGGGAACGGCCGGCTGAGATCGGGCGGTGCTCCTTTGGCACGGCATCGATCGCCCGGGCGGAGTGGTTCGTGGTGACACGTTCTGCGCGCGTGAGAGCGCGAGCGGACCAAAGAATTGATCGAACCGGGGCGGGGCCGCGGCGATCTGTCATTGCGCGTGCGGCGCGCACGCGCACGAAGCCGCACATGCGCGCACACCGCCGCACACACACAGGGAACGGAGATCCAACCATGGGCAGGGCGCAGAACAGGACCGGGGCCGGCTTCACGCTGATCGAGCTGCTGGTGGTCATCGCGATCATCGCGCTGCTCATCGGCATCTTGCTGCCGGCGCTCGGCAAAGCGCGACAGAGCGCACGCAACGTCAAGTCGGTCGCGCAGATGAAGCAGCTCGCGACCGGCGCCGCGAGCTATGCGGCCGATTCCAACGACGCGATCTTCAGCTACAGCTGGCGGGGGGGCCAGAGCTACGAGGTCGCCGGTCGTGCGCGCCCGCTGGTGGCGCCGGACAACCAGGAGGCCGCGGCCTGGCAGGCGACCGACATCCTCCGCCGGGCGAGCGGGCGGATCGAGGGCGACACGATCATCCGCCCCAACCAGGCCCGTCTCCCGCATCGGCGGTTCTCGCACCTCGTGCTGCTGTCGTACCTGACCGAGTTCCAGCCCGAGCCGATCGCCGCGAGCCCGATGGACCGCAACCTGCTCCAGTGGCAGCGCGACCCGCTCGACCTGTCCAGCGTGCCCTACGCCAGCGGCATCGACACCGACGCGGGCGTCGATACCGACGACGAGTGGGACGCGCCGGCGACCAAAGAACGCTGGCCCTACGCCTCGAGCTACCAGGTCGTTCCCGCGGCGTGGAACCCCAACGGGCTGCCCAGCTACACGCCCGTCGAGGACACCCCGCACCTGTTCCGGGCCGCGGTCATCACCGACGGCGGCGACGTCCCGCTCGGCGGGCGACGTTTCAACCAGGTCTCCTTCCCCAGCGGCAAGGTCCACATGTTCGAAGAGTTCGACCGCCTGACCGACGCGGGCGGGATCTACTTCGCCTACGAGGACGCCAAGAACAACCTGATGTTCTTCGACAGCTCCGTGCGCACGCTCGCCAGCCGCGAGGCCAACCCGGGCTGGAACCCCGCCGAGCCCGACATCGAGTGGCGCCAGGCGTACGTCCCGCTGGACACCTTCCCCGGCGTGCGTGGCGACCCGAACCAGCAGCTCGCGCAGCGCTACCGCTGGACGCGCCAGGGCCTGGGTGGGATCGACTTCGGCGGCTCAGAAATCGGGCGACCCGAGTCGCTCGGGCCGCAGGACTGATCCCGCAGCGACCACGCCGCAGCCCGACACCTCACGCGGGGGCGTGCCCAAAGCCGACGCCGGCACCGGGCATGCCCCCGTTTGCGCGCGCACGATCGCCCGCAACCGGAGTCGCGTGATCTGCGGAGCGGGGTCTATGCCTTCATCGCATCGGCAGAGGAGGACGGGTGGGTCGTCGGAGCGGCGTTCGGCACGGGCGGGTCTGACGCTCTGGGAGTTGCTCGCGATCATCGTGGTGTTGGCGATCATCGTTGCGGTGTTACTCCCAAGCTTCGGGCATACGCGCCCGCGAGGGGCTCGCAACGTCAAGAGCATCGCGAACATGAAGCAGCTTGCCACGGGCGCTGCCTCGTACGCGGCGGACCACGCCGACCGGCTTCCCGGGTACTCCTGGCGGGCGGGCGAGACGCGTTCGGTGGTGGGCGAGCTCGCCCCGGTGACGTTCGCAACCGACCGCGAGGCGGCGGCCTGGCAGCTCACCGAGATCCTGCGGCGCTCGAGCGGGCGGGGCGTGCCGGGTAATGATCCGGACGCCGATTCGGCGGGCGTCTTCATCCGCCACGATGACCGGATCCTCGCGCCCGCGCGGATGTCGCATGTGCCGTTGCTCGATTACCTGACTGACGTCCAGCCCGAGCCGATCGCGGCGAGCCCCATGGATCGCAACCTGCTCCGCTGGCAGGGTGACCCCGTCGCCACGCTCGACGGGGTGCCGTACGCGGGCGAGGTCGCCCCGGGCGTGGACCGCGACCCGGCGTACGCGAGGCTCGCCCGGCGACAACGCTGGGCGTTCGGCTCGACCTACCAGACGGTCCCCGCGGCCTGGACTAGTGATGGGACCAGCGACGGGTTGGGAACGCAAGCTCGCCCCGAGCCGGGCTGGGGCCCGGTCGCGCACAGCCCGCACCGGTTCGCGGCGTACGACGCCTCGGGCACGCCCACGCCCGATGCGCCGGTCCGCCAACGCCTGTTCAGCGAAGTCTCGTTCCCGAGCGGCAAGGTGCACATGTTCAAGGAGTTTGATCGCGTGACCAACACGAAGGCGGCACTGTACTTCGCCGACCCGTCGGCCCAGGTCAATCAGATGTTCTTTGACGGCTCCGTGCGCTGGTTCCGCACGATCGACGCCAACCCCGCGTGGCACCCCGCCCGCCCCGGCACGCCTTGGGCCCAGCGGTATGTGCCGCTGGATACCTTCCCGGGTCCGATCGGTGACCCCGCGGCCCTGCTCGACCAACGCTTCCGCTGGACGGCGCTCGGGCTCCGCGGCATCGACTACGGAGGCCAGATCCCCGGCACGCCCTCGACACCCGGCGCGCCCGAGGACGCCGTGGGCGACGCCGCGGGCGTTACGGCGGGCGACGACTGACGCTGGCGTTGCTCGCGGTTCGTTTGCCGCGGATCAGAACGAGTTCCGAACCCGTGCTTCCGTCGCGCGGCGTTTTCGGGTACCGTGGCGCGATCGGGCTGAGGTTTCGTCGGGGAACCTTTCGGCTCGGCCTCGGTCGCCCCGGCTGTTGTTGGGTTGTTCTTGGGCTGCCGGGGGAGCATCCGCCCTGCATTCAGCGGGCGCGGCGGGGTCGGTATCAGAGGTCGCCTTCAGAGGTCGCCTTCAAACGGTGCATGCAAAGGTGGTGGACGCATGTCGGACGCACGCAAGCCGCGCGGGTTTACGCTGATCGAGTTGCTGGTCGTCATCGCGATCATCGCGCTGCTGATCGGCATCCTGCTCCCGGCCCTGGGGCGGGCCCGCGACGCGGCCCGCAACCTGCGGTCGGTCGCGAACATGAAGCAACTCGCGACCGGCGGCGCGAGCTATGCCGCGGACTTTTCCGACCGGATCTTCAGCTACTCGTGGAAGGCGGGGGACACCCGCTCGATCGTCGGCGGCATGCGCCCGCGGACGTTCCGCGACGACCAGGAGGCCGCGAGCTGGCAGCAGACCGACATCCTCCGCCGGGCGACGGGGCGGAGCGATTCGAGCGCCGATCGTGACGTGTTTCTTGGGCTTTTTACGACGCGTCTGCCGCATCGGCGGTATTCGCACGTCATCCTGCTGGACTACCTGACCGACTTCCAGCCCGAGCCGATCGCGGCCAGCCCGCTCGATCGCAACCTGCTCCGCTGGCAGTCGGACCCGATCGGCTCGCTGGGCGAGGTGCCCTACTCGGGCACGATGGATCCCGGCTCGGACACCGATTCCTCGTGGCGGCTCCAGGGCGTCAAACAGCGGTGGGCCTATG
Source organism: Planctomycetota bacterium (assembly GCA_039033175.1). GTDB lineage: Bacteria > Planctomycetota > Phycisphaerae > Phycisphaerales > UBA1924 > JBCCDD01. The sequence continues at coordinate 79,957 of JBCCDD010000012.1, forward strand.
CGTCGACCTATCAGGTCGTGCCCGCGGCGTGGAACCAGAACGGGCTGCCCAGCTACACGCCCATCGAAGACACGCCGCACCTCTTCGCCGGCTACGACGCAAACGGCGCACGCACCAACAGCGTCCCGCTCGGCAATCGCAAGCTGTCTGAGGTGAGCTTCCCCAGCGGCAAGGTGCACATGTTCGAGGAGTTCGACCGCGCGACCAACTCGGCGGGGATCTATTTCGCCTACGACAGCGCCAAGGTCAACCTCATGTTCTTCGACGCCTCGGTCCGCACCCTCTCCAGCAGCGACGCCAACCCCGGCTGGAACCCCGCCTTCCCGAGCGAGGAATGGAAGCAGCGGTACGTCAAGCTCGACAAGTTCCCAGACCCCATCGGCGAGCCGGGCACCGAGCTGTTCCAGCGCTTCCGCTGGACCCGCGGCGGGCTCGGTGGGATCGACTACGGCGGGCGAGAAATCGGGCGTCCTGAGAGCCTGGGGCCCCAAGATTGATCGGTTTTTGATAGGATATCGCTCCGGGCAGCGGCAGTTTGAACGGTTTGTGATTGGGTCTCGCGGAATCATTTCGTCTGTTGTGACGGCTTTACAGGAGCCGCGCGATCTGCTAATCGTATAGGACGGGTCGGCGTTGCCGATCGACGTGGCCGTGCTCTCGTCTGAGCACATCTGTCTGGATGCAGGCGGCCGCGACAAGAGAAAGTGGTGTGCACGCCTGAGCAAAGGGCGTGCAAGGCGGCTTGCCCCAATGACGGCGGCGACCGCCCGTGTGGAGGTGGTGGAAACATGATGCACTTCAACGTGTCCGGCCGCGCTGCCGGGAACAAGCGAGCGTTCACGCTGATCGAGCTGCTGGTGGTCATCGCGATCATCGCGCTGCTGATCGGCATCCTGCTGCCCGCACTGGGCAAGGCACGGGCCAGCGCTCGCAACGTCAAGTCTCTGGCGAACATGAAGCAGCTCGCGACCGGCGCTGCCAGCTATGGCGCCGACTTCAGCGATGTGCTCTTCGGCTACTCGTGGAAGGGTGGCGAGACCCGCACCGTCCTCGGCGGTGCACGCCCTCGTACGTTTGACAGCGACTCGGACGCCTCGCAGTGGCAGCACACCGAGATCCTCCGCCGGGTGACCGGTCGCAGCGACTCGGGCAACCGCGACACGTTTATCTTCCCGATGCAGTTGCTTCCCCAGCGGCGCTACTCGCACATCGTGCTGCTGGACTACCTAACCGACTTCCAGCCCGAGCCGATCGCGGCCAGCCCGCTCGACCGCAACCTGCTCCGTTGGCAGGCTGATCCCCTCGATGAGTCCGACCTGCCGACGCGACCCAGCGATCCCAACAAGGAGCGTGACGGGCGCTTCTACGACCAGAACGCCCGCGACAGGTGGGCTTACGCCTCGACCTACCAGGTCGTCCCGGCCGCTTGGAACAACAACCGTTCGCCCTCCTGGGCGCCGATCGAGGATACCTCGAACCTGTTCCTGGGCGGCGACACCATCCCGCTGCCCAACCGCCGGTTCAGCGAAGTCTCCTTCCCCTCGGGCAAGGTGCACATGTTCGAGGAGTTCGACCGCGCGACCAACAGCGACGGCATCTGGTACGGCTACCCCGACGCGCAGTGCAACCTGATGTTCTTCGACAGCTCGGTCCGCTCGATCTCGACGAGCGAGTCGAACCTGGGCTGGGACCCCACCAACCCCAACGATGAGTTCAAGCAGCGCTACACGCCGATCGACACCTTCCCCGAGTGGGGCAAGTACGATCCGACTTCCACCTGGGAGCCTCGCTACCGCTGGACGCGTCAGGGCCTCGCCGGCATCGACTTCGGCGGCAAGGACATCGGGCGTCCCGACAACCTCGATCCGTAAGCCCCGGCTTCCGATCGAGCACCCGCCGCCTCGGCGGTGGTGACCAAGACAACGAACACGCCTCGGCCTTCTCGGCCGGGGCGTTGTTGTTTTTTGACGTTGTCGGTCGTCGTTGCCGGATCGTCGTCGTCGGGTTGTTGGTCCTGGTCCTGGCGCTGGCTGCGCGCTCTTGAACCGCCGAGTGCCGCGTGTCTGAAAGATCGGCGTGCCTGAACCGCCGGCCTGTTCGGCGAGGGCGGAGGCAACTGCGCAGCGGCAGGGGATCGGCAGGGGCGCGGCAAAGCGGGAGTCGCACGATCGGCGGCCCGCGAGCAGGCATCAGAGCGAGAGCGCCGCGACAGCCCGCACAGCGACGTCGTGCGGCGGTCGCGAGGCTCGCGATGAGAGCCCGCGATCGGGCTGGTGGTCGGGCTGGTGGTCAGGTTGGTGATGCGACCAGCCAAGCCGACCAAGCCGACGAGACCAACGCAACCCCGTTGCAGGGCAGACTAGTCGCGCGCGGCTTGTCACACGTGATTGAACTGTTTGAACGTCGCCCGCGTGCCCGATCTGTCGTCGGCGTCAGTTGCCGGGCGTCAGCCCCCCAGCCGCATCCGCATCAGGTCGTCCTGGCGCGTCTTCAGCTCGTCGGACCAGTACTCGTGGTCGATGTCGAAGCCCTCGATGATGGCGTCCATCTCGAGATCCTCCGCGTCACGGAGCAAGCGCTTCCAGCGGGCGAGATCCTTTCGCGACTCGCGGAGCGCGTTGAGCGCGATGCTGTAGCGGTTGGTCGCGTTGAATCGGTCGATGTTGCTAGAGAAAGACACGGCCACGGTCTCGAGCGACTCCCGCAGCTCCGCGCTCTCATCGTTCCACTCGTCCATCATTTCGGCGCCGACGTCGGCCGCGAGATCGAACGGCCCGATGCCAACAACGCGGGCGAGCTCTTCGAGGCTGCGGTCGTTGAGCCCGTTGGCGATGCCATAGTCCACGGCGTCGCGGGTGGTGAGCGTCAGCACGCTGTCGGGCCCGTCGATCAGGACGGTTTCGAGCGTGCGGTCGTTGAGCTTGTTTGGATCGTCGGTGAGCTGCCACTCGCCGTTGGTGCCGCGCATGCGGTAGGCGATGAGCTGCTTCTCGCTGATGACCATGGCGGGGGCGATGTACTTGCTGTGCCCGTTGCCCTCGGCCGAGCTGGCGAGCTTGGCGGCGAGGATGGAGTTCATCTTCTTGTCGACCTCGGCGCTGCCCGTGGCGTTCTGGCTGTAGACGACCGCGCCGCCGAAGTCGGCCCGCGGCGCCATGCTGATGGTCTCGCACATGAAGCTGGGCCAGATCGAAGCGCTGATGGCGCTCTCGATGAGCATGTGGTAGCGCATGCTGTCGATGTGGCGTTCCATGATGTCGGTGATCTGCATCGCGGCCCAGACCTCGCCGCCGCCGGAGTTGATGCGGAAGACGACGTCCGTCACGCCGTTCTCGGCGGCCCAATCGAGGCTCGAGGCGATGCCCTTGGGGTAGAAGTCTTGCCCAAAGGTCCCGGTCAGCGGGATCTCGATAACAAACGCGTGCCCGTCGCGCCGCTCGAAGTTGCGGGCGCCGGCCGAGCCGGTGGAGGCGGTCCCCTGGTCGGTATCGCCGGCGTTGTCGATCGCGCCGGCGGGTGTTTCGGGCTCATTGATCAGGTTTTCGATCCGCGTGGCGGGGTCGAGGCGCAGGGCGCGGATCTCGCGCCGCTGGACGGTGATCCGCGTGCGGATGTTGCTGACCAGCGTGTCGATGATGATCTCGCGGGGCGACTGGGCGACGATGGTGCCCTTGTACTCGCGACCATCGCGCAGGGTCAGGATGTCGGCCGACGCCGGCAGGGCGGCAAGCCCGGCGATCGCGGCGATCGCGGCCCCCTTGGCAAAGCGGGCGAGCGTGTGCAAACGGTTGGAGCGGTGCTGATCGTGCGACGCCGGCATGACGGAGCCTTTCGAGCGAGAAACCGCCCGCGATCACGCGGGCGGAGAAACCCGAGGACGAGCCCGGCAAGAACCTGCCGAACGCACGGCATTGTACCGATCCGCCTCGTTTGGGCGGCAGAAAAGGCGCGATCAGAACACGAATCTCCCGACTTCTGCATACGCCTTGTCTGTGATTGCGTGCAACAATCGCGGCAGCAATGGCAGGCGTGGAACACGAGCACGGGGAGCGGTTCGAAGTCATCGTCGTCGGCGGTGGGCACGCCGGCGTCGAGGCCGCGTGGGCCGCCGCGAATCTGCTCGGGGCCCGCGGCTTTCCCTCGCCCTCGGTCGCGCTGGTCACGCTCCGGGCCGACCGGATCGGGGCGATGAGCTGCAATCCCGCGATCGGCGGGCTGGCGAAGGGCCAGCTCGTGCGCGAGATCGACGCACTGGGCGGGCTCATGGGCCTCGCGGCCGACGCGACGGGCATCCAGTTCCGCGTGCTCAATACCTCCAAGGGCCCGGCAGTACACGGCCCGCGTTGCCAGTCCGATAACCGCGCGTATCCCCGGGCCGTGCAGGGTCTGATCGCCAGCCGCCCGGAGGTCCGCGTGATCGAGGGCGCGGTCGAACGGCTCTTGGTCACCGGCGGAGGCGAGAGCGGGGGGCCCGGGCGGGCGGTCCGGCGTGCCATCGTCGGCGTGCGGATCAAGACGCCCGGCGGGTCGGCGGTCGATCTCGCTGCCGGGCGGGTTGTGCTGACCACCGGGACGTTCATGCGGGGGTTGATGCATACCGGCGACGCGCGGACGCCCGGCGGACGTCACGGCGAGGCGCCCGCCGACTCGATCTCCGCCAGCCTGCATGAGCTGGGCTTTGAGCTGGGCCGGCTCAAGACCGGCACGCCCCCGCGCCTCCGCCGAGGTTCGCTTGATTGGCAGTCGCTGCCCGAGCAGCTGGGCGACGCCGAGCCGGTGCCCTTCAGCGAGCTGACACCCGGCGGCTGGGGCGTCGCGGGCGCCCCGGTGTGCGAGCGGTTCCCGTTGCTCGAGCAGGTCGCTTGCCGCCAAACGCACACGACGAGCGAGGCGCACGAGCTGATCCGCGCGAACCTGCACCGCGCCCCGATGTTCAACGGCGGTTTCGAGTCGGCCGGGCCGCGGTACTGCCCGAGCATCGAAGACAAGGTTGTGCGCTTCGCCGGGCGGGAGCAGCACGGCGTCTTTCTCGAGCCCGAGAGCCTCGAGACCGACGTGATCTACTGCAACGGCATCTCTTCGAGCCTGCCCGCCGACGTGCAGGAGCGGGTCGTGCGCATGATGCCCGGCTGCGAGCGGGCGGAGGTCATCCGCGCGGGCTACGCCGTCGAGTACGACATGGTGCGCCCGCATCAGATCATCGCGACCGGCGAGACCAGGCTCGTCTCGGGCTTCTACCTCGCGGGGCAGATCAACGGGACAAGCGGGTACGAAGAAGCGGCGGCGCAGGGCCTCGTCGCGGGGGCCAACGCCGCGCTCGCCTCGGCGGGCGAGCCGCCCTTCGAGCTGGGGCGTGAGCAGGCGTACATCGGCGTGCTGATGGATGACCTGGTCACCAAGACGCCCGTCGAGCCGTACCGCATGTTCACCAGCCGGGCGGAGCACCGGCTGTTGCTGCGGGCCGACAACGCGCCCGAGCGCCTGACGCCCGTCGCGCAGCGTCTGGGCCTGCTCGATGCCCACGACCTTGGACGCCAGAGGCTGGATCATCACGCGGCTCGCACGCGTGAGCTCGATGCGACGCGCGAAGCGTGTGCGCACGCGCGCGTTCCCGGGCGCGACGGCCCGGTGCCCGTGCCGACCGCGGCGAGGCGGTCCGGCTTCCGGTGGACCGATCTGCGCGAAACCGTCGGCGGGATGCACGCGAGCGAGCCGGTCTGGAAGGCGGTGCACGCCGAGCTGCGCTACGAGGCGTACATCGAGCGTCAACGCCGGGAGATCGAGCGCCACCGGGCGATCGAGCGACGCCCGATCCCCGATTGGTTCGACGCGCACGCGTTCGAGACCATCCGCCCCGAGGCCCGGGCGGCGCTCGCCCGCTTCCGCCCGCGGACGTTCGGGCAGGCGGGGCGCCTCGAAGGCATGACCCCGGCCGACCTGAGCCTGCTCAATGTGCTGGTGACGCGGGCGTCGCGCGCGCGCCGCCCGGCGTAGCCTCCTGTCGATGCCGACCGACGCGCTCGCACTCGTTCAACTCGTTCAGCCCGGCTCGATGACCCTGGGCGCCGGCGCCGCGGGCGGCATGGCGGTCGACCTGCTCGCGCTGCTCGCGACCGCGGCGCTGGTCGGGCTCGTGCTCGGGCGGGTCAAGCTCGCGGCGATCCCGGGCTACCTCATCGCGGGCGCGATCGCCGGCCCGCACGCGATCGGGCTGATCGACGACGCCGCACGGGTCGAAGAGATCGGCTCCATCGCCACGGTCCTCCTGATGTTCGGCATCGGGCTGCACCTGGATATCAGCAACCTGCGCCACGGCGCCGCCCGGCTGATCGGCGCGGGCGTCGGCTCGACGCTGCTCAGCGTGCTGCTGCTCTGGCCCGCGGGCATGGCGTTCGGGGTCGAGGCCCCGGTCGCGATCGCGGTAGCGATGGCGCTGGCGATGAGCTCGACCGCGGTCGTGCTCCAGGCGATCCAGGCGAGGCGTGAGCTGTTCACGCCCTACGGGCGCCTCAGCCTCGCGGTGCTGGTGGTGCAGGATCTCGCGGTTGTCGCGGTGCTGCCGCTGATGCCCCTGCTCGCGGCTTGGAACGGGCAGGCGCCGCCCAACACGGGCGAAGGCGGGGCGATCGGCATGATCTCGGGCGGGCTGCTCGCGCTCTCGGGCATCGCGGCGCTCGCGGTCGCGGGCAAGGTGCTCGCGCCACGCGTGCTGGCCGAAGCGGCACGCCATACGAATCAAGAGGTCCAGATGGTCACCGCCGCGGCGTTGGCGCTGGGCTTTGCGGTCGCGACCGGCGCGCTCGGGCTCAGCCCCGAACTCGGCGCGTTCATGGCGGGGTTCCTGCTGAGCGCGACGCCCTTCCGTTTCCACCTCAGCGGGCAGCTCGCACCGATGCGCGATCTGTTCATGGCCGTGTTCTTCACCGCGGTCGGGCTGCGGGTCGACATCGTCGGCATCGCCCCGGACTGGTGGGTGGTCCTGGCGGGCGTGGTCCTGGTGCTCGGGCTCAAGGGCGTATCGATCGCGGCGTGCGCCTGGGCTGCGGGGTTCAGCCCGCGGGTCTCGATCTACGCGGGCGCTTCGCTCGCGCAGTCGGGCGAGTTCAGCCTGATCGTGCTGGGTGTCGCGGCCGCCGCGGGCGTGATGCCCGAGGGCGTCGCGAGCATCGTCATCGCGATCACCGTCTGCACGCTGATCCTCACGCCCAGCCTGATGCAGGGCGGTCGGTGGGCGTGCGCGCGCGTGACGCAATGGCCTCAAGCGCCGTGGTTCAACGACCGGGGCGCCACGGTTGACGCGGAGAAGCCCGGCGACGGCGATGATCGCCCGCGGGTGCTTGTCGCCGGCTTCGGCCCCGTCGGGCGCGCGTCGGTCGAACGCCTCGAGCAGGCGGGCGCCGTCGTCACGATCCTGGAGCTCAACACCGCGACCGTGCGCCGCCAGCAGTCGCTGGGCAGACGAGCTGTCTACGGCGATGTGGCCAATCTGGAAGTGCTGCTCAGCGCCGGGATCGAGTCGGCGGACGCGGTGGTCGTGACGGTTCCGGATCTCGACGCGATGCTGCGCGCCGTGCGCGCGGTGCGCAGGCTCAGGCCCGACGTGCACCTGGCGGTGCGCGCGGGGCTCATGTCCGGGGCGATCCGGGCGCGTGAGCTGGGGGCCGATCATGTGACGGTCGAGGAGGTCGCCGCGGCGGGTGCGTTGGCAGACGCTGTGCTTACCCGGGTTGGTCGGTCACAAGCCAAGGCCGACGCAGCAGCCCGGGCGCAAGATCTGCCGTTAGATTCGCCGATCGATCCGGCAGGCGAACCGCCCGGCGATTCGTTGACGGATCCAACGCCCGAGCGGTAATGCCCTTTCAGACGTCGCTCATGAGGCGCAGCTCGTCACGCAGGATCGCGGCAAGCTCGTAGTTCTCCGCCCGCAGCGCATCGTCGAGGCGCTTCTTGAGCTCGGACTTCTGGCTCACCGGGAGCTTGGGCGTCAGCGCGTCGCGCATGGACCGCAGCGCGTCCGCCTCGCGGCTGTTGTCGAAGAGCTTCGGTTCGCCAGCGCTCTCGTAATGCGAGCGCAGCGCTTCGAGCCCCTCGTCGATCGCGAGCATCGCGGCCTTGGGCTCGTCGTTGCGCAGCGCGAGGCTCGCCAACGCCCGCGCCCGCATCATTGTGATGTACGGGCGCTGCCCCTCCATCGACTCGCGCTCGGCGGGCGTGCCGCCGTAGTCACGCAGCAGGTCAAACATCCGCAGGTTGTGCGAGGTGTCGCGCACGACCGCGTCGAAATCCTCGATCACCAGCAGCGCGACGGCGCGGTGATAGAACTGCACCGCCTCCTCGCGCAGGCGACGGCACGCTTCGCCGTCGAGCACGAGACGGGCCTCTGGATCCGTCGGGCCCGCTTCATCGGCGTCGTGGAGCCCACCGATGCCGTGTGGCGGATCGTCTTCGATCGTATCGGGCGGGCCGTCGGGCGGATCCGCGTCGGAGGCGGGGTCGGAAGGCTCGGCCTCGCCGGATCGAGCGGCCGATGAAGCACCGGCTGGTTCGCTCGGCTGGTCTTCGCTTTGGCTCTGGTGGGGATGGATGCCCGAGCCGGTACCGGGCCCGCCGCCGTGTGGCGGTCCCTCGATGGGGCCCTGCATCTGGCCGTCCATGCGGGCCTCGATGGCTTCCAGGAGCGTGTCGAAGCCGTCTGGGGTCTGTCCGTCGGGGCGGCCCTCGGTGCGCATCTGGAGGACGCCCAGGTCGAGCCGGATCTGCACGCGGGGCTCGCCGTCGTCGCCCTCGATGAGGCGGACGTTGAGGTGCCCGGGCTCATAGGGCCAGCCTTCGAGGATGGAGGTGAGGTCAAAGGACATATCGGACGTACTTCGCTCCGGAATCTGTCGGGTTCGCCGCGGGTTCCGATCGCCGCTGAGAGAGCCCCGAGCAGGGGCAGATGTCGACCCAAAGGCCGATCACATTGTTCACCGTGCTCCGTCTCCGGTCCAAACCCCCCAGATAGGCGGATTCAGGCGGACGGATCGGGTGCTTTTGATGCCCGGTTTGAGCGGATTTGGGGTTCCGACGATGGATCCGACTGGATACACTCGCGAACAGGAGTGGGAACGGCCCTTGGGAAGGGGTCAAATACTGATCCGACGGTGCTAGCCGCGGAGAAGGTGGGTAGGTCCAGTGAGTGAGAGATCAATTCGTCGTCGTGGTATTGGTGCATCGTCTGGAACGGTCCAGTCCGAGCTGTCGTTGTACCTCCGCGAAATCAACCGTACACCCCTGCTGACCGCCGACGAGGAAAAAGAACTCGGCTGGCGGATCATCAACGACAACTGCCCGGAAGCGCGGGACCGGATGATCCGGGCCAACCTCCGACTGGTTGTCGCGATCGCCAAGAACTACACCGGGCGTGGGCTCCCGATGTCCGACCTCATCGAGGAGGGCAACGTCGGGCTCATGCGCGGGGTCGAGGGCTTTGACCCGGCGCAGGGCGCCCGGTTCAGCACCTACGGCAGCTGGTGGATCAAGCAGGCGATCAAGCGTGCGTTGATCAACGCGACCCAGCCGGTGCACATCCCGGCCTACATGGTCGAGCTGATCGCCAAGTGGAAGCTGCACAGCCGTCGTCTGGAGGCCGATCTGGGCCACCCGCCGACGATGGAGCAGCTTTCCGAGGCGATGGACCTGCCGCTCAAGAAGGTCAAGATCATCAAGCGGGCCGTCAAGGCCTTCCGCACGCCCAGCCAGGAGCCGGCGGCGGGCGATACCGACCGTCCGGGCCTGAGCGAACTGCTCGCCGACGAGCGCGTGCAGACGCCCGACGAGGAGACGCTGCGAGGCGAAGAGCTGGAGACCCTGCGTCGCCTGCTCGAGACGATCGACGACCGCGAGGCCGCGATCCTGCGCCTGCGTTTCGGGCTCGACGGGCAGGAGCCGATGACGCTCAAGGAGATCGCCGGCGACGTGGGCCTGAGCCGCGAGCGCGTGCGTCAGGTCGTCGAAGAGGCGCTGGAGAAGCTGAACCAGCGGCTCAACGACGCGAAGCCGAGCCGGTTCTTCCGTCGGCGTTTCGATTCGGCCGAGCAGGCCGAGTCGGCCGCAGGCTGAGTCAGCCGGCTTCAGTGAGTCCTTGATCACGGGCGTTCGCGCCCGAGCCACAACATGCCCGTTCCTTGGCCAGGGTGCCGGCAAGGGAGCGTTGAAATGCAAGCCGCCGGGCTCTGATGGGCTCGGCGGTTCTGTTTTTGACGCTCGGACCGGTGCGCGGAATACGCTCTTGCCCGAGGGGCGTTGCCCCTCTGAGCCCGGGAGAGCCCGGGCCGGGCCGAGACGGATTCGCCGAAGGGAATGAGCGTGGCAGGAAGCAACGGGACAACGAACGGCGCCGCCGAAGGCGTGCGCAAACTGGTGATCATCGGCTCCGGACCCGCGGGGTGGACCGCGGCGATCTACGCCGCCCGGGCCCAGCTCGATCCGGTCGTCTACGTCGGCGTGCCCAAGCAGGACCCAGGGCCCGTGCTGCCCGGCGGGCAGCTCATGCTCACCACGGACGTCGAGAACTACCCGGGCTTTCCCGAGGGCGTTACCGGCCCCGACATGATGGACATGTTCCGCAAGCAGGCCGAGCGATTCGGCACCAAGACCATCGGCGAAGACATCGAACGCGTCGAATTGAGCAAAGACCCCGCCACACCCCACGTGCTGCACACCTCGGGCGGAGACACCGTCCGCGCCCACAGCGTCATCATCGCGACCGGCGCGACGGCCAACTGGCTCGGGCTCGAGAGCGAGATGCGACTGGCGACCGCCGGCGGGGGCGTCAGCGCATGCGCCGTCTGCGACGGCGCGCTTCCTATGTTCCGCGACCAGCCCCTCGCGGTCGTCGGCGGCGGCGACACCGCGATGGAAGAGGCCAGCCACCTCACCAAGTTCGCCAGCAAGGTCTATGTCATCCACCGGCGTGATGAGCTGCGCGCGAGCAAGGTCATGCAGGAACGCGTGCTGGGCAAGCCCAACGCCGAGGTGCTCTGGAACAAGCAGGTCGTCGACGTCAAGGGCGAGCCCGACGAGCACGGCAACGAGAAAGTCACCGGCGTGGTGCTCGAAGACACGCAGACCGGCGAACGCAGCGACCTCGCGGTCAAGGGCTTGTTCATCGCGATCGGGCACACGCCCTCGACCAAGTTCATCCGCGACAGCGGGCTCGAGTTCGACGACTCGGGCTACCTCGAGCTCGACGACCGCTCGAGCCGGACGAACATCCCCGGCGTGTATGCCGCGGGCGACGTCGCCGACGCGACATACCGCCAGGCCATCACCGCGGCGGGCATGGGCTGCCAGGCGGCGCTCGACGCCGAGCACGACCTCGGCGCACTCGGTGTGATCTGACGCGCATCGGGCTCAGGCAAACGAACAAGGGGCGTGCGCCGTCGAGCGCACGCCCCTGTTGATTTGACGTCGGGCGTTCCGTGCCCGCGGCGATTAGCCCTCGCCGCGGAACATCGCGAGGCGCTCGGCGTACATCGCCGTGATATCGGCGTTGCCCTCGGCGAGCTGCATCGCCTTCTGGATCAGCTCGACCGCCTCGGCTCGGTCGCCCAGGCGGTAGTGCGCCATCGCGAGCGTGTCGATCATGCCGTGGTCTTCCCAGCCGGTCTTCTCGCACGCTTCCTTGGCGAACTTGGCCGCGTGCTTGGCGGCCTCTTCGGTCGTGTTGTCGCTCATCACGAACATCCACGCCACGTAGTTCAGCGCGCCCGGGTCCTGGCCCAGGTCGGTGTTGATCAGCGCCCGACCCAGCGGGACGGCGGTCGCGAAGTCGTCGTTGACGGCCGACTCCTGCAAGCGTTGCGCTGCGACCTGGATCAGCTCGTTGTTCCAGACCTCCTCGGCCGCCTGCTCTGCGTCGTACTCGCCGGCGACGATCTGCGCCAGCGGCTCGTCCATCGTCATCGGGTGGCCCATCCAGGCGATGGTGCCGTTCTGATCGACGATGAAGGCCGAGGGGATCCCGTTGCGGCCCGCGGGCTTCATCCAGGTCTCCGACATCGCCGTGCCCTCTTCGAGCGCGACGGTGTACTGCATCTCCTGGTGCTTGTCGACAAACGCGGCGATCTGGTCACGCCGCTGCTGGCCCTCGGTCCGCTCCCAGATGTTCACGCCGATGAGCGTCACTTCGGCGCCCGGCATCTCGTCGTACTTCTTCTGGACCTCCGCCAGATGCGGGAACGCCTGGATGCAGGGCCCGCACCAGGTCGCCCAGAACTCGACCACGTAAACGTGGCCCTTCTCGAAGCCCGTCACCGGGTCGCCCCGCATGAACTCCGCCAGACGCAGCTCGGGCGCCCGCTCGCCGATCCACAGCTCGGGACGCTCAACGTCCTTGAGCAACGCCGAGAGGGTGGGCTCGGGGGCGGCCTGCGCTTCGGCCGCGGGCTGCGCGGCCTCGTTGTCGGTCGCGGGCTCGGTCGCCAAGGCCGCGGGCGCGCAGGCGAGGCCCGCGGCGCAGGCGAGCAGGGTCAGGCTGGCTTTGTTGATCACGTGGGTTCTCCGTGGTGTCTGCTCGTGTGCGTGGGCGTCGGGCGACAGCGTCGCACCGGGCCCGAGGATTCGACCCCCCCGGGGAGTCGCCCCGAGGGTCTTAGGCGGACCTTCAAGAGACGCAACACCCCGGCCCGCCCGAATATTCCTGATTCCCACACGCCGATTGCCCGGCGGTGGCGTGTGTATCGGTTCGCACACCGGCGGCGTGGAGTTCGTCCCTCGAAGCAATACCGCGCGAGCGTTACGCCCAAACAGGTGGCTGGCATGGGCCGGCTTTTAGAGGTTTTTGGGCAGGTCCGCCTCGCCCAGCAGGCGGAACCCCTTGCGGCGAAGAATCTGCCCCGCCAGCGTCGGATCGTCGCACGCCAGCGCGATGGTGGGGGCGCTGGGCTCCATCATCAGGGGGTAGGCGAACATGATGTTCAGCTCGGCGCCCAGCAGGCTCACGCAGAGCCCGGTGAGGGTGTGCCCCTCGCCCAGCTCGACGACCAGCACCTCGTGCTCGCTGAAGGGCAGGTCGTCGTCTTTGAGCATCCGCCGGGCGATCGCCGCGTTGTTGCAGATCAGGCGGACCACGGCGTGGTCGGAGGCCTCGTGCACGCTGATGGCGCAGATCGAGCAGTTCGACTCGTCGAAGTTCTCGACCAGGTCGAGCATCTTCCCGACCTTGTTGGCCAGGAACACGCTGAACTGGGTCACCCGTGGCGGCGCGAAACCCCGCATGGTTTGGAGCGGCGCCGATGCCCCGGTCATTCGAGTCCTCCGGCGCGGTCGCTGCCGCGCGCAACAGCCGCCACTGTAGCGGGATCCATCGGACCCGCCAAGTGGCGGCGTCGATCCTTCAACCCGGGCGGGCTTGCCCGCCGGGGATCAGGCGGTTGGTTTCAGACCGCGAAGCTCGAGCCGCAGCCGCAGGACGTGGTCGCGTTGGGGTTGGTGAACACAAACCCGCGGCCCATGATCTCATCCTTGAAGTCGACGGTCGTCCCGCCCAAGTAGAGCATGCTCTTGGGGTCGCAGATGATCCGGACCCCGTGCTGCTCGAAGACCTCGTCGGAGTCCTTCTGGGTCTCGGTCAGGTCGAGGATGTAGCTGAAGCCGCTGCAACCGCCGCCCTTGACGCCGACGCGCAGACAGATCTTGTCGGCGTCGAGGCCCTGCTGCTGGACGATGCTCTTCACCTCGCGGGCCGCCGTCTCCGACAGGATGACGGTCTCGGCCTCGGTGGTGGTCGTGGTGTCTGTGGTCATGCGTGAACGCTCCAAAACAGCTTGAACGGGCGGCCTCTTGCTGCCCTCGATTGCCACCGTCGATGCTACGCCTGCCGATCATCATCGGTTCGAAGCCAGCCGAACATCAGCCCGCCCCTCGATGGCCCGTGGCCCGTGTGGACCGTCGTCAGTGGGCGTGCGCGTGGTCCTCGGACTCGATGCCGTTCTTGGTCTTGTAGTCGGCGATCGCGGCCCGGATCGCGTCCTCGGCGAGGACCGAGCAGTGGATCTTCACCGGGGGCAGGCTCAGCTCTTCGACGATCTGGGTGTTTTTGATCGTCAGGCCCTCGTCGAGGCTCTTGCCCTTGAGCCACTCGGTCGCGAGCGAGGAGCTTGCGATCGCCGAGCCGCAGCCGAAGCACTTGAACTTGGCGTCCTCAATCTTGCCGGCCTCGTCGACCTTGATCTGGAGCTGCATGACATCGCCGCACTCGGGCGCGCCGACGAGGCCCACGCCGATGTCATCGCGCTCCTTGATTTCCTTCTGCGTGCCGAAGCTGCCGACGTTGCGGGGCTTCTCGTAGTGGTCGATGACTTTGTTGCCGTATGCCATGGGTTGCTCCCGTGGTGAGGTGTGCTGTTTGGCGGGCTTCCTGCCCGCGGTCTCGCTTGCGTGATGAACGCGGTCCGCCCCGATGCTCTTCGTCCGCGGGCGTCCGCGTGATTCGCCCGCTCTCGCGGGCATGGTCCCAGAACCGCTCACGCCCGAAGGGCGCGTGGACGGTTCCCTTCACGCCCGGAGGGGCGTGACTCCGTCAGTGCGCTTGCCACTCGATCTTGGTGATGTCGATACCCTCGTTGTGCATGTCCCACAGCGGGCTCAGCACGCGCAGCTTCTCGACCGCCTCGATGATCTTGTCGGCGGTGTAATCGATCTCTTCGGTCGTGGTCCAGCGGCTGAAGCTCATGCGCAGGCTGCTGTGCGCCAGGTCGTCGCCCACGCCAAGCGCCTTGAGCACGTAGCTGGGTTCGAGGCTCGCGCTGGTGCACGCGCTGCCCGAGCTGACGGCGATCTCCTTGATCGCCATCATCATGCTCTCGCCCTCGACGAACCCGAACGAGATGTTGGTCAGGTTGGGCAGGCGCTTCTCGCGGTTCCCGTTGACCTGCACGTGCTCGAGGCCCTGCTCGATCTTGGATTCAAGGCGGTTGCGAAGCTCGAGCTGGCGGTCGTGCTCGCTCTGCATCTCGTGCATCGCCAGCTCGCACGCCTTGCCCAGCCCGACGATGCCGCTGACGTTGAGCGTACCCGAGCGGAAGCCGCGCTCCTGCCCGCCGCCCTCCTGCAGCGCGGTCAGGCGGATGCGCGGGCGACGCCTGCGGACGTACAGCGCGCCCACGCCCTTGGGCCCGTACATCTTGTGGGCGCTCAGGCTGAGCAGGTCGACGTTGTCGGTGTTGACGTCGGTGGGCATCTTGCCGACCCACTGCGTCCCGTCGGTGTGGAAGACGGCGTTGCGCTCGTGGCACAACGCGCCGATCTCGGGGATCTCGTTGATCGTCCCGATCTCGTTGTTCGCCCACATGATCGAGACCAGGATCGTGTCCTCACGCATCGCGTCCTTGACCATCTCAGCGGTGATCAGCCCGTCGGCGCGCGGCTCGAGGTACGTGACGTCGAAGCCCTCCTTCTGGAGCCGCTTGCACGGGTCGAGCACCGCCTTGTGCTCGTGCAGCGCCGTGATGATGTGGCCGCGCCCCGTCTCGCCCGGGCCCTTCTTGGCGTACATGTTCGCGGCGCCCTTGATCGCGATGTTGTTGCTCTCGGTCGCGCCGCTGGTGAAGACGATCTCCTTCGGATCGGCCCCGATCAGATCGGCGACCTGGCGACGCGCAACCTTGGTGGCGTCCTCGGAGCCCCAGCCGAAGCTGTGGTTGCGGCTGCCCGGGTTGCCGTAGACCTCGGTGAAGTAGGGCAGCATCGCCTCGACCACACGCTCGTCGCAGCGGGTTGTGGCGGCGTTGTCGAGGTAGATAGGCAGCTTCACGCTCATCGAATCGCTCCATTCCGCGGCGGTCGGCTTCCGTGCTGGGGCCGCCGGCGCTGGGGCCGAAAATCCGGACCGCTCCGTCCGAAAGATTAGAACTATTCCAAACTATGAGAGTCTAGGGACCAACTGCCCGGCGAACAAGCCGACCCTCAGCGCTCGCCCGCCGGGCGGTCGTACCGCATCACCAGGCGGTTGCCCGAGCTGTTGTGCATCGCCTCGCTCATGTATGTGCGGATCAGCATCAGCCCCCGCCCCGACGGCTTGTCGAGGTTCTCATCCAGCGTCGGATCGGGCACCGCATCGGGCGAGAAGCCCGGGCCTTGGTCCTGCACCGCGATGGTCACCGCTTCGGGCGAGATCGCGTACTCGACCGTCACCTCAAGATCGCCCGCCAGCCCCTTGTGCCCGTGCGCAAACGCGTTGGTCACCGCCTCCTCGAACGCGAGCTTGATCGCAAACTTGCTCGCCCGGCTGAAGCCCGCCTGCTCGATCAGCAGCATCATCTCGTCCTCGACCATCGCGATGCGGTCGCGATCGTCGCGCACCCGCACGCGGACCGCGCCGGGCAGCGGGGCATCGGGCTGGATGGGATCGGGGGTGGGCATGCCGGTTGGTGCGTCCTCGCGTGCGGCGGGCGGGCCGCTCGGGAGCGGGTGCGCGGAGGGGAAGGCCGCGCGGCGCTCGGTCGGGAGCGTGTCGCGGGCGGGCCGCGGCGCTCGCGCGTTACTGGAAGCTGCCGAGGGCTTCTTCGGTGCTGGGGTGGATCTCGAACAGCTTGTTGAGCCGGGTGATCACGAAGACCTCGTAGATCTGCGGATCGATGTTCGCCAGGCGGAGCTGCCCGGTGCGTTCGCGGACGCGGTTGTTGATCGTGATCAGCGCACCCAGCGCCGCCGACGAAAGGTGGTCGACGTTGGAAAAGCTGATGAGCAGCTTGGGCTCGACGCTCGATTCGATGATCCCACCGAGCTCCTCGCCGATGGCCTGGATATTGGCCTCGTCGAGGATGTTTCGGTCCGCGAACTCGACGTGGGTAACCCCGCCGTCCTCGCGGATGCGCAATCGTGACGCTCCGGAAGCCATGCGTCGATCTCCAAAGATGCCGGGCCTTCGCCGGCGCCTTCGTGGGCACGGACGGGCACGCTGCAACGCGAGCAGCATACCGAAGCCGCAGCGTAGGCGCGTTGCGCGCGGGCGCTGCAACAAACAAAGCCCCGGACGGCGCGTGTTGCGCTGTCCGGGGCTCGGGTTTGTGCGGGCGGGTGCTTTCGCTCGGCCCCAGACGCGGAGCGGTGTCGGCGTCAGGACCGGGCTCAGTACCCCAGCTGGTCGGCCAGGCCCGGGAAGGCCGCCTCTTCTTCCTCGCTCTGGATGAGGATCGTCGGCTTGAGCAGGATCAGCAGCGTCGACTCTTCGGTGCTGTCGATCCGGTTGCTGAAGAAGCGGCTCAGGATCGGGATCTTGCTGAGCACGGGGACGCCGGTCTCGACCTCGACCTCGTTGACGAGGCGCTGCCCGCCGAGCAAGACGGTGCCCTGGTCGGGGATGGTCACCGAGGTGTTGATCTGCGTGACCGTGGCGATGGGGAGCTGGATGCTGCCCTCGGCGACCGCACCGCCGCCGCCGCCACCGATGCCGCCGCCACCGGCCGCGGCCTGCACGCTGCGGTCCTCGCCAAACGTGATGTCAGACAGCGCGGTCTGCACGTTGAGCGTGACGTAGCGCCGGTCGGCCGAGACCACGCCCGTCAGGTCGAGCACCACGCCGTCAGAGACGACGTCGACCGTCGGGTCGAGCGAGACGGCCGAGTCGGACACGACCGGTGTCAGGTCGCTCACGAACGACTGCTGCGTCGCGACCGAGATGTTCGCCCGCTGCCCGTTGGTGAAGGTCAGGCGCGGGGCCGTCAGCGAAACCGACCGCTGGTCGGCCTGCGTCGCCTCGACGAGGAAGTCGACCTGGATGTCATCGAGGAACCGCCCGGTGATGCCCAGCGCCGGCTGGGCCCCGAGGATCGAGCTCGCGAAGCTCGACGCGCTGGCGAGGGTCTCGGTCAGGCCGAACGAGTTCTGGGCCGCTTGAACAACGCTGAACTCATCGCCCTGGGTCCCCGGGCTGAAGACGGGCTGGGTGATAGTCGCGAGCCCGTCGACGACGCCGTCGCCGTCGGTGTCGGTGGGGAAGATGCCGCCGCCGGTCACGTTGTCGACCAGCTGCCCGTTGTTGTCGAAGAAGTCTGAGCCATCGATCGAGGGATCGATGAGCTGGGCGATGTCGAACTCGTTGTTGTCGGTGAGGTAGACATCGAGGTCGAAGCCGATCTGCTCGAAGAAGTTCTGGTCGACGAGCAGGAATCGGGCCTCGACGTTGATCTGCATCGAGCGGACCTGGCGGAGCTTGTTGAGCAGCCCGATGATCGCGCGGTGGTTGCGGGGGGTGTTGGTGACGATGAGGTTCCCGTTGAGCTCCTGCACCGCGCCCGTGTCGCCGCCCAGGTCTGCCCAGCCGTCGGGGTCGACGTTCGCCTGGATCAGGTCGACGATCTGCTGCACGCGTTCTTCGCGGGGCGGGATCTCGACGTCGCTGTCGCTGTTGCCGCTGAAGGGGCTCTGCCCGCCGCCGCCCTGACCGCTCTGGAGCACGCTGGAGAGGTCGAAGTCCGGCGCCTCGTCGAAGTCGGGCACGACGAAGATCAGGTCGCGGATGTCGTAGATCTCCAGCGTGGTGTTGCGGCGCAGCACCTCGTCGCTGGCGATCGTGAGGATCCCATCGCTGACCGACCAGCTCGCCGGCAGGTCGGGGTCGGAGATCTTCTCGAGCACGCGGTCGAGCACGATGCGGACCGGGACCGCGCTGAGCGACAGCGTCACCGGCGTCTCACGCTCGATGCCGATGTCCTCCAGGCTCGTCCAATCAACATCGATGTTGATGTTGGTGTTCGCCTGGATGAAGCCGATCACGTCCACCAGCGCGTTGTCGTTGAAGTTGACCGGCAGGGCGGTGTCGTCGAGCGTTGCGAGCACCGCCCGGTCGCCCGGCGTCTCGCTGAACTGGAGCGGCTCGCCGCGGCGAAGGCTGATCTCGGGCCAATCGGCCGGGTAGTTGACCAGCTCGCGCGGCGGGACCATCGCCTCCTGGTTGTCGATGCTCTCGAACGCCAGGCCCAGGCCCTTCTCACGCTGCAGCTCGAAGTGCCGACGGTAGATCAGCGTGTCCTCGAGCACGTCTTTCAGCAGCAGGCCCGCGGGGTTGGTCGGGTCGCGGAACAGGATCTGCTCGACGACCTGCAACGCCTCGTCGTACTTCAGCTCGAGCTGCAACGCCCGCACGCGACCGAGCGATTCATTGATCTGGCGGTCACGCTCGCTCAGGCGGCGCGACTCGGCCTCGGCGGTCTCGCGCGAGAGCTGCTCCGCCCGGGCCTCCGCCTCGGCGGTCCGGATCGTCTCCTCGGCCTCGTTCAGCTCGGTCAGCTTGTCCTCGACGCGCAGGATCATCGCCTCGTAGTCAGGCTCGGACATCACCGAACGCCCCTGCCCCGCGACCAGCCTCGCCTGGGCAACAAGGTCGCGGGCCGCGGTCACGTCGCCCTCAGCGAGCGAGCGATCGGCCTGCTCCATCAGGTTGTTGAACGTCGCGCGGACACGCTGGAGCTGCAACTCGCGGTCCTGGATCGCGTCGCTCAGCACATCGCTGTCGGGCCCGCCCTGGGCCCCGAGCTGCACCTGGGCCTCGGCCCGGCGCTCGTTCGCCTGCGCCAGCTCGGCGGGTGTCAGGAAGCCGGCATACTCGGCGAGGAGGCGGTTGTAGATCCGCATCGCCTCGCTCAGGCGACGCTCCTCGTACGCGCGGTTGGCCTCGCCCAACAGGCTCTTGGCCTCGAAGGTGCGGGCCGCCTCGATCACGTCGACCGGGCCGTCGTCCTGCATGAAGCTGCCGCTGCGGGCCGGCTGGCTCTCGACAAGATCAACCGCCGGCGCCGGCTGGGTCGTCGGCTGCTGGGGCTGCAGCACCTCGCCCGGGGGCACGTCTTCCACCTGGACCGGCTGGTACTCGGCCGAGTCCAGCAGCCAGTCCGCCGCGGGCGAGCCGCCCATCGCCGACAGCATCGCCGGCGACTCGAACGAACGCCCGCGGGCGAGCTCGAGCTCAACGACCCGATCGCGATAGCCCGCGAGCACGGCGCCGGTGCCCTCGTCGAGGCCCCCGACGCGGGTGATCGCATCAAAGCCGGCCTTTGCCTCGGCGTAATCGCCACGCTCGAACAGATCGACCGCCCGCTGCAACGCGCCAGGCAGCGCCGGGGCGAGCGCGTCACGACGATCGCTCACCAGCATCAGCACCGCGCTGGCCCGTTCCTGTTGGCCCGCTTCGGCGGCGCCGTCCGCGAGCGTCGACCGCGCCTGGCGCTCGGCCTCGACCAGATCATCGCTCGCGATCGCAAGCTCCGCCTTCTGCACCGCGACCTCGGTCCGCGGCAGCGACCGCACGCGACGCTCCGCCGCGGTCAGCAGCTGGAAGGCGCGGGTCCGCTCGGCGTCAGTCAGCGAGACCATCGCCGCCGGACGCGTCAGCTCGAGCAGCATCGCCCGTGCCCGCACGGCCGAGCCGCCCGTCAGCAGGTCGGACGCCCGATCGAGCATGCCCGCCGCGTCGGTGGCTTTGGCAGACGGCGCGTCGAGCACGCTCGGGTTGGCCGTGGCTGTCCCGGCGCTGGCCGCGAGCAGCGCGGCAGAAAGGGCCAGGGGGCGAATCGGCGTGGAAAGCAGGCGAACCATTCCCGAGTCTCCTTCAGGGGATCGGGGCGCGATCGCCCCGGGTCGGCCCGGCATCCCTCGGGGAAGTTCCGGGCTGCAGGCTCTTCACCCCCGGAACGCCGGGGATGCGAGCGTCGTTCTGCGTGTCGGTCGTGGGCGGGAGGTTAGCGTTCGCCACCGGCGTTCGCAATCGACCAAAGACCCGACTTTCGGCACGCCCTCGTCCGCGACGCCGACCGGGAAGCGGGGCCCGGGCGATACGCATCGCGTGAAAGATGATCCGGCGCACCCCCCTCCCCGGTTCCACCCCGCCACGGACAACCACGCGCGGCCGCTCGTCCAGCGGGTGATCCCGGCCCCGTGCGGGCGAGCCAACGGGGGGAATTACTCAGCGTCCTGGGGTGCGAGCCAGCGTGCCCCGACGATGCCCGGATTGCTCAAGTTCTTTGCAGCAAAGAGATTGGGGTCGTCGGCCGCGAGCTTTGCCGCCTCGTGCGCCAGCAGCCGATCGCTCGCGATGACCTGGTGATCCGACCAGATCGGATCGGTCTCAACCATCTCAGAAACCGCCCGCAATGCCAGCTCGTGGGCATCTTCGAGGTTCGCCGCGACCAGCAAGACCTCGGCGTACCGCACCCGCTCCTGCCCGGGTGTGGCGCCCTCGCGATGTTTGCCGGGTTTCCCGCTCGCCGGGGAATCTTCGCTGATGGTTTCACACCTGATCAGGCACCGGAAGGGGGTCGGGCCGAGGTCGTTCCCGTCATCATCGGTGTTGGTCGTCGGGTCGACGTTGAGAATCAGCCGCCAGCGGTCGCGGAGTTCTTCGACGATCTCCTCGGGCGTCAACAGGTCCGGGCGGTCGCGCGGGGTGAGCAGCACGCTGCGGTGCTCGTGCGCCGCCGCGTCCGCCCCGGCCGGGTCCTCGATCGCCTCGAGGTCGTACGCCCGCAGCACCGCCTCGACCTTGTCGGTCAGCGCCGACTCGGCCCGGATGGTCACAATCTTGTGCTCGTCGATGAACACATAGATGAACGGGTCATCGCACACGGCGCCGAACCCCACCAGCCCGTCCTCGATCAAAAACGGTTCAAACCGACGGAGCCCGTCCAGCAGGCGATCGAGCCCGACCAGCTCGTACGCGATGTACGGATCGATCTCGCGGTACGCGTCGTGGCCCATGAAATCGAGAATCGGAAACACCCGCGGCGGCAGCAACGCGAACAGCGATCGCACCAGCATCGCCAGCCGCCCCGCCGGGACGACCGCGTCGTAGACGTAGCGATCGGGCCAGGCTTCCCACTCGCCCGATTCATCGTCGCCGTCGGCGGGCTCAAAGTCGGTCTGGTACCCCGCCCGGGGCTCCATGGGCTCGACCGGGTACGCCCCCAGCGGGAAGGCAAACCCCGCGATCTCCATCCGCTCAAGCTCTGGATCGATCCGGCAGGATTCCATCGGGGATGCGCACCTCGTGTATCGCCAGAGCTGATCGGCGACCGCGCGAGCCTAGCACGAGCCCCGATCGCGCGTCCCGCTGAGCCCGCGATCCCCCGGCCCGCCTGAACACGCCCGGGCACGCGTAACCTCACCCGATGCCCGAACGCACCAACGACCAGACGCTGCCGCCCGAGCTCAGCCAGCCGCTGATCGCGATCGCGGTCGGCAACACCCGCACACGCTTTGGCACCTTCGAGGGCCGCGAGCTGCGACACGCGGCCTCGCTCGCCGCGGACGAGTCGCTCGAAGACCTGATCGAGGCTGTGCGCGCACACGAGAGCGCCGCGGGTCACGCGCCACTGGTCGCGCTCGCCAGCGTCGCGCCGGAGCGTGCGAGCACGATCGAACGCGTCTTCAAGGCCGCCGGGCTCGAGGCCCCCCTCCAGATCGGGCGCGACCTGCCCCTGACCCTCCGCCACACGCTCGACGAATCGGGCGAGCGCACCGTGGGCCAGGACCGCCTGCTCAACGCCCTCGCGGCCCACCGCACGACCGGGCAGGCGTGCGTCGTCGTCGACGCCGGGACGGCGGTCACCGTCGACTTCATCGACGGCGAGGGCGTCTTCCAGGGCGGGCTGATCGCCCCGGGCCTGAACATGATGCTCCGAGCGATGCACCAGCAGACCGAGTCGCTGCCCGAGGTCGAGTTCGAGCTGCCGGGCGAAGAACCGGCCTTCGCGCCCAACACGCCCGATGCCATGCGCCTGGGCGTCGCGACCATGCTCCGCGGTGTCGTGCGGGTCGCCGCCGAGCGCTACGCCATCGCTTACGACGCCTACCCGCCCATTGTCGCGACCGGCGGGGACGCGGGTGTGCTCGAGGCCGACGGCATCGTCGAGAGCTTCGTGCCCGATCTCCAACTCATCGGCATCCGCCTCGCCGCTGAGATTGCCGCCGCCGATTTCGACGATCTGGACGCAGAGCAGGGTGGCTGAGACCCGTTGGGCATTGCTCACCCCGCCCGCCGCGGGCGGCGCGATCGCCGTCGTTCGCCTTCACGGGGGCGATCTTGATGGCACGCTCGAGCGCCTGAACCTGCCCGCGATCGAGGCCGGGCGATCGCGCGTCGCCGACCTGCTGGGCGTCGATCGGGGCGTCATCGCCCGCTGGTCGGCCGATGCGGTCGACCTGATGCCCCACGCCGGTCGGGCCGTGCTCGACGCGCTGGCGAGCGGCCTGACCCAGCGCGGCATCGAACGGTCCGGCGTCGCACCTCGCCCCGAAGCCGGCTCCGATCTCCAGTCCCGCATGCTCGACGCGTTGGCTCAATGCCCGAGCCCGCTGGGCATCGAGCGTCTGCTGGGCGAGCCGCAGCGCCACGCCGCGGGGGGCGAGCCGGTCGGGCCCGAGGTCGGCTCGCGCCTGGCGCACCTGCTGAGCCCGCCTCTGGTCGTCGCCGTCGGCCCGCCCAACATCGGCAAGAGCTCCCTGCTCAATGCGCTCGCCGGGCGGGTGGTCGCGCTGGCCTTCGATGAGCCCGGCA
>JBCCDD010000013.1:0-92624 GCA_039033175.1 Planctomycetota bacterium
CACGACGCGCGATCCATCCAACGCCTCGATCGTCGAGTTGTTGGTGTAGTTGCCCGAGCCCAGCAGCATCCCCGCCGCGCCCGTCGCACGCATCACGCCGTTGTTGACAATGCCGTCCACGCCGGGGTCGAGCCGGAGCTGATTGAACTCCGCGTCGGCGATGATCGCACCGTTGTTGATCATGCCGCCGGAGTTCGCGAGGATCCCCCCGCCGCCGCGGATCGTGTGGGCGGCACCATTGGTGAGCACCGCCGCGGTCGAGCGAACCAGGTTGTCAAAGTCATCGCTCATGACGATGCTGCCGCTGCCGGCGATCGTGCTGTCACCACTGAACGCGAGAACAACGTCGGTGGAGCTTGAGTCAGCGGCATCGACGAAGAGCGTGCCGTCGTTCGTCAAGCCGCTGCTGATCGTCAGCGAAGCGCCTTGCAGCAGACGCAGCGAGTCATCAACCGTGATGGTCAGCGCCCCAACCGTTCGGAACGTGTCGAGTGTGACCTCGACGTTGTTGCCGTTGTCGCCGTCGATGACGACATCAACGCCGGCGCCATTTGGGTCGCCGTTGTCCCAGTTGATCGCATCGGTCCAGCTGAACCCGTCGCCGGCACCCGTCCAGGTGCTCTGGGCACTGGCCGACGTCGCAAGACCGGCCAAGGCGGCAATCGTCAAAGCACGCATCATGTCTGATCACTCCCCCGGGATGCGACCCGCGCGGCACGCACGCATCGCCCCCATAAACCCGCGCCCTCGCTCGGGCACATACCCTGTCACTCTCCACGGAGGACCACACGGTGTCGGCACACCCGCCCCCGAGCGGACCACCATAATGGGTTGGCATCGAGAGAGTCAACCTCATTGGTGGGAGTAAGTTGTGGTGGAAAACTAGGCGATTTGATCCCCTGGAGGACACGCAACCCTCCAAATGGAGGGGATACCAAAAACATGCCGCACGGCTGAACTCGACCTTTACAATCACCCACGTGCGGCGAACAAGCACCCAAAGTGGGTTCACCCTTATCGAGCTGCTGGTCCTCGTTGCGATCATTGCGCTGCTCATCGGGCTTCTCCTGCCGGCCCTTGGCAAAGCTCGTGCCTCGGCCCGAGCGATCAAGTGCCTCACGCAGCTCGGTGGGCGTTCGCAGGCCCTTGCCATGTACGCGAGCGATTTCGACGACCACATCGCCACGTTCTCTTGGAAGCCCGGCATTGTTTACAACGAGCGTTACGGGCCCGCGGCGACCGAACAGGAAGCCGCCGCACACCAGGCGATGACCGCGATCGGCGAGCTCTTGGGCCTCGAGCTGGATGCCCCGCCGCCCGGGGTCTTCCCGTTCCCCGCCGGCTACTACCCGCTCATCCGTCCGTACGAAGACGTGCCGCTCTTCTCCTCGTCCAACTCCTGCCCCGCCGACCGTGTCTTCCAGTCTTGGATCCAGACCTTTCGAGTCGACCCGACCGGGGATGCGTTCCTTGACCTCACGGCCCGCCCGTTCAGCCCCTTTCGCCTCGATGTCGTGCGCGCGACCGGGCTGAACTCGGGCTACTTCATGGTCGAATCGGCCTATTCGCCCAACCGAGCGCCGACGGTCTCCAACGGCCCGACGCATCTCAGCTGGGAGGTTGCAGATGAGGCCGTGCTCGGAGGCAGGCGAGTGACCGAGGCCCTCTTCCCTTCATCGAAGGTCTGGCTGTACGAGGCGTACGACTGGCACACCAACCCGCGCGGGCAGTACTCCGGCTTCGAGTCGTCGGTCTGCAACACGCTGATGTTCGACGGCTCGGCCGCGGCCCGACGCACGAGTGAGAGCAACCGCGGCTGGGATCCTCGGAATGCAACGTCTGACCAGCCGACCCGGTACGTGTACGAACAGGACCCCGCGTGGGAGCCCGAGGCACCGATCGCCGGCGAGATCGAGTTGATCGGCTGGTACCGCTACACGCGCGAGGGCCTCGCAGGCAACGACTACTAACGCCATCGCCATAGAAGCCGGGGGGCTCGCGACCGATGACCAGCCACGACGACATGCACGAAGATACAATGCGAGCGGCGATCACCGAACAGGCGATCGACCAGAGCCCGATGGAGCTCGCCGATGTCCGGGCGGTCGTGCAGTTGATCGGCGACATCGCCGGCCTCGACGCGCCTCTGGCCGACCGCCGCCGGGAACTCATGGACCGCCTGACCGAGCTGGTCAACGCCACCGGCTGGATGTGGACCACATCGACGGGGTTCCGTCCCGGGCAAACACCCATGACCGTTGGTTGGCTCTACGGGGGTTTCACCGAACGACAGGCCGGCATGATCATGGAGGCGTCGCAGGACACCGAGTTCCCGATGCCTGAGAACCCACCGATGATCGAAAGCCTCAAAGACTGGAAGCATGTTACACGTTCCCGTCGCGACTTCATCGGCGACGATGCCTTTTACCGCCACCCGCAGTGGGAGCTGTATCGCAAGCCATTCGGGAGTGATCATTACCTCTTCAGCCTCTACCCGATCAACAAGGACTACCTCAGCGGAATCGGGATCCATCGCCAGCCGGGAGAGCCGGACTTCACCACTCGAGAGCGCCGGATCGTGCACGTGGTCACCTCTGAAGTCCGCTGGCTGCATCGGAGCGACCTGCCGGAGGACCTGCGCGAGGACCCGCTGGATCTGACGCCTCGGTCGCGCGTCGTGCTCGGACAGATGCTCCAGGGGTGGAACCGCAAACAGATCGCTGCAAGCCTTGGCATTTCGCCGACGACAACGGCCGGGTATCAGAAGCAGATCTACAGGCACTTCAACGTCAGCTCCCAAGCGCAACTGCTCGCTCGCTTCATCGCTGGCGACGGGGGCGATGCGGCCGCCAAGCCCGATACATAGCACCCCCTTCATCTGGAGGAGCAGAGACAGAACGCCTTGCCGGCAAACGGAAGCATGTCTAACTTCCGGGACATCACGCGGCACGGGACGGCGAGCCTCGCTTGCCTTCAGGGGTGAACCGTGCCGCGCACGCGAGGATGCCGCGGCTTCAACCCGAGCCGAGGGCGCCTCGACGTGCCGGGCACTCGTGCTGACCCGCGGGTCGCCCGGCTTGAGGCGAACCTGGCCCTCCACGCGCGGGTTTGTCGAGTGGACGCGCCGGCGTGTGCCGTCGAACGGCGCTCCGCTACAGTGCATCCGATGATGCCCCGCCTGCGACGAAGCCGCCCGATGCCGCTCACGACCGCGACCCGTTCGCGCGCCCGAGCAATGCCGCGCGTCGCCGGTCGGCTGGCACGCCTTTGCGTCGTTGCTTGGGCGGTCTTCGCGAGCAGCGCCGGGCAGGCGGGCGACGCGCAACCGGACCCGCCAGCGGCGTCGGAGCCCGCCGACACGCCCGCGTCCCTGCTCGCCGAGGCCGAAACGAGTGACCTGGACGAGTCCGCTCGCCAGAGCATCGTGCGCCTGGCGCAGGAGGCCGCCGAACAACGCCGCCTTGCGCTGACGCTGAGCGATCAGGCGGCCGAGTTCCGCTCCCAGGCGGCCTCAGCAAGCGGGCGCCTCGCCCAGGTCCGGGCCGATCTCAACGCGCCCCCGGCCACCGAGCCCATCACGCCCGAGATCAACGCCACGCTCCCGCAACTCGAGCAGCGTTTATCGCAAGCAACCGCTGATCTGAACGCGGCGCGCCAGGCCCTGACCGACCTCGCCGAGGAGGAGGCCAAGCGGCGCGAGCGGCGCCTGGCGATCCCGGCCGAGATCGCCGCGGCCCGCCAGCGCCTGGACGCGCTGCGCGATGAGGCCGCCCCGGACGGCACCGATCTGACGTCCCGCGCCCGCGCGGTCAGAGTCCAAGCAAGCATCGCGAAGGCGGAGGCAGAGATCGAGTCGCTCGCCGCGGAACTGCAGAGCTACGACGCCCGCCAGGAACTGCTACCCGCACGCCGCGACCGGGCCGCCCTCCGGGTGCAGCAGGCCGAGCGGGCCGAGACGGCGTGGCGATCGATCGTGCAGAACGCCCGGAGCGCCGAGGCCGTCGCCAGCGCGCAGGACGCCCAACGCATGCGACGAGAGACCGCCCGCCAGTCGCCGGTGCTCCGCCAATTCGCCGCGACAACCGAACAACTCGCCCAAGAGCGGGCCTCGCGCGACGGCGTGCCGCTCCTGATCGCGGACGCGGAGCGAGAGATCACCGCGGCCCGCGAGAAGACACTGTCGCTCCGCGAGCAGTACGTCGATGCGCTCGCCAAGCTCAACGCGACCGGGCTCAGCCGCTCAACGGGCCTCCTGCTGCGGCGGCAGTTCGAATCGCTGCCTGACGAGGCCGAACTCCGGCGTTCGCTGCGAGGCACGCGTGAGGACCTCGAAGACGCCGAGCTCTCGCTCATGGACCGGCGAGATCGGCGAGCGGGGGCGGGCGACATCGACGGAGTGGTTCGTGCGCTCACGCGCGAAGCCGAAGCGGCCGGCCCGATCGAAACGCCGGACGACTTTCAAGCCGCGGCCCGGGATCTCGCCGTCGCCAGGCGCGACCTGCTCAGCCAGCTCATCGCCGATTCCAACACCTACCTCGACCGCCTCGTGACGCTCGAGCAGACGCGAGCGACGCTGCTCGAAGCGACCACGCGATACGACGAGTTCATCGGCGAACGCATCCTCTGGGTCCCGAGCATCACCCCCGAACGCTCGGACATCAACCGCGATCCGACCGCACGCGTCGGGACGCTGCGTGACCCGACGGTCTGGGAGAGCACCGGCCTCGCGGCTCGATCGGCCGCGTCACGCGTGACCCTTCCGGGTGTCCTCTGCGTCTTGGCGCTGGGCCTCGCGTTGCCCGTGTGGTGGTGGGCACGCCGGACGACCCGTCGGCTCGCCGAGCAGGTCAGAACGTTCCGCTCAGACAACTTTCGTCTCACGCTGGCCGCGGGCGGGCTGTGCCTTCTGGCGGCGCTCGCACCGTTTGTCTCGTGGTGGAGCCTGACCGCCGTTCTCCAAGACGCCGAGCCCCAGACGCCCCCACTCCTCGCCCTCGCGACGGCGGTCGAGCAAACACGCTGGCTGGTGATCGCGCTGCTGATCGCGATGGGCGTGATCTGGCGTGACGGGCTCGCCGAGGCCCACTTCCGCTGGCCGCAGCGAACCGTGTCCGCGCTGCGTAACCGGCTGCGGCTCTTCGCACCGCTCTTTGTTGCCCTCGTTGTCGTGGCCACGGCGATCGACCGTACGGGCGACACGTGGTCGAACGCCTGGATCGGGCGCATCGCGTACAGCCTTGCACAAATCATGTCCGCGCTGTTTGCCCTCGCCGCACTGCACCCCACCGCGGGCCTCATCGCTGATCACACCGCCAGGCGCCCCGGCTCGCTGATCGCTCGCTTCGGCGGGCTGCTGTGCTTCACCGTCGTAGCCCTCCCGATCACGCTCATCGTGATTTCCTGGCTCGGGTACCACTACACAGCCCTCCGCCTGAGCGAGAAGCTCGGCTTTACGGTTGTGCTCGGGCTGGGGCTGGTGCTCGCGAACGCGATCTTGATGCGCTGGCTCTTTGTTGCCCGCCGGCGTGTCGCCGTCGAAGACGCGAAGCGGCGCCGCGATCTCGCGATCAAAGAAGCCGCCGCGAAGCAAGACGCCGCTACCGGCCCCACCGAATCGAGCATCCCGCCGATCGAGGAAGAGAAGCTCGATCTCCCCGCGATCAGCAATCAGACGACGCAGCTCTTCCGCGTGCTGGGCGTCGTCGTGCTGACGCTCGGGATGCTCGGCATCTGGGCCGATGTGTTGCCCGCCCTGCGTGCGCTCGAGCGCGTCCAGATCTGGCCAGCGATCGAGGTCCGAGAGATCGACTTCAGCGCCGGTATCGACGCGCTGAACGAGGCGAACGCTTCGCTCCAGTCGAACGCCCAAGCCGGCGCCGCCGCCGATGCTCCGGCCCTCGGCCCCATCGGCGCAGACGCGACAGCAGCCACAGACACAATCGCGTCGTCGATCACACTCGCCGATCTGATCGCGGCGATCGTCATCCTCGTCCTCACCGTGGTCGGGTTCCGCAACCTGCCGGGTTTGGCCGAGATCTTCATCCTGCAGCGACTGCCGCTCGAACCATCCAGCCGCTTCGCGCTGACAACGACGCTGCGCTACCTCATCGCCTTCATCGGGATCTTCTCAGCAGCCGCCGCTCTCGAGGTCGAGTGGGACAAGATCCAGTGGCTCGCGGCCGCGCTCACGTTCGGCCTGGGCTTTGGTCTCCAAGAGATCTTCGCGAACTTTGTCTCGGGTCTGATCATCCTCGCCGAGCGACCCGTCCGCATCGGCGATACGGTCACCGTTGGCAACGTCACCGGGAATATCACCAAGATCCGCATGCGCGCGACGACCATCACCGATTGGGACCGCAAGGAGCTCATCATTCCCAATCGACAGTTCATCACGGGCGAGGTCATCAACTGGACGCTCTCTGACCCCACGCTCCGTGTGATCGTCCGTGTCGGCGTTGCCTACGGGTCGGACATCAAGCTCGTCGAGGAGACTCTCATGCGGCTCGGCGCCGAGCAGCCGCTCGTCCTCAAGGATCCGGCGCACTACGTCTACTTCAAAGCGTTCGGTGACAGCACGCTCGACTTCGAGCTGCGCGTGTTTATCCCGCACATCGACCACCTGCTCACGGTGCAGCACCAACTCAACACAGCGATCGACGCCGCGTTCCGTGAGCAGGGCATCGAGATCGCCTTCCCGCAGCGCGACCTCCACATCCGGTCGGCCGATTCACTCGTCGCCCTCGCGCACGAACTCCGCCGCACCGGCGAGGAGCCGCGGGCATGAGTCGCTACAAACCGATGACCCCCGGGCACGGGCTGCTTGCGGCATGGGTCCCCGGCGCCGGACGGCTCGATGTCCCCTCCATCGAAGCGGCCGCCGGGCATGATGCGCCCTGGCGGTGGCTGCACCTCGACGCGAACAGCGAAGCAACCAAGGCATGGGTCCGCCACGCCGCGGGTGATGACCGCTATGTCGCCGATATCCTGCTCGCGGAGGAAACCCGCCCGAGCTGCGATGCAACCACCGGACGCATCGTCGCCGTTCTGCGAGGCGTCAACCTCGACCCAAACGCCCGACCCGAAGACATGGTCTCCGTCCGAGTCTGGCTCACCCAAGACCGCCTCGTGACCGCCATCCTCAGACGCGTCCGCGCCTGCGAAGACATCGTCGAACGCCTGCACGCCGGCACGGACCCGGCGCCCGATCCGCAGCGCATTCTCGAGCTGCTAAACCGCCGGCTCGCCGACCGCATGACGCCGACCATCGAGTCACTCAGCACCGAGCTCGACACGATCTACCAGCGCATCATCGACGAGAGCGACCCGGTCACCACGGGCGAGCTCGTCCAGCAACGGTCGACAGCGATCGGTCTGTCTCGCTATCTGGGCCCGCTTGCCGACTCAACCGACCAGCTCGCAGAGGCCGAGTGCGAATGGCTCGGAGATCGCTTTCGCGCATCCACCCGTGATACCGCCGGGCGTTTCCGCCGGATCACCGAAGACTTGCTGGCCCTGCAAGCCCGAGCCGCACTCGCCCGAGACGAAATCGTGAGCCAGAACGGCGACCGCCTCAACCAACGCGTCTACACCCTGACCGTGATCGCCGCGATCTTTCTTCCGCTCTCGGTGCTCACCGGCCTGCTGGGCATGAACGTCGGCGGCATCCCGCTGCTCGAACATCCCAGCGGATTCTGGATCGTGCTCGCGGGGCTCACCGCCGCGGCGGTCGCCGTCATCGGCATCCTGCGATGGGCACGCTGGCTCTAACGCAACTGCCTTCGGCCAACTGAAAGGGACCGACGCAACTTCCGCGTGCGCCGGTCCGCATTGGATCCCCGGGGTGCCGTCTTTACCCCCGCCGGCGACGCGCTGCGAAGGCCGTACCGGCGAGCAGCAGCCCCGCCGCACCGGGCGCCGGGACGAGGCTCGCGGTGAACACAAAGGCGTTGCCCTGACCGCTGCCGAGCGGCGCCGCGTTGTCAAACAGGATGACCGGGCGGACGAAGACCGTCCCCGCGACGGCCGTTGCGTCGTGCGTAAAGCTCAGGCCGTCACCGGTCACGAGCCCGTCGGTGGGGTTGCTGGTATCGATGTTGAAGAACGACTCGCCGAGCTTCGTCGCGTCATCAGCCGCATAAAACTCCAGGCCGAAACGGAAATCCGCGTTGAAGTTCGACTCGATCCGCACGTTGGTCAGCGAGAACGTGTACATCGTTCCTTCGCTGCCCGCGATGCCGGCCTGGAACACGCCGCCGAAGTTGCCCGCACCATCGGCAAAGAAACTCGCATGCGGGTTGCTGCCGAAGAACATGTTGAAGTCGGCGTTGCCGAACTTGCCCCAGAAGGTATCGCCCTGGTCGAAACCCGGGTCGGTGAGCAGCTCGTTCGCGCTCGCCGTGGCGCCTCCGAACAGCGTGCTCGCGACGAGGCATGCATGAAGGATCTTCATCGTATCTCTCCCTTGTCTGACGCCCCCGCAAGCGGAGGACAACCGGCGCTCTCTCTACGCCCAAACACACAACACACTGCGGCAACTCAGGTCACCGCGGGCACAACGCCCAGTGAAACCGCCCGCAGGGCTCTCGCCCGCGCGGACGCGATGCATGGCGGGCGGCGAGGGAAAGAGCCGCCGACCAGGCGATCCACAGGTCACCCGCCCGCAGGCTCAGCAACCCGCGTCAAAGAGCCCGAGGTACTCGAGGACGTCGAAGAAGTCGAACACCCCGAACGGCGCCGCCAGATCGGCCGCGGGGTCGCTCGCGTCGAACTGCCCGAGGTACGCCAGGACGTCGAAGAAGTCGAGCACGCCGAACGGCGCCGCCAGATCCGCGGGGCACGACGCGATGACCAGGCTCGCGTTATCCGCGAGCGCCGTCCGCGACGGGCCCTCGCTCTGCACCCCGCCGAACAGGATCACCGGACGCACGAACACCGCGCCGGCCGGAGCAACCGCCGACATCGTGTTCGCCTCGTATCCCGCTCCCGGCGTCGGCGTCACCGACACAAGCGTCGAGTCGATGATCGTTGCGTTATCCGCCGGGTAAAACTCCAGACCGAACTGGAGATCGCCGTCCCACTCGGCCTCGACCGCGAGATCGACACCGAACTCGTAGCGCTCGCCAGGCGTCGCGAGGATGCCCGCCTGGAACGTCCCACCCTCGTTCCCGATGGTGTCGCCAAAGAACGACGCGTGACCCGGGTTGCCATTGCCAAAGAAGTCCAGCGCCGCGCTCGCGCCAAAGACGCCCCAGTTGTCGCCGAACGCCCCGTCGTTGTACCAGTCCTCAAAGCCCGGGTTCACGATCAGATTGTCGCTCGCAACCGTCACGCTGATGTTGTCGATCGTGGCGGCGCGATTGGGCCCGTTGCTCAGCGGGAACTCAAAGAACACGACCGGACGTACGTACGCCGTTCCGGCCGGCGCCATCGCCGAAAGCGTGTACCGGTTGTACCCCAGGCCCGGGGCGTTCGCCAGCAACTGCACTTGTTCGCTGAGCTTGGTCGCGTCGTCGCCGGCATAGAACTCAAGCGCGAGGAACAGTTCCGCGTCCCACTCACTCTCGAACTGGATGTCAAGACCCAGCTCATACGTCTCGCCCGGCAACGCGGGCGTGCGGAGCTGGAAGATACCACCGCTGTTGAAGATGCTGTCCGCGAACAGCGTCGCGTGCCCGGGGTTCCCGTTGGGAAAGAACTCAATCTCAACGTTGGCGTTGCCGAAGGTGAACCAGCCGTCACCGCGGACACCGTCGGCGTCGTCGTCGCCGAGGCCGCCGTTGAACGCGAGGTTCTGCGTATCCCGCACAACGCTCAGGCTCGCACCATCGACCGACGCCCCGCGCTCAGAGCCGTTGGACATCACGCCGTCGAAGAGCACCACGGGGCGCACAAACGCCGTCCCGGCCGGCGCCTCGGCCACGATCGCGACGAGGTCGTACCCGATGCCGGGCGTTCCGCCGACTTCGATCACACGCTCGCCCAGCTTGGTCGCGTCATCGGCGGCGTAGAACTCCAGGCCGGCGCTCAGTGTCGCATCCCACTCGGCCTCCAGGTTGATGTTGGCCTCAAAGCGGTACGTCTGCCCGGCGATGCCGGCGATCCCACCCTGGAACACACCGCCGCTGTTGCCGATGGTGTCGCCAAACAGAAATGCGTGTCCCGGCTCACCGAAGCCGAAAAAGTCGACAAGGGCCGCGTTCCCGAACGTACCCCAGAACGTTCCAAACTCGCCGCCGATGAGCAGGTCTTCGAAGCCGCCGTTGCGCAGCAGGCTGTCGTCCGCTTCGCTCAGGATGACGTTGTCAACCGTTGCGCCGCGGTCCGATCCGGCCGAGGCGGCGTTGTCGAAGCTGATCACCGGGCGGACAAACGCGGCGCCCGCCGGCGCGACCGCCGACATATCGAAGCGCTCGTACCCGCCGCCGGGATTGCCGGGGGTGATGTCAACAGCCGCCGCATCGAGCAGCGTCGTGTCATCGACGTCATAGAACTCAAGCACGAGCCGTGCATCCGCGTCCCAACTCGCCTCAAACGAGACCGACGCACTGAGCGTGTACTCTGTACCGGGAACAGCGACGATGCCCGCCTGGAACAGGCCGCCGAGGTTGCCGATCTGGTCCCCGAACAAGACGCCGTGGCCCGCG
Source organism: Planctomycetota bacterium (assembly GCA_039033175.1). Classification (GTDB taxonomy): domain Bacteria; phylum Planctomycetota; class Phycisphaerae; order Phycisphaerales; family UBA1924; genus JBCCDD01. Next base: position 10,644 of record JBCCDD010000013.1, read on the forward strand.
TTGCCGTCGGCGAAGAAGTCGTCAAATCCCGCGGCGCCGAACGCCACCCAGCCGTCACCAAACGTGCCGTCCATGTCGGTGTCAAAGAACACCGGGTTGGCAACCTCGTTGCCACCAGCAGCGACCCCAGCGATGAGAACAAACGCGATACTCGCGCACGATGTGGCCAACCCTCGCATGATCAACTCCCTCACACACGGCAACGCGCACGCGTGCCGGAAAAGCCGCCCTCCCCGGGCGACAAAGTCAGAATCACTCTGTCACGACACGCAACCGCGCGTCGTCGACCTTCACCGCTCCATCACGATTCCCGCCCGAAGCCGGAAAAAACTGCATGCTGACCCGCACCGCGGGCCCGGTCGCCGCAAACTCCAGCCCGACCCGGCTGAACGACGAACCCGTCGCAAGATCACCCACAGACCATGACCGCTCTTCGAGCACAAGGCTCGGCGTATCGAGGGTCTCGATTCGGATCGTCATGCGGTCCGCCTGCGCGCCGGTCACGTCGTCTCGGTTCACAAACGCCGAGTACTCGTACCGCTGCCCGGGCGTCAGGCCCGACACCGTCTGGCGGGCGATCGAAGGCCCGCCGCCGCTCGACTGCCAGTGTCGATACGCCAGCAGCGAGTTGCCCGACCGCGTCGGCGTCCAACCGACCTCACGCCCGATGAACCCACCGGAAAGCGACCACGATTGCGGCACGCTCTGAAGCGTCGGCGCAGCCGGCGATTCGTAGCTCGAGTTGCTCAAGAGATTGCCCCCCCCGGGCAAGGCGAGCGGGCTCGGCAGCGAGATCGCGCCGCCGATGACCAGGTCCTCAAAGCGGGCCACACCCAGCGAGTCACGCGTGTTGCTCGAGGCCGCGACGCCCGCGAGATAACTCCCGCCGAGGTTCGGCGACTCAGCGACCGGCACCACGCTCCACTGCCCCTCGCTATCGGTCACGTACGCGACGTACGACGATCCAATGCGCCCAAGTGCGACACCCGCGGGCAACGAAACGACGCCAACAACGCGCTGCGATGTCCCCGCGCCGGGCTGGCTGCGCGACTTCAGCGTCACCGTGCCATCCGTGCGCACACCCAGGAAAAGATGAGGCGACGCGGGGTCCTCGCTCGCCCGCAGCATGACACCCGCCTCGGCGAAACGCCCGTAGGCGTCCCAATCGGCGAGCGTCGCGCTCACAAAGCTATTCCCGCTCCACGTTGATGCGAGCACCCGGGTGCTATCCGCCGTGCCGAAGACGTCGAGCCCGCCCGAGTAGAGCGTGACATCGCCATCACCCGCGTCTTCGACAAGCAGGCCGCCCGCGACGCCGACCTCGCCGATGTCAAAGCCGGCCCAACCCGCAAGTGTGTCGCTCGCCGGCGCTCCGAACAGGGCGACACCCGCCGCCGGCACATCGAGCGACCCACCGACCCCATTCAGTTCCGACGCGAGCTCCGCATCCGTCTCGAGCGCCATCGTCGACAGCGATCGGAACTTCTGCTCGATCTGCGCGAGGCTGTCGCCCCGCAAGTCGACCGAAAAGGGCTCCGCGTTCGTGACCACGGGCCAGTTGTTGTCTTCGATCGCGCCGCTCGGCGTGAGCACCTTGAGCGCCCACATCGTCGCGTGCATCTCGCGCGCCTCGGCCCGATCGAACGTCCACCGCGTCATCCGTGCGCCGCCGGCTCGCTCCCAAATCGGGTTGAACTCACCGACCAGGTAGGGCACATCCCAATCCTGCATGAGCACGTCGCGTGCGCCCAGCTCATGCGCGTCGAAGCGAGCGTGCGTACCCAAGCTCGGCGGTCGACCGTCGAATAAACCCGGATAGAAATGCTCAGTGAACCCGACGTTCTGCCATCCACGCGCCGCGGGGTCGCCGTAGAACGCAACCCCCTCGAGCCCGCCGGGCGCAAAGATGAGCCGCTCCTGATCAACCGTGCGGATCGCCTGGATCGAGCGCTCCATCACTTCGACCAGATCCTCTCGCAGATCGGTGTCGAAGTCGCCGTAAGGCTCATTGAGCAGGTCGTACGCGACGAACGACGGCTCGTTCTTGTACCGGCGCGCGATACGCTGCCAGAGCCACGCCAAGCGATCAATGTTCTCGGCGTTGCCCCAGAGGTTGTTCTCGGTGACGTCGCCGCTGGGGCGATCGAGGCTCTGCCCGCCCGGCGCGCTGTGCATGTCAAGGATGACAAAGAGGCCGTGCTCGCCGGCAAGCTCAAAGACGCGGTCCAACCAGCGGAATGAGTCCTCGCGGATCTGGAACGGTGCTTCGTCACGCTCGAACACGACATGCCTGAGCGGCACACGCACTGCGTTGAAGCCAGCGTCGCTCGCCGCCTGAAAATCGCGTTCCGTCAACCAGTTCTCACGCAGCACATCGAGCAGGCGCTCGGACTCCGCGTCGCCGAACCGGCTCGCCAGGATGTCCCGGACGGTCTGATCGTCGGGGATCGAATCGTCATAGATGCCGAGCATCCAAGGCTCGAGCATGAACCAGTTGCCAAGGTTCACGCCTCGGAGCCAAACGCTCTCGCCCTGCGCGTTCACCAACGCCCGCCCATCGGGCACAAGCGCCGGCTGGGCCGACGCGCAGCCGGTGAGCAACGCGCCAAACAGCACCGCAGGAATCATCGCAAAGCGTTTGGTCATTCCCAACCCCGCGTCAAAAAGTCGTTGAGATACTCGTTGTTGAACAGGTTGGGACTGCGATCCAGATACTCGTCGGCCGTGATCGATGCGACATGGGTGTCGAGATAGCCGATGTTGATCCCCGCATCGCGCCCGTGCGCGAAGTCTTCGTCCTCGATCTTCCAGTCGGGCCAGCTCATGTCATAAAACACCGTCGCCTCGACCGGACGCGGCGCCTGCGTCGCACGCCGCTGCTCGGCAACCCAACTACGAGTCGAAAAATCGACACGGAACACGTTCGCCTGCTGCCAGTTGTACCGGTAGTGATTCTGCGAATCCTCAGTGATCCACGTCTCGTACGCTTTGCCGCGCCCGCGGTCGACGCTCGGGCAGCGGAAGACCTCAACGAAGTTCCCGTCGCCGAACACGCCACCGACGTACGGGATCAGCAGGTCCTGCATATACGGCGCCGTCGCCATCGGCGGCGGCGTCTGTTCGACCTGGATCGTCCGAGCCGTCGGCATCCGCTGATCGTTCTCATCGAGGTAGAGCGTCAGCCCCACCATCTGCTGGCGCAGGTTGCTCTGGCACTTCACGCGATCACCCGCATCGCGTGCCCGCCCCAGCGCCGGCAACAGAATGCCGATCAGCAGCGCGATCACCGCGATGACCACCAGCAGTTCGATCAGCGTAAAGCCCTGTGTCCCAACCCGAGATCTTCTCGTCTGCATCGGTCGCCTCCCTCAAGGTGACCAGCGGCGCGCGCCGCTAGCTGCGATCGGCCGGCCCCAGCCGCCGTCCGTCGGGTGAAACTCTGATCCGCTCGGCGGGCGTCGCCGCCGTCGTGCTGTTGACCTCGAGATACGCGTTGCGGCGCACCCGCATGGGTTCGACGCTCGGCCCGCGGTCGATCCGCCGCGCGAGCCACGCCGCCGCCGCCCGCCCCAGGTCTGCCGCATCACCGCAGACCGCCGTGTAGATCGGGTGCGTGTACCGGCGCAGCTCACCGTCGTCAAACCCGACGATCGACAGCTCCTCCGGCACGCGGATGTTCAGTTCGAGCGCTCGGCGCAGACCGCCGACCGTCGAGAGTGGGTCGGTAAACACGATCGCCGTCGGCGGAGTGCTCAGGCTCATAAAGCGGTTGATCGCCGACGCCCCGCCGTTGATATCCGCGATGACCTCGACCACCAGGTCACGCTCGACCTCAAGACCCTTGGACGCGAGCACATGCTCGAACGCACGCCGCCGATCCTCATGATCCGTGTCCGGCACCGCGTGCACACACAGCCCGATGCGCTCGTGCCCGAGGTGCACCAGGTGATCGACCGCGGCCGCCGTCTCAAGCTCTGAATCAAAGCAGATGTAGTTCACCCGCTCATCCTCGAACCGGTCACCGACGACAACAGCAGGGAACCCCTCACTCGCGATCTCTTCGCAGATATGCCGCCGCCCCGTGAACGTCCGCAGCACAACCCCGTCGAGGCCCTTGCGCCGGAAGAACTGCGTGTACGACTCGCTCGAACGCTTGTCCGCCAGCAGGTTGACCACGCCGAAGTCGAACCCGTGCGACATGACCCCGTGCATCACGCCCGACATCACGCTCGCGTCGAACCCGCCAAGCTCGGGCTTGATCGGCTCGCCGGGATAGCCCAGCCCGATCCGCCCCAGCCGTTTCGACGCTTCCGACTTGGCGTACCCCGCCCGCTTCGCCTCACGCAGCACACGGTCGCGCAGCTTCTCGCTCACATCCGGCGAGTTGTTCAGCGTCCGCGAAACCGTCGCGACGGACACGCCCGCGTTCTTTGCGATGTCTCTCAATGAAGCCAAAGCCCGCCTCCCAGTGCCCGCGGACTGCCGCGCGAGCATGACCGCACGCTGAAACGTTCAGTAACACTACCAGTCTTCGCCCGCTCGATCAAGCCTGATCGCACGACCTTTCAGAAACGGACCATGCCACGAACTTTCGGGGAGTTCTTGGTGATGGGCCTCCGATCCCGCCCCTCAGCGTGAAGATGGGCACTTCAGACACCGGGTGAACAGACCTGCTATGATCAGGCTGAACGATTTGTGATTGTTTCTGAAACACTCTTGATGAGATAATGATGCACCAGTTCCCTGCTGATTTCCTCTGGGGCGTCGCCTCCGCCGCCTACCAGGTTGAGGGGGCATTCGATTCCGGCGGCCGCGGCCCGAGCGTCTGGGACGCCCTCTGCCGCGTGCCCGGCGCCATTGAAAACGCCGACACCGGTGAGCAGGCCTGCGACCAATACGGACGCTACGAGCAAGACGCAAAGCTCATCGCGGGCGCCGGCGCCAAGGCATACCGCTTCAGCCTCTCCTGGCCCCGCATCCTCCCCGAGGGCACCGGGCGAGTGAACGCGTCCGGCCTCGCCTATTACGACAAACTCGTCGACGCGTTGCTCGCCAACGGCGTCCAGCCCTGGGCCACGCTCTACCACTGGGACTTCCCGCTCGATCTCTTCCATCGCGGCGGATGGCTCAACCCCGACAGCCCCAAGTGGTTCGCCGACTACACATCCCTCGTCGTCGATCGCCTCTCCGACCGCGTCCAGCACTGGATGACGCTCAACGAGCCCCAGGTCTTCCTCTGCCACGGGCACATCGACGGCATCCATGCACCGGGCATGAAGTACAGCCGTCCCGACGCCCTCCTCGCGACGCACCACGCCCTCATGGCCCACGGACGCAGCGTCCAGGCGATCCGCGCACGCGCACGCTCCACCCCCACCGTCGGCTGGGCCCCCGTCGGCGAGACCCGCATCCCCGCCACAGAGAGCAAGGCCGACATCGACGCCGCGCGCAAGTCGATGTTCAGCGTCGAAGACCGCCCGGGCTGGATGTTCAACAACACCTGGTTCTCCGATCCCGTCGTCTTCGGGCACTACCCAGACGACGGCCTCCGCGTCTTCGGGCGCGACGTCCCACGGTTCACGGAGAACGATCTCGACATCATCAAGCAGCCGCTCGACTTCTACGGCGTCAACATCTATCAGGCCCCCACCATCAGCGCCGAATCCGCCCCGCACCACGTCAAGCGAAAGACCGGCTTCCCGCACACCATGTTCCGCTGGCCCGTCACACCCGAGGCGCTCTACTGGGGCCCCAAGCTGCTGCACGAGCGGTACAAGCTGCCCGTCTACATCACCGAGAACGGCCTCGCCTCCATGGACTGGGTCCACACCGACGGCAAGGTCCACGACCAAGGCCGCATCGACTTCCTCACCCGCTACCTGCGCTGCCTGCGGCGCGCCGTCGCCGACGGCGCCGACGTCCGCGGCTACTTCCACTGGTCCATCATGGACAACTTCGAGTGGGCCGAGGGCTATCGCATGCGGTTCGGGCTGGTCTACGTCGACTACGAAACACTCGAGCGCATCCCCAAGGACTCGTACCATTGGTACAAGAAGCTCGCCGAGAGCAACGGCGCCTCGCTGCCAGAGCAGCCCGCCAAGCTCCGCTGACCCGCACACCCCGAGAGGAAACGCCCAACGTTGACCGCCGCCGACCTCACACGCCGATCCATGCTCGCCGCGCTCGGCGCCGGCGGCCTCGGCTTCGCGCTCTTCGGCCCCAAGAGCGCCGGTGATCCACCAGCCGGCCGCGTCGTCATCGACTACTGGGAAAAGTGGACGGGCCAGGAAGCCCTCGCGATGCAACGCATCATCGATCGCTTCAACGCCTCCCAAGACCGCATCTGGGTCCGCTTCTTCTCGATGAGCGCGATCGAGCAGAAGGCCATGATCTCGATCGCCGGCAACGACCCGCCCGACCTGCTGGGCCTGTTTGACTTCTCCCTCCCCGCCTTCGTCGGCAGCCGCGCGCTCATCACGATCGACGAGCTCGACGACGCCTACGGCGCCGAGGTTTCCCGTGCCTTCGCCGATCGCTACGGCGTCCAAGACTTCCGCATCCGCCGCGAGGCCTACACCGAGCCCGCATGGGGCCTCATGCACGAGCCCGCCGGGGGTCGAGAGGTCATGGGCGGCGTGCTCAACTCCTGCTCCACCATGGCTCTCTACTACAGCCGAAAGGCCTTCGCCGAGGTCGGCCTCGACCCCGACGCACCGCCGCGCACGATCGAAGAGTTCGACCGTGCCGCCGAACGCCTCACCACCCGCGCTCCCGACGGCTCCATCGAGCGCAGCGGCTTCCTCCACCGCGAACCCGGCTGGTGGAACTGGATCTGGGGCTACCACTTCGGCGGCTCGCTCTACAACCGATCGAGCGAACAGGCCACCGCCGACTCGCCCGAAAACATCGCCGCCTATCGCTGGCTCCAAAGCTACCCCGAGACCTACGGCAGCCAACGCCTCGTCGCCTTCCAATCCGGCTTCGGCGGATACAACTCGACACAGCAGGCCCTGCTCTCCGGCAAGGTCGCGATGACCCTGCACGGGCCCTTCCTCGTCAACGTCATCAAGACCTTCCAGCCAGACTTCGACTACGCCGCAGCCCCCTTCCCGATGAGCGAGTCGTCCTACGACCCCGAGCACCCCGCCGCGCTCTTCGAGGGCGACGTGCTCTGCGTCCCGCGCGGCTGCCCCAACCCCCGCGAGGCGTTCGAGTTCATCATGTTCACCCAGCTCCCCGAAAACATCGAAGAACTCTCGATCGCGCACGCCAAGCCCTGCCCCCTCGCCAGGCCCAGCGCCGGCTTCGCCGCCCGCCATCCAAACCGCTACGTCGAGATGCACAACGCCCTGACGCGCAGCCCGCGGGCCTTCCCCAAGCCCCGAACCCGCGCCTGGCCCCAGTACGAGCAGGAGTTCAACGCCGAGATCGGCACCCTCTGGTCGCTCGCCGAGCCCGCCGATCGCGTGCTCGAGCGCATCAACACCCGGGCCCAGTCCGCGATCGACCGCACCGTCAACCAGCGCGAGCAGCGCTACGGGGCCCAGGGGTGACCAAGGCAAACCCATCCAACCCGTCCAAGGGCGAACCGCTCGTCGGCCTCGCCTTTATCTCGCCCTGGCTCATCGGCTTCCTGCTCTTCATGGCCCTGCCGATCGCGATGAGCTTCTACTACAGCCTCACCCACTACACCCTGCTCGAGCCGCCCATCTTCGCCGGGCTCGAGAACTATCGCGCACTGCTCGGCGATTCGGTCTTCTGGACCGTGATGCGAAACACCGTGATCTACGCGGTGATCGCCGTCCCGCTCAGCACCGTCATCGCCGTCGGCGTCGCCGTGCTGCTCAGCGCCGACCTGCCCGGCATCGCCTTCTTCCGCGCCAGCATCTTCATGCCCGCGATCGTCCCGCTTGTTGCCGCCGCGATGATCTGGAGCTGGCTCTTCAACGGCGAACTCGGCATGATCAACCGCGTCCTCGACGCGGTGCTCGTCCCGCTCAACGCCGTCTTCGGCAGCTCGCTCCAAGGCCCCAACTGGCTGGGCGACGCGCCATGGGTCATGCCCGCCCTGATCATCATGAGCGTCTGGGGCATCGGCCAGGGCGTCGTTGTCTACATCGCGGGCATCAAAGACGTGCCCGCCGAGCTCTACGAGGCCGCCGAACTCGACGGCATCTCCGCGTTCGGCTCCGTCTGGCACATCACCGTCCCCATGATCTCTCCGGTCGTCCTCTTCAACGTCATCGTCGGCATGATCGGCACATGGCAGGTCTTCGCCGTCCCCTACATCATGCTCGGCGCGTCCGGCGGCCCAGACCGCGCGGGCTACTTCTTCACGATGTACCTCTACGACAAAGCCTTCAGCTTCGGTGAGATGGGCTACGCCTCCGCGCTCGCCTGGATCCAGCTCCTCATCATCCTCGCCGGCACCGCACTCACGTTCCTCGCCAGCCGACGCCTCGTCCATTACACCGCGGCCTGAGACAAGCACCCCATGCGCACCAAAGGACGCCCACACAACCCGCTCACCCTCGTCGCCTGGTACGCCTGCGTCTCCGCGATCGCCCTGGTCTTCCTGCTCCCCCTGCTCTGGATGCTCTCGACCAGCGCCAAAACCGTCGAACAGACCCTCGCCGATCCGCCGACCTTCCTGCCCACACCGCTCGGCGAAGTCCCCGGACGCCTGCTCGACAACTACGTCGGCTCGGTCAACGACGAAGGCCTGCCCGACCCCCGCGGCGTCTGGACCGACCCCGTCGTCGACTTCCCCCTCTACCTCCGCAACACCCTCACCGTCGTCGGTCTCAGCACCGTCGGTATGGTCCTCTCCAGCGCTGTCTGCGCATACGGCTTCAGCCGCGTGCGCTGGCGAGGCCGCACCGCCACCTTCACCATCGTCCTCGCGACGATGATGATCCCCTTCCCCGTCCTCATGGGCCCGCTCTTTGTCATCTTCCGCGAGCTCGGCTGGATCGGGTCGTTCAAGCCGCTCTGGGTGCCCGCGTGGTTCGGCGGCGCCTTCAGCATCTTCCTGCTCCGCCAGTTCTACATGACCATCCCCAAAGAGCTCGACGAAGCCGCACGCATCGACGGCTGCGGACACTTCGGCATCTTCTGGCGCATCATCCTGCCGCTCAGCAAGCCCGCGCTCGCCGTCGTCGCCCTCTTCCACTTCATGTTCGTCTGGAACGACTTCCTCGGCCCGCTCATCTTCCTGCGCGACCGCGACCAGTTCACCCTCGCCCTGGGCCTCCAGCTCTACCAGAGCCAAGCCGGCAACGTCCCCTGGAACCTGCTCATGGGCGCAAGCTTCCTGGTGATGCTCCCGGTCATCGTGGTCTTCCTGCTCACGCAACGCACGTTCGTCGAGGGCGTCGCGACCAGCGGGCTCAAGGGCTGACGACGAGAGCACCCCGCTTCAGTCGACACATGCGTCTCGCCCAAGCGATGGGCGCAGACCGATCTGGGCTCCGCAGAACCGCAAGCGCCCGGCGCCGCTCCCCGCGTCCTTGATCTCGAGATGGACCGAGCGGGCCGCATCGAACGCAGGGCCATCGACACGCAGGCGGCTCCACGCACCATCGCTCGCGACCTCTTCGATCGCGTGCGCCGCAGACCCGAGCGTGACGCCCAGCCCATCGACCTCACCATCGACGCGCATCTCGATCTTCCCGAGTGCCCCCCCAGCCTCGCCCTCATCAACCTGCGCCCAGACCTCGAATCGCCACCACCCACCAGACGTCCCGCCGGCGACAAGCGCTGCCTGCGCACTGATCACACCGTCCCCGACCACCGCATCGAGGCGAGCCTCGAGCACCTCGTCGCCGCAGCGCCCCGTATCACCGCTTGCTGGGAAATCCCCCGGGTGCACAAACCCGTCGCCGAGCTGCCACATCCGCGCATCGAGAGCCGTCGCCCCATCGATGGTCCCCCGCTGCGCCACAACACCGCCCACGCCTTCGCCCGCGTCCCCAAGCCCGCTGAACCGGGCCGCGGCGGCAACACCCCCCAAATGACTCATCACAAAGACCGCCGCGAGCGCATCCGCGCCGCCCGGCGCAACAACATCGAGGCGGTGTTCAACCCACGCGCCGTCATCGCGTGTCACACCCACCATCACGCCACCCTCGATCGGTGCCAACCGCAGACCCACGGGGAATGCGCCGATCCCGAGCACCCGTTCGTGCGTCAGCCCGCCCGCCTCGCCACGCCACGCCGCGAGAAGCCGCCCATCCGGCATCGCATGCACGGTCACGTGCGCATCACCCGCGTCGGTCCCGCCGCGCAGCATCACCCCCGCCTTCGCGTGCCGATGCATCGCGTCAAACGCCTCGAGCACGCACGACGCGCCGCGCTCACCTCCGCCGGCACCGTGCCGCATCGGGAGCAGCGCCAGCCCGTCATGCGTGCCCCAAAGATCACTCCCGCCCCCCAGCAGCGTGACCGCGCCGCCGCTGTCGCTCCAAGCCTTCGCGATCGGGCTGTCGCCCACCGCGACCGCATCGACACGCGCCGCGTGCGCCCCGGCCGCATCACCCGGCAGCGGCAATGCCCGGATCAAATCAGGCACCTCAGACCACCCGCCAATCATCGCTCGCCGCCCAGCATCGACGCCCAGCGGCATGTCCGCCCAACCCACAAACGCCGCCTCGATCTCCGCCTCGCTCGACGTCCGCGGATCGATCGACACCGGCTCCGCGTTGGTCACCAGCCCCCACGCGTCTTCGAACGAACTCCCCAACGGCCGCAGCAGCTTGTACGACCACATCGTCGTGTGCCAACCGAGCGCGTCCGCCCGCTCAAACCAAGCACGCAGCATCGCCGCCCCGCCGCTACGCTCGAATACGGGATTGAATTCCCCAAGCAGAAACGGCGCGCCGGTGCGCTCGACCAACGCCGCGACCTCCGCTCCCTCGGTTCCCCAGAAAATCGAGTGCGCCGCAAGCGAGGGCGTCTCGCCCGCAAAGATCCCCGGATAGAAATGATCGGTCAGGCCCGTGTTGTGCCAGCCTCGAGCCGCCGGATCACCATAAAACCCGACGCCGCGGAGCGTCCCCGGCGCATAAATCACCGTGTCCCGATCCACCTCACGGATCGCGTCGTGGACGAATCCGACGATCCCGATCAGCGTGTCGTGATGATCACTGGCAAAGTCGCCGTAAGGCTCGTTGATGATGTCATACCCCACCACCGCCGCGTGGTCGCGGTAGCGCTCGGCGATGCGCGCCCAGAGCCACGCCGTGCGCCGCTGCGCTCGCGCATCGTCCCAGAGCGTGTTCACCCCAAGCCGCCCCGTCGGCGCATCAACACTCTGCCCGCCCGGCACCCCGTGCATGTCCAGCACCACACGCAGCCCGGCGCCGTGCGCCATCTCGACCCCCGCGTCCAGCCAACGGAACGCGTCGTCGCGCAGTGTGAACGCCTCATCACCCTCGAGCAATGCGTAATGAAATGGCAGCCGAACCAACTCAAGCCCGAAAGATCGGATCATCTCCATATCCCGAGCCGTCACCCATCCCGCCCGGTGCAGTTCCATCAACTCGTGCGCACGCGCGTCGCCGAACCGCTCTCGCAAGATCGAGACAAACGTGTGCTGGTCGCGCAACGCATCGTCAAAGATGCCGAACATCCAGGGCTCGATCAGCAGCCAGTTCCCAAGGTTGCACCCGCGCATCGTCTCTCCAGCCGCCGCCGATCACATCACGCGGAGACGCGGCGTCTCACAGGAGACCCCTCGGCAACGCCATTGCTGTTCAGGAAGCGACCCGAGGCCAGGCAGACTCGCCCGCCCGCACCGCGCAGCCGACGCAAATTGGGCCAGAGCACGCTCGCCCCATGCACGCTCGGCCCGGCCTGGCGCGGACAAGCCGACAGAAGCGGTCGAACTCGAACAGCACGATCTGCCGCTTTAGCCGGGAGCGGAAATGGGCGCGGAGGGATTCGAACCCCCGAAGGCGATGCCAGCAGATTTACAGTCTGCCCCCGTTGGCCACTTGGGTACACGCCCGATTGTCCGGAGCCAAAGCTCCGATCTCGAAAACAGGCCTCATCCGCGGCGGCCGCGATCAAGCGGCCTGGCCTTCCCGCGTCCAATCCCGGACACCCGCGACACGCGACCAAAGCCGCCTGCCGGACTCGAACCGGCGACCATTGGTTTACAAAACCAACGCTCTACCAACTGAGCTAAGGCGGCCTCGCAAAGTGCCAGCCCCGAGCCCCGCACACCACACGCGGAACCGTGAGCAAAGCCCCTCACGCGGCCGGATCCTCGCCCGAGGCAACCCGGGCCAGAACCTGCCAAATGGGCGATACAGGACTCGAACCTGTGACCTTCTGCGTGTCATGCAGACGCGCTAGCCAACTGCGCCAATCGCCCGACAAGCCATCATTCTAGCCCGCCACCCGCCCATCGGCGAGCAAGCCGGCCCAGATCCAACACATCCCGACGCCCAAGCGACGCCTCAGGATCCGAGAATCACGATCTCGACCCGTCGGCTCTCCTTCTTGGTCGCCTTGGGGTTCGCCGGGCCAAACGCCGCGGCATAGATCCGATCCCCCGGCACCCCCTTCGAGACCAGATACTCCTCGACCGCCAGTGCCCGCTCCGAGCTGAGCCGCTCGTTGGACTTCCAGCGGTCCCGCGTCCGCCGGAGCGGGTCGGTGTCGGTGTAGCCCTCGACCCGGATCCGGTTGTTCGAGTACGTCCGCCCGATGACCGACGCGATCTGGTCGAGCGACTGCTTGGCGCTGTTCTTCAGCGTCGCCGAGCCCGAATCAAAGAGCACATCCCCGGCCACTTCGACCGAAAGCCCCTCGCCCCGGCTCGTCACGCCCTGCACCCCCGCGATGCCCTCGAACCCGCTGTTGCCGACCGAGCGGCTGGCCGTGTTCTGCTGGTTCGCCGCCGCGCTCCGCAGTCGATCGACCTCAGACCGCAGCCGGCTGTTCTCATCGGCCAGACTCTGCGTCTCGCTCGACAGGCGCCCGGTCTGGTCGTTCGCCTCGTTGACCGTGCCCTGGAGCGACGCGAGCCGTTCGCGCAGCTCGCGGTTCTCGGCCAAGGCCGCGTCGTAGTCCGCCTTCGATACGTTCTTGCACCCGCCAAGCAGCGTGGCGCCAAGCACCAGCCCGCCGAGCACGATTCTCATCCCGTTGCGTCCGCTCATCCGTGAAGCTCCCGTGGTGCGCATCTCAGTCCGCCCATTCCGCGATAGCGCCGCCGATCGATCGGGGCGGATCCCTCCGGCCCGATAGGCGTCGCCCTTGCGCACTTTACCTTCGGTCGGAGCGTGCTGTCGAGGTGAACACTGAACACGTGCGGACGACGCAGGCCCCCACCGCCCGACGGCTACGCCGGATCCTCAGACGAGGTCCACCGGCATCCCCATGAGCCGCGACAGCACCCACTCAACGAGCGGCTTGCCGACCAGCACCAGCAACGTCGCCACCGCCAGGAACGGGCCGTAGGGCATCGCCCGAGGTGCTCCCTTGTTCGCCAGGGCCGACGCGATGGCGTAGGCCACCCCGACAAACGCTGCGCCAAAGAACGCGAGCGTCGTGTCGATCCACCCGATGCAGGCCCCCACCGCGGCCATCAAGTGCACATCGCCCATCCCCATCGCCTCTTTCCCGAACGCCAGCGACCCGAAGATCCGCACCGCCCAGACAACAGCCCCCCCGATGAGGTAGCCAAGCAGCACGCCGCTGAGCACCAACAACCAGAGCTGGGGCGCCCCATCCGGCACCACCCACATCCCCGATGTTGTCATCGGAGGCCACCCCGGCACCACCGGCCCAAACCGCCCGGCAAGCCAGAACCCCAGCACGCCGAGCAGCACAGGCGGAGCGCAGAACGCCAGCTCCCGCACCATCTCGCGCCGAGCGTGCGGGTACTGCAACCAGATCTCGGCCGGCGAGTCCTCATCGCCCGCATGGTCATCCCCGGTCGCGGTCGCCGGCCCGGCCTCTTCGCGTGCCTTCGCCTCCCATGCGTCGTAGTCGCCGAAGCTCCGCGAGATCAAGCCGAAACGCACTGCGAGCAGGGATACCCCGACGCCCACCATGCCCCCGATCGCCAGCCCGATCCAGGGCCAGCCCGTCACGCCGGGCGTTGGCAGCGTCCAGAGCGCCCCGTCGGCCGTCAGCCAGCGCGCCCCGTCGTCCGCTCGCCAGTTGCCGCCGTCGAAGACGAGATCGGGCGAGCCGTGCGCGAGCTGAAACCACAGGGCGTGCCCCGTGTGCAGCACGAGCGCGATGACGGCCGGCGTCCACGTCAGGCTCAGCGGGATCGTGAACGTCCGCGCATCGATCAGCGTGATCGGCACCAGCGAACCAACCAAAAAGAGCAGCACCACAAACGCGGGCCAAGTCTGCAAGACACCGTTGCCGGCCCACTCGGGCGAGACCGCCCCCAGCGGCAGGCCAAGCACCGTCATCGAGCCGGGCGCGTGGTACCACAGCAGGTACAACCCCGCGAACAGCAACGCGACGAGCAATTCGACCGCCGGGTACTCAGCGCTGATCTTGCTCTTGCAGAACCGGCACTTCCCGCCCAGAAACACCCAGCCGAAGATCGGGATGTTCTCTCGCCAGGTCAGGCGGGTGTCGCAGGCGGGGCACCGGCTCGCCGGCGCCACCACATCCAGCCCCAGCGGCATGCGGTAGACCAGCACGTTCGCCAGCGAGCCGGCGCACGCGCCGAACGCGAACACAAACAGCGTCTGCGACGCCAAAGGCAACAGGAGAATGAGCCAATCGGGCATGGTCAACCGTCATCGGCTCGCGAGGGGCCCCCACTCGACCCGGCCTCGCCCAGCTCTTCGATCCGCTGCTCAGCCCGATCGAGCAACGCCCGGCACCGCTCCACGAGCGCCGCACCACGCTCGTACGACGCCAGCGATTCGTCCAGCGTCACCTCGCCCGATTCGATCCGCCGGACGATGCCCTCGAGCTCGCCCAGCGCCTGCTCGTAGCTCAACTCCGCGGGAGCCGCCTCGCTGTCAGTCTTGGGTCGCTTTGCCATATCGTCGCACGCTACCCGCGATCGCCGAACAGGTCTAGCTGCTCGCCGGTCGGCTCACCCAAGACCTCGGCGTCAAACGTCCCGTCGAGCAGCCGCGTCGTGACCCCGGCCCCGGGGCCAACCTGCCCGATCGAGCGGATGACACGCCCCGAGCGGTCGGTCGTGATGCTGTACCCGCGCCCGATGACCGCGAGCGGGCTGACAGCCTCCAGCTCGCGCGCCACACCCTCGACGTGGTGGCGCAGATCATCGGCGTGTCGCGGCGCGGCGCGGTGCAGCTCTCGTTCGAGCGCGTCAATGCGATCACGCCGCACGCGTTGCGCCAGCGCCGCGTTGAGATGAGCAAGAGCACTCGCCAGGCGGCGCTCGCGCGCCGCGAGCGCCGCGGTGGGCCGGTGTCGCTCCAGCCGGTCGGCCAGCCCGGCGAGCGCGCGCCGACGGCCCCGAAGCGCCAGACCCTGGGCACGCGTCGCCCGATCCGAAACCCGATCCAGCCGCGCCCACCGATCGCGCACGGGGCGGAGCGGATCGGACGAGACGACCGTTGCGGTCGCGCGGATCTCCGCCCGCGCGCGCGCAACGCGGCCCAGCAGCAAATCCCGCAAGCGCGCCCCGGTCAGGTCGAGTTGCTCAACAAGAGCTTCGCGATCGGGCGTGAGCATGACCGCCGCCTGCGTGGGCGTCGCCGCTCGACGGTCGGCGACAAGCTCGATCAGCGCCGTGTCTGTTTCATGCCCGATCGCGGCCACGACCGGGAGTGTCGACTCCACGACTGCTTCGGCGAGCGCCCAGTCGTTGAACGCCGCGAGATCCTCGACCGATCCGCCGCCCCGAGTCACCAGCACCGCATCGACACCGAGCCCGTGCGTTCGCTCGTTGATGCGGCGCAGCGCCGAGGCAACTTCTGACGCCGCTCCGTCGCCCTGCACCCGGGCATCGGCAAGCACGATGCCCACCGCCGGGCACCGCCGACGGGCGGTATCGATAACGTCCTGAAGCGCCGCCCCGGAACGGCTGGTGATCACCGCGATCCTGCGCGGGAAGACCGGGAGTTGGCGCTTGCGCTCGTCGCTGAGCCAGCCGAGCCCGCGGGCCCGCTCGACCAGCTCGCGCAGCCTCGCCGCAGCCGCACCCGCCCCGACCGGGCTCACCGTGTCGACGATCAGGCTGATCCGCCCGCCCTTGGCCCAGTAGTCGACGCGCCCCTCGCAGACGACCTGCGCCCCATCGCCCAGGGCCGCGGCATCTGTCCGCTTGCGCATCGACGCGAAGAGCGCGCACGACACCACGGCCTCATCGTCACGCAGGTCAAAGTACAGGTGCGTGCGCTCGCGCAGGCCCGAGACCTCGCCCAAGACGCGAACGCGCTTGGGCAGACCCGACTTCAACGCCCCGTCGATCGCCGACGCGAGCGCCGCGACCGACCAGGGGCGATCCCCGCCCTGCGGCTTGGGACTGGGCGGCCCCGGCGGCTCGGCCGGGGCGCCCCGCATCTTGGATGGATCAAACAGCCCGCGGCTCACACCGGCAGGATAAGGCAGGGATGCTCAGCCCGCGGACACGACGCGCACGACGCCCCGCTGCTGCCCCGCGTCGACCGCTTCACGCGACTGCCCGCGGGGCCACGAATCGGGCCTCTGGAACCAGCCGGCCGGCTCGGGGGCCGAACGCACGGCGGGGCTCTTCGCGCCCGCGGGTACGCGCCAAACAGTGCGCGACGAATCGACGCCCGAATCGCGCGAGACGGAGCGCACGCCGAGGTATCCGTTCTGGCGCAGCCAGCGCTGGCGGGCCGACTCGAGCAGGTCGAACGCCTCTTCGACGCGTTCGATCCGCTGGCGCGTGAACAGCGCCCGGTCGGTCTGCAGGCTGCCCCCGCGGAAGAACTGATCGGCCGTCACCGCGCCCGCCTCGGGCACACGCGTGAACGGGTCGATCGCGAAGACCGTGTCGAGCACACGGACATAGATCACGCTCGGGGCGTCGGGACCGGCACCGTATCGGGCGCGGTTAGAGTGGTGCAGCTGGAGACGGCCGTCGGCGCCCTGCTCGCCGATGATGTGCCCGCGGGTCGTTCGACCGAAGCGGACCTGATCCCGGCGTTCTTCTTCGAGCCCGATGACAAAGCCCGGGCGGGCGTCGACGATCGGAGCGAGGGTGCGGTCATTGGTTACGACGCGATCGCTGGCGAGCGCGGGCAAGGCGAGTGCGCCGGCCGCGAGGGCCGCGATGAGCAGGCCTGTCTTCTTCATATTCGTTTCCTCTTTTCTCACTTGTCCGGTGGTGGGCGGCGGCACAACCGCCCCGAACGGCAACCGCCGCACAGAGCCCAGCATGCCACAAATCCCTGCAGAATCAAGCGTTCTGACACGCACCGCCCGGGGGCGCGGGTAGGACCGCGTTTTCTGGGACGCTCAGGACCCGGCCTGCACCTGGACCAAGGACTCATAAGCATCGATCAGCGTCGCGATCGACTGCGTGAGGCGTCGGTGCTCGGCGATCCACGCCGACGCCGAGCGGCCGAGGTCCCGCGCACGCTCGGGATCGTCGAGCAGCCCGGTCAACGCCGCGGCCCATGCGGGTGCATCCAGATCGCGGAGGGTCAGGGCGGTGCGACCGTCGATGAGTGCCGCGTGGCCGGCGTCGGCGGCGGCAACGACCGCGCGGGCGGCGCCCATGGCATCGAGGATGATCGAGCGCTGCTCGCCGCGCGCGTCGGGGATGACCAGCACGTCGGCCCGCAGCACGAGGTCGCGCCGTGTCTCGAGGCGATCGACAATCGTTACACGATCGAGCAGCCCCCGCCCCTCTGCGAGCGACCAGATACCGGCGCGCCTGGCGCCCGACGCGTCGACGAAGCACGCCGCGGATGGTGCGTGCGCGAGCGCGCCCGCAACACCCTCGAACGCGGCACGGAACGTGCTGGTGTCGCGCCCACCGCCGACGAGCATGATCGCCGGCGCACGTCCCGGCGAGAATGGAACGGGCGAGTCCGTGCGCACGCGCGCGCCCCACGGCACGAGGCGGACCGGCGGGTGACCCCGATCGCGCAGCAGCTCACGCTCGACGCTGGGGTCGGGGCTGGTGCACAGCACGGGGATCGACGCATCGCGAGGGAGCGTGCGCACGCGATGGGCGAGCCCGGGACGCCAGACCTCGAGCGCAAGGCCGGCATGGGCCTCGCCAGCGAGGTCCGCCGCGAGCCGCCAGCAGCTCCCACCGAAGGCATGGATGATGTCGACCGGGCGGTCGCCGCGGGCTTCGTCGGCGAGCAGGGCGAGCAGCCGGCGCGCCTCGATGCGCCGAGCAAACGGGAGGGCTCGGTGCTGGTACCGCAGCGGGTCGCGCAGCAGCGAGATGCTGAGCTCTGTGCCCGGCCCGCGCGGGCAGGCGACCTGGGTCGCGACGCCCTCATCGGCGAGGCCGAACGCGAGACGCTCGAGCAGCGGCTGCTCGTGGCGCACAAACCCGGCATCGAGCATCAACAACACGCGCACGCGAGCGGTTCCCCCCGAGGAGCGTCGTCCGGCTCAGGCGTTGGCGGCCGGAGAACGATCGACGCGGGTGTTGAGGTCGGGCCACGCGCTGGCCGTGCCGGCGACGGCCTCGGTCCGCCAGACGCCGACCCAGTGGCCCGGCGCGACCTCAATGATGGTGCTGTCGGTCTCGTTCGGAGCGGGCGGGGCAAGGTCGCCCGGCGCGTCGTGCCAAGGCCACCAAGGGCGGACGCCCTCGTCGGCGCCCGGCAAGTTGGTGAACGCCGACTCATCGTCGACAACCTCGCGGATGGTGACCAGGCGGTCCGCTCGCTGTTCGATCTTGGGAATGCTCGCGAGCAGGCCCCGCGTGTATGGGTGTCGCGGGTTGTCGAAGAGCGTGTACACGCTCGCGTACTCGACGACGCGACCGGCGTACATGACGCAGACAACATCGGCGTTCTCGGCGACGACGCCCAGGTCGTGCGTAATGAGCATGACCGCGAGATCGCGGTCCTCCTTGAGCTTCTGGATCAGCTCAAGAATCTGCGCCTGGATCGTGACATCGAGTGCCGTGGTCGGCTCGTCGGCCAGGAGCAGACGAGGCTGGCAGGCGAGTGCCATGGCGATCATGACACGCTGGCGCATGCCGCCGGAGAACTGGTGCGGATAGTCGTTGATGCGCTCGCGCGGGGCGGGGATGCCGACCGCCTCCATCGCCTCGACCGCGATCTCGGTCGCCTCGCGGTGCGAGACCGGCTGGTGGAGCAGGATCGCCTCGAGGATCTGATCGCCCACGGTGTAGACCGGGTTGAGGCTGGTCATGGGCTCCTGAAAGATCATCGCGATCTCGTTGCCGCGGATCTCTCGGATCTGATCTTCTTCGAGCCCGACGAGGTTGACGGTGCCCTCGTTGCCCCCGAGTCGTGCGCGGAAGAGGATCTCGCCGCGATCGAAACGCCCCGGCGGGCGCGGGACGAGTTGGAGCGAGCTCATGGCGGTGACGGACTTGCCGCAGCCGGACTCACCGACGACGGCGAGCGTCTGGCGGGGGTAGATGGTCATGCGCACGCCGTCGACGGCCTGGATGCGCGGGCCGGTGCCGTTGTCGAAGCTGACGGCGAGGTCACGCACCTCGAGGATGGGCTTCTCGTTGGCGTCGTCCGTGTTGGGGTTGGTGTCGCTCATATTCGCTCCGGGTGCGCTCAGACGCGGGCCTTCTTGAGCTTGGGGTCGATGGCGTCGCGGAGCGCCTCGCCGATGAGGTTGCACGAGAGGATCGTCATAAAAATGACGAGGCCCGGGAAGATCGCGAGCCACCAGACGAACTGACCAATCTGGTTGGTCGCGTCGGAGAGGAGGCGGCCCCAGCTCGGCTGGTTGGCCGGGCCCAGGCCCAGGAAGCTGAGGACAACCTCGAACGAGATCGCGAGGGCGACCGCGAACGAGGCATCGACGAGCACGGGCGTGACGCCGTTGGGCAGCATGTGCTTGAAGAGGACGCTGCGCAGGGGCAGGCCGACGGCTCGGGCCGACTGCACGAAATCCTGCCCGCGGAGCTTGAAGAACTCGGCGCGGATGAACCGCGCGGCGGTCGTCCAGGTGAAGCAGCCGATGATCGCCATCATCATGTAGGTGTTGCGCGGGAGCACCGCGGCGGCGACGATCAGCAGGAAGAGCACCGGGATCGCCATGAAGACTTCGACGACGCGGTAGAGCAGCAGATCGACGACCCCGCCGAAGTAGCCCATCAGCGCGCCGATCGTGACGCCGATGAGCACGGCGATCGATGTCGAGACGAGGCCGATCGAGATGCTCAGGCGGCAGGCGTGCAGGATCTGGCTCAGGACGTCTTGACCGAGGGCGTCCGTGCCGAGGAGGAACCTCGGGGCGGGGCGGTCGCGGAGCCAGTCGATCGCATCGCCCACGCTCGAGACCTCGCCCGCGTCGATCGCGTCGCGCAAGTCGGATTGCAGGCGGCTCGGGCTGTCGAAGAGGACCGGGGCCGCGAAGACGATCTGGTCTTCGATGATCGCGATGCGGCGGTCGGTCAGGGGCAGGTCGGCGAGCTCGATTCCGTTGGGCGATGCGCGGCCGAGGCGAGGATCGTCACGGAAGGCAACGGACTCGCCCGCGGCGATCCCGGAGACGAAGCGGCTGATCTCGCGCTCGGCCCGCGCGGCGCTGCCGCCGGCATCGACAAGAACCGTGCGCACGTGCGCGATGACATCGGCGGCGGTCGCGATCTCACCGGCGCCGACGAGCTGGTCGTACGAAGCGGCGAGTTCCTGCGCACGCGAACGCGAGCCCACCGTTCCCGCGACGACGCCCACGACACGCCTCGCGTCGGCTCGAGACGACGGCGTGAGCGGGACATCCGCAAGCGCAACCCCCGCGGGATCCGCCTCACCCGGGCGCGGATCGTCGGTGAACGTGCGCCGCCCGGCGTCCTCGGCGATCGCGGCGACCGTGTCGTTGACCGCGCCGGCGAAGACGCTCCGCCCGGGCTGCATGACACTGAGCGACGGGGCGCTCTGCGTGGGCGACCAGGGAACAACGGTAAACAACGCTTGCGACTCGCCCGAGGCGACACGCTCGCGGGCGTCGAACCGCTGCACGGGTGTGGTCCACGTCCAGCTCAGCAGCACGGCGGTCGCGACGCCGACGACCGCGACGGTCGAGAGCCTGCCCATGCCTTTGCGGAGCGGGTGGATAAAGAAGAAAGGCAACGCGGCGACCAGAGCGAGGGCGGCGGCCCCGGCGGGCTCGAACCAGCTCGCCTGCTCGAGATCACGGACCCACTGCGACGCGTCACGACGGGTGACGAAGCTCACCAAGCCGGCCTTGGCGATCGCGGCGATGCCGGCCTGGACGGCGACGATCAGGACGACCTGGAGGCGTTTGCGCCGGTCCATGCCGATGGGCAAGAGCATGAAGACAATGGCAAGCAGCGTCCCCAGCAGAAGGATGACGTCGCCCGTCGTCAACTGGTTGATCAGCGGGCTCGCGACGCGGACATCGGCGGGGTTAAGCAGGCTGAAGACCACGCCGATCCAAGGGGGCGTTGAGCCGTCGGCGGCAACGTCGCGGATGAGCAGCGGGTGCCCGCTTGCGAAGACCGGGGCGCAGACGGCAAAGAACGCGACCACGCCCATCCAGCAGAGACCAAAGACCGCGCCGGGGCGCCGGAGGACGTACCGCCAGGCCTCGGTCCAGAAACCCTCGGACGGGCGGTGCCCGATCCCCTGGGCGAGCTGCACACCGGTGACGGCCTGCAATTCTGCGCCGGTCGGGCGTGCGTCGGCGTTTGCCGCGGTGTCGGTTGGGTTGGGCGTGGTGCTCATCAGTCGTAGGAGATCCGCGGGTCGGCGACGGCGTAGAGCACGTCGGCGAGGAGGAGGGCGAGCATGTTGACCACGCCGATGATGAGCGCGTTGGCGAGGATGACCTCGCGGTCACGCAGGTTGATCGCCTCGATCAGCAGGAGCCCCATGCCCGGGATGTTGAAGATCCGTTCGATGACGACCGAGCCGGCGAGCATCGCTGGGAAGACGCTGACGAACAGCGTGATCAGCGGGAGCAGCGAGTTACGGAAGACGTGCGCCCAGACGATGTCGCTGGCTGGCACGCCCTTGGCTTTGGCGGTGCGGACGTAGTCGGCGCTGAAGTTGTCGAGCATCGCGGCGCGGGTCTGCTTGCTGAGGATCGCGAAGCCGCCGTAGACCAGGCAGAGCACGGGCAACGCGATGTGCCAGCCGCGGTCGAGCAGCCAGCCCCGCGAGTCCGCGCTGGGCAGGAAGGGCATGTTGTCGGCGCCGTCGGCGCTGAGACCCTCGATCGGGAACCAGCCCAGGCCCGTGGTCTCACTGGCGAGGAAGCCCATCGCGAGCACGCCGGCGAGAACGGTCGGGATGCTGAGCAACGCGATGAACAGCGCACCCGTGCCGACGTCAGAGAGTCGCCCCTGGCGGACGGCGGCGAGCATGCCCGTGGGTACGGCGACGAGATAGATGATCGGAATCGCGAGGATGTTGAGCAGCAGCGTCGCGGGCAGCGCATCGGCGATGAGACGCAAGACGGGGCGAGAGCGGCTGAAGGAAACACCCAGGTCGGGCGCATCGAGCGTGACTGCGCCCGGGATCAGCGGGAGGCCGGCCCGGTCGAAGGGGCCCGCGGCGAAGACCGTCGCCAGACGATCTCGCGCGATCGCGGCTTCGGCCCGCTCGGCGAGCGCTTCGTCGGCGGCGGCCTGTACCCCCGCCCAGCCCTCGCCGATCAGCTCTCGAGCCTCGTCGCCCGAGAGCCGGTCGATGCGGTCGAGGATCGCGCGCCCGTCGCGTTCGACGAGGTCGTCTCGCCCGGCGCCGCGGAGGGCTTCGCCCAGGGCTGTTTCGACCCTGGCCGATGCGCCGACGTACTGCGAACGCTCGCGGGCGTAGTCGGCAGAGACCCGGCGATAGATCCCCGCTTTGTCATCGGGCGTCGCGCCGTCCTCGAACGCCCCCTCGGTCACGCCGCGCTCGGCGAGCCATGCGGACTGATCGGGCACAACCGGCGGGGCATCGATGAACCAGTCTTGGAGCGGGAGTGCCTTGATCTCACGGGGCGTGCGGACGCGCTCGCCGCTTGGGGTGATCTGATCTCGGGCACCAAACTTGATCGGACTGACCCGCCCGAGCCAGCGGAGGTACTGCACGGGAACGGGGTCGTCGAGCCCGTAGCGGTCTTCGAGGTACGCCCGCTGGAGGGCGACCGAGCCGGACTCGACCTCGCCGCCGCCCGAGAAGTTCTGCGCCGCGCCGATGCCGCCGGGGCTGGCGGCGATGATCGCGAAGACCAGAAAGGTCATCCCGATCACGGTGGGGATCATCAGCAGCAATCGTCGAACGATGTAGGTCAGCACGTCGAGTCTCCGGCGCGGCTTCGGTTCAGGGAACCGATTGGCCTGCGCAACGCTTGCTTACGGCCTGACCGGAAGCGTCTCGGCGCTGATCCAGTACTCGTAGGGCTCGAGGCCAGACGGGTACTCCTGCATGTTCTGGACGCGTTGACGCGTGAAGCGCATCCAGGGCAGCTCGCTGAGGAACGTGTAGGGCTGCTCCTCGTGGAACACCGCGTGCAGCTCGTGCCAGACCTTCATCCGCTTGTCAACGTCAAGTGTGGCCCGCCCGAGCTCGATCAGGCGGTCGGCGTCTTCGCTCGCCCACTGGATGAAGTTGTCGCCCTGGTTCTCGATGGAATTGGAGTGCCAGATCTGGTTGGGATCGTTCTCCGGGGCCGAGGCGGACCAGGCGAAGGTGATCGCGTCAAAGTCGCGCCGGTTGAGCTTGTCCTGGAGGACCGACCAGTCGATCGGGCGGAGCTCCATGACGACGCCGACCTTCGCGAGCTCTGCGCGGAGGAACTCGCAGAACTGGAGCGTCGAGGCCGAGCCTGCGCCGAACGTGATCTCAAACCGGAACTCATCGCCCCGCTCGTTTTCCAGGATGCCGTCGGCGTCGGTGTCGGACCAGCCGGCCTCGTTGAGCAACGCGAGGCCTCGGTCGACGTCGTAGGGCCAGGGATCGATCTCGGGGTTGGCCTGCGGCGTTGAGCTGAGGAAGGGCCCGGTCGCCGGGCGGGCGAGGTTCTTGGATATCTCGCGGCGGAGGCGGTCGCGGTCGATGAGCATGGTCATGGCTTGGCGCACGCGCTTGTCGGCAAAGGGCGTGAGGCGCTCGCCGTTGCGCGGGCCGCACTGCCAGGCGATAAACGAGTAACCACCCCGCATGTTGTACCACTGACGCGCGAGGCTGTTCTCGCGGAAGTCGGGGTCGTCACGCTTGGCGATAAACTGCTCGCCCGTGGGGCGCATCATGTCGCCCGTGTTGTTCTCGTAGGCGGTCAGACGCGTCAGACTGTCGGCGATGGTCGTGTAGCGGTAGCCCGCGAGCGGTGTCTTGGGGCCCCAGTACTGCTCGTTGCGGACGAGCATGATGTCGTTGGGCGGCGTCCACTGGTTGTCCGCATCCACGCGGTCAAGGCGGAAGGGCCCCGAGCCCACGATCAGGCCGGTCGACTGGTTGAAGGTCGCGGGGCTCTCGAGCCAGGGCTCATAGACGTTCTTGGGCAGGATCTTGAAGCCGAAGGCCTGCTGGAGGTTGTCGAACCGCGGCTCGAGGAAATGAAACTCCACGACCTTGTCGCTGATCACGTCGATGCGGTCAATCGCGTTGTAGACGCTGCGGAAACGCTCGGCCTCGATCTGCTCGTTGAACAGGAAATCGTCGTACGTCCAGCGGACGTCCTCGGCGGTCACCGGGTCGCCGTTGCTGAAACGGGCGCGGTCGCGGATCTTGACGCGGAGCCAGTACCCGTCGGGGTCGTACTGCCAGGCCTCGGCCAGACGCCCGCGCATGGTCAGCTCGATCGGGTCGTACCAGCCCAGGCTCTCGCAGACGAAGTCGACGACGCGTCGCCCGTAGACGTCGGCGTAGAGGTACGGCGTGATCTTGGAGGGCTGGCCCTCGAAGATCTCGGTGAAGACGCCGCCCTCGGTGTAGCCGGCCTGGGTCGTCGGGTCGGTGGTGAAGTCCCAGGCCCCGGTTCCGACGATCTCGACCCCCGGGCGGGCCCAACTGGCTGTCGCGGCGGGCGTGCTGCTCATGCCGTTGGCGTTGCCCGTGACGACGATGCCGGACTCGAGGTCGTTGGCGATCGCGTCGAGGCGTTGGTTGATCTGCCCGAGCTGGGCGCCGAGCTCGTCCTGGCGCAGCTCGGTGTCCTGGAGCTTGCTCCAACGCCGGTCGGACTGAACCATGCCCAGCCAGACGCTGAACCCAACGGCCAGAAGCAGCAGGATCGTGATGAAGTCTTTCAGACCGAATTTATTGGGCATGGTGTCCGCCTCACTCCGCTGGGCGGGCCGATGAGAGCGGCCCGCATCGGGGGGAAGGGTATCACCGTCTCGCGCGCCGGGGGTCGAAGGCCTCGCGCAATCCTTCGCCGACAAAGTTGAGGGCGAGGAGGGTGACTCCGAGCAGCAGGCTGGGGAAGAAGAGCAACCACCAGTTGGAGCGGTGTGTGTTGAGCTCGCTGAGCCCGTCGGCCGCGAGATTGCCCCAACTCGGCAGCGGCGGCTTGACCCCGATGCCCAGGAAGCTCAGGAAGCTCTCCTGCAAGATCGCCTGGGGCACCGCCAGGGTCGCGTAGACGGCGATCGGGCCGACGAGGTTGGGCAGCAGGTGGCGGAAAAAGATGCGTCGACGGCTCGCGCCGAGGGCACGGGCCGCCTCGACGAAGGGCTGGCCCCGGAGGCTGAGCACCTGCCCGCGGATCACGCGGGCCATCGTGAGCCAGCTCACGGCGCTGATCGCGAGCAGCAGCGTGACGACGTCGATAAACGTGCGCACGCCGGCGTCGAGGTCGATCCCGCTGCGGGCGACATAATCCTCGAGCGCTCCATCGACCGCAACAGCGATCAGGACGACCAGCAGGATGTAAGGCAGGCCGTACAGGACATCGACGATGCGCATCATGACAGCATCGACCTTGCCCCCCGCGTACGCCGCGGCGGCGCCGTAGAGCGTGCCGATGCCGACGCTGATCAGCGCGGCGGCGATTCCGATGCCCAGCGAGATGCCCCCGCCGGTCAGCACACGCACGAAGAGCGAACGCCCGAGTTGGTCGGTGCCGAGGAACGTTGTGGGCCAGATCTCGCGAGCCCGGGCGTACGCCTCGCCCTCGCGCGCGCCGAGGAACGCATCGACGGTGAGGCCCAGCTCCGAAGCCGCGACCTCGGCGGCGTCGCGCCGCTCGGGGATCGCGGCGACCGCGGCGGCGGAGCGATCGATATCGTCCTCGCGGTAGGGCCACCACACCGGCGGCAAACGCGCAGCCCGAGGATTGCCCGCGTTGTACCGGGGCAGGCCCGCCGTTTCGCCCTCACCGACCGAGCCGAGCGTCCAGGGCAACGAGCCGAGGCAGAGGACGAACATGAAGATCAGGAAGCCCAGTCCCAGCAGCCCGGCGGTGCTCTGGAAGAACGCGTTGCGAGGCTTGGTCGCCGTCGCCATCATCGCCGGAACGGACGCCGGAACCGAGTTAGGAACCGAACCAGGGACCGATGCGGGGCCAGGAGCTGCACCAGATGCCGGCGGCGTAGACGAGTCGTCGGTCACGCTTGCGGGACTCCTGCGGGCGCTCGCGGCTCACGCCGAGACCGCCGACGGATCGGCAACCGGCCTCGGCGGACAATCAGGGCGACTGGATTCGAACCAGCGACTTTCGGCTCCCAAAGCCGACGCTCTACCAAGCTGAGCTACGCCCTGAACGCATGCATCGTACACATCCCCGCCGGCGACGCGCCGGGGGCTCTGCGTGACGCCCCGCTTAGTAGGGCACCTCGCCGAAGTAGAGCACCTGCGGGCGGTCGCCCGGCTCGATGACGTTGGAGCGATCGACGATCATGAGGTACCGCCCGCGGTAGCTGGGCACGAGCGGGTCGGCCGGGCGATCGCCCGACGCGGGGCGGAGGGCCTCGACATCGGCCTCGCGATAGCCCTGGATGACCATCCAGACCGCGTAGACATCCGAGCGGACGGTGATGCTGTTGAGCACGCTGTTGACCACCGCGAGCCGCTCGTCCGGGTCGTCGGGCAGCTCGTCGGGCGTCTCGCCGGGCAGGCTGAGGGCGGTGAGGAATGCGTCGTCGCCGTCGATGCCTTCGCTGAGCAGGTCTTCGCCGTCGCGCCCGAGATAGTCGATCGCCTGGGCGAAGAGCTGGTCGCGATCGGGGCCGGTGACACCGATCGAAGACTCAGCGGCGGTGACCGCGAGCACCTCGCCGACGCTGGCGAAGCCGGGCGTCGAGCGGAGGCCCTGCACGCCGGTGACCATCTGTCGCCCGTCGTCGTGCAGGAAGTTCGCACCATTCATCTCGGCGATGACATCGGGGCCGGTGCCCGCGCCCAGGGCCGAGAACAGCCCGAGGTCGAACGCGCCATAGAACGGGTCGGTCGACGAGACCGCGTCGGCCAGCACCGGGCCCGCGGGGAACGAGAGCCCGACGTACGGCGCCGACCCGACGCCGACCGCCGTCGGCGCAGGCGCGTTGGACCGGAAACGGGGCGGCACGTGCGTCCGGTCGCGGTAGCTGAGCAGCGGGGAAGCGGCGTCGGGGTTCTCCGACGGGTCGATCACCGAGAGGTCCGGCATGTTGAGGTCGGCCGAGGTAAACCGGTTGGGCCACCACTCTGCCTCGTCGGCGGCGACGTTGTCGTCGCCGTTGATGTCGAACAGCTCGTAGCTCGGCGCAAGGCCCGGCAGCAGACGCAGGACCTGGAGCGGGGCCGTGTTGATGTTCACGCGCCCCATGACGGGCAGCAGATCGTCGTCGGGCAGGCCCATGCGGGCGAAACGCGAGCCCTGCGGCGCCCGGACGCCGGCAACGCCCTGCACGCTGGAGAGGATTCGCATCGCCGGCGGCACGCCCCCGCCGCGGCGCACGTCGCGGGTGGTGTCGGCGATCGAGTTCGGACGCGTGAAGACCGGCGCCGACGAGTTGGTCAGCGTCACGGCGTTCGCCAGCGTCTCGATCTGGAGATCGACAAAGGGCGTGTACCGATCCAGCGCGAGGCGAGCATCCTCGAGCACATGCTCGAGCACGCGCTCGCTGCCCTCCGTGTCGCTCGGGTCGCGGTAGCCCATGAGCGCGTAAACATCGGCGGGGTCGTAGCCGGCTTCCGATGGCAGGTCGTAGTCGTCGTAGCCGAGCGCCACGGCGAGCGCCTCCGACCACGTGAGCCACTCATCGTCTTCGTAGTTCAAGTCCGTGATCGGGCGGCTGGGGTCGGGCATGTGGGCCGGGCCGATGCCAAGCGCGAGCAGGAGATCCGCCGGGCGAGCAACGACGCGCCGGTCGGTGCTGGCGCCGGTCGGATCTGGTGCCTCGAAAAGCGGGATCCGGTTGTTGCTGTCGTCGAACCGCTGCGGCGTGCGCGCGAGCGGGGCGAGGGCGGTGGCGGGGTCGTAGACCTCGCCGCCGGTCGGGTAGTCGATGCGCAGGAACTCGTCCTCGCTCGCCGAGCCGTCGGCGAGCGCGTCGCGCACGAGCAGCGTGCTGCGGGTCTGCGTGCTGTCGGCAAGCGATCGATCGATGAACTGATCTTCCTTGCGATCGACCGGCCCCTGGAGCGGGTCGGCGGCGGCCCCGTCGCCCGCGGGTATCGTCCCGCCGCCGGGGTCTTCCCCGTCCTTGAGGTCGGGGTGCTGCACGAGTGTGCGGACGACCGCGTCGGCCCGACGCTGATGCGTGTCGCGCATCGATCGGCGGTACTCCCAAAGGCTGCGGTCTTCGCTGACCTGGACCCAGAAACTCGGATCTTCAAGGTCGCGTGCGTCGGGCGTGCCGTCGCCGTCGTCGTCGAAGTCGGGCTCGCCCGGGTCGTACGCACGAATGACAAACGTGTCCTCGGCGTCGACCGTTGTGCCGCTGTACCAGGGCGACGCGAAGCTGCCCCAATCCTGCGGATAGGCGATGTTCGCCAGACGCCCGTGCGCGTCCGCGACATCGGCCTCACGCCCGTCACGCCTGGCCTGGAGCATCCAGCCGGCGACGCGTCCGCTGCCGGCACGCGAGAGCGCGTCGTCAGAGTCCGCGCGGCGGAAGCTACCCCAGCGCGTGACCGTCCAGCCGGTGTTGTCGTTCCGCATCGACCTGAGCGCACCGACGCGCTGATGACCGATCAGGTTGCTGCCGGTCAGATCCTGCTGGAAGCTGACCGTGCCGTCGACGCTGATCAGGCCGTCGGGCAGGCGGGCGTCGAGGATCGTTGGCTGCCAGCGACCGCCGAAGGCGTTGACATCGGTCGCGGCGTTGGGCGCGCCCTCGGTCTCGAGCGGCTCGACGAGGCGATCGGCCAGCATGTCGTTCTCGATGCGGTTCCCGTTGATCGCGCCCGACACGCCAGAGCCCGCGCCGAAGTCACGCTCGCCGCTCACCGTCATCACCCGCCAGAGTCGGACCTCGTTCCAATCCGGATCGCGCGGCGAGGCGCTGTCCGTCCCCGGGCTCGTCGGGGTGCTGAAGAGCGGGAAGAAGCTCATCGGCCCCTTGGGGTCGTACGCCGGGTCGAGTTCGCCCGTGATCGGGCTGAACGGCAGCACGCGCGAGGGCAGCAGACGGTTGCCCGTGCCCGTGTCGGTCGTCTGGAGCACGGCAAGCTGATCACGCAGCCACTCCTGGGCCGGGCCGATCTCGGTGATGCCGTCGCGGTTGGGCTGCCCCAACGCGCCGTAAGGCCCATATGCCGAGATCAGGTCCGTCCAGTGATTGTCGAGCTCTTCGAGGTTGGTGTGGGCCGAGACGTAGAACACGCGCGACTGGCCCGGCTCGAGCGTCACGGCCTGGTACGCCTCGATGCCGTCGTTCTTCTGGTTCTGGTCCGGCTGGAGTACCGAGTCAACATCGCGCGCGTCGAGCGGGTCGGAGCCGGGCAGCGAGAGATCAATCCGGCGGTCTGCATAATCGCCCAAGAGATAGAAACGCCCGCCGTATTCGACGTAGTACTGGTACCGCTGGCGCTGGGCCTCGTCGGGGTCCCAGGTCGGGTCGAAGGTGATCGCGCGGTCCCAGGGGTTGGTGACCTGGAACGCGAGGACCTGCATCGCGAGATCGCCGTTGGTCGCGGGCGTGCCGTCGGCGCCGTTGATGGTGATGCGGGCGACCGTGGGGCCAGGGCTCCAGGTGGCCCCGTTTTCCCAGTAGACGCCCGAGCCAAAGTCGGACGTTTCGCCGTCGATCTCGGCCTGGGCGTTTTCGAAGATCCGGTCGGAGTCGTCGTCACCGCCGGCGGCGGTATGCGCATCGGTGTAGACGATCAGCGAGGCCGCCTCGGTGATCAGGGGCATCGGCTCGAAGCCGTAGATGTTTACAAGCTGACGCCGCTCGGCACTGTTGAAGGTGTCGGTGCCCGTGAACCCCGGTGTGCTCTCGGCCCCCGCGAGGCGGAAGAAGCCCAGGTCGAGCACCGAGCCGTTGTTCGCGGGCCAGTACGTCGAGACACGCTCGTCGAGACCCGCGTTGGCGACATCCAGGTCACGCAGCGTCTTCAGCTCGCTCGCATCGACCGCGAGCGTCGAGACGCTCGGCGTGGTGTCGGTGTCGGCCAGGTCGGCGGTGTTCAGGGCGAGGTGGGCCGCGATGCGGATCGCCAGCTCCGGGCCTCGGTGCCCGTAGAACAGCGTGTCGTAGCCGGGCTCGTAGTCGCCGGCGCTGGTGCGGGTGACGTAGTTGGCGAGCGTGCCGCTCCACGCGGGCTTGGTCGAGCCCGAGGCGCCGATGCCCGAGTCGGGCAGCAGCCCCTCGGCGTAGATGTTGAACAGCGTGTTGACGTTGCCGCCGTTGGCGAACGCGCTCTCGAGGCTGAAGGCCGCGTCGGCGCCGGTGATCGCGCCGACCGATCCGCTGCGGGGCAGCAGCGTCGTCGCTGCGTTGTAGGTCGTGATGAACTGGCGGGGCGAGACCTCGAACAGAGCCATCGCCGTGACGTCGATCAGCCCGTCGACGGTCCGGCGCTGGCGGTTGCCGTTGAGTCCGTACTCGACGCGCGGGTAGGCCGACCCGTCGGCGTGCCCGAAGCGATCGAGCTCGAGCCCGCGGTTGGCGAGCAGCGGGCTGATGCGACGCGCATCGAAACGCGGGATCAGATCATTGCGGCTCAGCAGGCCCGCATCGGCGAGCTCGAGCCGGTTGTCCCAACGCCCGCTGACCACGGCCTCGAGGCGCGAGGTCGTGCCGGGGTCGTTGATGCCGCGGTAGGTCAGCAGTTCGGCGAGATCGCCCAGCCCGAACAGCGACGCGCCGCCCACATCATCGCCCAGCATGTCCGCCGAGGTCGACGAGAGGGAGACGCTGTCGAAAGGATCGCGCGTCGCGACCATATCGAAGTAGTCCACGCGGCGCCGCCCGGCCTCGCGCTCGAGCGCCTCGGTGTCGGTCGCCAGCGGCTGGCTCGGGTCGGGGCGCCGGAAGCGGCTGTCGGTCTGGAGACGGATCTCGCTGTCGGCGTAGTCGGCGTCGTCCTCGCCGCGATAGACCGCGCGCCCGAAGCCGATGGTGCCCGCCGCGGGCGAGCGCACGCCGTCGAGCGCCAGGCCCGAATCGATCGCGACGCGCAGCGCGTCGTACGACACCTGCCCGATGATCTCCGCCGGGTGGCGGGCGGGGATGCCGAAGTCGGGGTCGTCGCTCAGCGGGTCGGCGTTGCGGTCGGGGCCGACACCCAGGAAACCGGTCGCGCCGGTGATGCTCGTGGGGCTGTCGTCGCGCAGGTAGGGCTGGTACAGCGCGACGGGGTCCTGGCGGTCTTTGTCGGTCTCGATCGAGGCGATCGAGAGCCCGTACTCGTGCGAGGCGTCCTGACTCGTCAGCAGGCGGCGCAGGTCGATCTCGCTGGGCACCAGGCCCCAGGGCGCGTCGGTCGTCGGGGCCGCGACCTGATCGGTCGCGACGTTGACGTTGACCAGGGCCGAGAGGTCCATCACCCGAACGGCCGCGAAGACGCGCTCGCGGGCGAGGCCCGCCTCTGGGATCAGCGAGGTGATCGCGTCGAGGTTGGCCCCGTCGACGACCTCGAAGAAGCGGCTGTCGAACATACCGTCGCCGTCGGCATCGGCGTACTGGTAGTCGGGGAAGTCCGGGCTGCCCCAGTCGGCGATCTCGCCGTCGCGGTCGTAGATGAAAAAGCCCTGGCGCGCGGGCATGAACATGTACCGCTGGTTCATCGTCCAGACGGCGGGCACGTTGTAGAGATCCTCGCCGGTGATCGTGCCGCCCAGATCATCGATCAAGGGCGTCGGCGTGTTGTTGCCGCGGAACCAGACGCCGTCGATCGTCGGGTCGAACGCCCGGAGCGCCCCGTCGCCCCGCAGGTCGAGCAGTGAGAGGTTGTTGCTCATCGCCGAGCGTCCGTCGACCGCCTCAAACCCCGAGGGCGCGTCGAACCCGCCGGCCTCGGGGCGGAGGTTGTGCAGGTTGACCGGACGCCCGTCGGGCGCGACGTTGGTGATCTGCGCCCAGTCGCGGTTGTCGAGCCAGAACCACTGCTCCTGCGGGCGGGTCGGCGTGGTGATCCGGGTCGCGTAGTCCAGCGAAAAGAAACGCGAACCGGGCTGCGTCGGATCCGGGTTGCCCAGGTACGTGGGCGTGGTCGCCGCGAGCCACGGGTCGCTGGCAACGCGCGGGTCGAGCACCGGATTGCCGGTGAATTCGACGCCGTTGCCGCCCGCGGCCGAGAATGCACGCCACTCCTGCCCGCTCGCCGGCGTCGAGCGGCGCGTGTAATCGGTGTACGGGAAGTCGGTCACTTCACGCGTCGCGAGCTGCGTGGTGATCGAGCCGCCGTTGATCACACCGGGCTCGAGCACGCTGTCGAAGCGATCATCCGCGATGACCGATGCGACGTAGTCGGCCAGGCGTTCCTGATAATCGCGTTTGATCTGCACGTCTTCGATCGCGGCCGCGGCTCGGGTGTCACCCTGCCCGACGGTGATGTAGATCGCGGCGAAGACCGAGAGCAGCGCCAAGATGCCGAGCACGATGATCAGGGCCGAGCCCTTGCGCGCCGGGGCGGTTGGCCGGTGCCGCACGCTGTGGGCGGTGCCGCCGGTGGCCTTGCGCATGGGGCGTGCGGCTCGCGTGGCGATCGCTCGGATCCGGTTCATGGCTCACTCCTTCGCCGCGGGCGCCGCGGGACCATCCCGCGTGCGCTCGCCGGTTGAGGGCGTACGGCACGGCACACCCTCTTGGTTCTGCCCGCGCCGCGTTCGGCGGCGGCGGGCGATCGATCAGTCCTGAGGCACCTGGAAGATCATCTCGTAGCTCGTCTCGCCCTCGCTCAGATCCGCGGGGTTGCGCGGGAAGAACAGGGTGATGCGCACCAGCGTGGGCCAGGGCCACAAGCCCTGCCGCTCGTCCTCGCTCGGGAGCCCGGCCTTGAGCAGCGGGTCGCGATAACCGAACACGCTCTCGTAAGGCGCACGCCGGATGCCATCGCTCCCGGCGTCGTAGTTGTCGCCGTCGGGCGGGCCGGCGAAGCCGATCAGCAGCTCCTGCGGCCTGACGTTGCCGGCATCAAGCGTCGCCGGGCGGTAGGTGTGCGCGACCCGGTCGGCGGGGTTGCCCGCGTTGCCGTCGCCGTTGACATCGAGCGGGTTGCCCTGCGCATCGAGCGCGAAGCGGTCTCGCCCGTACCAGATGAGCTGCCCGTAGCGGGCGTCGCCCGGGCTGGCCTGAAAAATGCCGAGCTTGTCTTCGTTGTACACCTCGCCGAACGCGTACTCGACGATGAACTCGGTGCACCCGGGCAGGAACTCCCAGCGCGTCAGCACCTCGCCGTCGGCCGCGGTGTACGCCGCGTCGAGCGCGTCCCCGGTCACCGCCGCCTCGCCGAGCAGCCCGGCCGGCACGCGGTCGAACCGCGGACGCGGGCTCGAGCGCCCATCGAACGTCCACAGCGGGAACGTGGGCAGCAGGTCGATCAGCCAGTGACGCGCTTTGGTGCGTGATGGGGTGCCGTCTTCGCTCAGCGCCGAGTTCGGGAACGGCGCGAGGTCGGCGCCCTCGTCCGTAGCGATATCGATCGCGAGCTGGTCGGCAAAGCCGCCGGCATCGACGAAAAGCCCGCCGCGGACGTCGAAGTCGGCCGACGTGGCGATCGAGCGGATCTCATCGAGCGAGGTCGTCGCGATATCGACGAGCCCCGACGTCGCGCGTGCCTGGAGGATGTCGCGGGCGACGAAGCCGCTCGGCGGCGCGTCGTCGTACACCCGGTTGTACAGCAGCTTCTGGTCGAGCAGGGGCTCGGTGCCCAGGCTGACACTGTTGACCAGATCCGCACCACCCGAGGTAAAGGTCTGCACGCTCCAGAACGCCGACGACATCGCCGGCTGGAGCTGCACCTGGAACGGCGCATCGGTCACGATCGCCCGCTGCTCGGGGATATCTCGGTTGACCTGCACGCCCAGCAGACGATCGTCCGGGAACTCGGGCAGACGCTGGAGCTCGGTCGGCGTCGGCGGGATAAGCACCGTCTGGTGACGCAGCAACGACCAGTCGCCCGCGAACTCGTTGGGGTTCTCGACGCCGGGGCCGGGGTCGAAGCCGAGACGGGCGTTCTCATCGATATTGGTGTCAGAGAGGTTGGGGAACAGCTCGTCGACGAACGCGTCGGCGTAGGGGATCGTGTCGCCGGCGCCGGGGCGGACGAGCTGCCCGTGCCCGTACCAGATCCGCGCCTCGGTGCCGCTGGCGATCATGGTCGGCTCGACGGCGCGGCGCAGCGTTGAGAAGCGCCTGCCCGGATCGGCCTCGACAAAGAACATCACCTGATCGATCCGGCGCGGGCGGGGCGAAGGATCGTCCTCGCTCAGCGGGACATCGGTCGGGCCGCTGTCCTCGCGGATCGCGTACTCGTGGCGGATCACCATCGCCCCACGCCGAGACAGCCGCCGGAAGTCCTCGCGCATTGTCTGCTCGAGCTGCGAGAAGCGCCGCCCGCGTTCGCTGAGCTCCTGCCCCGCGGTCACGGTGTCGCCGACGGATCCGAAGATCGTCGCGACGCCGATGATGATCAGCGAGAGGATGCCGATGGTGATGATCAGCTCGACGACGCTGAACGCCCGTCGCGCGGTGTTGAACCAGGTCCGTTTCATCGCGCCGGCACCCCCACGACGGACACACGCACGGGCGCGGTCGGTGCAAAGACGATGTCGTAGAAGGTCTCGCCCCCGTCCCCGCGCGGGAACGCCGGGCTGACGCGGACAAAGACCTCGTCGTCGATGATCTCTGTGCCCACGACCTCGCGCACCACGCCGGTGCTGTCGAGCAGCAACTGCCCGGGGGCCGAAGCCATCTGTTCGATCTCCTCGGTCGTGCCGTTGGCAAACCGGAAGAACTGGAGCGCGTCCTCGGCGTTACTCGCGTCCGGGTCGACACGCACCCTCGCGGGCAGCAGGATCGCGTAGCTTCCCGTGCCGTCGCGCGAGGGAAGCAGCGTCTCATTGCTCAGGCCCGCCGGCAGGCGGATCGAACCCGCGTCGGTCAGCCCGGCGCCGGTCAGCACGCCCGACAGCGACGCGTCAGCGGGCACCGAGATCCCCGGGTCGAGCGGCCTCAGAAAGACCGCGATCTCGACGCGCTCGATCGTGACTTCACGGTTGAGCGCGTCTTCGAGCGCCCGGTCTCGGCTCACGCCACGCACCGCAAGATCAAACACAAACAGCGGGCGCGAGCCGCTGAACGGCTGCGGGCGGATGCGCGCGGTCACCGGAACAATGCGGTCGGCATCCAGCGAGCCGTTGCCGTCGCTGTCGTACCGGTAGCCGTAGCGCCCCTCTTGAACGAACAGAGGACCGGCCCGGGCGGCGAGCAGCTCGGTGGAGAGGAACCGCCCCTCGGTCTCCCGCTTGGCGGTCGCCCCGAGGTTATCGAAGTACTCGGCGTAGACCTCAGCCAGTTCGGTCGCCGAAAGCCCCTCGGAGCCGCTCAGCAGTTGGAGGCGCACGCCGTCGATCGCCGCGGGCGCTTGCAGTCGTGCCTGCGCGTCACGCTGCTGGCTGATGACGACCGGAAAGATCGAAGCCAGGCCCAGCAGCCCGAGCGCCAGCACCGTGATCGCGATCAGCACCTCGACCAGAGAGAACGCGCGGCGGATCCGGGATGGGTTGCTCACCGATCGCCTCATCGTTCGATCTCCACCAGCTCGCCCGTGTAGGGCTGCACCGTGAACACGCGCGACGACGGACGGTCGATCAGCGTCTCGTCGCCCCCGGCCTCGTCCTCGTTGAAGATCAGCTCGCCGTCGCCCAGCAGATCGCTCGGCCCGTCCTGCGCCGGCGCGACGTCACCGGCAACCCAGCGGTTGATGTTGCGGCGCAGCACCGCCTCGTCGTAATCGCTGAACAGGGTCTGATCGAATTCGAGCCGCTCGTTGCGTGCAAACGGGGCGTAGAGCGAGTTGGTCTGGCGGTTGAGCCCGCTGGCGCGCAACCCCGCGGCGAGCTCTCGATCGTCGTACAGCGCGAGCTGCTGCACGGCCTTGACCAGCACCGTGTCGTGGCTCACCGCGCCGAGCAGCACCGCGCGCTCGAACAGGTCGCCGGTCGCGCTCTGGATCAGGGCGCCGGCGCCGATCACGTTCTCTTCGTAGGGCGTGCCGTTGCCGTCGGGGTCCGGGTTCGCGAGCACGCCCAGCGCCCACCGCCCGAGATCGTCGGCCAGGTCGATGCGCTTCCAGCTCTCATCCTCGGTCGGGTCATCGGGATACGGACGATCGCTCGAGGGGCGCGGGTCGAGAAAGACCGCTGGGGTCGGATCGAACGAGAGCCGGCCCGTGCCCGCCTCGAAGCGGACCATGAACGAGTGCCGCGGGTTGGGCACGTTCGCCGGCCCGTCGCCAGCGGGCGTTTGCAGATCGACGTCGTACTGCGCGGTCTCAGGGAAGACCCAGTTGCCGTCGAACTTGGGGTTGTTGTCGGGCGACCCGCCCTGGGCACGAGGGTTGTCGCCGCCGTACACGCTGGTGTCGTACCACTCGGCCAGCAGGTCGTTCTCGACCGACCGATCGACCATCAGCCCCGGCGGGGCATAGCCTCGGACCGACCAGAACCGGGGCATCTCCGCCGGCTCGACGTTGGGCAGCGGCACGAACACGTCACGCTCCACCACCGTCAACCCCAGGCCCGCGGCGCCCGTCGCCGACGCCACGGGGTACGCCAGGTCGCGAAAACTCCCGACCTGCACGGCGGGCACGATCAGCAGCCGCCCGTCGGGCTCCACGACAAAGGCCGCGGCGCCGTCGCCGCCCAGCCCGGGGCGCAACGCGAGATCACGCGCCGCCTGCAGCGTGGCCTGCAGCTTGTTCGCGGCGAGCGCACGGTCAGAGGAGTACACCATCGCGCTGAAGCTCGGCACCGCGAGCGCCAGCACGATGCCGATGATCGCCACGACGATGATCAGCTCAACGATCGTGAACGCCAAGCGGACAGACACCCGAACGGCATGGACTCGGTTCGTCTTCAACGCCCCACCCCCACCGCGTTGTCGGCACGCGCGAGGGCACGCAGCTCGGCCTCGGCGGTCGTCGGGCGACCCAAGCGAGTGCGCAGCACGTCGATGGTTTCGGTGCCGAAGAGACCGTCGGGCCCGCAGCCCACGATCGCCCAGCGGGCACCCTGGAGCTGGGCGTCGCCGCCGGTCGCGTCGATGTTGCGGTCGTTGTCCTCGAAACGCTGCTGCACCAGCAGCGGATCGAGCAGAACGGCAGGAATATTCAGGTCCGAGGCATCTTCGATGACGCCCAGCTCCGCGGCCGAGGCCGAGTCGACGCTGTTGCGACCCTGCTCCCAGCGGTAGTAGCGGAACGCGCGCCCGCTGCGCTGATCGACGAGTGCGTTGGCGAAGACCCGTTCGGACATCGTCGAGGGCGTGCCCGCGCCGTGCTCGGCGAACTCATCCTCGTTCTGATACCGGCGCACCAGACCGATCGAACCGCCCGGCTCGATCCACGGGTCGTACCGCGTGCGCCCGCCGCCGCCGGCACCGGCGAACGAGCCGTCGCGCTTCGGCTCGGTCATGCCCGCGCCGTCAACGCCGTCGAGATCGCCGTCGAGAACACCCGTCAGATAGACCGCGGGCGAGAGCTTGCTGTACCGCGCGTCGGTGTACGGCAGATCGCTGGACTCGCCCGCGAAGCTCTGATCGCGGACGGCGGGGTTCGCGTCGTAATCCTCACCGCCCCGCAGGAAATCGAGATCCTGCGCCCCGCCGTAAGCCGCGAGGAAACGCGGGGCCGGGGTGACGCCGGTGTTCTCGTACGCCGGGATGTTGTCGTCGTTGCCGTCGAGCGCCTGGATGCCCGCCCGCCCCGTGACCGCGGGGCCGGCGACATCGAAAGGTTCACCGTCGTAGAGCAGCGGCATGACCAACCCGAACTCTCGCTCGAACTGCTCGGCCGCGACCGTCATCGCGCGGACGCTCTGCTCGTTCGCCGCGGTGCGAGCGAGCCCCAGCCCGCGAGCCAGGCCAACCGCCAGCACACCGAGCAGCAGCGCGATCACCGAGATGACCACCAGCAGCTCGATGAGACTGAACGCCCGGCGCGCCGGGGCAGCGCGCGAAGCGCGACCGATCGAGTTGGAACCGGGCAGACGCGCCACGCTCAGATCCCCCCGCCCTGCAGGCTCTCGATCATCGAGACCATCGGCATAAACATCGCGACCACGATCGTCCCGACCATGCCGCCCAGCACGACGACCATCAGCGGCTCCAGCAGGCTCACCAGCGAGGCCACCGCGACGTCGACCTCCTCGTCGTAGTTGTCGGCGATCTTCAGCAGCATCGCGTCCATCTCGCCCGTCTCTTCGCCCACATCGATCATGTTCACCACGATCGCGTCGCAGGTCTTGCTCTCGCGCAGCGGGCCGGCGAAGCTCTCGCCCTCGCGGATCGAGTCGTGCACCTTGCCCATCGCCTTCTCATAGACGTAGTTGCCGCTCGTCTCACCCGTGATGGTCACGGCCTCGAGAATCGGCACGCCCGCGCTGATCAGCGTGCCCAGTGTCCGCGTGAAACGTGCGATCGTCGTCTTGCGGATCAGGTTGCCGAAGATCGGTGTCCAGAGAATCAGGATGTCGGTCAGCGCCCGCCCCGGCCCGGCGGCGCGGATGAGTTTCCAGATGATCGGCGCCGCCACCGCGCCGCCGATGATGAACCACGCCCCCGCGATCTTCTGCCCGGGGATGCCGCCGCCGACCCAACGCGATGTGTTGATGAGCCACTGCGTGATGCCGGGCAGCTGCACACCGAAGTCGGTGAAGATCTCCTCGAACTTCGGGATGATGAACAGCATGATCGCGGTCAGGATCGTCAGCGCGAGCACAACGACGACGATGGGGTAGACCATCGCGCCCTTGATCTTCCGCTTCAGGCGCTCGCTCTTTTCCATGAACTCGGCGAGGCGCTGCAGGATGATGTCCAGCACGCCGCCGATCTCCCCCGCGTTGACCATCTTGACGTAGAGCTTGTCGAACGCCTTGGGAAACTTCGCCATCGCCTCACTCAGCGACGCGCCGCCCTCGACCTCCTCACACACGCCCGACAGGATGTTCTTCATCAGCCCGGGCTTCTGCTGGCTCTCGAGGATCTGAAGGCTGCGGAGCAGCGGCAGCCCCGCGTCCTGGAGCGTGCTGAGCTGGCGGGTGAACAGCGTGAGGTGCTTCTTCTTGACGCCGCCGATCGCGATCGTGCCCCCGCCGCCCTTCTTCTTTTTCTTCTTGGTCGCGTCGCCCCCGCCCGTGGCGGCGTCCTTCTTCGCGCCCTTGGCAGCGCGGATGGACGTGGGAAAATAGCCCTGGGCTTTCAGGCGCTGCGCGGCCTCGTCGCTGCTCTGCGCATCGACGGTGCCCTTCTGGCTCTTGCCCGCCGTGTTGAGTGCTTCGTACTGAAAAGTCGGCATGATCCGCGTCTCCGGCCGAGCCCGGCGCCGTGCGCTCCGGGCGGGTCAGTTTGGCCCTATGGATTCTCTCGCCGCCTGCAACATCGACTTGGCCCGATATGGACCAGGCGTCGCGGCGCGGCCCCCGCTCATTCCTCGCCGATGGTCTCACGCACGACCTCGTCGATGCTCGTGAGGCC
This sequence comes from Planctomycetota bacterium, assembly GCA_039033175.1. Taxonomy (GTDB): domain Bacteria; phylum Planctomycetota; class Phycisphaerae; order Phycisphaerales; family UBA1924; genus JBCCDD01. The sequence goes on from JBCCDD010000013.1 coordinate 50,815, forward strand.
CTCGTAAATCCCCAGCAGCCCGCACTCGCGCAGGCTGCGCATCCCGCGTTTGCGGGCGAACTCGCGCAGCACGGTCGTGCTCGCCTCTTTCATCACCAGCTCGCGCATCTCGTCGTTCATCCCCATGAGCTCAAAGAGTGCCATCCGCCCCTTGTACCCCCCGCCCACGCCCTTGGCCTGGGGCCCGGGACGGAAGAACGTGCGCCCGGCCACGTCGGCCGGGGTCAGCCCCAGCTCGAGCAGTTCTTCTTCGTCTGGCTGGTACTCCTCGCGCGTCGCGACGTCGAGCTTGCGCACCAGACGCTGCGCGATCACGCCCTCGATCGTCGCGGTGAGCAGGAAGGGCTCGAGCCCGAGGTCCACCAGGCGGATGATCGAACTCGGCGCGTCGTTGGTGTGCAGCGTGCTCAGCACCAGGTGACCCGTCAGCGAGGCCTGCACCGCGATCTGCGCCGTCTCGAGGTCGCGGATCTCGCCGACGAGGATCACGTCGGGGTCCTGACGCAGGAAGCTGCGCAGCGCCTTGGCGAACGTCAGCCCCATCTCGGTGTTAACCTGCACCTGGCAAAGCCCGTCGATGTCGTACTCGACCGGATCCTCGGCGGTCAGGATCTTGGTCTTGATGTCATTCAACTCGGCGAGCGCCGCGTACAGCGTCGTCGTCTTGCCGCTCCCCGTTGGGCCGGTGACGACAACGATGCCGTTGGGCTTGCGGATCATGCCGCGGAAGTTCTCGAGGTCGTCCTCGCGGAAACCGACGCGGTCGAGGCTCAGCTCGACATTGCCCCGGTCGAGCACACGCATCACGCACGACTCGCCGTAAATCGTCGGCAAGATCGCCACGCGGAGGTCGACAGGGTTGCCCGCGACCGTCAGCTCGATACGCCCGTCCTGCGGCAGACGACGCTCGGCGATGTCGAGGTTTGCCATGACCTTGACGCGGCTGGTGATCGCCGGCCCCAGGTGCTTGGGCGGGGGCACCATCTCGTACAGCACGCCGTCGATGCGGTACCGCATCTTGAACTCGTGCTCGAACGGCTCGAAGTGGATGTCGCTCGCGCGATCGCGGATCGCCTGGAGCAGCACGAGGTTGAGCAGCTTGACGACCTGGTTGTCGTCGGCCGCCTCGAGCACCGCGTCCAGATCGATCGACGCGTCGGACGCCCCCATCAGCGACGCGAACTTCTCGTCGGAGTCCAGCCCGGACATCACGTCGCTCAGCGACTCGGACTTGGAATAGTGCGCCTGGATGAGGCGATCGATCTCGGCCGTGCTCGCAACCACCGCCTCGACGTTGAAGTTCATCAGCAGACGGAGGTCGTCGACCGCCTGGAAATTATCCGGACTCTTGATTGCAACCTTCAGCTTCCGCGACCCGGGGTCGAACTCGACCGGCACCGCCTGATACGCCTGAACGTTCTCGGCCGGCACCGCTCCGATCGTTTCTTCATCGGGATCAAACCCCGCGAGATCGACGTACGCCATCCCGGCCTGGCCCGCGAGGGCCTGATCGATGTCGCCCTGCGAGCACATGCCCAGCTCGACCATGATCTTGCCGATCTGCACCCGCTGCGATCGGCCCTTCTGCACACCGAGTGCCTCGTGCACCTGCTCACGCGTCACGACACCCAGCTTGGTCAGCACGCGACCGAGCTTGCGGCCCTTGAGCTCCGAAGGATCGAGCTTGGTGAGGTTCTTCAGTGCCATGGGTCAGCTACTCCGCATCGAAGACCCGCCGCTTCATCGCCAGCGGGCCCGGGCGCTCGCAAACGCGCCTCACGGTGTGTGACGCTGACGAGCCCCTGCTTCTAGATTCGCACCGGCGAGCATCGGGTTCGACGTCACCGGCTTGCATTTCTGGTTTTCAAGCGTTTGGACACGCGTCCAAAACTTCTTTGACACGGCTTTTCAAGGCGGTACACGCCCGATCCCACGCCCGATCAGTCGACTGGCTCTTTGTCAGCGTCCGGGTCATCGAGCTCCGGACGACCGATCGTGCCGCCCGCCTGATGGACCCGATTTCGGATATCGTTTGGGTTCTTGCACTTGTCGATCATCTCTTCGGCCCCGATCTTGCCGGAGCTGTAGAGCGACCACAGGTGGTCGTCGAGCAGCTGCATCCCGTACTTCTTCCCGGTCTGGATGGCCGAGTCGATGCGGAAGCTCTTGTTGTCACGAATCAGGTTCGCGATCGCCGGCGTGACAACAAGGAACTCATACCCCGCGACCATGCCCTTGGTGTCGACCCGCGTCATCAGGACTTGGCTGAGCACCCCGATCAGGGCCGTCGAGAGCTGCACCCGGATCTGGTTCTGCTGGCTCACGGGGAAGGCGTCGACGAGGCGGTCGATCGTCTTCGCGGCGCCGGTGGTGTGCAGTGTCCCGAACACAAGGTGACCGGTCTCGGCGGCTCGAACGGCGGCCTCAATCGTCTCCAGGTCGCGCATCTCGCCCACCAGGATGACGTCCGGGTCCTGCCGCAACGCCCGGCGGAGGGCCTCAGCAAAGCTGGGGACATCGTTGCCCACCTCACGCTGGTTGACGATGGATTTCTTGTGCTCGTGGTAGTACTCGATCGGGTCTTCCATCGTCACGATGTGGCGGTCGTAGTTCTGGTTGACGTAATCGATCATCGTCGCAAGCGACGTGGTCTTGCCCGACCCGGTCGGGCCGGTGACGAGGAAGAGCCCGCGAGGACGCCGGATGAGGTCGAGGCACATCTCGGGCAGACCGATCTGCTCGAAGGTCAGCAGACGGTTTGGGATCTGGCGGAGGACGATCGCGAGGTCGCCGCGCTGGCGAAAGACCGAGACGCGGAAGCGAGCCGCATCGCCGTAGGCGAAGCCGAAGTCGGTCCCGCCCTCTTCCTGGAGTTCCTGCTGGTTGCGTTCGGGGGTGATCGACTTCATCAGGGCGACCATGTCGTCCGAGTCGATCGTTTTGGTCTGGAGGTTGCGCAGCCCGCCGTGCAAGCGGACGGTCGGCTGACGCCCGACGGTCAGGTGGAGGTCGCTGGCGCCGCTCTTGACAACGGTATCCAGCAGGCGGTCGATCTGCATCGAAGACATGGCGTGCGTTCCCCTCTCTGGCCCCGGCCCTCTGCGCGGAGCCGAGCCGGGCGATGTGCCCGGGCTTGCTCGGTCGGAATGGTCAGTGCCCGGCGCTCTCGCTGACCTGGCTGACGCGGGCGATCTCTTCTGGCGTCGTGACACCGTTGAGCACCTTGATCCGCCCATCGCCCACCAGCGGGCGCATGCCGCCGGCCAGCGCAGCCTTGCGCAGCTCGGCGACCGGCGCCATCCGGAAGGCCATGTCGCGGATCTCGGCGTTCATCTGCATCATCTCGTAGATGCCCTTGCGCCCCTTGTACCCGCCCGGGGCCGCTTCGCAGGGCACCGCCTTGTAGACCCGCCCCAGCGCTTCGCGCTTCTCGAGCCCGATCAAGTGGAGGTACTTCTCGTCGAGCTCGTGCTCCTCGGCGAGTTCCTTCGAAGGGTCGTGGAGCACGCGGATGAGCCGCTGCGCCATGATCGCCTGGATCGAGCTCGCCACGAGGAAGGGCTTGATGCCCATGTCGACGAGACGCGTGATGGCGCTGGGCGCGTCGTTGGTGTGCAGGGTGCTGAAGACGAGGTGCCCGGTCAACGCCGCCTGGATCGCGATCTCACCCACTTCGCGGTCGCGGATCTCACCGACCAGGATGATGTTGGGCGCCTGACGCAGCATCGATCGGAGCACCTTGGGGAAGGTGAAGTCGATGTCTTCGCGGATCTGGCACTGGTTGATGCCGTCGAAGTTGTACTCGACCGGGTCCTCGGCGGTGATGATCTTGCGGTCGGGCCTGTTGAGCACGTCGAGCGCCGAGTAGAGCGTCGTGGTCTTGCCCGATCCGGTGGGCCCGGTGACCAGGAAGATGCCGTTGGGTCGGCGGATGATCTTGTTGAAGATCTCGAGGTTGTCCGGCTCAAACCCCAGGTTGACCAGACCGATGCGCACGGCGTCGGGCCTGAGAATACGGAGCACCACGCTCTCGCCGTGGTACGCCGGGCAGGCAGACACGCGGAAGTCGATCATCGTGCCTTCGACGTCCAGCTTGATGCGCCCGTCTTGAGGCACGCGTTTCTCGGCGATGTTCATCCCGGCCATCAGTTTGAAGCGACTGAGCATCGCGTTCTGCATGCGCTTGGGCAGGTTGTCACGCTCGATGCAGACGCCGTCGATGCGATACCGCAGTCGCACGCGATCCGCCATCGGCTCGATATGCACGTCGCTCGTGCGCAGTTTCACGGCCTCGATCAGCATCCGGTTGCAGAGCTTGACGACAGGCGAATCCTCGCTCGCGACGTCGATCGAGCGATCCATCGAGCGGTCAACCGACCGGTCGATGGAGCGGTCGATCGAATCGGTGACCAGGCTCTCGCTCGAGTCGGGGTCTTCGCCGGTGAGCGACGGGCGTGCGTTCTCGGCGCTGCCCTCGAGGAACGCGCGGATCTGCGAGCGGCTCGCCAGGCGCGGCTCGATGTCGGCGTTGAGCCGGAAGCGCAGGTTGTCGAGCATCTCCAGGTCCATCGGATCGTGCATCGCGAGCTGGACCTTGCCCCCCTGCTTGCCCATGGGCAGCACGTGGTACTTGCGCACGATCCCCGCATCGAGCAGCGTCAGGTCGATCTGATCGGCGACGCCCGCGGCCTGCAGGTCGACGTACTCCATGCCAAACTGCTCGGCCAGGGCCTTGGCGACCTGCTCCTCGGTCGCAAACCCGAGCTCCACAAGGGCCTCGCCCGTGCGTTTGCCGGCCTTTTTGGCTTCCTTGGCGGCTTTGTCGGCCTGGGCGGCGTTGATCACGCCCCAGCCCACAAGGATCTGCCCGATCTTCTTCTTCGCTCGTGCCATGGCTGGGCCGGTGCTCCCGATCGTCTCTGGCGATCCGCCCGGACGGACGCCCGCGCGGCTCATTGCCACGCTCCGGCGCCTCCATCCACCCGCGCGGGGTGGCGATCATAGGGCAACAACCGGAGAACCGCGCCCGCTCCTTGGTCGCCTGCGCCCATACGATGACCGCTCGGGCGCGGTTGCCGCACCGATTTGCCTCACCCCCACGATCGAGCCCCGTGCACCTCCAGACCTCCAAAGCCGATGACGCCAGGCCCACCCTGCTGCTGACCAGCGGCCCGACGCGCGAGCCGATCGATGCCGTGCGTTACCTGGGCAACCGCTCGAGCGGGCGCATGGGCGCCGCGATCGCCGACGCCGCGGCCGAGCAGGGGTGGCACGTGATCGCGTTGGTTGGTGAACAGGCGGTCCTGCCGGAGCACCCGGGTGTCGAGGTGCACCGATTCGAGTCCACAGCCGACTTGGAAGCAGCGCTCGCGGAGCACCTCGCCCGCGCCGACACGCTGGTCATGGCGGCCGCGGTGGCCGACTATCGCCCCGCGCCGGCGAGCACCGATCTGCACGGCAAGATGCGTCGGCGCAAGGGCTTTGCGATCGATCTGGAGCCGACACCCGACCTGCTCGAGGGGTGCTCGCGTTCGCCGGACCGCCCGAGGCTGCTGGTCGGCTTCGCGCTCGAACCGGCGGAGGCCTTGCTCGCGTCGGCTTCGAACAAACTGATGCGCAAGGGGCTCGATCTGATCGTCGCCAACCCGTTGGAAACGATGGACTCGCCCGACGTCGATGCGACGCTGCTGGGCACGGCGGCGACGGCGCACCCAGATCCCGGGACGAGCCCCGGCATCATGTCCAAGCGGGCCTTCGCGAGCTGGCTGATCGAGCAGCTCACGGGCGAACTCGCGTCCGGGGCCGGCGCGACGGTGCCCGGTGTTCGGAGCGGCACCGTTTCACAGAGCGCAGGTGAGCAGGAGACCCGCGATGCGTGACGGACCACCCCGCTACCCCCGCCGCGACGCTTATGACGACGGCGGGCGTGGCCCCCAACGTGGCCCCCAACGAGGCCCCCAACGAGGCCCCCAACGAGGCCCCCAACGTGGTGGCCCGCGACGGGGGCCTCCGCCTGGTCGCCCCGGCGGGAGGCCGGGCGGCTACGGCCCGCCGCGCGCGCCGGCTCCGCCGCGCCGGCCAACACTGCCCGCGGGCTTTGAGCTCGTCTACGGGCGCGGGTCACTGCTGGCGATCAGCAAACCTGCGGGCGTGCCGCTGCGCGGGCCCAGGGGCACGAAGTGTGCGCGGAACGTCGCCGAGCGGTTCGCCCGCGAATCGCTGCGCCCGCTGAACGCGATCGATGACGCGAGCTCTGGTGTGTGCCTGTTTGTCGCCGGCGACCATCCGCCGCCCGGGCTGCTCATGAGCGTGCGCCCGAACCGCGCGCCGAGGCAGTGGATCGCGATCGTCGAGGGGGGCCCGAGCGAGGATGAAGGGACCGTGCGCACACCGCTCCGCGCGGGTGAGGGCGGGCTTGCCGAGCCCGTGCCGCGGGGCCCGGGCATCGCGCTACCGACCGACGAAGAACGGGCGACAACACACTACCAGGTTGTCCACCGAGGCGGCGGGCTCGCGCTGCTCCGCCTGCGCTGCGAGACCGATCTGCCCCAGCAGGTGCGCGCGCACCTCAAGGAACTCGGCTGCCCCGTGCTGGGCGACCACGCCTTCGGCGCAACGCGCGATGACCTCGACCGCCTCGCGCTGCACCTGCACGAGATCGTGATCGAGAATCGCACAGGCCCGCGCACACGCCTCACGGCCGCGGCGCCCGCGGCCTTCTACAGCCTTGTCGGCGCGCCGGTGCCCGCGAAGGCCGAGGCAGCAAAGCCCAACGTGCGGACCGACGAAGGGTGGTCGCACGTCGCGGCGTGGTACGACGACCTGCTCGAGCACCGCGGCAGTGATCACCACGACGAGGTGATCTACCCGGGGGTGATGAGCCTGCTGGGCGAAGGCGTGCGCGGGGGGCGTGTGCTGGATCTGGCGTGCGGGCAGGGGGCGTTTGGGCGCGAGCTGCTGCGCAGCGCGTTCGCGCCGTACGAGGTTGTGGGCGTCGACGCCGCGGAGCCGCTGGTGCAGCTTGCGCGCGGGGTGGCAAGCGAGAGCGAACGCTACGAGGTGGGCGACGCGTCGGCGTTGGGCGATCTCGATCTGGGGCCGTTCGATGCCGCGACCTGCATCCTGGCGCTGATGAACATCGAGGACCTCGAGGGTGTGGCGAGTGGCGTGGCGGATTCGCTGCGGCCCGGCGGCCGCTTTGTCGCTGTTGTGCTGCACCCGGCGTTCCGGATCCCCAGGTCCAGCTCCTGGGCCTGGCAAGACCCGCCGGGCGTGCAGTTCCGGCGGATCGACCGGTACATGGGCGAGCACGCGGTGGCGATCCGCATGAACCCGGGCGAGCAGGACGCCGAGGCGATCGAGACCGTGACCCACCACCGTCCGATCGGCGGGTATGTCGGCGCGTTTGCCGAGGCGGGTCTCGTGCTGACAGCCATGGAGGAGTGGACCAGCACGCGCATCAGCGAGCCGGGCCCGCGGGCCGAGGAAGAGAACCGCATGCGGTCGGAGATCCCGATGTTTCTCGCGCTGCGATTCGAGTCACGCCCGGCGGAGCCCCGGAGATGAGCGGCGACATGACGCTGCTGCTGATTTATCTCGCGCTGGCGATCGGTGTGTCGTTCCTGTGCTCGATGACCGAGGCGGTGCTGCTGACGCTGACACCGTCCGACGCCGAGGTCTTTGACCGCAAGGGCAGGGGGGTCGGCAAGACGCTGCGCAAGATGAAGCAGGAGATCGACCGCCCCCTCGCGGCGATCCTGACGCTGAACACGATCAGCCACACAATCGGCGCTGCGGGCGTCGGTGCGCAGTCGATCGTGGTCTTCGGCGAGGCGTGGATCGGGCTGGTGTCGGCGATCCTCACGCTGCTGATCCTGGTCGTCTCGGAGATCATCCCAAAGACGATCGGCGCGACGTATGCCCGCGCGCTCGCGTCGCCTTCGATCGCCGTCATCGTCTGGATGATCTGGCTCACCTACCCGATCGTGATCGCGCTCAACGGGCTGAGCAAGCTGCTCCGCGGCTCGGGCAACCACGACCACGGCATGTCACGCGAGCAGCTCGAGGTGATGGCGTCGATGGCCCGCCAGGGCGGATCGCTGCGCGCTGATGAGCACGCGATCATCACCAACATGCTGCAACTTGCCGAGCGGCGTGTCGATCAGGTGATGACGCCCCGCACGGTCGTCGTGATGGTTCCTGCCGACGCGGGCGCCCGAGCGGCGCTCGATCTCCCGGGGGTCAACCGGTTCAGCCGCCTGCCGGTGATGGGCGATGGGCCGGACGACATCCGCGGTGTCGTGCTGAAGCAGGACCTGTTCGGTGCGGTGCTCGATGACGAGCCGGGCAAGCGGATCGACACGATGCTGCGGCGCCTGAGGCCCGTACCCGAGCAGGCCTCGCTGGCGCAGGTGCTCCAGCAGTTCGCCAAGACCGGGCACCACATTTTCCTCGTCGTCGACGAGTACGGGGGGACGGCGGGCGTGGTGACGCTCGAAGATGTGCTCGAAGAGATCCTGGGCTCGGAGATCGTCGACGAGACCGATCTGGTCGCCGACATGCGACAGCTTGCCGACGACCGAGCCGGGTCGAACGGGACAAGCGTCTCAGGCGGGTGATCACGCGGGATCGAGGTCCGAGCAGGTCGGATGAGAGGCAGGGCGTCCGGCTGGGGCACCGAGGTTGGCGAGTGCTCGCGAACCGTCGGGGTGCGTGTCTTGTTGCGAGAATGGGCAACTTTGACGCCCGATCCGCTACACTGCGAGCACGCCGCGGGTGTAGCTCAATGGTAGAGCGCCAGCCTTCCAAGCTGGATGTTAGGGGTTCGAGTCCCCTCACCCGCTGTTCCGTCGGCTGAGCGCGCCAGAGGCAGCGTCAGCCGACGCACGCCGCACGCGAGCCGTCATGCTCTGGTCTACAGAGGCTCGCGTCGGGGGGAACCGGAGGCGACCATGGCACGCGGCAATGGGCGGGATGACAAATCGGCAACGGCCAAGGCGAAGAACGAGCGGGGCACGGTGGCGGGTGAAGCGTCCCGCGAGTTGGATCTAATGCCGACGCTGGACGAGGCCTCGGCGACCCCGTCTGCGCCGAGCAACCACCCCGGAGGCATGCCGAGCGACTCACCCGTCGCCGGGCCGGCAAGCCCGACGCGCGCCGGCTTGGTCTCGGCGAGCGGCGCGTTCAGCGATCTGGGCAACGCCGACAGCCGGCTGGCCGATGCCGAGACGATGATCGACGCGCCGCCCAACGCCAGCGGTTATGAGTCGGCCCCCGGCTCACCCGCGACCGTGCCGACGGACTACTTCCCGGGTTACGAGGTCCTCAAAGAGATCCACCGAGGCGGGCAGGGCGTTGTCTATCAGGCGATGCAGCTCGCAACCAAACGCAAGGTCGCGGTCAAGGTCATGCACGGCGGCGCGACCGTCGGGAGCACCGGCAAGGTCCGCTTCGACCGCGAGGTGCAGATCCTCGGACAGCTCAATCACCCCAACATCGTCAAGCTGCACGACTCCGGCGTGAGCCCCGACGGCAGCTTCTTCTATGTCATGGACTACATCAGCGGGCAGCCGCTCGATGAGCTGCTGCGCGATCGGCGCAAGTCGGAGCGCACGCGCGACCGGGCGACCTCGCGTGCCGAACGGATCGACGACACCAAGTCGATGATCGCGATGATGGTGAAGATCTGTGAAGGCGTCAACGCGGCGCACCTGCGCGGCGTCATCCACCGCGACATCAAGCCCGCCAACGTGCGCATCGACGCGCGGGGCGAGCCGATCGTCGTTGACTTCGGGCTGGCGAAGACCATCGGCGAGCAGCCGGGTCTCGACTCTGAGGCGATGATGACCATGACCGGGCAGTTCGTCGGCTCGCTGCCCTGGGCCAGCCCAGAGCAGGCCGCGGGCGACAGCAACGGCATCGACATCCGCACCGACGTGTACTCGCTGGGCGTGATGCTCTATCAGATCCTCACGGGCGGGAAGTTCCCGTATCCCGTGACCGGCAACATGCGCGACGTGCTGGACAACATCCAACGCGCCGAGCCCGCCCGCCCCACCACCGTGCGCAAGAGCATCGGCGGCGAGCTCGAGACGATCGTCCTCAAATCGCTCGCCAAGGACCCCGCCCGGCGGTACCAGACCTCGGGCGAGCTCGGGCGCGACCTCGAACGCTTCCTCGAGGGCGAGGCGATCGAGGCCAAACGCGACAGCGGGTGGTACCTGGTCAGCAAGACGATCCGCCGCCACAAGCTGCCGGCGGCGTTCGCGGCAACGGTCGCGCTGATGACCGTCGTCTTTGCCGGCTCGATGACCGCCGCGTACGGGCAGGCCGAGGCTGCGCGCAAGGAGGCCGTCGCCGCCCGCGACGCGGAGCGCGAGCAGAAGGAGCGGGCCGAGTCCAACCTCTCGGCGATCCGCGGGCTCGCGAACACGTTCCTGTTCGACTTCCACGACGCGATCGCGGACCTACGCGGCGCGACGCCCGCGCGCGAGCTGGTGCTCGAGAACGCGCTGACATACCTCGAGCAGATCCAAGCACAGGCCGTTGAAGACCCCGAGTACGTCTTGGAACTGGCGGATGCGCACGATCGGGTGGGCGACATTCACGGCGCGCTCTACCAGGGCAACACGGGCACCACCGAGGATGCGCTGCGGCACTACACCGAGGCGAAGCGTCTGCGCGACCAGGTCGCGGTTGTGCTGCCCGACGACGAGCGAGTGATTCGTGGCCTCGCGTCGAGCGAGGAGCGTATCGCGGGCCAAGCGCAAAAGTCCGCCGCGTTCGAGGACGCGATCGCGGGCTGGGAACGCCAGCAGGCGCTGGCGGCGCGCTTGGGCGACGAGCCGCTGCGCTTGCGGGGTGTTGCTCGGGTCGCGGATCTGAAGACCCGCGTGGCGACGTCGCTCGACGACACCGAACGCATCGTCCTGCGTCTGGACGAGGCTCGGGCCGCGTACGACGACGCGATCGACGGCTGGACGGTGATCGAGTCCGATGAGGCCGAGCGACAGCGGGGCGTGCTGCTCAACAAGCTTGCGCAGCTTGACCTGCTCGAAGCGAGCGGGCGGTACGGGGGCGATGCAGAACGGGCATCGGAGCTCATCGTCGACGCGCTCGCCCGAGCGGAACGTGCGACCGGGATCTTCGAGCGTCTGCTCGCACGCGACCCGGCCAGCGGACTGTTCGCCCGAGATCTGTTCCTTGCGCTGCACAACCAGGGCCTCGCGCTGAGCCAGGCGGCGGGCCTGGCCCGCCGGATCCCGGTGCCCGACACCGACAGCAACGAGCTGCTCGCCCAATCGCTCGAGCGGTATCAAGAGGCCGAGGACGTCGCCCGAACGCTGGCGATCGATGAATCCAACCTCGAAGCGCAGCGTGACCTGGGCCTGGCGATGAACAAGGTCGGCAACATCTATCGACAGACGGGGCGTCTTGTTGAGGCCAGTGATCTGTACGACGAGCTGATCGAACGCAGGACCGAGGTCTACCGGGCCGACCCGATCGGCCGGCACCAGCGGGATCTGGCGCTCGCCCTGTACAAGCGGGCCGAGGTCAACGAGCTTCGAGCCGACACTTCGGATACCGACGGCGAGCGCGACGCCTATCTGCGATCTGCGCTGATGGGTTACGAGGCGGCGCTCGACCGTTTTCGTGACCTCGACGCGTCTGGCGCCCCGGCCGAGCGGGAACTCAGCGTGGTCACCTCACTGATCGATCGGGTCCGAGAAAAGCTCGAAAACGAATCTTGATTTGGGTGGCAGAACGGCCTTCTTGCACTACAAGCGGCCCCGTGCATTTTTCCTCGACGCATCTGGCCCACCCCGCTAAGGTGGTATCGGGATGTGAGTGAGGAGACCGGGGCTATGCAGATTCAACATTCGGGGCGTCACACGGGCCGCGCGGTGGGTGCGCTTGGGCTCGCGTTGTTCGCCGGGACGGCAATCGGGCAAGATGCGATTCCGGCGCTCTGGGATGAGCCGGTGTCTGGCGCGTGGAGCGACGGCGCCCGCTGGTCGACGGGCCAATCGCCCAACAACAACGAGGGCCAGACCTTCGACGCGTTCATCACCATCGGCAGTGACGAACCCTACGAGGTCGACATCGACGTCGACGTGTTCTTGCGCGACCTCGCGATCACGGCGAACGCCAACCTCCGCATTGCGGGCACCTCGATCACCACGACGAGCAACCTGACCCTGGCCGGGGGCGGGCGGATCTCCGGCGACGGCGAGAACCCCGCGGCCGTGACCGTCGGCGGCAACGCCCTGATCGCCGACAGCAACATCAACGCGCTCGACAACCTCGACTTCAACGGAGACGCGGTGATCAGCAACGCCTCGCTGACCAACATCTCCTCGTTCCGCACGGGCGTGGACCGGAGCACCGTTCTGGCCAACGTCTCGTTCGAGAACGTCAACGTCGAAAGCCGCGGCGACCTGTTCATCACCGGCGAGGGCATCACGCGCGAGGACGCCGTCTCGCTCTCGCTCTGCGATACGTGCGTCGATCACGGCGATGGTGTCATCTCCTGGAACTCGAGCACGTCGATCGCCTTGGTGGGCGCCGCGGATTTCCAGATCTCCTCCGGCGGCTCGCTCAACTCGTCCGACGATTCCGGCGGCTCGATCATGGGCCAGGGCGACGGGCTCCAGAACTTCACCAACGGGGGCACCGTCAACATCGGTACACAGATCGCCAAGAAGAACCGCGGCGACCGGCTCGCCGACGTCGCGATCACCGGCCTGAACTTCGAAAACCTCGGCGAGGTGCGCGTCCAGAGCGGGCAGCTCACCGTCGACGGGCTCGTCAACTTCGTCGAGCCCGGCCAGCTCGTGGGCGGCAGCTACACCGTTCTCGACACGGCGACGCTCGTCCTGAACGACAGCGACATCTCCATGCTCAACGCGGAGATCACGCTCGTCGGCGAGGAGTCAACGCTCACCGCGCTCAACACGCTCCAGATGATCGGCAGCGACGGCGTGCTCGACCTGCGGGGCGGGCGAGATTTCACAACCCAGGAAGACCTGACCAACGACGGCGAGGTCCGCATCGCCGCCGGCTCGGTCCTCGACGTGAGCTCCGGCGGGATCAACAACGTCGTCCAGGGCGAACTCATCGGCGGCACCTACGTCGTCGAAGGCGGCATCCGCGACCTTGTCTTCAACGGCGAAGGGTTCGACGGCGCGATCGTTGAGCTCTCGTCCAACGTGACGCTCATCGGCGAGACGTCGACCTTCGAGGGGCTCGATACGCTGGCTCGCATCGGCGAGGCCGGCACGCTCGCGCTCGAAGAGGGTAAAACCTTCGAGACCGTCGGGTCGCTCGATGTCGCCGATGGCGCATTGGTGCGTGTTGGCGAGTCATCGACGCTCCAGGTCAACGGGTTCCTGGGCAACTTCGTCGAGGGCCTCTTCAACGCGGCGAGCTTCGAGATCGCCGGCACGCTCATCGCTGAGAACGCGGCGATCGAATCGATCTCTAACGAACTGATCCTCGACGGCACGGAGTCGGTCATCCTCGACTTGCAGGGCAACGATGCGCTCGAGCAGATCCGCCGCATCAACTCGGACGGCATCCTGAGGCTCCGCAACGGGCGTCAGCTCCAGACCATCGCCAACCTCGAGGTCGAGGGCATCCTGAGCATCGACCCCGGCCCGGGATTTTCGCCGCTGACCGTCGGCGCCGACGCCGCACAACTCGAAGTCGGCGAAGACCTCATCGTCGGCGAAAACGCGGTCATCGCGCTGGCACTGCTCGATGATGAGATCGATCTGTTCGGCGATATCAATGTTGCGGACCAGCTCATCTTCGGCGATGACGGCGTCGCGGGAACGTTGCAACTCGTCGTCGGTCCCGAGTTCGACGCGGAGCTCGGTTCAGAGCTGATGCTCATCACCGCGGGCAGCGTCGAAGGGGTGTTCGAGAACGTCGAAGTCATTCAAGCCGGCCTCAGCGGCTTGACGCTGATCGACAACTTCGACTTCGAGTTGTTCTACACGGACACGGGGGTCGGTGCCCGCGTGGTGCCGACGCCGGGTGCCGCGATGCTCGCGCTGCCTGGTGTGCTGCTCGCCGCCCGCCGGCGTCGCGCGACGGCATCGCACACCTGAATCGGCCGGAGACCGCCCCGGTCTACCGCTCGTACACACGACAAAGGCCCCCGGTGATCAACACCGTGGGCCTTTTCTCATTCACTCTGGTTGCGATGGGGGGATGTGTGCAAAGAGCACGCTGCCGTACGGAAGACCTCCAACGCGGGGCCCCGATCGGCGGCGCGATCAGCGGCGGTAGGTGATCCTCGCCCGCGTGAGGTCGTACGGGCTCATCTCCACCGTGACGGTGTCGCCGGGAAGAATACGAATGTAGTTCTTTCGCATCTTGCCCGAGACGTAGCCGAGCACCTCGGTCTGCTGCTCGTCGGGCAACCGCAGCTTGAACATCGCATTGGGCAAAGCCTCAATCACGACCGCTTCAAGCGTGAATTTCTCATCCTGCTTGGGCATCCGCACCTCTAAAAGACTGACAAATCGGCGACCGCGGCGACCGCGGCACTCGATCAAGCATAGGTCAGCCCGCCTGAGCTTGGCGCCCACCGCCCAAAGCCGCAGCAAGTCAGCCGGAGCAGGGTTGGCCGAACAGCCCCAGGAACACCAGCACGTCGAAGAGGTCGATCACCCCCTCAGGCGGCGCCAGGTCGACTGCCGGATCCCCCGCATCGACGAGATTCAGGAACAGGAGCACATCGAAGACATCGACCATGCCGTCTCCGTTCAGGTCGACTTCGCAGCCCGACGGCTGGCTAACGCTTGCCGCGGCGATCGCCACCGCGGCCAACCCGTCGACACGCGGGTACGAGTCGTTGAGCGTTGACGCGGACGCCGGGCCGGCTGTGCCGGTCGATGTCAACACGCCGCGGATCTCTGTCGGCGTGAGCTCGGGGTTCGCCGCGATCATCAACGCGACAATCCCGGTCACGTGCGGGGCGGCGAAGGACGTACCCGTGGCCGTGCCGTAACCCAAGCGGTTCGCGGGGCTGTCGAAAAGCGAAAAGATGTCGACACCAGGGGCGACAAGGTCAAGCTCCGGCCCGACCGAGGTGTTGGGCCACAAGAAACCGAAGGCATCCGTTGCCCCGACGGCGATCACCGGGCTGTAGGCCGCGGGAAACGACACCGGCGCCGCTGGCGTGTTGCCAGAAGACGCGACGATCACCATGCCCGCGTCAAACGCGTAGGTGATCGCATCTTCCATGATGGATGACCCGACCGGATACCCAAGGCTGATGTTCGCCACATCCGCCCCCGCATCAGCGGCCCAGGTCAGCCCATCGGCAAACCAGGCCGCGGTACCGAAGCCGAAGTCGTTGACCACGCGTACGGGCAGCACGCGGGCGCCCCACGAGATGCCCGCGATGCCCTCAAAGTTGTTGGCACGAGCGGCGACGAGGCCCGAGATGTGCGTCCCGTGCCAGTCGCTGCCGAGGTTGGTGTCCGTGCCGCCCTCGATCGCGTTGTAGCCCTCGAGCAGGACACCCTCGAGTTCCGGGTGCGCCTCGGCGACCCGGGCATCGAGCACGGCAATGACAACCGGATCTCCGTTGTCATGAGCGCCGGTATTGATCGACCACGCCGAAAGCACCCCGACGCCCACCTCATCGCCAGCAGCATCAGAAGCCGCCGCGATCAGCGACCGCTGGTTGAGAAAGAGCGGGTCGTTGGGGCGAGCCGTCGCGTCACCGTCGAGGTCACCAAAGAAAGCGTGCTGCGCGCCCGGCGCCAGAACCTCGAGGGTCTCGACGCCCGCGATGACCTCGCCGGCCGGTTCCGCGGCGGCCGCATCCCATGATGGTGCCGCCCCCCCCACGACGACAAACGAACGCTCGAGCCGATCGGCCGCGGGCGATGCCCGACGGAGCGGGTGCTTGATAACCGGCTCGAGCACCATGCCCCGGTAGAAGAATCTCGCCTGGCCGCTGTATCCCGCGGCGTCCAACGCCGCGCGCTCGACCCGCACGACTCGAATCGCTCCGGGCGACGACGCCGACGGCTCGTCCCACAGATCCAGAGCATCGACGCCAGCGGCTCGTGCCGCGTGCGCAACAGGCAGAGCGAACAGAACGAGCCCGCAGATCAGCAGCCTGGCCACCCAAAGTCGTGACATATTGACTCTCTCTACCTCAGCGGCACCCCTCGGTGCCACAAGACCGGTCTCTCGTCCGGTGACAAACGGCCGATGCCCTGCCGCCCTGCAGGGCACGCCCGATTGATTATCCCAATCCGACCGCGTCACACAAGCGACACCGTTGCATCCAAGGTCGTTTCGCGAGAACCTCACGATGCCACCCCTCCGGGCTCGTGGGTGCCCACCGCTGAACATCCCGTCGCGTGATCATGTCTCTTGTGAACGCCGCGGGCCCCGCTGGGCTCCGACATGAAAGTCCGGAAAAGCTGGTCTCCCTGCCTTGACACGCAACCCCCAACTCAGGTACAAGATCGGGAGAGAGATCGGGCCAAACCGGGGAAGAGAGAAAGAGACTCCCTTACGGCCTGCGAACTAGAGAGCCCCCGGCGTGCTTTTGCCGCCGTGGGATGTCGCCGTTTTTCGGCACAGCCTGTCGTTTTGGAGAGAAACAAGATGAACATGTTTGCAATCGCTGCGGTGACGACCGCGGCCGTGGCCGGTACGGCCGTCGCACAGAAATCGGTGGCGCGGGTCGAGGTCGGCGTCGCCGGCACGGACCTCTCGGGCTACTTCGACCTGATGGATACCAACGTGTCTGTCGACGGCTCGGTCATCACCTACAGCGCCAGCAGCATTTCCATCCTCGGGTTCGACATCGAACTCGGCGAGAGAGAGATCGCCAACATCGGCGACTTCTCCCTCAGCATCGATACAAACGCTCAGCGCTCGGGCGGAAGCCAGTCGGTCACGCTCAACTTTAACAACGCGACCGCCAGCTTCTTCAACACCTCGTTCAGCTTCAGCGCAGCGCCCGTCAGCTTCGCGCCGCTCAGCAACGTGACCGGCTCGGCCTCGGCGGCCGTCACGCTGATCGATAGCCCCTTTGCCCCCGGCGATGCCCAGCTGGCGCCCAACGGCGCGGGGGCGTACAGCGCGACGTTCAACGGTGGTTCGGTCTTCCAGGACTTCTTCGCAAGCGGCGTGACCGCGCCCGACGGCGGCTCGAACGTCGCCTCGGCCAGCACCGGCGGGTTCATCCCGGTTGCCGGGTCGGTCAGCGAGATCTCGGCCGAGTGGGGCTTCACGCTGAGCGCGCTCGCGCAGGCGACCGGCACCAGCACGTTCACCATCACACCGACGCCAGCCTCGCTCGGGCTGCTCGGCCTCGGTGGCCTGCTCGCCGCACGTCGTCGTCGCTGATCAAACCACGCTCGCACGCCGAAACCGCTGCGCGCAGCGCTCGCGGAACCGGCGTCGCATGAGAGGAGACTACGAGTGATCCATGCACGATTGCACACGACCGCGGGGCTCGCAGCCGTCGCGCTCGCCGTGTCGGCGGGCGTTGCGTCGGCCGGCATTCCCGACCCGGTCGTGACCGTCAGCGTGACCAGCGGGGGCCTCACCGGCTCCTTCGATGTCACGCTGGCCGACAACCAGGGCACCGCCGATTTCTTCTTCTGGAACTTTGCCAGCGGAGGCGGGACAGGGCCGATCCAGATCTTTGATGACAACGGCGGCGGGCTCATCGCCGAGATCAGCTCGGGCGTCGCCCAAGCCGCTCTCGAGAGCCCGTTCGACCCCGCCGATCAGACGAAGCTCCTCAGCTTCGCCTTCACGGTCAAAAACTTCCTGAACGCCGACACCAGCTTCGCCTTTGACACCGGCGACCTGACCTTCAACAACATCAGCGGCGATGGCAGCGCGTCGACCGCCTTCACGCTCACCGACAACGACAACAACGGTGCGTCGATCGCGGGCACCGGCGCCGGCGGCGCCTTCGGCACCGCCAGCTACACCGGGGGCACGCTCTTCGGCAACCTGCTCCAGGGTGGGGCCACCAGTGTTGTCGCCGGCGGCAGCGATGCCGGCAACGAGGACCTCCTCGGCGTCCCGCTCACCGGTGTGAACAGCCTCCAGTTGTCCGCGGGGTTCACCCTCTCGGCCAACGACTCGGGCTCGATCAACACCCAGTGGTTCGTTGTTCCCAGCCCCGCGGCGCTCGCCTTGCTGACGACCGGCGGCCTCATCGCGGCCCGTCGACGCAGAGCCTGAGTCGAGCCGAAACGCGGCCCAAAAACCGCCGCGAGAACCTCCCCGATCTCAACGGCCCGCTCCACCACGGAGCGGGCCGTTTTTCGATGCGCCTGATCGAACACGGAGCAAGAGAGACCCGGGGTTGCCCTCAGCCCTTCACGCGCCCCACGAGCGTGCTCGCCTTGACCTGCACACCCTTGATCATGCTCTGCAGCGCGTCGCGGTTGGGGGCGAATTCCATCGCCGTCGCCATCGATACCCATTCACGCTCGACGAGGCTCGCCAGCGACTGGTTGAAGCTCATCATCCCCTCGGCCGGGCTCGAGCCCACGACCGATGGCAGGTCCTCGTCCCGCTCGTCACGGATCAGCTCACGCACCGTGGGTGAGGTACGCAGCACCTCGGTCGCCGGCACAACGCCCGTGCCGGTCACGTCGCGGTTCGACGGCACGAGCCGCTGCGCACAGATCGCCTTGAGCGTCGCCGACAGGCTGTTGCGCACGAAGGAACGCTCTTCCTGCGGGAAGAACTCGAGCATGCGCCCGAACGCGCCCATCGTGTCGGCGGTGTGCAGCGTCGCGAAGACCAGGTGCCCTGTCTCGGCCGCCTGGATCGCGCTCATCACCGTCTCCTGGTCGCGCATCTCGCCGATAAAAATCACATCGGGGTCCTGTCGCACGACATAGCGCAGCGCGGTGTGGAAGTCTTGAACGTCGATGCCGATCTCGCGCTGCGAGATGATGCCCTTCTTGGGCACAAAGCGATACTCGACCGGGTCTTCGACCGTGATGATGTTGACCGCCCGGGTCGCGTTGACCTGGTCGAGCATCGCCGCCAGCGTGCTCGACTTGCCCGAACCGGTCACGCCCACGACCAGGACCAGCCCTTCGCGCTCACGCTCGACGATGTCGCTGTAGACCTGCGGCAGGTGCAGCTCGTCATACGAGGGGATGTCGGCCTTGACGCGCCTGATCGCGGCGTGGGTGTGGCTGCCGCTGCGGAGCAGGTTGATGCGGAAGCGGTCGCCGCCGCCGGGCACGTCGGGATCTTCGAGGTGGTACGCGAAGTCAAGATTGCCCGCCTCGGCAAACCGCGCGAGCTGCACCTCGCTCAGCAACGGATCGAGCAGGTGGTCGGCCTCGTCCTCGGTCAGCGGCTCGGACTCGATCGGCCTGAGCACCCCGGCGATCCGGTACACCGGAGGCAGCCCCACCTTGATGTGCAGGTCAGACGCGTCGAGCCGCGCCATCGCGCCCAGCAGCTTCTTGATGTTCGTCGTGCCCTTGATCATCGGGGGTCGCTCCCTCGGGCTGGCTCTGGGACGCCAGAGCGGCCGCCCGCAGATACCAGCCAATTCATCCTCAGTCTATCCGCAATAGGCGTCCAGGCGTCAGCCCGCGCGCGACGCCCACGCAAAAACTGCTAGTCTGCGCATGCGGGCAGCCGGCCCGCTCCAGCCGCAGCAGGAGACCTCGAGATGACGCAGACGCCCGCCGGATCCATGCCGACCGCCCCCCACCGGGGCGTGCTCATCCTTGTGCTGGGGATCCTCAGCGTCGTGCTCTGCGCGCCCATTGGGCCGTTCGCCTGGCTCATGGGCCAGGGCGACCTCAAGAAGATCAAGAGCGGCCTGATGGACCCCGAGGGTAAGGGCCTGACCCTCGCCGGCATGATCTGCGGCATCGTCGGCTCGGTCTTCCTGATCTTCTGGGTGCTCTACATCATTCTGATCGTGGTCCTCGGCATCGGCGTGGCCGCAGCGGGCGCCGCGGGCGCGGCCCCCTGATCGCGTTCCTACGCTGATCCGTGCTCAAGCCCGGCTCGATCGCTCCCGACTTCACACTGCACGACGACACCGGGTCGCCACGCGCGCTCAGCGATCTGCTGCAAGCCGGCCCGCTCGTCGTCTACTTCTACCCGGCCGACGTCACGCCGGTCTGCACCAAGCAGGCGTGCACGTTTCGCGACGACCACAGCCGGCTGGTCGAAGCCGGCGTCAGCCTCGTGGGCATCTCCGCCCAGGGCGAGAGCAGCCACGCCAAGTTTCGGGCGCGTTTCGACCTGCCCTTCCCGCTGCTTGCCGACACCGACAAGCGCGTGATCCGGGCCTACGAGGCGCTCGGCCCGCTCGGGCTGGTGTGGCGCATCAGCTACCTGGTGATGCCCGACGGGACGATCGCCGACGCGGTACGGGCCGATCTGAGCCTGGGCAAGCACCGGGCGTTTATCGAGCGGGCGATCGCGGCTTCGACCGCTGCGCGCGCGACCTGACCACCGGCACCTCGACCAACCGGTCCTGAACGCACGCGACGACGCGGTCGCTCGGCGCGGGCCTGATCGGGGCCCCCGCGGCAAACAGTGTGAACGCGGGCAAGACGAGCGTCTGCGTGCTGAGCCAGAAGCACGGCAGCTTGATGCGGTCGCCCCCGCCTCGGAGCGTGACGGCCGGGTGGATGTGCCCGGCCAGCGTGGGCCGCCCCGGCGATGCGTGGGCCGGGTCGTGCACGAGGTCGAGGCCCGCGGGCCCCTCGCCCAAGGCCGCCGCTGCGCCGAGCAGGGTGACGCCCATCGCATCCGCAACGCGTTCGACGCGCCGATCGTGGTTGCCCTCGACCAGTTCGAACGATCCCCCCCACGACCGGCGCCACGCCGCGGCCCGCTCGACGAGTTCGTCGGTGATGCCGACCGGCGCATGCAGCAGATCGCCCAGGACGATCAGGCGGTCGGCGTCGTGCGTATGCACGAGCGTGTCGAGCGCATCGAACTGAGCGGCAAGGACGCCGGAGGGGATCGGCGCTCCCGCCCGGCGGAGCGTTTCGCTCTTGCCCCAGTGCAGATCGGCGACCAGCAGCGTGCGCTCATGAGCGACCCAAACGGCCCGCTGCGCGAGCAGTTCAACAACGGTCTCGCCGAGTTGGAGGGGCATCCGTCCCACGCCGGGTAGGGTAGCGGTCAGGCCTCCCACGACGCTTGCATGCGGGCCACCCGGTCGGCGAGCTGCTCGCTCGAGAGCTTGCCACCGACGCGCTCGATGATCAGCGGCAGGCTGAGCGGCGTCGGGCGCTCGGTGTGCTCAATCACGATCGGACCGAGCCGGAGGCGCTCGAGCGTGCGCCCCATGCGGCTCGCTTCGAACCGCTTGTCGAGGACCTCTCGGCGTGCTTGATGCAGCAAGAGGTTGCCGGGGTCGAACTGCTCGAAGACCTCGTAGATCAGCCCGGCCCGGCTCTGGAGGTGGCGTGTGCTGCGCCGCGAGCCGGGGTAGCTCTGGAACACGAGCCCGGCGACACGCGCTACCTCGCGGAACTGACCCTTGGCGAGCGCTGAGAGGTTGACGCTCTCGATCGCGTCGGACGCGAGATCCGCAGCATCGAACAGCTCGGGCGTGAGCGCGGCGGCGTCGATCGGCTCCGGGCTGAGCAGCTCGAAGCCGTAGTCGTTTGAGGCGAGCGAGAACGTCGCCGGCCGCAGGCGGCTCAGCCTGAGCGCGAGCAGGGCCGCGAGCCCGCCGTGTACGAGGCGTCCGTCGAAGGGGTACAGAAAGAGGTGGTGCCCCTCGCGGGTCTTGCACAGCTCGCAGAGGATCTCGCCGGCCGCGGGGATACGGCTCAGACGCGACTGCGCGTCGATCAGCGGCTTCGCGGCCGCGATTTCCGGCTCCGCCTCGGCGGCGGCAACACCCCGTGCACGCTCGAGCGTGTTGCGCACCGCCTCGCCCAGGCTCTCGGTGATCGGTAGACGCGTGCCCGACCAGATCGGCGTCAGGTTCGTGCGCCCGCTCGACGCGCGCACGAGGGCGGTCATGTCGTCGAGACGCACGAACTGCAGCACCCGTCCGGCGAAGACGAACTTCTGCCCGGCCCGGAGCTGCTGCACGAAGTCTTCTTCGATCACGCCCAGTCGACGACCGTTCACGAAGCGGATGTCGACGACGCCGTCGCCGGTGATCGTGCCGATGTTGAGGCGGTGCATCTGCGCGACGCGCTTGGCAGGCACGCGGAAGATGCCCCCCTCGTCCGGCTCGACGCGCCGGTACTCCTCGTACGCCCGGAGTGTTTCGCCGCCCCTGCGGACGAGGTCGAGCGTCCAGTCGAAGTCCTCGCGTGTCAGCCCGCGGTAGGACCAGGCGGTGCGGACTTCGGTGAAGAGGGCGTCGGGCTCGAACCCGCCGCCGAGCGCGCGCGTGACCATGTGCTGGCTCAGCACATCGAGCGGTGATCGCTCGGGCGAGCGCGCTTCGATCTCGCCCGCGGCGATCGCGCTGCGCACGGCCGAGATCTCGATCATCTCGAGCGCGTGGGTGGGCACGCAGGTTACCCGGCAGGATGCGCCCGGGCGGTGGCTCGCCCGCCCGGCCCGCTGCATCACCCGGGCGATGCCCTTGGGGCTGCCGATCTGCATGACACGCTCGACGGGCGCGAAATCGACGCCGAGGTCGAGCGAACTGGTTGCGACGACGAGGCGTATCGAACCGTCCTTGAGGCCGCCTTCGACGCGCTCTCGCTCGGCGCGATCGATCGAGCCGTGGTGCAGGGCCGAGGCGGCCTCCCACGCCGGGCGCGCGAGCATCAGCCCGCCGAACCACCGCTCCGCCTGGCTCCGCGTGTTGACGAAGACCAGCGTGCTTTCGGCGGGCAGGCCTTGTCCATCGACCGGGATCGACTCAACGACCCGCGGGACCATCGTCATGCCCAGATGCCCCGCCCAGGGGAACGGGTCGCCCGCGGCGGGCAGCACGCTGTCGATGATGATCGGGCGTTCGATCTCTGCCGAAACGATCGCGGGCGCGGTGCCGACGCCCGCGGCGGCGCTGGCGGCCTCTTCGATGTTCGCCAGGGTTGCGCTCATGGCCCACGTGCGCACGTTCGGGGCGATGCCCCGGATGCGCGCGAGGGCGAGCTCGGTCTGCGTGCCACGTTTGGTGCTGAGCAACTCGTGCCACTCGTCGACGATCACGGTTTGGACGCCCGCGAACAGCTTCTCGCACTCGGCACGGGCGAGCAGCAGCGTGAGCGACTCGGGGGTGGTGACCAGGACGGTCGGCAGCGTGCGCGCCTGGCGTGAGCGCACGGCGCTGGAGGTGTCGCCGGTGCGGGTCTCGACGCTGATCCGATCGGACAGGCCCAGGTCGTCGATCGGCTGTTGCAGCGCGAGGGCGATGTCACGCGAGACGGCTCGAAGCGGCGAGACGTACAGGATCTTGAGACCTCGGGCGGGCTTCTTGCTGCCCGTTCTGGCGGGCTTCTTGGCGGGCTTGGTTGCGGTCAGTTGCTCGAGCACCTCGGCGAGCGAGGCGAGATACGCGGCGTAGGTCTTGCCCGCGCCGGTTGGGACGTGGATCAGACCGCTGTGGCCCGCGGCCTGCGCACGCCACGCGTCTTCTTGGAACGCGTACGGCGACCAGCCCCGCGATTCGAACCACCCGCGCAGGGCGGGGCCCAGCGGGTCGATGCCGGGCGTCTGCGTGGTCATGGTGCCTCCTCCGGTTGGGCGAGGGCCCGGAGCGAGGCGAGCGTGTCGGCCTCGTCGGTCGGCTTGTCGGTGCGCCAGCGGGAGATGCGGGGGAATCGCAGCGCGACGCCGGCCTTGTGACGCGACGACAGTCGGGCGTGATCGAACGCGAGCTCAAAGACATGGAACGGCTCGACCCGGCGGACGGGCCCAAACCGCTCGATTGTGTGCGCACGGATCCACTTGTCGAGGCGATCGATCTCCTGCTGCTTGAGCCCGCTGTAGGCCTTGGCGATGGTGACAAGCTCGCGCGGCTCGGAGGCCTCGTCCCAAACAGCAAAGGTGTAGTCGGTGAAGAGGTTGGCACGCCGGCCGTGGCCGGGTTGGGCGTATGTCAAGACGGCGTCGATTGTGTGGGGGTAGACCTTCCACTTCCACCAATCGCCGCGGACCCGCCCGTCTCGATAGGGGCTGCCGCGCCGCTTGAGCATGAGGCCCTCGACGCCCCGCTCGCGTGACTCGGCTCGCAGCTCGGCGAGGGTTTCCCAGCTCTCGCCCTGTCGCGTTTCGCCCAGCACGATCGCGGGCGGCGCGGCATCGAGCAGAGCGTGGAGCGCGTCGCGCCGGTGCTCGATCGGATGCGGCCTGTGGTCATCGCCCTGCAACTCGAGCAGGTCATACGCGAGGAAGACGCACGGGGCGGCCTCGAGCGCACGCTCGGTGATGGTCCTGCGCCCGATCCGCTTCTGCAAAACGGCGAAGGGGAGCGGCCCGCCTCGCCAGGCGAGGATCTCGCCGTCGAGGACGAAGCTGTCGGCGGTGCGGACGCGGGCGGCGGCGTCGGTGATCTCTGGGAAGCGGGCGGTCAGGTTCTCGTCGCCGCGTGACCAGAGGAAGACCTCGCCCCCCCGGCGGATGACCTGAGCGCGGATGCCGTCCCACTTCCATTCGGCGGTCCAGTCTTTGGCGTCGCCCAGCAACGCCTGGATCTCGCCCGGCGTGGGTTCGATCGTCGACTGGGGCTGGATCGGGCTGGCGAGGTAGAAGGGATAGGGCGTCGCACGCGCGTCCCTATCCGTCGCGCGAGAGGTGAGGCGCGCGAAGAACTCGGGCGTGGGTTGCCAACCGCCCATCAGTCGGCGGGCCACGACGGCGCGATCAAGGGCGAAGGCGTCCGCGAGCGCTCGCTCAACAAGCGTGCGCGAGACACCGACGCGGAGTGCTCCTGTGAGCAGCTTGCAGAGGATGAAGACGCCGGGCCCGTCGAGCGTGCGCCACCATGTGCGCACGCGGGCTTCTTGCTGGGCGGCGTCGAGCCCGCGGAGCCCTTCGACACGGGTGTTCATCCACTCCGCGAGAGACGCCCGGTCGGCTGCGGGTGGAGCCGCTTCGAGGCGGGCGGCGTCGAGGAGGAGGCTGATGGTTTCGGCGAGGTCGCCGGCGCGGGCGTAGCTCTCGTCGAAGAGCCATTCGGGGATGTCGGCCTCTTCGCGAGCCCATGTCCGGAGGAGGGCGGAGGGCAGGAGGCGCTTGAGGCGCTGTCCCGAGAGCAGGAAGACGGCCCATGCCGCGTCGGCGGGATCGGCGACGCTTAGGTAGGCGGCCATCGCGCGCACCTTGGCGTCGGTCGATGTCGTTGCATCGAGCGCTGCGTACAGATCGGCGAAGGCACGCATCAGTCCGGGGCCTCGGCGGTCGCGGCTTCGATCGTGTCGTCGCCGCCGAAGTCGGTCTCGAGCGGGCTGGCGTCGATGCCGCGGTGCTCGCGGAGGTAGCGGGCGAGGGTGTCGTTGTAGCCGTGGGTACAGAGGACGCGGGTGGCGCCGGTTTCGTCGATGGTGCGCAGCAGGTCGGGCCAGTCGGCGTGGTCGGAGAGGACGAAGCCGCGGTCGTAGTTGCGTCGTCGGCGGATGCCCCGGACGCGCATCCAGCCGGAGGCGAAGGCGACATCGACGTCGGCGGGTCTGCCGAAGCGCCGGATCCACGGGCTGGCCGACGCACTTGGTGGGCAGAGGACGAGTTCGCCTCGGAAGGGATTTGCCTTGCCGCGCGCGCGTGCGGAGTCGCTGATCGGGAAGGTCAGTGGCAGTTCGACGCCGAGCTCTCGATAGGCATCGAGCATGGACTCGAGCGCACCGTGGTTGAAGATGCGGCGCTGGGCGGCGGGGCGATCGGCGATGAGGGGGAGCAACTCGCCCAGGATGCGCTGGGCCTTGCCCAGGGCGTAGGCGCAGAGCACGCTGACGCGCCCGCGCTGGCGGTTGGTGTCCCACCAGGCGAGGATGTCGCGGGCGATGATGGAGCCGGGCTGAAAACGGTAGATGGGCAGGGCGAAGGTCGCCTCGGTGATGAAGGTGTCGCAGGGGACGACCTCGAAGGCGGCGCAGGTCGGGTCGTGCTGGCGTTTGTAGTCGCCGGCGGCAACGGCGACCTCGCTTGCGGGCTTGCCCCCCACCTCGCCCGGGCCTTCGACGCGGACCTGGGCCGAACCGAGGCAGTGACCTGCGGGGTGGAAGGTGACGCGCGTGCGCCCGAGGTCCGTCGGCTCGCCCGGGGCGAGCGGGGTGATGTCGGCGTCCTGGGGCAGGCGGCGGCGGAGAGCGGGCAGGCAATCCTCGATGCAGATGTAGCGGCCCATGCCGGGGCGGGCGTGGTCGGCGTGGGCGTGGGTGATCAGAGCGAGCGGCACGGGACGCCAGGGGTCGATCCAGAAGCCGCCGGCGTCGCAGCGGATGCCTCGCTCGTCGCGGTGCAGCAGGGGCGGCATGTGTGAGGGTAGGAGGCGGGCGAGGGGGCGAATCGGGGGCGGTCGCTGGTGCGAAGGATTTGGCATCAGGAGGGCATTCACCATGCGGACGACGACGATGAACATTGCCTTGGGTGCGGCTGTTGCGTTTGGTCTCACGGCGGACGCCTCGGCGGCGGGCGTCGATGAGCCACGGATCGAGGCGATGGCGACCGTGGGCACGACACCGGTCGTGCGGATGGGCGCCCGCTGGGTCGCGGGCGAGGTCTCGGTGAACGAGGATCTGCCCGTGGGGTACCCGCGGCCGACCGCTCCTGAGGCCGTTGAGCTGAAGTGGTATCCGAGCGTCCGGCGTGCGGTGTACGGGGGCGAGGGCACGGGGATGAACAACGCGTTCTGGCCGCTGTTCCGGCACATCAGCTCGCGCGATATCGCGATGACGGCGCCTGTTGAGATGGACCTGACCGAGGCCGGCTCGGGCGACGCGCTGCCGGACTTGGGACGCGTTATGGCGAACGGGTCGATGGCGTTCCTGTACGAGAACCCGGGCCTTGGTCCGATCGGCTCTGCCGAGGACGGCGTGGTTGTTGAAGACCACACCGCGGGCTGGATGCTGAGCGTCGGGATGCGGGGACGCCCCAGCCCAGACCGCCTTGAGGTCGCGTTCGCGAAGCTCGAGTCGATGGTCGCGCAGCGTGCCGATCTGAAGCTGACCGGCGCTCGGCGGACGCTTGGCTACAACGGGCCGCAGGTGCCGATGCGTCGCCAGTGGTGGGAAGCTCAGGTCGGCGTGGAGCGGGTTGAGGCGGATCCGGATCGGACGATCTGAAGTGCGGTTGGGCGGCGGCTAGCCTCTGCGCATGACATCAACGAAGACACGGCGGCTGGTCTGGTTTCGCAACGATCTGCGCGTGAGCGACAACACCGCGCTGCACGCGGCGTGCGATGCGGGCGGCGATGTGATCGGCGTCTTTGCGATCACGCCGGGGCAGTGGAACGACCACGACTGGGGCGACCGGAAGGTTGCCTTTGTCCTGCGCCACGTCCACGCGCTGCGCGAGTCGCTGGGCGGCAAGAACATCCCGCTCAAGATCCTGGATCTCGATACGTTTGCGGATGTTCCCGGTGCGCTCGCGGCGATGGCGGATGAGCTTGATGTCTCGGAGGTGTACTTCAATGAGGAGTACGAGCTGAACGAGCGGAAACGTGACGAGAACGTCGAAGACCGGCTCGAGAGCGGCGGCGTATCGGTGCACCGGTTCCATGATCAGGTGGTGCTTGAGCCGGGGAGCGTGCAGACCAACGAGGGGAAGACTTACACGGTGTACTCGCCGTTTAGCCGCAAGTGGGCGCAGGTTCTGGGTGGTCGCGGCGGGTGGGAGCCGCGCGGGACACCGGCGAAGCGCGACGCGATCGATGTCAAGTGCGATGAAGTGCCTACGGAGGTCGCGGGCTTTGACCTGAGCCAGCTCGATGAAGACCTTTGGCCCATCGGTGAGCGGGCCGCGATGGGTCGGCTCCAGGCGTTCTGCCGTCACCGGATCGATGACTATCACGAGGCGCGGGACATCCCTTCGATCGATGGGACGAGTTCGCTCTCGGCGTACCTGGCGGCGGGCGTGCTAGGTCCGCGGCAGTGTCTGCACGCCGCGGTGGAGGCGAACGGGGGCACGCTGTCGGTCAAGGGGGATGGGGCGGCGGGGTGGATCAACGAGCTTGTCTGGCGAGAGTTTTACAAGCACATCACGGCCGCCTTCCCGCGGGTTTGCAAGCACGAGAACTTCAAGCAGCAGTACGACGCTGTCGAGTGGCGCGACGATGACGACGGGTTCGAGGCGTGGTGTGCGGGGCGGACGGGGTACCCGATCGTCGATGCGGCGATGCGGCAGCTCAACCAGACGGGCTGGATGCACAACCGCCTGCGGATGATCGCGGCGATGTTTCTGACCAAGCACCTGCTGATCGACTGGCGCCGGGGTGAGCGGTACTTCATGCAACAGCTTGTCGACGGTGATTTCGCGAGCAACAACGGCGGGTGGCAGTGGTCGGCGAGCACGGGCACGGACGCGCAGCCCTACTTCCGCGTGTTCAACCCGTGGACACAGTCGGCGAAGTTTGACGGCGACGGGACGTTCATCAAGCGGCACGTCGAAGAGCTGCGCCAGCTCAGCGCGGGCGATCTGCACGACCCTGTGAAGCTGGGCAAGAGCGACGCCGAGGATCACGGTTACCCGGCCCCGATCGTCGATCACAAGCCGGCACGCGAGCGAGCGATCGAGGCCTTCAAGGGGCTTTGAGGCGAAAGCTGTCGGAACACAGGTTTCGAGAAATGCCACCATAATCTGCTTTTTTTGAGCTGATTGTCTGCTCACCCTTGCATCGGCGGGCGCGGGCGATGTAGTGTCACCCCTGAGAAGGGTGGCGTGTTTGTCGACGCGCCGCTCGCAAAAGGGACAGGCGCCCGAATTGTCGGCGCTGGGAGGAGAACAGATGATGACCGGTATGCGCATTGGCGCGGCCGCGGTTGCGGCCTGCGCGTCGCTCGCGTCTGCACAGACACTTGTGGCCGAGTTCCTGCTCGGCGACCACCCCGACGGCAACGGCGCGCCGCCCACCTATGGGCTCCGTATCGACAACATGCTGGGCAGCGGGGTGAACTCGTTTAGCTTCGATACCTTCGGCGACACAACGCTGAAGATCTTCGACAACGCGGGCGACCTGGAGATCCGCATCGAGGGCACGATCTTCGGTGGCGTCCACGACGGCATGGGCGGGTACGTCGGCGGCGGGCAGGCGTACGCGATCGACTTTACCTACGCGACCGATGTGAACACCACCGCCAGCGGTTACAAGGTGCTCGGCGTGAACAACGTGCTGAACACCGGCACGCTGACGGCACTGGACGCGATGGGCATGCCCGAGTCGGGGCCCGAGTCGGTCTTCACCGTTACCGACGATGACAACAACTCGTTCATCTTCCAGTCCGACGGGCACCGCCTGGCGGGCGACAGCTCGTCGTGGGTCGGCCGCGGCTGGCTGACGATGGACGACAGCGGCGCCAACACGGGCGGGACGCAGGACTGGCTGTTCACGGCGACCGTGATTCCCGCTCCGGGTGCCGCGGCGCTATTCGCGCTGGGCCTGGGCGTCGCGACGCGTCGTCGCCGCTGAATGGACCGCCCGGCTGTGGTCTAGTCGGCATCAGCGGGCGCCGTGACGCGCTCGGGCATGCCGCCAACCAGCCACTCGGCCGCCCGCCACGCCGCGGGCGACCAGGGACCAACACGCGTGGCCTCCAGCAGGAGGTCACGCGTTTTTCTTTGGGCGCGCAGCGCCGGGCTTGCGGCTGCGGCCTCGGCTTGCGCGAGCAGATCGGCGGCCCGGTCGTCGGCGTCGTCGCGTGCGCTGCGCTGTGGTTCGTCCACCCATCGCAGAGCCTCAGCGATGACCTCGGGCGGGGGCATCTGTTCGTGCGGCATGCCCTCGACCACTTCGATGCGGGCCGAGAAACCGTCGTCGGCGAGAAGCCTCTGACGGCGGAGCATCTCGTCTCGGTTGAAATCGAGCGAGCCGGTGATCGCGAAGAGCCTTCGCGATCGGGCCTCGACGAGTCGGTCGCCACGCGGGCGCGGGTACAAGCCCGGGAGGTATCGCCCGTTATCAAAGTCCACGCGGTGGTAGCTGTTGAGCCCGACGATCGGGACAGCGCCGGCAAAGACGTCCGGGTAGGTGTGCAGGAGGATTGAACTCACGCGCCCGCCGCCGGAGAAACCGGCGAGATAGACACGGGCGCGATCGATCGGCACACGGGTCGCCGCCGTTTCGATCGCATCAAAGACGAGTTGCATGCGATCGATTGCTCGCCGCTCGTTGCCGGTGTTATCGATGCCAACGGCGACCATGCGGAGCTCATCCAGCACGGGGAAGAACGCCTGCGGCAATGTGCCACGCGGCGTGGGGCTGATCCAGACCATGAGCGGCGCCGGGCGATCCGGCGAAAGCGTGCGTGGCACGCGGATACGGAAACGTTCGTTGCGGAGCGAGCGTTTGACGCCGTCGGTGTCAAATCGCACACCGGAGGTCCGGTGGTTGAGGCGATCGTTGACTTCCTCGCGCGTCAACTCGATCTCGCTTTGCGTGTACGCGGGATCGAGTACGCCATCGACGCCGGCGGCGAGCGTTCGCGCGCCGGGCCTCGTCGGCACGGCGTTTGGCTCGCGGAAGAGGGGCCGAAGCAGACGCGCGGCGGCGACGCGATTGAGCCGGATGACCTGGCCTTCGGCACTGGCGAAGAACTGGTCATCGTGCTGGTAGAAGGCCGTATCGCTGCACGACTCGTCCGCCGTCAGACGGGCCACGCCGATCGGGGTCGCGTCGGGCGGAAGCTCATCCGCCCGGACCGATCGCTGGCGGAGGCGCGCGACGTCGCGAGCGTCGAGCGTGGCGACAGCCCCGCTCAGGGCGGCGAGCATGGGTGACTCAGCAGCGAGTTGACGCAGCGAGCATGGGTCGGCCGTCGCCGATTCGCCCGCCGGCAACGAAAGCAGGGCCTCGGGGGCCTGGCCGGGGATGCGGAGCGGGCCGAGTCCGACGAGCACCGTCGCCGCGAGGGCGAGAGCACAAACGGGGATCAGCCTGCGCCCTGCCCGGGCGAGGCACAGGGCGTGGCAGAGGCTAAAGACGCGAGACGGTGGAGGTTGAGATCGCACAAGGTGGTGTACGCCGGAGATCACGGGTCGGTCGCATGATGCCGCAAGCTGTTCTGGCCGATGAAGGGGACGACGGCACCCGCGTTCGCGATTGCACGGGCGGACGGCGGTACCTTCGGGCAGGGTGGTCCTTGCGGCACGGCCGCTTGACGCGAGCGTGTCTGGCACTACGCTTCACCTCGCCGAACGAGCGACCTGCCCGAGAGGGCGACATTCGATCCCCGATAGCTCAATTGGTAGAGCGAGCGGCTGTTAACCGCTAGGTTACAGGTTCGAGTCCTGTTCGGGGAGCTTGGCAGGCCCGTGTCCAAAGGACGCGGGCCTGTTTGTTTACTGCGGCCGGGTTGGAATGGGCCGCTTGGGGGCGTCCGGGGCGGGGTGCGGCGCTCTCAGGTTTGGGGTTGGCGAGTGGGTGGCGACCAGAACCCCCGGCTCTGCGGGCCGACGGGGGCGAGACTCTCGCGCTCTCTGACTCTCGGTTAGCAGCGGTGCGAGGAATGGGTGCTACAGGGTTTCAGTTTCGAGAGTTGGGGGCTAGAACCGGCGAGTTCGAGCTCCCAAAGGACTAGCGGGGTTGCCGAGCGCCGCGGGGTCGCGGGACATCCAACGGTGACGCTGGACTACTTTGCACGCCCATCACCAACGAGCAAGGGCTATTGAACACGGCCGATTGCTCCAACCTGAAACTACGAATCGAGCAGCTGGATGAATTGGACACTCAGGGTGCCAAAGGAACCAAGCGATGAGCTGCCGTCCGGCGACGGCACATGGGACGCAGAGCAGCTGGCGTACGTCCAAAGCAACTTCCGCCAGTTTGGGTTGCTGGTGGGACGAGACGACCCTCGTGTGGCAACTCATTCGCTCGACGAGATGGAGTCTCCTGAGACCGCAAGGGATCTCTTTCTCGCGTACGACGGCCTCGCCGCCGGCTCGGTGGGATCACAACGGGTGTTCTCCGTTCGAGATCGTGATGTATTGGAGCAGGTGCAGATCGCGATGTACGCGATTGGCCGGCTTGCTCGGATCACGGCTGACTCAGCGACGCCTCAATCGCTCACCACCGCTGTGCATCTCCCATCGAGCTGGCACGCGGCAATCTGGCTCACCCTTCGCCAGCTTGAAGCTCGTATGGAGGGACGCCACATGGCGTTCCGGGGTCAGGCCGATCCGCGTTGGGACCTGCTTCCAAGCTGGACACGGGTAGAAGACGCAGAGCGCGGTCGCTATCTCCTCAGGCGTCGTCGATTCGAGCGAGCGGTCGCCGACGTTGCGGGATCACTCACGTTCGACGTCGATGGTCGGATGCTCCGGGCGGCGTCACAACATCACGGCTTCACATCTCGCCTCCTGGATTTCACAACGGATCCGCTCGTTGCGATCTGGTTCGCTCTTGACATCGGAGGAAACGGAGCCCAACCAGACCGTGTCGTCTGGTATCGGGATGTTGCCGGGCTCCGTTCCTCGGGCTGCCGATTCGTGCTTGCACCACCGTTCTTGCGTCGACTGCATGCGCAGCGCGGCTTCTTCATCGAGCGACGTCACGGCACGATGTCTCTCACCCCACGAATGCATGCAGTCACATTCAAGTGGTGGCGAGAGCAGAGCGGACACTTCGAACCAGTATGGCTAGGAGAGGCGACGCCCATCTATCCGGCCGTCCCTTGGCTGGACACGCTGGCCGAGCAGACGCGGTCTCGCGACACCGAACTCGGCTGCGCTACCGCGCGTCGTCGGCTACTCCATACCGTTAAAGAGCTTGCTCGGCAGGATCTAGATGTCTCGATCGCCCAGGGTGAGCATGCCGTGTCAACAGATCACGCCCTGCCTCTCCATGAAGGGCCCTGGACTACCGATACTTCTTCTGGCCTCGCGTACGACGCGCTCTACCGCTTGGCAATCGTGACCGAGCACCGTGAAGGAACACGTGGACATCTGCCGCTCATCCGCTCGATCGCGAATAGCAATCCCACGATCATCCGAGGACTGGTCAAGTCGATTCGACGCCCTCCGAAGGGGATGGCGGTTGCGAAATCCGATCACGAACTTGCCGCTCTTCTTGAGGACTGTCTAGTGGATCATGACCCTTAATCGAACTGCCAATATGCTGAACGACAGCCCAGTTGACCGGCACTCGGCAATGCTCTCACGCGAGTTGATTGTCAACCAGTTCTTGCGCCGCCGAGGCGATTCGGTGCTCCTCGCAAGCTGCCAAGTCCAAGGTGTATGACACATCCTGAACGGCCGGCGGGAGAACCTCACCCATGGCTGTCCTGGTAAGCCTCGGGAAAGCCTCGCTTACGCAATAAAGGCGTTCGCCGACGACGCGAAAGCGCCGGTCATAGCGATCTGCGTGGGCGGGACTGTACCCCAAATTTGCAAGCTGCGAATCGAATGCCTCCAACGACGGGGCATCGCCCATGAACGACGATCGTACAAGCTGAACCAACTTCGGGAGCGTGTTCCCAGAGAGCGCGTCATCTGCTACGTGGAGGCTGAAGAGATAGAGGATGCCGGTCACCGGATCCTCAAGTTGGTCAAGACTGCTGATGCGATGAACAACTCCCTGAGCCGATGCGGTCGCCTTCACCTCGACTGACGCAGTTGGCCACTGAAAGTCATGTCGGGCGCCGACTGGTCCCGTCCACCTGGCGAGCGCGTCTGCACGCGAGCAGGAGAGCCAGAAGTGAAGAAACCAGAGCTCTGCGAACAGGCCCAGGGCTGCTTCACGCGAAAGGCCGTCCTGTTTGACGCGCCAGAACGCCTTCCATCGGTCGAGGCATGCTCTCAGTGCCCCGACCGGATCGGCCGGTTGCTGCGTGATACCGTCAAGCGCATCAGCACATACGGCGGTGAAAGTCGCAAACTGCTCTGGTCTGCGACATGTGAGTGCGATGTAGGCGCTGGCTTGGCGGGACCCGATGCGGTACACATCCGTCGCAACGGACAATCCTGTTGTGCCTATTGCTGGAATGGTCGGGTCGTCGTCGTTCGCGGACACGAAGAGCGACCGCCTGCCTTCGCTATCGATGACGGCAAAGATCGGTCGCTCGGCTGGGCAGTCTGGAACGCGCCGACCGGCGTAATCACCCCGCGCCGTCGGACGTTCAATTGAACCCCAGATTGCTTCCACTTCTTGCCGAGTCACTGATCAGCTCCACGCCTCAATTGCTCGACCGAACCAGCGATGTATTCGATTGATGCAGCGCTCTCCGACTGAGGGAACGCAAGTGCGATACCTGCCACTGTTTCGCCCGCCCGCGGCGGATCAGTCAGAGCGACACGATCGGTCGACCGAGCCGAAGGTGCCGAACTTGAACTAATCGGGTAGATGAGCAAGAGACCCTCTTCCGGCGATCGTTGACGCCGAAGCGCGAGCCCGTAGCTGAGATCGGATTGCTTTGCAGCCTCAATCTGTCCGCGCGTCAGGCCGACCTCTTCATCGCCCTTGCCCGGCTCTCCATCCTTGGTCGCCGGGTTGATGAGTGACCCGATACAACCTGTGATCATCTGGAGTGCCGATCGATTGATTCGGCATATGGCTTGATTCCCGACGGTCCATCGCGACTCGGTGCCCAAGCTCAGTTTCTCGCTGGTACGGCCGCGGATTGACACCCACCATCGCAGGAGCTCCCCTTCCTGATTCTGGCGATGGATGTACTGTCTAATCGGGCTGGTGTCGGCCTGCTCCGCCCTGGGATCAGTTCGATATCGTTCTAGAAACGCGAGAATCTCCCGCGCCGACACGTTCATCCAAGTCGGCTTCGACACGTCGAAGTCAATACCGTCTGCGACGCCGTTCGGCTGCCCGATCGCTGCGATCAGCTCGGCTACGGCCGTAGTGTTGTCCCTCAGCCATCCCGGGTCCTCCACGTCGAAGTACGTGGTCTGCACAAGCCGGCTTGAATAGCTACGGCTGATCAGCACACCCGAACCGAGCTTGTTGCTCGCCGTGGGTGGCAGCTGCGGATGACTTCGGATCGACATGCCCAGCTGCTGCGGTGTCAGACGATCACGCTCATATCGTTGCATCTCGTCTCTGAGCTCAGCCTCCGCGAGAGCGAGGTCACGGAACCAGCCAAACAGCCGCTCTGTCGTGTAGATCCTTGTCAGATCGACGTAGTGCTCTCGGTAGCCAAACCACCGTCCCATCTGCATGAGCGTGTCGTATGCGTTGGCTTCGCGCACGTAGTAGCTGACCAATAGTCCTTCGAGCGTCAGCCCGCGTGACAGTCTGTTCCCACCGATTACTATCGCCTTGACTTCCGGATCTTCCTCGTAGTCAAGAACGTCATCTGATGCAGAATTGAGCTCAAAGACCTGCAGCGGATCCCGGAAGAGCTGATCGAGCTGGGGACGCAACTCTTCGAACGGTATGTCGGCTTCTGCAAGAAGCGATCGCGTCAGAGGCCGGAACTCAGACTCCCAGCGAGCACGCAGCACGACCTCAATTGCATCCCGATCGTAGCGCCAGGACTGCCGCATCTGCGCGACGTGTTCACGCACGACATTAGCCAAAGCCGTTTGAACCGGTGTTCGGTGGTGGGTGTGAATGAGCATCGTCGATGCCAGCGACGCTCCGTCGCGAAACTCCCTCGCTGCGGTTGCGAGGACGAAGTCGTGGAACGCCGTTCCGAGACTGGGAGAAATGCGAGGGCGGTACGCCGGGATATCTCGTGATCGCGGCGTATGCTCGTCCGCCTCTTCTCGGTCGATCTCGCGGAAGACATCAATCCCCGCGATTTCACCCTCGTCGTCGGGCAACGCGTCCCTTCCAAAAAGCGCTTCGGCTCCAACGTAGCCGGCTGGCCGCGGGAGACTCATGATGAAGTCCCTCGGATACAGATCTTCGCCGGCCTCCCGATCCGTCGCTTCGTGGTCGATCAGCACATTCGCGAACGGCGTAGCTGTGTACGCGATGTAGGACACCCGCCTGAAGCGCTGAACCAGCCGCCGGATCAGACCGTTGATTACCGATGGATTGATCTCGTCTTCGGCCACCGGATCGTCGGTGTCCTCCGCGGTGAGATCGGTGATGTCTTCGAGCCGTTCGGCGTCATCGCCTTCTGATGGAGCCCGGTTTCCTCCTGTGTTGATCGATGCCTGATCAGCCTCATCGTCAATGATCAACACCGGCAGCGATCGTGATGGTGCATTCTCGATCCAGTTCAGTAGTCTATTTAGGACGGACTTGTTCTTCTTTATGACAGCGACAACTCGCTCGTTGCCTTGCAGAACGCTGTTGTCCGTCGTGCCGGGCCTGAAGTCCCCATGAATGGCGTCCTGCGTGAGAGAAATCCAGCGGCGACCGGCTTCGGGGGGCGGCGATCCGGCGGCCGCAGTAATGCCAAGAGCAACATTGACTCGGCGCTGTGTCTGTTGTCTCAGCGAATTGTGAATGCCGGATAGGACTATCACGAACTTGTATCCGAGGTCAGCAGCCTTCGCGATCAGCGCGCAGAAGTTGGCCGTCTTTCCACTCTGAACGTATCCCATCACCAGACCGCGAACATCGAATGGATCGGGCCCATCCGGCCGCGGATCCTCGATGTGGGAGAGCACTGTGTCACTGGCGTCGTCAAGTGATTCGACGCTGCGTGCGGTGAAGTGCGGCCGGGCGAGCAGATACTCACGCTGTCGCCGCCAGTAATAGCCCTCAGACGCATCCCAATCCCTCGCCCACTCGCGTGGACCCCCTGAGGCAGACACGGTGCGAACTGGAAGAATGGGCTGAGTGACTTCCTCTTCGTACCGAATCTGAACTCGGTCTCTGAGTTCCGCCGGTACGAACTGCAGCGCCTCATCGAGCGATTTGACGGTTCCTGCATCGAGCTGCACACGAACAACTCGCAGGTGTTGCTCAACTGCTTCACCATCCAAGGGCATCGAAGACCTCCGGGTGACTCTGGCGAACCTCAGCAGCGACGGACTTCATCGCCTCGGCTGTTCCTGACCGGCGGGCTGCCTCGCGGAGAACGGATCCGATGTGGCGTGGCGTCACATGCTGATCTCTATGGTCCGTTGAGTTCGTAGTTGCTGACGCCCCGGTACCGTGATCCTTGGACGTCGAGGTGGCAGCGACTGAAGCGTTGCTTGTCCCGCTTCCCTTTCCGTCTGTGCTGCCGCCTGTCGGACGCGGTCGACGTGGCTTGGAGTCGTAGACCTCACGGGCTCGCTTCACGACCCGATCGATGTGTGGTGACAACTGCTCGCGCAGACTTCGCGGCAGTCCGACTCTCGCCTTCGTGACGTTGATGCTGAATGCTTCATCTAGATCAGGCTGGAAGTCGAGAGCGATCCGCGCGAGTTTCGTATGCTCATCAGCGGTTCGCATGCGGCACCAGCCGCCGCTCTGGATCATTCGATCGCCACGGTAGATGTAGAAACCCTGCTGGCGATTCCACTTTGCCGGGCCGCTGTGACGCTGGAACGCTCGATCGCTTGAGAAGTCGTCTTTTCTGGGCAGGATGTACGCAGAACACCGGACGACGCCCCGGCCAGAATCTGTCTGCACTTCCAGCTCGTCGCCCCAAGCCTCTTTCGTCTTGGGTTCGGCTCTGGCGAATGGATCCCATGGCTCGATTGGTGTGCCATTTAGGAACATCCGTAGCTTCTTGCGGCGGCGCGCCTCACCGGTGAGAAAGCGATGAAACACCATTCCAAGATGAAGATCCAGGCCTTCGGCAGCCTGCAGCAGGCCGGTCTTTGCTTTGTTGCCCCATGGAACCTTGTATGAGAGCACACGATCGAGCTTCTCCCACAAGATGACCGTGCCCGTCGCCTCCTGCAGCGGTCCGACGAGCGAGTCAGATCGCTCGCCGGCCCCCAAGTTGAACACACTCCAAGTGTTCTTCCGACTGATGTGATCCAAGTCCCACTGCCTCGCTTCGATTCGACGAGTCGTCTTGCTGGCCCGGCTTGCCACGGAGAGGCGACAGCACTGTGAGAGTGAGGCAGTCTTGAGGCCGAGCCCGAACTTGCCTAAGTCAGTGACTTCATAGTCCCGCTCGGACCCGAATCGCATGGCCTCAGTGATCGCTGGCCCGCTCATTCCGAGTCCGTCGTCGGACACTCGGATCCATGAATCCTCGCCGTCAAAGCAAAATGTGATGTCAACGCGCCCAGCTTTAGCGGCGATGCTGTTATCGACGAGATCTGCTACCGCGTGATTGAGGTCGTAGCCGATGTCCCGAAGCGAGTGCACAAGGCGTTTCGCAGATGGCACAACCTCGATCGTTTCCTTTGGCGACATGCCTCGATGGCCCTCCCGTAGAAACAGAACAGTCGACCGCTATGAGTGTACGCGGTGGCCAACTGGCCTGTGCTGCCGCCTGGCGGAGATGCGGCGCTTGAGAAGTGCCTTGAGTTGGGCAGGATCGTGGGTCTGGCATTCCCAGACCGTAATGACTCGCCACCCGAGGCGACGAAGTTGCCGGACGACGCACCGATCGCGTGCCGTGTTCTCTTCGAACTTAGCTTTCCAAAAGTCCGCCCTCGATTTCGGGGTATAGGCCTTGCGACATCCCCGGTGCCGATGCCAGAAACAGCCATGCACAAAAATCACAACGGGGTGACGCTCTAGAACGAAATCGGGCGACCCGGCCAAGTCGCCATCGCTCCTGCGGTAGTGGTATCGAAGCGACTTCAGCGCCGCGTCAACAGCCTCTTCTGGTTTCGTGCCGCTGCTACGAATGCGCCGCATGTTCTCGCTGCGTTCACTTGGCGTGAGGCGGTCGGCCATACTAGTGAGTGCTGAGGCTTGGATCGATAAAACTTGCGACAACGGCTGCAATCTGCCGTGCTAGTAGCGGCGGAACTGCATTCCCGATCTGACGATACTGCTCAGTGCGTGGCCCCTCGAAGAAGTAGTTATCAGGGAAGCTCTGGAGGCGAGCAGCCTCCCGAACGGTCAGGCTTCGGGCCTGTGTCGGGTCAGGGTGAATGAAGTAGTGGCCGTCCTTGGCAATGTGGGCGGTGACGGTGGTCGCAGGTTGATCCCAGAGCTGCACACGAAAGCGATCGTTGAACATTCCGTTCCCACGGGCTTCGGCGACATTCGAGTGCGCAGGCAGCAATGCATCCGGAAAGTGGCGAAGACGCGGTGACACCTGTTTGCATTCGCCGTACGTTGACACAAACAAATAGCGATGTAGATCTGCGGGGATATGTCCTCGGGTTTCATGATTGCACACTCCGGGCAGTCTCGGATCGTTGAACCACTCGGAGTGTCGAGGCAGTGAAGGGTCGGCCTCAATGAACCGTCCACCGATGCCTAGTGTTCCATCGGTTTCTCGCGCATTCTGGCGAATCCTCTTGGCGAGATCGACCGAGTGCAGCTGCTCCACATCGCGCACCCACTGGGCCCGAACCGCCGAACGCATATGCCTTTGCCAGGCTCCTTCTAGTTCAAGCCCCCGAGATAGAGAACTGCGGACTTTCGGCAAACCGTTAATGACATCCCGGCAGGTTGTGAGAGCGTCGTGTCGTGTCAGCCGCAGCGACGAGGTTTGCATTGTGCTGCGGAAGCTTGAGTTCACACCGACGATGATGATGCGATGGCGATTCTGTGGCACTCCAAATCGCTCTGCGTGAACAAGGAAGTTCTCGGGTTCAAACTCCGGTGCCTCGAACAGGCCGGTGTCGTCATAGTCTAAAGCTACCAGTTGGTACTTCAGACTACGTGTCGGCCGAGAGAGATCGCGAAGGATCTGATCCAGAATCAGCCTGTCGCGATGCTTTGAGGAAAGGAGTCCCTTAACGTTCTCCATAACGAACACGCTTGGCTGGTGTCGCCGGATAATCCGTAGGTACTCGCGGTAGAGCGTGTGCCTCTCGTCATCCGCGAATGACGCACTGCCGTTCATTCGCGAGCGACCTGCAACTGAGTACGCTTGGCACGGGGGCCCACCCACCAGTATCCACGGAGTCGGCCGGGATCGTGCCAATGCCTCGTCGATGCGTCTGTTGATGGTCTGCGGTGCTGCCTTGCCGAGTGTGCCTTGCCATGCTTCCGAGCGTGCTGCCTCAGCTGCGGTGGGGTGTCGATCGAACAGTGCGTCTACGGAGTCGATCCGATGCATGAGGTAGTCGTAGTAATCCTGAGGGGCGGCGTCAGCAAACTGTCTGAAGAAGCTGCGGAGCAACAATGTGCGGTAGGCATGAGGGTCCTTTTCAATTGACAGAGCAATGCGGTAGACAGGTGTTCCTGACCGGCTCAATGTGGACGCAAACCCTTCGCCGAGGCCTCCTGGCCCGGCGAACAGATCGATGACTGGAATGGCGGATTCTCTTGCCATCGAGGCTTTGCTCCTTCGACCAGGATAGGCCATCATGCCGGGTTAAGCGGGGTATTGCGAGCCGCACGACGATCTGTATCTGCGACAGTTCGCCCTCTTCGTGCAGATATAGAGGATGCATGCCCCGTTGGTGAACAGCCGACCGGGCCCGGAGGCATCCACCATGGACGGACGGACCGCACGGAAGGCGGGGCGGCGATCGTGCGCGCCGCGGGCGACAACAACCCGGGAAGCCCGGCGAAGGGAACTGGTCGCGCTGCTCGGGCACGGGCTGGCCCGGGTGATCGAGCAATCTCCGCGAGTTGGCGACGAACTCTCAGAATCCTCGGCGACACGAGTTGAACTTCCGAGCGATTCGGGCCTCAGTGTGGCCGCGGGCGACGGTTGTCCGCGGGACGGAGGCTCGTGATGCCGGAGTCGGCTTCGCACATCCAGAAGGAACTCGCCGCGCTCGAGGACATGACCACGCGCGAACTCCGCGAGCGGTACGAGGAGGTCTTCGGCGAGGCGGCGAGGTCGAGCAACCGGCGATGGCTGATCCGGCGGGTCGCTTGGCAGATCCAGATGCTGGCCGAGGGTGATCTCGCGGCTCGGACCGTAGAGCGCGTGCGTGATAAAGCCCTGCCGCTCGCCCGGGATGCGGACCTGCGAGTCCGCCCGCCTGCCGGTCAGGCCGAAGACCACGACCCGGAGCGCACGGTCATCACCGCGATACCGGTTGGGCGTGACGAACGGGTACCGCCGCCCGGTGCCATGCTTGTCCGCGAATTCAAGGGGCGTGAGCATCGAGTCACTGTGCGGGCCGACGGCTTCGAGTACCGCGGCGATACCTACCGCTCGCTGAGCGCGGTCGCTCACGCGATCAGCGGCTCGCACTGGAACGGCTTCCACTTCTTCGGGCTCGGGAAACGAACGCGGAAAGGAGTCCGGTGATGAAGGAAGCTGCCGAGCCGATCAAGACCGTTCGCTGCGCGATCTACACCCGCAAGAGCACCGAGGAGGGGCTTGAGCAGGAGTTCAACTCGCTCGACGCGCAGCGCGAGGCGGGTGAGGCGTTCATCGCGAGCCAGAAGGCCGCGGGCTGGGTGTGCAGCGCCGAGCGGTACGACGACGGCGGATTCAGCGGCGGTAACGCGGACCGGCCGGCGTTGCAGCAGCTCATGGCCGACATCGAGGCGGGGCTAGTCGACTGCGTGGTCGTCTACAAGGTGGACCGCCTGAGCCGCTCGCTCCTCGACTTCGCGCGGATGATGGAGACGTTCGAGCGGCACGGCGTGTCGTTTGTGAGCGTGACGCAGCAGTTCAACACCGCCCATTCGATGGGCCGACTCACGCTGAACATCCTGCTCTCGTTCGCGCAGTTCGAGCGGGAGATCATCAGCGAGCGGACACGCG